>CAZNDG010000016.1:0-60492 GCA_964571695.1 uncultured Syntrophus sp.
CACTTTTAAGGACTTACCTCCTTCCATCGTTACATTCCTCCGGGAACTCAGGTTGTAACCAATACCAACTGGCAGGCCTACGGCGGGGAGACGACCTTGAGCCTTTTAACCCAGGCGGCAGGGTTGACCGTTCAGAACTTTGCCTCCGCGGCCTCGGGAATGGCGGCGTTGATCGCCTTTACCAGAGGGCTGAAACGCACCCTCGCCAATACCATCGGCAATGTATGGGTGGATCTGACCCGTTCGCTTATTTACATTCTGTCGCCCCTTTCCCTGGTTACGGCGTTGTTCCTCGTTTCCCAGGGGGTCGCGCAAACACTGCACAGCCCGGTAAAGGTTCAGCTTCTGGATGCGATACCATGATTCTGTTACAATACGGTTGAGGTATTAAGGACATTATCATTTTGAGAACGGCAAAGACATGGAAGCGAAAAGACCGGACCCCGATGAACTCCTGGACAGGGCGCTAACCGAAGAAAAGCGTCAACGCCAGGGTCAACTCAAGATTTTTTTCGGCGCCGCTCCGGGAGTGGGCAAAACCTATGCGATGATCGCAGCCGCGCGGCAGCGACGGGAAGAAGGCCTCGACATCGCCGTCGGGATTGTCGAGACCCACGGCCGACGGGAAACGGAAGCCCTCCTCGACGGTCTGGAAATCCTGCCGCGCCGGACAATTGCGTATCGCGGCCGGGAAATAGAGGAATTCGACCTCGACGGGGCGCTAAGCCGCAATCCGGCGTTGATCATCGTCGATGAGCTGGCCCATACGAATGCCCCCGGGGCCCGTCACAAGAAGCGGTGGCAGGATGTCCAGGAGCTCCTCGATGCCGGCATCTCCGTTTATACCACCGTCAATGTCCAGCATCTGGAGAGCCTGAACGACATTGTCCGCCAGATCACCGGCGTCATCGTCCGGGAGACCATGCCCGACTCGTTTCTGGACCGGGCCGATGAAATCGAGCTCATCGATCTGCCGCCCGACGATCTCATCCAGCGCTTGCAGGAAGGCAAGGTCTATCTGCCCGAACAGGCGGAACAGGCCCGGGAGAACTTTTTTCGCAAGGGCAATCTGATTGCTTTGCGGGAGCTGACGTTGCGGCGCACCGCCGAGCGGGTGGACGACCAGATGGAAAGCTACCGGCGCGATCGGGGCGTCCGGGAGATCTGGCCGGCCGCGGAAAGGATTCTGGTCTGTATCGGCACGAACCCCCGCTCCATCCGGCTGATCCGTGCCGCCCGCCGGATGGCGGCGGTGCTCCGGGCGGAATGGATGGCCGTACATGTAGAGGCCCCGTCCCATGTCAAGCCGTCCGCGGAGGACAAGCGGCGGCTGGCGGAGCATATGCGGCTGGCGGAAAGCCTGGGGGCGCAAATCGTGACCCTGGCGGGGCACAAGGCCAGCGAGGAGATCCTCAACTATGCCCGCCAACGCATGGAGCAGATGTTGACCAATCTCCTGGAAAACGCCCTGCGGCACACACCCCCCGGCACCCCCATTGAAATCGCCGCCGAAGCGCAGCAGGGGGCGGTCAGTATCGAAATTGCCGACCGGGGTCCCGGCATTTCGCTCCATGAAGAAGAGGCGATTATCAGCAAATTTACCCGGGGGGCCCGGACGCTCATGGGCGCCGGCATCGGCCTCTCCATCTGCCGCGCCATCGTGGAGGCGCACGGCGGACGCATCTGGGTCGAAAACAGGCCGGACGGCGGCGCCGTTTTTAAATTTGTTCTTCCCAGCGAGGGAGCGCCGCCGGCCATGATCCCGGAGAAGGAGTTGCCATGACGAAAAATACGGGGACCGTTCTTTTGGTGGAAGATGAAAGACAGATGCGGCGGTTCCTCAGGTTGACCCTTCAGAGTGAAGGCTATGCCGTGATCGAAGCAGAGACCGCCGCCGAGGGGCTTTCCCAGGCCGCCACGAGGAATCCCGACATTATCCTTCTCGATCTGGGACTTCCGGATATGGACGGTTTGGAGGTAATCGCCAAACTGAGGGAATGGACCGCCCTGCCCGTTATCGTCATCTCGGCGCGGGACCAGGAAGGGGATAAAATCAAGGCCCTCGACAACGGCGCGGACGACTACTTGACGAAGCCTTTCGGCGCCGGGGAACTGCTGGCCAGAATCCGCGTCTCCCTCCGGCACGCGGCGTTAAAAGGCGCGGAACCGGGCGAGGCGATTTTTGCCGCCGAAGACCTGAAGATCGATTTCCTCAAGAGACAAGTTTATCGCGGCAATCGGGAGCTTCATCTCACCCCCATCGAGTACCGGCTGTTGACCGTCCTGGTCGGAAATGCCGGCCGGGTCATGACCCACCGGCAACTCCTTAAAGAAGTCTGGGGGCCGCCCTATATCGAGCAGACCCATTACCTGCGTGTTTTCATGAACCAACTGCGAAAGAAAATCGAGGCCGATTCCACCCGCCCCCACTTCCTGCTGAACGAACCCGGCATCGGTTACCGCTTCCAAGGGGATATTAATTGACAAACTAAGGAGGCAAGGGGGAAACATTCAGCGCCGTTCAACGGTCGGGGTTTTCTTTCTCCAGGATCTCCCGGATCTTTTGGGAGAGGACCTCGGGGCGGAAGGGCTTCTGGAGAAAACCGTCACAGCCGCGTTCCAGAATCTGCCTGGCCTGGCCATCGATGCTGTACCCGCTGGAGAGGAGTACCGGAACTCCCGGAACGATCTCCCGCAGTCGGTCGAAGGTCTCTCCCCCCGACATCCCCGGCATGATCATGTCCAAAATCACCAAATCGACCGTCTGCCCCCTGTCCCGACAAAAAGCCGCCGCCTCCTCGCCGGCGCCCACGCCATATACACGGTAACCCATTGATTCCAAGAGACCGCGACCCACCTCCAGGATAATCTCCTCATCATCCACCAGCAGTATCGTCTCCGTACCACGGCTTAGCGCCGCCCCCGACTGCTCCTCGCCCTCAAATTCCTTATCCGAAGCGGGAAGATAGATCGTGAACTTAGCCCCCCGACCAGGTTCACTGTCCACCTGGACCATTCCCCCGTGTCCCTTCACTATCCCATACACGGACGCCAACCCCAGACCCGTTCCTCGTCCCATCCCCCGGGTTGTAAAAAAGGGATCGAATATCCTCTGCCGGGTCTTCTCGTCCATTCCCACTCCCGTGTCGGCAACGGATAGGCGCACATACCGCCCCGGACACAAAGCGAGGGTCGTCCCGAAGGCCTCATCGAGATCCACGTTCGCCGTCTCCAAAAAGATGTACCCACCCCCCGGCATCGCCTGCCAGGCATTGACAAATAGATTCAACAACACCTGCTCCATCTGTCCCCGGTCCACCTCCACCCTCCAGAGACCCTCACCATACTGTTCATGCAAACGGAGCTCCTTCCGGGTACGCCCGAACATCGCCGCCCCCTTCGTCAGCAATTCGTTGAGGTCCGTCACCTTCACCTCATAACGACCTCCCCGGGCAAATCCCAGCAACTGCCGCGTCAATTCCGCCCCGCTGGCCACCTGCCTCTCAATGGCCTGCAAACGCTCGCAATGGGGATGACCCGGCGGCAAATCCAAAAGCATCAACGACGCATACCCCTGGATCCCCATCAAGAGATTGTTGAAATCATGCGCTATTCCCCCCGCCAGCGTCCCTATCGACTCCATCTTCTCCGCCCGCAACAGCCGTTCCTCCAGCCTCCGCCGCTCCTCCTCCGCCTTTTTCCGGGCCGTTATATTCCGGGTGCTGCCCTGGATACCCACAACCTCTCCCCGTTCATCGTAGAGCCAGGAAACGGAAACCTCGACATCGAGAAGAGAACCGTCTTTTGTATTCTGCCGCAATTCCAGGATACGTCGTTCGGCCCGCTCGGCCCGCGGTTTCAACAGTTCCTGAGCAAGGAGATCGAGGACCCAGGGCAGATCTTCCGCGCACATGTAGGTTACGATGGTCATGGCCATGGCCTCTTCGACGCTATAACCCGCATGCATGGTGACGGAGGGGCTGACAAAGGTGAAGCGGCCGTCCAGGGACATGGTCCAGATCACGTCCGTGGAATTCTCCGTAATGAGTCGATATTTCTCTTCGCTCTCCCGCATCTCCCTCTCCGCCTGTTTCCGGGCGGTGATGTCTTCCATGATGCCCAAGGCGCCCATAATGGCGCCCGCGGCATCACGGAGGGGGGAAGTGTAGATGTTGATGTCGATCAAGGAACCGTCGCTTCTCTGCCGGCGCAGCTCCCGGGAATAGGCTTCCCCAACCAGCACCCGCTGGAAATCGGTCCGGTATTCCTCAATCTTGTCTTGAGGGATGATGGGATTGAAACGACCGAGGACATCCTGCTCATCCCATCCGAAAATGCGTTTGGCCGCGGGACTCCAGGAAATCACCTCCCCTTCCCGATTCAGGGCCATGATCGCCAGGGGAGAGGCGAGAATAATCGCCTTCAACGTCTCACCGGTTTCCCGCAGCGACTCCTCTATTTGCTTACGTTCCGTAATATCGGTAAAAAAGCCGACCTTACATTCCCTGCCGTCCAAAACGTTCGTGGTCGTACTGATATCGGCATAAAATACAGTCCCGTCCTTATGGAGGCAGGGGATGTTCCGGGCCCAAATCTTTTCCCCCCGGGCCTGGGCATCGAATTCGGCCAAGACATGGGCCAGGGTCTCCTTGGGGTGAATATCCATCACCGACAAGGCCGGGATCTCTCCTTCAGTGAATCCGAACATCCGGCATAGAGCCGGATTGGCGTAGAGAAATCGCCTATTCGGCAATTCCGCCACAAGGATGCCTTCGGCAGCGCCGTTGAACAGCTTTTTGAACCTGGATTCCGTCTCTTGAAGGTTTTTGTATGCCTTGTCGCGTTCCGACTCCGAGTTCTCCAACTCCCGGATTCTTTCCTTCAACAAGGCATTCTCTTGGAGGATTTCCTGAAACGTCCCATAGGAATCGCCCATAGGCAATTGCCCCATAATTATTAGTAGTAATTAAGCGTGTACAGATAATTATATATTGTTATTTTAATATATTATCCTCACACTATCGCATAGCCTCTTCTCTGTCAAATGAAAAAAACCGGCGGTCCCCGTGCTCCCTTCGACTCAGTCAACCCGGTATGGTTATCTGCTCCGAAAACGTGAGGATAATCCATCCCCCGGGTTAAGCACGGCTGATTCCTAAAAATCATGGCTAAACAACCTCGGGGGTTCGGTTATTTCCGGGACGATCGTCGTCGCTGTGTAGAGGGGAGAGAAAGGGATATGGGGGCCGAGGCGGCATTTCCGTCCTCGCCGCGGTCCCCGTTTCCATGAAAAGAGGAGATAGTTTAACGCTTTTTATGCCGGGTCTTTCATCCCCGCTTGTTGCTTCTTCTCCAGATGTTCTGCGCCTCCGCGGCCTTGATGAGCTCCTCGCGGGTATCGGGATGAGAAATATTGATCAGCCCTTCGGCCCGCTGCCACGTATTCATGCCCTTGACATTGAACTTTCCATATTCCGTCACGAAGATATGGGCGATGGTCCGGGAAACGGTGACGATTCCTCCCGGGGGCAGGAAGGGCACGATCCGCGATTTGATATTGCCGTCCTTGTCCTTGTAACTCGAGGGCAGGCAGACAAAAGACTTGCCGCCCTTTGATTCGTAGCCGGAGAGGACAAAATCGAGTTGTCCCCCCGTCCCGGTTATCTGGCGGAACCCCGAGGATTCGGAACAGATCTGACCGTACAGATCCACCTCAATGGCGTTGTTGATGGTGACGAGATTGTCGTTGGCGGCGGCGATGGCCGGCTTGTTCGTATAATTCACCGGATAAGTGGCGCAGCGGGGGTTGTCGTCGATGAAGTCATAAAGGAGCTGCGTCCCGAGGGCAAAGGTATAGACGATCTTGTACGGATCGATGTTCTTCCGGCAGCCCGTGAGCTTGCCCGCTTCGAACATGTGAACGTAGGCATCGACGAGCATCTCCGTATGGCAACCGAGATTCTTCAGGTCCGATTCGGCAATCGTCTTTCCCACGGCGTTGGGCATGCCGCCGATCCCGAGTTGGATGCAACTGCCATCGACCATTTCCGAAACGATGAATTCCGCCACCTTCTTGTCGATATCCGTGCAGGGCGGCGAGGGGAGCTGGGTCAGGGGAGGGTTTTCCCCTTCGACGATATAATCGACCTCGCTGATATGAACGGCCTCTTCATAACCCCCCAGACAGCGGGGCATCTTTTCGTTGACCTCGACAATGACCTTTTTGGCCCGTTCGCAGAGGGCCTTGGAATGGGAGCACTGGGGACCGAAATTGAAGAAGCCGTGTTTGTCGATAGGGCAAACCTGGAGCATGAAGACGTCCAGATCGTCCATATCTTCACGGACATAACGAGGAACTTCGGAATATTTGACGGGCGTGTAATATACGGGAATTCCCTTGTCGGCAAACTTCCGGTCGGCCCCGGAGAAATGCCAGCTTACCCACGTAAATGATTCCCCCTTCGGATCGGCGACCACGACCTCGGGAAGATAGGCGGTTACGCAACTGCGGACCTTGACGTCCCTCAACTCCCCTTTCCGTTTGGCCAAAGCCTTGTCACAGGCCCTCACCATACCCAGGAAAGAACCGTACTCGACCCAGTCGCCGTTCTTGACAATCCCTGCCGCCCCTTCGGGGGTAACCAGTTTCCGCTTGTACTCATCCATTAAACTCATTCCAACCCGCCTCCAAATAAATAATAATGTTTTTATCTAAACCATTTCCAGGACCACGTCCGTGGCGACATCGCCGCCGCAGGTGGCTAGGCCCAAGGTCCTGCCCTTTTCTTCACGGCGGGGAGCAGCGCGATGATGTTCCTTGTCATCCCAGCCACAGTTGTTTTAGTAGGGAGTGGGATCGGGGTGGCAGCAGACAGCACCCCGGTCCCGGAGGGAAATACTCGTGTAAGGAGGAGCCGAGATGTTGGCGTCTATCCCGAATCGATACCTTGCTCGCCCAACGACTGCGTCTCCCCGTCGCCTCCCTCCCTGACGCGGGCGAAACTTACCCCTTTGGCGGCAATTTAGGGGAATGCCGACTGATAAGTGTTTGTCATGTAAAGGAAATTTAAAATGCGGTCAATGAAATAAGATTAAATATTGAATATAAACATATAGCTTATATTAGATGAGGGAACGGAGGTAAGTTCGGAGGTTCATCTTCTCCCTGTTCAGGCCGAGCTTCTTGCGGATATGATTCCGATGCAGGGAAACGGCGCCGGGGCAGACACCCAGCAACAAGGCGATGTCTTTCGTCGTCTTGCCGTCCTTGACCATGTTGGCGACTTCGAGTTCCTTGGGAGTCAGACGGAGATGACGCGAGGAGAGGCGCTGGGCGAAGGGCGAAACGATGTTCTGCAGATTCGTTTCCAACACCTGGACAAAGGAGCGTTCCCTTTCGCCAAGACGACTTTGTTTCAGTCTCTCCAGATAGGGCAGCACCAGGGTCTGGACATTGGAGAGGACCTTGTCCTCCATCTCCGTGCGGTCCTCCTCCCGCTGTTTCAGAAGGACCTTCAGGGCGGTGTTCACCTCCTGAAGATTCCGGGACTTCATCTGGATGTCCTTTTCCCTTTTCCGCAGGGCCGCCTCGGCCCGTTTCTGGTCCGTAATGTCCGTTAGGGAAGCCACGCTCTTCTTTGTCCCCGGGATCATGGCAATGGTGTTGAGGATATGATGATGATTCCCTTTTCTGTCCGCCAGGGAAAATTCATAAAGACCGGGCGCCGAGGCCGGGTCCTCCCGTCGGGCCCGGTGATACTTCATCATCCGGGGGAGGTCTTTCGCGGCCACGATTTCCTTCCACTTCCGCTTCCCTTCCCAATAGGATTTCGTTGCCCCGGTGAGGGCCTCGAACTCCGTATTGGCGAGACTGATCGTCATATCCTCTTCGATGATGATCGTCGCCGTGCCGGTGGTCTCGAATATGGTCCGGTAAAGGGCCTCCGATTCCCGGAGCTTAGCCTCCGCCAGTTTGTGCTCCGTGATGTCGGCGAAAGAGGCCACGCTCTTTTTCGTTCCCGGGATCATGCCTACGGTCAGGGCCACGGTGCGGATCCTTCCGCGACTGTCGACAAACCCGAACTCATAGTTTCTCGGCACCGAAGCGGGATCGATACGGCGCTGCCGGTGATACTTAGTCATCCGCTCAAAGTCCTCGGGGACCACAAAGGCCGTCCAACTTTTTTTCCCTTCCCATTCCCGGCGCGGATAGCCCGACATCATGACGAACTGTTCATTCACCAGGGAGATCTTCGTATCCTCCTCGATTATAATCGTGGCCGTACCGGTGTGCTCGAAGATCGCCCGGTAGAGGTTCTCCGACTCCCGAAGGCGGGTTTCCACCGTCTTCAGTTCGGTGATGTCCATGGAATTTCCCAGGATCGCCGGCCGCCCTCCATAGGTGATGGAGGTGACGGTTTCCATTATCCAGCGAACCTGTCCCTGTTTGGTGATGATCCGAAATGTATGAGGAATGCCTTGGACGCCCCGGAGCATCTCCCGGGCGTTCCTTTTCACCAGTTCCTTGTCTTCGGGATGGATGATACCGTCCGATTTCATGCCGATTAGTTCGGACACGGTGTAACCGGCATAGGAGGCGGAATTCTCATTGGCATTGCAGAACTTCCCGTCCTGAACAACATAGATCCCCGCCAGGGATTTCTGGGAAATGGTCCAGTATAATTCCTCACTTTCCTTTAGGGCGCCGACGGCGCGACGATAGAGATCGAGTTCCGTCTCCAAATCCCGGATCCTTTTTAGTTCCTGCTCACAATTTTGACAACCCATGGCGGTATTCCCTTCCTATCCGGCGAAAGTCCCGGCTTCTAATGAACTGTCATGTTTATCCGATAGCCACGAACGATAAAAAATCTTCAAGGGAGATGGCACGGATGTATTTTCATATAAATATTATTGTGCCGTCGTTTGATGCATCCGTGGATTTCTTTCCTCACCCGTCCTATCACGCCTAATATACGCATGATGCAAACATGTCGAGATTTTTCACGGTAAAACCCGTTTTACCTCCCGAATGTTTTATGTCTTTTTCCATTCCGACCACGGGCTGCCCGCGGTGCGATCCAGCCCGTCCGGCGGGGTAAAATTCCTTTGACACCCCTGCCGCCCTGCCTTATACTTTTTTTAAAAAGTCCCGCGAGGAGGCGCCATGTTTAAGCATCTGTTCACCCCGTTCCAGATCGGAAAGATGGAGCTGCGGAACCGGATCGTCATGCTGCCCATGACCACCGGCTACGGCGAGGCCGATGAAACCGTCGGCGACCGTTTCATCGCTTTCTTCGCCGCCCGGGCCAAAGGGGGGGCCGGCCTGATCGTCGTCCCCTTTTCCCCCGTTGCCGCCGGTTCGCCGGCGGAACCGGGGCTCTTCACCGACCGTTTTCTGCCCGGGGTGCGGCGGTTGACGGCGGCCATCCGGGCGCACGGGGCGAAATCCTCCTGCCAGCTCATCACCTCGTATCATGTCATCCTGGGAAACGGCGCCCCCGAAGCTGTGGGCCCTTCCCCCGTCATGAACCAGGTCCTGCGCCGCACGCCTCGGGCCTTGACCGTCGCGGAAATAAAATCCATCGTCGCGGCTTACGGGAGCGCCGCCCGCCGGGTCCGGGAGGGGGGATTCGATGCCCTGGAGGTCCTTGTGGGTGGCGGCTACCTCCTGAATCGCTTCCTCTCCCCCCTCGCCAACCTCCGGGAGGATGAATACGGCGGCAGCCTGGAAAACCGGCTGCGGATCGTCCGGGAGGTAGTCGCCGCCATCCGGGCGGCCGTCGGCGAGGATTTCCCCGTGGGGGTCCGCCTGAACCTCGACGAACAGATGCCCGGGGGGCACACCATCGCCGAGTCCATACCGGTCGCCCGGGCACTGGAAAAAGCGGGGGTGAATTTCATCGACTCCTACACGGGCTGGCACGAATCCTCCGTACCCACCGTCGCCCCCTCCGTGCCCAAGGGTGGTTTCGCCCATCTGGCCGGGGCGATCCGCGGCGTCGTGGGCATCCCGGTCATCGCCGCCAACCGGATCAACGATCCGTTCACCGCCGAGAAGATCCTGTCCGCCGGCCAGGCAGACCTCGTCGGCATGGCCCGGGCCCTCCTGGCCGACCCAGAGCTGCCCAACAAGGCCCGGGAGGGAAGAACGGATGAAATCGTCCCCTGCATCGCCTGTTCCCGCTGCCTGGGCGAGATCATGTCCATTTACAAAAGCTGGGGCGACGGGACCAACGCCTTCTGCAGCGTCAATCCCCTGGCGGGCCGGGAGGGAGAGTGCCGTCTGGAACCCGCCGGCAAGTCCAAAAAGGTCTTCGTGGTCGGCGGCGGTCCCGCCGGCCTGGAGGCGGCCCGCGTGGCCGCCTTGCGGGGCCATCGGGTCACCCTCTTCGAGCGGGAGGGGGAGACCGGCGGCTGGCTCCGGGTCGGATGTCTGCCGCCTCACAAGGAGGAGATCGCCGCCCTGGCCGAAAGTCTCACCGTTCGGGCGCAAAAGGCGGGGGTGGAGATCCGTCTCCGTCATGAGGCGGATCCCGGAGCCCTGGCCGCCGCGGAACCTGACGCCCTCGTATTCGCCGCCGGAGCCGCCCCCATGGTCCCCCCCATCCCCGGCATCGACGCCCCTCACGTCGTACCCGCCGAAGAGATCCTGGCCGGCAGGAAGACGGTCCGCGGCGCCGTGATCGTCATCGGCGGCGGCCTTGTCGGCTGCGAGACGGCGGAATTTCTCCTGGACCGGGGCGACGGCGTCGCCGTCACCGTATTGGAGATGCTGGACCGCATGGCGACCACCGTATCCATGACCTACCGGCCCTTTTTCCTGGCGCGGCTGAAGGAAAAGGGCGTCCGCATGGAAACCCGGACCCGGGTGGAGGAAGTCTCCGCCGGCGGCGTGCGGGTGAACCGCGGGGGCGTCACGGAGTTCATCGCCGCCGACTGGGTGATTCTCGCCGCCGGCCTCAAGGCGGACCCGGCGGCGGCGGAGCGTTTTCGGGTAGTGGCCCCGGAGTTCCACACCGTGGGCGACTGCGTCCACCCGCGGATGATCAAGGAGGCGGTGGAGGAGGGTTTCGCCGCCGGCGTGGGGCTCTGAAAAAGGCCCTCTTCCAGCGCCCGCCCCGTGGCGGAGCATTGAACCGACCGGCGGGAACGCGTGCGGGAACCCCGCCGTCAGGGCAAAACACCATCGCATCATGATAGAAGCATTTGTCGAAAACGCCGCCCATTATCTTCAGAGCTCCTCGCTGCTGGCCTATCTGGCGGTGTATGCCGGCGGCGTTCTGGTGAGCTTCACCCCCTGCACCTATCCGGTGGCGCCCCTGACCGTAGCCTTCATCGGGGCCCACAGCAGCGGTTCCAAGCTGAAGGGATTCGTTCTCTCCCTGGTTTACGTCTTCGGCATGGCCCTGACCTACACGGCCATCGGCGCGGCGGCGGCCCTGACGGGGCAACTGTTCGGCCAGATCCAGAGCAATCCCTGGATGTTTTTCCTCATGGCCAATGTCTGCCTGCTCATGGGCTTGTCCATGCTGGACGCCTTTGCCCTGCCCATCCGGACACCCCGGTTTGTCGCCCGGCTGCAGCCCCGGGAAAAGACAAGGGGGGCCGTCGGCGCGCTCCTGGTCGGCGCCGCCTCGGGACTCGTCATGGGACCCTGCACCGCCCCTGTCCTGGCCGTCCTGCTGGGCTTCGCCGCCACCCGACAGAGCGTTCCCTACGCCATGTCGCTGCTGTTTGTCTTCTCCTTCGGCATGGGCACCCTCCTGATTCTTCTCGGCACCTCCGCGGGCGTCCTGGCCAATCTTCCCCGCTCGGGAATGTGGATGACCAGGGTGAACAAAATCTTCGGGTGGCTGATGATCGCCGCAGGGGAGTATTTCCTCCTCCAGGCAGGGATGCTCTGGTGCTGACTCCGGGGCCGGCATGATGGATTTTACGGAAGGCAGGAAAAAACGGAAGGACTGTCGATCCAAGGAGACAAGATGACAAGACTCGCACGCTATTTTTGTGTGGCGGCCGTGATCGTCGCGGCGGCACTGTGTCCGGGCGCCGATGGGTGTTTCGCCCAGGAGCGGGCGCCGCTATTCAGCATCCGGGACATCAACGGCCGGATCTTCAGCATGAACGACCACGGGAGGAAAACCGTCCTCCTCGTCTTCGGAACCACCTGGTGCTCCTCGTGCCGTTCCGAAATCCCTCATTACAAGGAGATATACAACACCTACGCCCCCCGGGGGATAGTGATGGCCGGCATCGATATCCAGGAGTCGCAGGGAAAGGTCGCCCGTTATGCCAATCGCCACAAGCTGCCGTACCGGGTCCTGCTGGATGAAACGGGAGCCGTGGCGGCGGCCTACCGGATCGTCGGGGTCCCCACCATGGTCCTCATCAGCAACGGGGTGGTCGTCACCAGAAATTACCGCCAGGTGGACGGCGCGCTGCGGAAGCTGTTTCCCAAATGACTCTAAACCGCCGGCCCGCCGGGAAAAAGAGATCATCGGACCGGCCCGGGGACCTCACGAAAGCCCGCCGTAGCTAACCGGGGCGACCGGCATAGGCCAAGACGGTCTCCAAGAGCTTGGCCTTCTTGATCGGCTTGGTCAGGTGGTCGTCGCATCCCGCCGCCAGGCTTTTTTCCATGTCGTCCTTCAGGGCATAAGCGGTCAGGGCAATTACAGGGGTGTGCCGGCGGCCCCGTTCCTGTTCCCAGGCCCGGATTCTCCGGGTCGCGGTATAACCGTCCATAACGGGCATCTGCATGTCCATGAACACGAGGTTGTAATCGCCCGCCTGGAATTTTTCCACCGCCTGCGCCCCGTTTTCCGCCATCTCCACCTCATGGGGGGTGTTTTTGAAGTAGGCCGCCATGAGAAAGCGGTTGTCGTCCGAATCGTCCACCAGAAGGATCCGGAGCCGCCGCGGCTCCTCCTCGGGGACGGGCGCCTTCGGAGCCGCCGCCACCGTTCGTTTCTTCAGGGCCCTGGCGATGGCCCGGATCAGGTCGGCGCGCTTCACCGGTTTGATGAGATAATCGTCCAGACCCATGGCCGCCGCCCGCGAGACGTCCGCATCGCGGTTCTCCGAGGTCAGCATGAGAATGGTCGTTCCCGCAGGTTCCGGTTCCTTCCGCATCGCCGCCGCCACTTCCCAGCCGTCCATCTCCGGCATGCGCTGATCCAGGAGGACCAACTGGAACGGATCCCCGCGCCGGCGGGCCTCCCGCACCATCAGCAGAGCCTCCGGGCCGCTCCCGCATTCGGTGACGACGCCCCCCATACGGGCCAGCGTCTCCTTGAGGATCAGCCGGTTGGTGGCGTTGTCATCTACCACGAGGACACGCAGACCGGCGATGTCCGCCTCCGCCTTTTTCGCCGCGTCTTCGGGATGTTCCTGTACTTGAAAGCGGGCCGTAAAATGAAAGATGCTCCCCTTGCCCACCTCGCTTTCCACCCAGATCCGACCACCCATAAGTTCGGCAAGCTGGCGGGAAATGGTCAACCCCAGGCCGGTGCCGCCATAACGCTTGGTGGTGGAAGAATCGGCCTGGGTAAACCGCTCGAAAATACGATCCAGTTTGTCCTGGGGAATGCCGATGCCCGTATCCCGGACGGAAAAATGGAGGATGCAATCCCGCTCCGGCGGGGAGGCTGGGAGCGGCGTTTCCCGATCGACTGCAACCACCACTTCCCCGACCTCGGTAAATTTTACGGCATTGCCAATGAGATTGATCAAGACCTGCTGGAGCCGGGCGGCGTCCCCCCGCAGCTCCAGACGGACATCCGGGGCGATCCGGCAGGCGAGCTCGATGTTCTTCTCATGGGCCCGCACGGACATGACCTCGCAGGTCCTTTCCACCACCTCGCCGAGATGGAAGGGAGAGGCGTCGAGGGTCAGCCGCCCCGCCTCCACCTTGGAAAGATCGAGGATATCATTGATCAAACCGAGCAGATTCTCCCCGGCGGAGCGGAAGATCTGGAGGTACTGCTGCTGTTCCCGGTTCAGGGGCGTTTCGGCCAGCAGCTCCGCCATCCCGATCACGGCGTTCATGGGGGTCCTGATTTCATGACTCATCCCCGCCAGGAACTCGCTTTTGGCCACGTTAGCCGCTTCGGCGGCTTCTTTGGCCTCCTTCAGGGCCTGCTCCGTCCGCTTCTGGGCGGTAATGTCCTCCTGGATGCCCACAAAATGGGTGATCTCACCATGAGGATTGCGGATCGGCGAGATGGACGCTGAAGCCCAGTAATAGCCGCCGTCCTTTTTCCGGTTGTAAAAGACGCCCTGCCAGATCCGTCCGGCGCTGATGGTCTCCCAGAGGGTCCGGTACTCCGCTTCGGACATCCGTCCCGATTTCAGGATCCGGGGATTCTCCCCTACGGCCTCCGCCGCCGTATAGCCGGTGATCTCCGCGAACCGGGGATTCACATAATCGATCCTGCCGTCGGGCGCGGTAATGATCACCGCCACGGGGCTTTGCATGACGGCCTGGGAGAGCTTCCGCAGCTCCTCCTCCGCCTTCAGGCGGGCGGTGATGTCGCTCCCGATGCCTAAAAATCCTCTGATCTCTCCGGAGGCGTCCCGGAGCGCCGTTACGGAAAGGGAAACGGGGAACCGGCTGCCGTCCTTGCGGATGTATGTCCATTCCCGTTCATCCGGGATGCCCAGGCGGGTCCTGGCCACCAAGACCTCGAAGCCCGGCGCCACTTCCCTCCCCAGTTCCCGGGACATTTCCTCCGCCCGCCGGCGGACTTCATCGGGATCATGGAAGAGCGACGGGGCGTGGATGTCGATCAGTTCCGCGGCCCGGTATCCGAGGGAGCGTTCGGCGGCGGCGTTGAAGGTCTTGATCTTTCCGTCCGGACCGGTGGAGATGATGGAATAATTGGCGCCGTCCAGGATGGCCTGCTGGAGAACGGACAGCTCCCGCAGGCGGGTCTCGCTTTCCCGAATGATCCGCTCGGACTCCTTGATCTCGCCGATATCCCGGATCGTGACCAGATTCGCCGTCCCCGTTCCGAAGGGGATCCGTGTTCCCAGACCCTCGACCCAGCGTTCCCGTCCCTGGGTCGTTATCACCTGGTAGCGATTCAGGTAGCCGCCCCCGCCCTCACGGACATTCAACAGATCCGCGGCCACGACCGCGATGAAATCGGGATGAATGAATTCCGCGGCGTTGCGGCCGATGCCCGCCGCGGGGCTTTCCAACTGGACCAGATCGGCCGCCGCCTGATTGGCGAAGAGAATTACGCCGTTCCAGTCCAGAATGAGCAGGGCGTCCAGCATATGATCCACGATGCCGTGGAAAAGGGATTCCGTAACCACCAGGTGTGGATCGGTCAAGGGAGTGTTTTTTTTCGCTTCCGTCATACCTTCGTCCTTAAAGACCGCGAAAGGACCGCCGTCCCGCACGCCCCCGAAAGAGGGAAGAAACCGGTTTTGCAAGAGATTAGACTATATTTAACTCCCCTTTAAAAGTCAAAGCATTCCGCATTCCGGATCATTGTGAAATCACCGCCCGCATGCTATAGTCCCAGGCAAAAGCGAGGGGGGAGCGGTCAATTATTATGGTTGAAAAATCATTTTGGCTCCGGATAATCTTCTTCCTCTGTCTCTTTTTCGGCGCGCCGGCGGGGGTGACGCCGGCGGCAGCGGGGGAAAGGCATCCGTTCACCGTGGCGGATCTGTTGGCCATGGAACGGATCGGCGACCCCCAGGTTTCCCCGGACGGCGGCCGGGTCGCCTATACGGTGGCCAGGGCCGATCCAGCCGCCAACCGCCTCCGCTCCGCCGTTTACATTACCGATCTCCATCGCCCGGTCAGCGTTTTCCTTCCTCCGGACAAAAGCGACGAAGACACCAATCCCCGCTGGTCCCCCGACGGGAAGATCCTCTATTTCCTCTCCGCCCGTTCCGGAGCCCGGCAGATATGGCAGGTATCCCCGGCGACGAGAAAACCCCGCCAGGTCACCTCCCTGCCCCTCGATGTCCGGGCCTTTGAAGTATCCCCCGACGGCAGTTTCTTCATCCTCGCCATGGCCGTCATCCCCGGACGGACGGGAGGGGAGGAGTCCAAAGCGAGCCCGGCGAAGAAAGGGACCCCGGCGACAGGATCAGGAATGATCTTCGACCGCATGCCCGTCCGTTTTTGGGACACCTGGAGCGATGGGAAGCGGAACCACCTTTTCTACTATCCCCTGCCCGGCGGCCCGGCCCAAGATCTCATGGCCGCCATGGACGCCGATTGTCCTTCCCCAGCGGGAGGAGGCAGCGAGGAATTTTCCCTGTCCCCGGATGGCCGGTCCCTGGTCTTCACCGCCAAGGATGAGGGACGCAGCGAGGCCTGGTCCACCAACAGCGATCTCTTCATGGCTTCCCTGCCGCCATCACCGCCGGAAGTACCGCCGGCGCCGCCGGTCCGGATCACCGCCAATCCCGCCGCCGACACCCAGCCCCGGTTCTCCCCGGACGGCGGCCGCCTGGCTTACCTGGCCATGAACCGCCCCGGCCATGAGGCGGATCGTTACCGGATCATCATCCGCGACCTCGCCTCCGGCCGGGAAAGAACGCTGGACCTCCGGGCCGACGATACCGCCGGAGGCGACCGCTCCCCCGACAGTCTCGCCTGGTCTCCCGACGGTAAGACCATTTACTGCACCGCCGACCATCAGGGCCGGCATGCCCTGTTCGCCGTGGATACGGAAACGGGAAAGAGCCGTCTAATCGTCGGCGCGGGGAATGTGGTCAACCCCCGGCCCCTGCGGGGTGGGAATGTCCTCTACTCCTGGAACTCCCTGGTCCGGCCGACGGAACTCCATCTCCTGGACGGCGCCCGCGGCGAATCGCGGCGGCTCACCGACCTGAACGACCCCCGCCTGAAAAAGATCGCCTTCGGAGAAACCGGGGAGTTCAGTTTCCCCGGGGCCCATGGAGACACCGTCCGGGGAAGGATCGTTTATCCCGCCGGCTTCGATCCCGTCCGGAAATACCCCGCCGTATTCATCATCCACGGCGGCCCGCAGACTTCGAATATCGACGAATTTCATTACCGCTGGAACCCCCAGATCTATGCCGGCGCCGGGTACGCGGCGGTGCTGATCGACTTTCACGGTTCCACGGGTTACGGCCAGGCGTTCAGCGACGCCATTCGGGACGACTGGGGCGGCGCCCCCTGCGAGGACATCCGGAAGGGGGTCGCCGCGGCCTTAACGGCCTTCCCGTTCCTTGACGAACGGCGGCTGGCGGCCCTGGGCCCCTCTTACGGCGGTTACATGATCAACTGGATCGGCGGCCATACGGATCGCTTCCGCTGCCTGGTAAGCCATGCCGGGATCCTCGACCTGCGCCCGGCCCGTTACGAAATTGACACCCTGTGGTTCCCCGAATGGGAATTTCGCGATCCGGAACGTCATAATCCCAGCGCGCATCTCGACAACTGGCGGACCCCGGTCCTGATCACCGCCGGCTGCCGGGACTACCGGGTCTCATACACCCAGAGCCTCGCCCTCTTCAACGCCCTCCAGCGCCGGGGGGTTCCCTCCCGGCTACTCCTCTTCCCAGACGAAGGGCACTGGATACTGGCCCCCCAAAACTCCCGCCAATGGCATGAAACGGTGCTCGCCTGGCTCCATCGGTGGCTGGACGGACCCGGGGACCGGCAGGGGGTCCGTGAGGGCTGTGGACGGCGGCCGTAACAGCCTTTCAAGATACAAGGAAAAAGGTAGAAAACATATGGAAAGTTCCGGACACGACAAAGACGATTTTTCTTTGCAGGCCCGCAGCCTCCTCGATCGGGGCATGTACTCCCTGGCCCGGGACCTCGCTGAAGTTAGACTGGCCGAGATGCCCGGCGACGTGGAGGCAAGGACCATCTTGTGCGAAGCCCTATGGGGGATGGGATACAACGAGGAGGCCCAGGAAATCATCAAGGAAATTGAAGAGATCATCCGGGGATATTCGGAGATCTACCGGCTCATGGGGCGGATCTGCCGGAGAAAGGGGCTGATCAGGGAGGCGATTAGCTACTATGAGCGGTTTATCGATCTGAATCCCCATTCCCCTCTGCGTCAGGAAATGGAACAAGACCTGGACCAGCTCCGGACGGCGCCGGAGGCGGCACAAGGTGAAGACCCTCCAGCCCCGGTTACCGATCGAGAACCGCCGCCTGGGCAGATGGCGACGCTCAGTAAATGGTTGGCCAACCTGGAGAACAAAAAGAAAGGAAAATCTTGATTACCATGCAATCCCATGCCTTGCTCGACAGCGAAGACGGTCTGATTCTCCTGAACTACGCCGCCCGGCTCATGGCCGTGGATCTGGAAAGAGAGGTGTTGCTGGAAAGGGCGGCGGAATCCCTTTCCGACTTCAGCGCCAACAAGAGTGTCGCCCTCTTTACCTGGAAAGACGGCGAGCGCCGCATCTGCCTGGAAGGATTATTCAAAGATCGACGCTATCAGGCCGTCCACAAGGAAATCCCCCTGGCGGAAACGCCGCTGGAGGAGATAATCATCAACCGGGAATTCGCCGTTTTCCCGAACCGGAAGGGATTCGACACCCCCATGCCGGCGGGAAAGGGACAGGAGGGGGAAGGCTGGTGCCTGTGCCTGCCCCTGGTCGGAGCGGCGACCAAAATGATCGGCGTGATCGCCATCATGGTGCCGGGCGGAAGGCCGCGGCCAACGAAGGAATTGCAGTTTCTCCACATCCTGACGACGGTGATCGCCATTTCCCTGGAAAATTCGGTGCTGTTCCAAATGGCGACCAGGGACGGCCTGACGGGCCTTTACATAAGAAATATCTTTGAAATCCGCCTCCGGGAAGAACTGGCGAGGGTCAGGAGGCACGGAGGCGTCTTTTCCATCCTGATGACGGACATCGACCATTTCAAGGGCATCAACGACACCCACGGTCATGAAAGCGGCGATCAAGCCCTGAAGGAGATAGCGGCGATCTTCAGGAAACATGTCCGGGGCGACCTGGATCTTGTGTGTCGCTACGGGGGCGACGAGTTCATGACCCTGATGGCCAATACCGGCGCCCGGGAAGCGATGAAGATCGCCGACCGCATCCATGAACGGTGTCGCGGCAACACCCTCACAATTCCTGGGGCCGCATTGACCATAACTCTCAGCAGCGGTCTCCTCACCGTCGGCGGCGGCCGGGAGTGGAAGGAAAGGGAATTGATCAGCAGGGTTGACCAACTCCTCTATCAGGCGAAAGGCCGGGGCGGGAACAATATCTGCGCCGACGGCCTTTAGGCAGCAGCCCATAGCGGCTCCGGCTGATTGTTCCATAAAAAGCCTGGCCTGCAATGCCGATAAAGGCGACTTCAAAACCTTATACCAAGATGACGGTTAAACCGTCCGCGAAAATAGTTGTTAATCCATTATCCGGCGGCCTTTTTTAATCGCCATTCAGTAACCGCAAGTTTGTCAGAACGGCGGTGAGGATGGCCCGGGAACAGGCATAGGTCGCTTCGATGCCTTTCAAGCCCAGACGGCGGCTGAGGAGGCTCGCCCGCAAGTTATAGGGGGTGTCCGAGGTATAGAAGAGGATGCCCATGGGCAATACCGGCGGAATGTGAACAACGGCGGATTTCCCGGAGGTATTGATCCCGAGATGCTCTGTTAGAGCGGACAGATAAGGGCCGGCCTCCATTTCAATGCCCGTGAAGTCATCGCCGCGATAATCGTCGATCATCAGCCGGGAATGGAGGAATGTTCCCCGAACCGTGAGGGTCCGCTGGTCATCGAAGACCGCCGCTTCGCTGAGATAAGGCGCGAGCGTGGCCGTGGAAAATACATTTCGGAAGCGGTAATTCCGGCCGGAATGGACGTCTCTCACCTCCTCGGGAATCATGATATCCCCCAGTCTCCCGATCATGGCGGCGGACTTCCCCAGGATAAAAACCCCCTGCACCCGTTTCATTTTCTCCAAGATCAGCTTCATGAGATAATAGGCGGAAAAACCCAGGGGATAATCGATGTTGAAGACAATGGGCATCTCATTCCCGTCGTCACCGTCCCTTCCGGTCTTGCGGGATATTCCGGGCGCCCGCCCCTGCACCGGACACGTCGATCCCGGCCGCGGGAATCCCCCCCGCACGCTGACGCCGGGATCCAGGCAGTTCGGATCGAGCTTTTCCAGTTCTATTATCTGCGCCTCCAGATGAAGAAGGTGATCGGGGGTAAAACGGCGCACCCCCGCGGCTTCCTCGGCGGCGATCTTTTCCTGAACGCGGTCCGGTTGCTTTTCAAGAAAGGCCCGCAGGGCGTAATACAGAAAGTCGTTGCGCAGCGCCTCTTCCTCATATTTCAGCCGCCGCCAGTAACGGCGCAGATAGTCATCGTCATCATCGATTATCTCATCCAGGGTGACGGCGATGATCTCGTCCCGGTGACGGCGGACATAACCCGAGACAAGATTGGCCAGACTGTGGGTATTGCTGGAAACAAGGTAAACGGGTCGCGTCGCGAAATCGAGAGCGGAGAAATGGCTGATGACCTCATCCAACCAGTCATTTACAGATGCCTCAAAATCCTGCTGCTGAAGGGGCAGACGATCGACGATCATCTGCTTCGGCGCCGCGGCGATGTCGCGAAGACTCTGATCCCACCGCTCCGACCAGAAACGCAGAAAGATTTCCCAATCCCTGTTATTCACCTCCAGGACCCGGCGAATATCCTCCCTTGCCTCCGTCGCCCGCACCCTGCCGGCCGCAAGGTCCGCCCCCAGCGGCGTGGATCGGAGGCGGCCGTGCATGGCGTTCCATTCGATCTGATAGGCGCAGAGGGAGGGGATGAGGTCGTCGAAATCGGAGATGCTGGTCACAAAGATGGCAAGGGTTTGCTCTCCGTCATAGTGGGACCTACGTCTCCTGCGGCGGGCGCCGGCCCTTTCCCAGCCCATAACATGGCCAAGACCGCTCTCCTCGAAGACCTTTTCCGTGGAGGCGATGACAATCCTTTTGACGGAAGGCAGGCAGGAGGGAAGGCGCTCGGCGGCATAGACAAAGGCGGAAAGATTTACACGGCCTGTATCCGTAGAACGATGGAGGCTCGAATCGATTCGACGGTGTACCGGCTCGAGAGCCGCAACTACGATCCGTCCCGGTTTTTCGAGAAGCTCATGGTAGCGGGCGACATATGCATCCACCCCCTGCGATCCGGCGGCAATAATGGCCTGTTCATTCCTTCTTCTTACTGCCATTTTCTACGCGTTCACACCCACCCGTCACCGGTTAATGTTTAAACGTCTCCATATTCGCAAGCAAAAAGACCGCCATGAGATCCAGGACGATAACGATCCACGATATCTGTCGAAACCGGCCGCCGGCCACTTTTATCGCCGTCCAGCTCAACAGCCCCCAGATGGCCCCCTGGGTAATGGATTGGGAAAGAGGCATGATAATCATAGCCACGAAGAAGGGGACCGCCTCATCGAAACGCTCCCAGCGTACATAAATCAGCGGCTTGAGCATAAAAACCCCCGCCAGGACAAGCAGTGGCGCCGTTGCGATGGGAGGGACAAGGGTGACGAGGGGGGATAGGAAGAGAAAGGGGAGAAAAAGGAGCCCCGCCACGACGGCGGTAAGTCCGGTCCTCCCGCCCGCCCGGACGCCGGTGGAAGACTCGATATAGGCCGTCGCCGGGCTGGTGCCGACAATCCCCGCCAGCGCCACGGCCACGGCATTGCAGGTCAGGCTCTCCCGGACGGCCACCGGCTCTCCGTGCTCATCCACGAGATCGCCCGCCTCGCCGACGCCGACACAGGTGGAATAGCTGTCGAAAAAGGAGCTGAAAACGAGGACGATGATTACCGGTAGGTGCATCATCCCCGCCGCCCCGATCAGGTCGAGGCGGCACAACAGGCTGAAGTCCGGGGGCGCCCACCAACCCTGCCAGATCACCAGCGGGACATCGCCCCACCAGCGGCCTATGGGCAGGGCAATCATGGTGGAAATGAAAACCCCCCAGATGAAGGCCCCCTTTATCTTGCGCACGACTAATCCGGCGGTGATTGCGAAAGAGGCCAGAAAGGAGATCACCGCCGGGGTCAACTCACCGATGACCAGGCCTCCTCCCGGTCGGGCCGCCAGCAGTCCCGATGTTTTCATGCCGATCAAGGCAATGAAAAGTCCGATGCCGCCGGCAAAACCGTAGCGCAGCATCCGGGGTACGCCGCTTATCAGGAGGCGGCGCCGATCGAAGACGATCAGCAGCAGATAGATCACCCCGGAATAAAAGACGCATCCCAGGGCGGTTTCATAAGGCACCCCCTCGGCGCCCACAACCAGCGTTACAAACATGTGGTTGAGACTCATCCCCGGGGCGATGACCAGCGGGGTCTTTGCATAGACCCCCATAAGGAGAGAACTAAGGGCCGAGACGAGGACCGTCGCCGTAAGGGATGCCGCCGGAGCGATGCCGGCCCCGGCAAGGATCGCCGGATTTACCACGATGATGTACATCGCCGATAAAAAGGTGGTGATGCCGGCGACAACCTCCGTGGGCACATCGGTGCCGCTGTTTCTCATGTCGAAATAATCGATCAGTCGCACCATCTTGATAATCCACTCCAATGGAGGCAGCACGGTTTTGTCAATACGGTTTTCTGAGCCATTTGGACGGACATCTCGGGCACGCCTCTTTTTTCGCTGCGTTATGCTTCGATGTAATCTTCCCAGGTGTATTGAGGGTCCCCATAAAAGTGATCGTCATTTATTTCGGATTGTTGTCAGCAAGCATGATCCGAGTAAATACTATGTTGTGCAGAGGCCTCTGACAGCGTTGCAGACCCCGCGGCTCATCACCATCCGCTCACCTTCGTTCGAGAGGCAGGAACACCTTACGGCTATCCCTTCCAAGGTCGGGGAAACCTTGCCTGTCTTTTAATCCTTAGCCGTGGTTCTTGCTAATTTTCTATAATTGCCAAGAGCTTTTATTTCTTTTTCTTTTTTTCCTTAACCTCAACGGGGGTTTCCTTTGCTTTCTTCACTTTAATTCCTTCCAACTCTTTCCGGGGGGCATTTGCCTTTTCTATTTTCATCTTTGCCAATTCTTCATTCTTCTTTTCGATGGCATCAATCGCCTTCAGCCGAGTGTTTATGGCTTTAACATTGGCCCGCAATTTTTTAACGAGCGAATCTTTATCAATCTTACGAGAGTCGATCCCCTCTTCTGACAGAAGAGCCAGCCGATTTTTCAGCTTTCGTTCGAAAGATTCCTTTTGTTCGATTTGTGACTGCTTTTGATTTGATCCCATATTTTTCCCTCACTTTAATCCATTTTTTATCCGACAGATTAGAGACTATTCAAAATTTTCTCCTCCCTGTCGGGTAGGTGAATATTGCGAATCTATGTATCAGGGATTAGTTGGAAAAGCCATCACATAGATGGACAAACTTGCATGACAAGCTTCTTCCAGGCCACAGTGTACTGAAATGCCTTTCAGATTGCCTTCGACCAACAGATCAAGTCCCTCTTCATTGCAATCGCGATTATTTTATTGCGAGAGGAAACCTTAAATGAGGATAAAGTATTGAAAGGACGCAATATGAGGACGGTTTTTATCTTCTTCTTTTCTATCGTCGCCGCGCTCATGCTTGCGGAGACCCTGAGCCGCTTGGCTTTCCGGCTTTACTACGGCGTACCGTTTCACGACCGGCGTATCGCCGAGTATCCCTACGCGGATTTTGTAGAAGCGGCGGACCCACCCCTGCGTTACGTCTATATAAAACGGTATTTCGACACCTACCCGCGGCGGTTCGAATGCTCGTACAATCTGGTGCACTGGGACGAAAATGGGATGCCCTTTATAAACGGATCCATCATACGGGCTGGTGGGACTGAGACGGCAGGGACGTTCGGATATTCAGCCCCGAGTTTCGCGGCATGTTGCCATGACGGCGCCGGCCATCCGCAGCTTCCTCAACTTACCGATCAGTTCATAATATTGACGGCGGTGAAAGCATTGGAAGCGATAAGCAAATAAAAATAAAGGATGATTTCGTCGGACGGCCATGATCAAGCAGCAAGAGGCGACAAAAACCTGCCGCGGTCAACTTCTGATCAAGGCGCTGATGAGCCGTTCGATGTGGTCCAGGGTGTTGCATTCCCGGATGACCGAGCAATAGGGGGAATACTGCCGGATCTCCGAATCCCCGGCGCCCCAGAAGGCCGGGACTTCAGGATTGAGCCAGATCAGGCGCTTGGCGCGGTCGTAGATCGCCTTGAGATGATCCGGGCAGGGGTCGTTGTAGTTGTTCCGGGCGTCCCCGAGGATCAGCACCGTCGTCTTGCGGGTGACGGCATCGAGGTAATTCCGTCGGAAGTCGCCGAACGACCGTTCGTAGTCCGTCCGCCCCATGATCAGGGGGATGTCGGCGGCGCCCTGGATCCGGCTCAGGGCTTCGTCAACGGGACAACTGTCAAAGATGTCGCTGACTTCGATCAGGTTGGTACAAAAGACGAAGGTGCGGATCCGGGCGATCTCCTGATTGAGGCCGTACAGGAAGAGGAGGAGAAACCGCACCGTCCGCAACACCGAACGGCTGATGTCGCAGATCACGACGAATTGGGGACGGTCGATTTTTTTCTTTTTCCAGGAAGGGGAAAACAGCAGTCCCTGGCAGGAGATGTTTTCCCGGAGGGTGCGTTTGAAATCCAGGACGCCCCGCCGGGCCCGCTTCCGTCGCCGGGAGGAGAGGTCGTTGAGGCGCTTCACCATCCGCCGGATGATGTCGTGGATCCGGGCGAAATAGCGCTGTTCGATGTTGGAAAGCTTGATGAGGCGCAGCTCTCCCTCCAGGCGTCTCAACCCCTCGTCGCCGGCAAACAGCTCGTAGGTATTCTGGACATAATTCCTGACGTTTTCCACCAGGTAGCGCTTCGCCGCCTCCAGGCCGGACGCCGCCGCGACCGCCGCGGGGGTGTCGATGGCCCGCATGCTGTGCAGTTGCCGGTCCAGATCCTCGGCGCCCATCCGGGAAAGGAGCCGGAAGGCAAAGAGGTTGCGCTGCGTCAAGTGTCTGATCTGGGAGAGATTTTCCAGTCTTGCCGCCTCGGTCATGGCGGCGATGAGCCCGGCCCGATCCTCCTCCATGAGCATCCGGACGAGGGACGATTCCACCTTGATCCGCGGCGGCTCCTTCCCGCCCCGGTCCGGTTCCCGCTCCGCGGCGCTGGCAAAAAAGCCGAAGGAAAAGAACCGGTCGAAACAATCCTCCAGCAGTTGCTTTTCCGCCGCTGTTTTGGCCAGGGATACGGCCAGGACGTCCTTGAGGAGGGCACGGTCTCCATACCCCACCGTCTCCACCGCCCGGGCGGCATCGAGCGTCTCGGAGATGGAGATGCGGACCCCGGCGGTACGGGCGGCGGTAATGAAATCTTCCAGGACCCTTTCCATGGTTGTTCCTACCGTGACGGTTATCCCGTCCCGATTCCCCCGGCCACGTTCACTGCCGGACCGCCATTGCCGTCAGTTGATGGAGTTTTTCCGCCACGACGGCGATATCATCCTCGAACTTGATGAACGTATTCAAGGTATCCCGGACCAGCACCGGTTCCAGGACCTCGGCATGGAGGATCGTCAGGACCCGTGCCCAGTCGATGGTTTCACTGATCGAGGGGACCTTTTTCAGCTCCAACTCCCGGACGTCCTGGATGAACTTGACGATCTGGCGGGTCAGGCGCTCGGAGATGCCCGGGACGCGGCGGCGGACGATCTCCCGTTCCAGGGCCGCCTCGGGAAAGGAGATGAAGAGGTGGAGGCAACGGCGTTTGAGGGCCTCGCTGAGTTCCCGGGTGTTGTTGCTCGTCAGGAAGACCATGGGCTTGGTCACCGCCTGGATCGTGCCGATCTCCGGAACGGAGACCTGGAAGTCCGAGAGGATCTCCAGCAGAAAGGCCTCGAATTCGTCGTCGGACTTGTCCACCTCGTCGATGAGGAGCACGGCGCCGTCCTTTTCCTGGAGGGCCTTCAGGAGGGGCCGGGGCTCCAGAAAGGGCCAGGAGAAGAAGATGTCGTCGTACTGGTGCAGCTTTTCCATGGCCGAGGAGAATCCGTTTTTCCGGCTGATGATGTCATCCAGCTTGTCCTTGAGGAGCTGGGTGTAGAGGAGCTGCTTGCCGTATTTCCATTCGTAGAGGGCCTTGGCCTCATCGAGTCCCTCGTAGCACTGGAGGCGGATGAGGGGCAGGTCCAGGTAGTCCGCCGTGGCCTTGGCCAGCTCCGTCTTTCCCACCCCGGCGGGTCCCTCGACGAGGATCGGCTTTTCCAGATGATGGGCCAGATAGACCGTGGTGGCGATCCGGCGGTCGACGATGTAGGCCACGCTCCGGTAGCCTTCTTCCAGCACCGGTATGGAGGCCAGTCGTTCTTGATATTTCTCTTTCATATTAAGACCTTATCTGAGGCAAATCCGCCCTGCCCCGCAAATATTGCTCGTTAACCCGCCAGGAGTTCCGCCCCGTGTTTGCGCTGCTTCAGCGTCATAACATTCCCGGCCAAGCCGATGGTCCGGCGCAAATCACCCGCCAGGAGGCGGTATTCTTCCCCGTTCTCCGTAAGAGCGGGAGGGGCGACGGCCCCCAGTTCCTCCTGAAACTCCCGGGCCAGGGCCCGGAAGGAGAGAACGAGAGACAGGCGCTCGTCCGGAGCGGCGGCGGCATCGAGGCGGCTTGCCGCCGTGAAGGCCAGGAGACGCAGGGCGTCCCGGAGATACCGGAGGCGGCCGAGACGTTCCTCCGCCTCATTCCCCGCCGCCCCGCCGCCGGCGCGGAGGGCTTCGATCACCAGCTCCAACTGCCGGTCCATCCCCCCCAGCGCCAGACCGGCCAGGACAACGTCCTCGCGGTCCCGGAAGGCGATGGCCAGGGACGCATAGGCCTCGCCCGGGGGGCCGAGCAGGTTGGCCGCCGGAACGGAGCAATCCGCCAGGCGGAGCCCGCAATGGGGGGATGGGAGGAAGCAGCCCAGATCCAAAGGCGGCGTCAGGGTGGCCCCCGGCGTCCCCCGGGGAACGATCAGGGCGCTGAATTCCTTTCGTTCCCCCCGGAAGCCCGTGACGGCCAGCACCACGTAGAGGTCCACGAACGGTCCGTTGGTCAGAAACGATTTCTCTCCCTGGATTACGAACTCCCCGCCCCGCCGGACGGCCCGGGTCTCGAGATGCTTGGGATGGGCCCCCACCCCCGGTTCGGAGATGGAGATGGAGGCGGTGATCCGTCCCGCGGCCAGATCGGGGAGAAACCGGGCGTGCTGGTCTTCCCGGCCCAGTTCCCAGAAGGCGAGGCGGGCCACGACGTTGTGGATGATCCAGGACAGGCCGAAGCCGGGGTTATGGCCCGCGCCCACCAGGACTGCCGCGGCGGCGGTCACGGATTGGTAATCCAGGCCCCGGCCGCCGTATTCCCGGGGAACGGCAACTCCGAGGAGACCCTCATCCCCCGCCGCCCGCCACAGTTCCGGGGGCAAGGAGGACGGATTGCCCGCCGCCCAGGGGGCAAGGTGCTGCCGGGCGAAACGCTCCGCATCGGCGATCAGTTCCCGGTGGCAAGGGGTAAGCAGGCTCATGTCCTGCCTTCCTGTTTGTCGAATTTGTCGAAAAACGACCGGAGGACGACCTTGAAGATCTCCAGTTCATCCGGCGAGAAACCCTCCTTCACCTCGGCGTTGACGCCCCTGATGATCGCCTTGGCCTTTTCCCCCTCGGCGATCCCCTCCGGCGTGACCCGGACGGACAGGGAACGCCGGTCCGTGGAAGACGCGTGACGGGTGACGAATCCCGCCTTTTCCAGGCGGTCCACCAGCCCGGTAAGGGTGGAATTATCCACCCCGATGAGGCGGCTCAAATCGGACATGTTCCGGATGCTGCCCTGTTTGAGTAGAAAGATGATCCCCGCCTGGACGTAGGTGACCCGGACCCCCGCCGCCGCCAGGGCGTTGTTGAGGTAGGTCCGGAGTTTGTTCTGGGCGGTAAAGATGAGAAAAATCAGTCGATCGTCGGTCATGGCCTCCGCCTCCCATAAGGTTTGTCAATCCTGGAAACAAGTCTCGATCAATGAACCTCATCGTAGCAAGCCGCGGGGAATATACCCTGAAATATTAACGGCAAGCTTCGTCATCAGTCCGTAAGCGCCCAATCCAGTTCATAAATTCCTTCCCCATCCTCGCCACGGGAGGCCGGCGCCACGCGCATCCGGGCTTAGGAGCCTGATGCCGTTCATACAACGCCGGATTCTTGCTGGCCGGGAAGGTGAAGAAGCACAAAGACGACTTTCCCCCAGGTCAATATTGGTAAGCGGATATTTGGCATACTAATATTTGGTTGTCAAGCAAATTATTTTATTCCACGGTCCGGGCGACCCGAAAACCGATGTTGCCGGGGGCCAGTTTCATATGCCCGCGCCGGGCCTCGGGAAGGCCCTTGGCGCGGAAGGCGATCCGGCAGGTCTTGGCGTCGCTGTCCCAGGCCCCGCCCCGCTGGATGCGGAAGAGCCCTTCCCGGACCGCCTCGTCGCTGTCCACCCATTCCCACACATTGCCCGTCATGTCGTAAAGTCCCCAGGCGTTGGGCCGGTAACTGCCCACCGGCTTCGTCTTTCCCGGGTTAATCCCCAGACAGTCCGACGCCCAGAGGCTTTGGCCGTAATTCGCCCGGGAGCAGTCGGGGGATCTTCCCCAGTAATAGGCGGTGGCGGTGCCGGCCCGGGCGGCATACTCCCATTCCGTCTCCGTGGGCAGGCGGTAGTTTTTCGTCCCCTCCAGGGCGTTGAGCCGCCGGATGAACTCCCGGGCTTCCGGCCAGGTCACCTGATCGGCGGGGCAGGTATCGCCGCAGGTGCGAAAATGGGCGGGATTGCCCCCCATCACCCGGCGCCACTGCTCCTGGGTCACCTCGGTGGTCTGGAGATAGAAGGGGCGATGGAGGCGGGTCCGTTGCTGCATCTCGTCGGTAAGGCGCCCCTGCTCGTCCGCCGGCGAGCCCGTGGTCGCCGTCCCGGCCGGTACGAGGACCAGGGTCATCCCGAGGGAATTGACGATCTTGGGCAGGCCGGAAAAGATCTCCACGCTCACGGGCTGATAAACCCCCCGGGGGAAATCGTTGATGACGTACCAGGTGATGCGGCGGTTCTTCCCCGGACGAACCTGTCCGAGGTCGCCGTCCAGATGAAGGTGTTTGGCCGGATAGGTCCGGTCGCCCACGGTGACGAAAACGGATACCAGCGCATCCTGTTCCTCCCCCTCCAGGTCATAGGTAAAGAGCAGCCGGTTGTCCACTTTCTTGATCTCGATGTTCTTCACCTCCGCCGCCCCGGCGGGAAGCGCCGCCATGAGCAGCCAGAGCCAGAAAAGGGCCACCGCCGCGACGTCGAAGCCCTTCCACCCGCCTTGCCGTTCACTGTTCCTTAGTCTTTCCGCCATCTTATCCATCTCCTGTGAAATCGCTATTCTTCCCGGACGCGGCCATAGGCCGCCAACAGGCCGTCTATCTCCTCTTTCGGGCCGGGAAGTGAGGCCGCGCGGTCCCGGGCCGCCCGGATCAGCTCCGCCCGCAATTCCCCGTCGTCCGTCAGGCGGAGGGCCTGGTCGATGAAATCGCCGTCCCGCCCGGGATCGTAGAGGAGTCCGCAGGGTATTTCTCCCCCATCACCCCGGACCGGCCAGCGGTTGCCCTCGATATCCGCCGCCAGGATCGGTTTTCCCGCCGCCATTGCTTCAAGAAGGGTATTGGCCAGGCCCTCGGAGACCGAGGTGTTGAGGACCACATCGACCTCGTCGTATGCCGCCGCCATCTCCCGGGGATCGATGACGGGCAGCCACCGGGCGAAGGAGGCCAGCCGCTCGATTTCCCCGGCAAATCGCCCGCCGTATCCCTCGTCCAGGACCGGGCCGGCAAAGACCGCCCGGACATGGGGACGGCGGCGGTGGACCGCCTCCAGGGCCCGGAGCCCCGCCAGGTTTCCCTTCACCGGTCTGATTCCCGCCGGCAGGAAGAATACGAACTCGTCCCCGCCAATCCCCGCCCGCTCCCGGAGCCGGCAGGGTGCGTCCCCCAGCCAGCAAAACGACTTGGGGACATAGGAAACACGGAAGCCGGCCTCCGGCAGCAACGCGGCGACCAGCCGGTGAAAGTACCGATTCTGAATCACCATTTCCCCGATGCGTCCACAGATCCTCCCCAGCGTGTCCAGCTTTCCCCGCGCCCGGAGATCCTCCTGATTGAGGTCCGTCCCCGCCGGCGTCGCCACCGCCGGCACGCCGGCGAGGATGTCGGCCAGGGGCGGCGTCGAAAGCAGGCCTCCCGACAGGAAGAGATGATGCGCGTGGACGATATCGGGACGGAAGGCAGCCGTAGCGGCCGCCAGTTCCGTAAGGTCGGGATGCCGGGTCTCCAGGACCAGGACCTCGCCGCCTCTCGCCATCAGACCCCGGCGCCACCTCTCCACCGTCATGGCATTACCGGTGACCGCCGGCAGGGCGCTGGGGGTCATGATGAGGATCCGGGGCGGCTTCATGAGTTTTCCCCCAGACGGGAAATGAGATTTATCCGGTACTTTTTCAACAGGGTGCGGAATTCCGGTGCGATAAGGACCGCCAGTTCCCGTTCCCGATCCGCCGTGGCAAAAGCGGCAAACGGCCCCGTTATGGGGAGATCGGGGGCGTATCCCGGATGGACCATGAGCTCCGTGACCCCCGGGGGGAGATTTTTCAGCGTTTCCTCCAGGAGGGGAAGGGAGATCCGGCCCTTGAGGGAGAGTCCCCGGAAATGGTCCGTTGCCCCCGTCCCGGCCGCCGTCAGGAGCGTCCGCGCCGCCTCCGCCAGCCGGGAGAACATGGCGGCTTCCCGGAAGTAAGAAGTCTCGGCGCTGGAAGCGCCGCTTCCGGCGCGGGTTGTTCCGAAAGGTCCCCTGACCCGTTTAGGCGGTGGCGCGCCGAAAACGCCGGCCCCTTCCGCCGCTTGCCGTTCCCGCTCCGGCCGGCCGCCTTCCGCGCGGGGATCGGAGGCGTCTGCGTCCGCCGACCCGCAAGATCCGCCTGGTCCTTCCCCGGATAGCGTTTCAACGGGGATGCGGAGCCGGGGGATGGCGTACCACGCCGCCGCCCGGGCCACGATCGCCACGGCGGCCGGGAAGAGATGGACATGCTGGTGACCGTCGAGATGGTCGATCCGAAGTCCCCGTTCCTTCAGGTGGGCGATCTGGACCTCCAGTTCGCCTTCAATCTCCGCCGTCATTTCCGTGTTTCCATTTTGCATCAACAGGTTATGTGTTTCCGCCTTGCCGCGGAAGCCTCCTTTTTCCCCGGCCAGGAGCGCCACCCCTTTTTTCAGGGGCCGCCCCTCCGACAGGTTGAAATGGAGGCCCACGGAGATCCCCCGGTACTGCCAGGAGCGCAGGAGGGACAGGCCGTCGTCCAGGCTCGGCCCGTTGGCCAGAACGCTGACGGACGTCACCGCCCCCGCCGCCACCGCGGCGGCGATGCCGGCGTCGCGATGCCGGTCGGCGCCGAAATCATCGGCGTTGACAATAATTTGCCTCCCCTGAAAATTCGTTCCTATATGGTTGAATTCATTCACCAATAATTTTCCTCCCCTTCAAGAGGACCATCAAGGCGGGGATGGACATCGTTTTTTATGAACGTCAAGCTTCGCGTTCATCACCCTTGATGACGGGATACCATCATGCCCGTTGCATCGGAAGAGAGATTATCTTCCCGTGCCTGTCCGTTCGCTCCTGCCTGGTTCCCGGGCGCCGCCGGACCTGCCGGGTCCGGTTCAGAACCGGCAGGGGCAGTCGCCGCCGCCCGGGGATGGGCTGCCCGGAAAATGAGATTTTGAAAGACCCAACCCCCGCTGGCCGTTGCGGAGAACACCGCCGTTCCGGCCTCCCGGAGGGTCTGGAGATGATCCATCAGCCCCGGCAGACGGGACTCGTATTCCGCGGCGCTGAACTCCCGATCCGTCTTGTGAACGATCCGGACATCGTGGAAGTTCGCGGCCAAAACCCGCCGGAGCCGTTCCGGATTGGCGAGACTGACGGCCAGCATCCAGAGCCGCCCCCGGCGGCGGGCCAGGTGATCCCGGGCCGCCCCGGCGATGTGGACCAGGTGATCCGCCCCGTCCCATCCCCCGTAACGGGGGCCGAAAGGCCGCGGACCGGGGGTCTGGGGAGGGGTGGCCATGATCACCGCGAAGGGCTCTTCTCCCGCCGCCTCCAGCCAGGAGCCCTCCCGTGTGACGACACGGTCCGCCACGCCGTGGCGCCGGGCGTTTTCCCGCGTCGCTTTCAGGGCATCGGGGTCCACATCCGTGGCCACCACCCGCCGGGCGCCGAGCTTGGCCGCCGCAATGGCCAGGAGCCCGGAGCCGCAGCCGAGATCGAGAACCGTTTCGCCGGGCCGGACATCGATCAGGCGGGCCAGGACGATGCTGGAAGGCGGCGGCGTATGGACGGCCCGGGGGATCGTCAATTCCACTGCCCCGGTGGGCAGCCGGATCAGCATGGTCCCTCTACGCCCCGGAATGGGAAGGAAAATTTATCTGAAAATGCCCAAATATATCCGGATATTTTCATTTTTCCAACTCACCTATTTTATGTAGGTATGCCTTCATGTCGAACTTGCGGCGGAGACCGGCGGCGTTCATATAACGGACCGTTCCGAAGATCGGTCTTTCCCCCCAAGGCCGATCGTGCTTGCCGAAGCACCAGGCCACGCCGGCGAAACTGTTGGGATCACGGCCGTCGAGGGCGTATTTGTTGTTCAGATGAAGGGCAACATGAAAGGCCTCCCGGGGCGACGCCGACCATTCCAGAATCTTCTTACCCCAGTACATACGCATGTAATTGCTCATCTTTCCCGTAATTACCATCTCCCGCTGGGCAGCGTTCCAGTAGGGATCGTGGGTCCGGGCGCCTTCCAGCTCATCCGGGCGGTACCGGTACGGGCGTTCGTCCCCGCCATGGCGGCTCAGGGTCGCCATGGCCCAATCGGGGAGGGATTCATAGCGGTCGTAGTCGAGCCGATAGTGCACGAAATTCATGCTGAGCTCCCGCCGGACGATCAACTCCTCCAGAAAGGCATCCTTTTCTTCCTGCGGCACCCCCCGCATTTTTATGACCGCCAGGGCGATGGTCAAGGGCGAGATCTGTCCGAAGTGGAGGTAAGGGCTCAGGTGGGAAGCACCGGGGCCCGCCGGGTCGTTATGGGCCTCCCGGTAGCTGCGCATACGGTTCTGGATAAAAGACGACAACAGCTTCCGGGCTTCCGACTCGCCGCCCCGGAATCGGGATACCGGCGGAACGGACCGATCTATGTCCAGGGAGGAGAGAAGATATTCGATCCAGGGGTCACCGACATTCCTCCGGCCTCGGCCGGCAATCGGGGATTCGGGCGGCAATCCATCCTCCTGCTCCGGGAGTCTCTCCGGAAGATCAAGATCTTTCCCACCGCCTCGTTCGGGCGCCCCGGCAAGATCCAGATCCGTCCCCAGCGAGGATCTTTCCGGCACCGTCGCCGCCAGGGGCTGGAGATAGGCCTCCAGGAGGGGCGTTATCTTGCGGCGCAACATGGCCGCGGCATATTCTTCCTTGGAGGAGACCGCTTCCACGGGGACGACAACCTCCGTCTCCACCTGGATCACCGGGCAGGGGGCGGCCCGCGCCACGGCGTCCCGCCATTCCTTCTGTATCCGCAGGTACCCCCGGTCCGTAACGATCTCGGCGGCTCCGGGCGCCAGATCCAGGGCGGCCACGGGCGGGGGGCGGCGCGTCAGGACAAACCGGATGCCCGCGGCGGCGAGGGCCTTTCCCACCTCCACCAGCCCCTGGAGCAGGAAGGTGTAATGGCGGCGGTTCGCCTCGGGAAAGCCACCGGTAAGGCCGAAACAGACCACCAGGGGGAGCCCGAGTTCATTGGCCCGGCGGACGGCATAGGTCAGGGCGTGGTTGTCCCGGACCCGCTGGGCGGCCTGCATCCAGTAGAGGACAAAGCGCGCCCGGGCGGCGGTGGGGAGGTCGTTCAAAAGCCGGAGGCGTTCCTGATGAATCATGATCCTCCCGCCGGTAGGAGACTTTCCACCATGTTCTTCAATTCCTCTCCCGTAAAGGGCTTTTTCAGCGCCCCCAGGAACCCGTAGGCGGCATAGTTTTCCATGACGGGATCATCCAGATATCCGGAAGCGATGACGACCCGGGCGGCGGGATCGACCTTCAACAGCTCCACCATGGCTTCCCGGCCGCCCAGTCCCCGGCGGACCGTCAAATCGAGGAAAACCAACCCGAAGGGGGCGCCGGCCTCCCGGGCCGTGACATACCGCTTGACGGCCTCCCGGCCATCCGACGCATCCGTAACTGCATACCCCCAGCGCTCCAGATAGGCCCGTAGGATCTCCCGGATATGCTCCTCGTCGTCCATGATCAGGACCCGCACCGGGCCGCCGGACACCGTTTCCACCCCGGTGCCCCCCGGCCCGGCTCCGATTGTACCGTAATATGGCCGCCGTGCTTCTTCACTACGGAATAGCTGACCGCCAGCCCCAAACCCAGCCCTTTCCGGGCCCCCATGTCCTTGGTGGTAAAATAGGGATCAAAGACCTTGAGAAGAAGATCGGCGGGGATGCCGGCGCCCTCGTCGGCAAAGACGATCTTGAGATATACCCCCTCCTTGAGCTCGGGGACGATATCCGTGGTGACGCATTCATTGGCGGCCGTAATCCTCAGCATGCCGCCGGTCGGCATGGCCTCCATGGCATTGGTGGTAAGATTGTAAAAAACCTGTTTCAACTGGACTTCATCAGCCTTGACGGGCCAGAGGTCTTTCGGGATGGAGATTTTCGCCCTTTGCACGGTGTCCTTCAACGTACGGTTGACCGTATCGCGCAGCAGCTCCTCCACATCGACGTCCCCCAGATGGGGATGCCCGCCCCGGGAAAAGGTGATCAGCCTGCCGGTGAGTTCCTTGGTCTGGGCAAGGGATTGCGAAGCGGCCTGAAGCCTCGATACGGAGACATGACCGGGGGGAAGGTCCATGAGCGCCAGGTCGATATAGCCCTGAACGATGGCCATCAGATTGTTGAAATCATGGGCGATCCCGCCGGCGAGCACCCCCAGGGATTCCAGTTTGTAGGACCTGACCAGTTCCTCCTCCATCTTTTTACGTTCCGTGATGTCCCGGGAAAAGCCCAAGAGGCCAATCATATTATTTTCCTCGTCCCGGATGCTGGAAATCTTCATCTCCACCCATATTCTCTTCCCACCCTTACGGATCTGCTCCACCTCGATGGTCCGGGAACGAAGCAGGTCTTTTTCCGGAAGCTTCTCTATCTCCAGTTCTTCCGCCAGGGCCTTCATGAGGACCTCGTAATAGGGAGGCGCGATGATATCCGTATGGGGTTTCGCCAGGTATTCGTCCCGGGGGTAGCCCACGAGCTGCTCGATGGCGGGGCTGATATAGGTAAACGAGAGGTTGTTGTCGAGCATCCAGATGACATCCTGGGAATTGTTGGTAATCATCCGGAAACGCTCCTCTTGTTCCCGAATGGCCGCATCCGCGGCTCTACGTTGGGTGATCTCCCGGCCCACTCCGTGAATCGCCGTCAGCACCCCCTCGCCATCACGCACTCCATTGATGACATGCTCGAACCAGCGGGTTGAACCGTTCCGGTGATAGTACTCCAACTCCAGGGTAAGGGTCCGGAGCGGATCGGCGCCGTCCCTTTCCAGGGCGATTTCCCGGGCGATGACCTCCGCTATGACGGCTCTGGATGCGGGCGTCACCATTTCGTCGATCTCCCGTTGCAACCATTCCGCGGGCGTGAATCCCAGCAGCTTCTCGATGGAGGGGCTGACATAGGTCAGGGTCAATTTATCCCGCAAGCTGGCCGTCCATATGACGTCATTCATTCTTTCCGTAAGGAAGCGGTACTGCAACTCGCTGGCCCTCAGCGCCTCCTCGGCCTCTTTACGGTCCGTGATGTCGTGGATTATCGAATGGAGAAGTTCCCCCCGCATCCCCATGGCGATCTTGCTGCTGAAGACCTCCACATCGCGAATGGACCCGTCCGCCCGGCAGTGCCGGAATTCGAAACGGACCTTTTCCCCGGTCTGCGCCTGCGCCATCTCTTTTTCCACATCCGCGTATGAAAGGGTATTGATATCGTGGATGCGCATCTCCAGGAGGCGTTCATGGGGCCACCCGTAATAGCGGTCCGCCGCGTCGTTGGCGGCGACGATCCGTCCGGAAGCAGGGTCGATGACCAGCATCATCGCGGCGTGGTCCATAAACACATCCGGGAGTTCGGACCGGCTCCGTTTTAACGACGGTGACGCACCGGAGGGCGGCGTTTCGGGCTTGCGTTTTGATGACATCTCGTCAACCTCCATCGGTCAAGCCGTCATGAGGGCCGGGGCCGCCCGGATTATCCGGGGCGGTTGCGGATTTGGAAAGAAGATAATAGGCATGATGCTCCTTCTCCCCGTCTCCGTCCCGCTGCTGGTGCAGGAGGGCAAGGCCGGCGCCCTCGGTCCGGACAGCGAACTCGGGGAAGGTGAAGGAGGTCATCGTGATGACGTTGCGGGCATAATCCCGATCCTTGGGACGGTATTTCTCCTCCCCGTCGAAGTCGCGGATCTGGACAAAAAGAAAGCCTCCCTCTTTCAGGAGCCGGGCCATTATGCGTAAGACCCTCCCCGTGTATTCCCGGGAAGGAAAGTGCTTGAAAACACCGATGGAGATCATGAAATCGACGGAACCCGGAGGGATGATTTGCAGGGCTTCTTCCGGTGCCGCCGCCGGAATGAAGACGGGCCGGAAATCCGCGTCCCGGACCGCGACGGCGCGCCGAGACGTCTCTCCATCTTCCCGAACGGTCCCGGTGGCTTCGCGCCCGGCAAACTCCCTTATCCTCTTGTCGCACTCCCGGAGGGTGGCGGCCGAGATGTCCAGGCCGTAAACAAAGCCAAAACGGGCACACAGGGCACGGGTGATCGCCCCGCCCCCACAGCCCCAGTCCAGAGCCGTCTTGCTCTCCATACCCGCGGGCCAGGCTTCCCCCGCGGCCTCCCGGATGCGCCGGCAGGCCAGATCGAAAAAGAAATCGCCATAGGCCAGCCAGCGGTCCCGGCCCCAGCGCCCCTCGCCGAACCAGTGGGATTGATCGCGAATCCGCTCGTTGACGTCACTCATCGACCAATAATCACCGGCGTCCCGGGCCAGGTCGCCGGCCCCGCCGTGAAGCTTTGCCCGTAATAATTTCAGAAACATTTATTTATATTTTCGGATAGCTCTTGACGTTTCCGTTGCTCATCATCTATAGCGCTTATAGCGCAAACGGACCTTTTCGGCAATCCCGGCGTAATCCAAAAGACAGGAAGGCATAAGCGTCACCGCCATGATTAGAGAACCGGAGGAAAAATTTCCCTGCATCGGCTGCGGCTACTGCTGCATTCGCAACACCTGCGCCTTCGGAGCCGCCCTGCACCCCGAGGCCGAAAAACGGCACTGCCCGGAACTGGAGTGGACGGGCGCCCGGTATGTCTGCCGTCTCATGGACCCGAGCCACCCTCTGGCGGATTTCTACCGCCACGAACTCCAATCCGGAGGCGGCTGCCGGTCATTCAACAACCCCTGGCGCAAAGACGTCCGCCGGCGCACCGAGGAAGAGGCCAGGGCCGTCGGCGGCGGTACGCCCTGGCCGGGTCCGGACGACAACCGGAGCGGGCTTTGAAATCCTGATCCGTAAAAATTCCGCAAGCGCGAAGCTAAGAGCTTGTTTGTAAATGACGCCTTCGGTCGCGTCTCAATCGCAAAAGCCTCAACTTAGCGTCGCTACGCCTACGATTTTGCTTAATCGGCGCGGCCAGATCCGGCATGAGTACGAGCACGCCCCATCACCATATTATTTACGAACAACCTCTAAATATTCACCATGGCAACTTGGATGAAAAGGTTTGCAAGTAAAAGAATAATTTCATCTTTTGTTATACCCGCCACGGGCGCGGCAGTTCCTTGCAGGTTCGGCAAGGATAGCAGGCGGCTATTTACCGTCGATCCTTTCCCGTAGCGCCAAGGCGGCGGTGGCGATTTCGGGATCGGGATTGGCGGCCAGGCAGGCCCGCACGGCGGCGGCGGCTTCCACCGGCCGGCCAAGTTTTTCCAGGGCCTGGGCTTCCACCAGCCAGGCCCGGGCATAATTGTCCTTCAGTTTCCGGGCCGCCTCGGCATACTTGCGAGCCCGGTCCGTTTCGTTGCCGCGGAGGCAGATTTCCGCCAGATCCACATAAAAATCAGGTCCCGGCGCCGCCTGCTGCAACAGGATCTCTCCTTCCAGCAGGGCCGCGGCGTGCCTTCCCTTCTCCTTGAGAAACGAAAAGAGGCTCAGGCGGGCCTTCAGATAGTTGGGATTGAGGAGCAGGGCGGCCCGCAGGGCCCTTTCTCCGTCGTCATTCTGTTGCAGCCGGATGTACAGCAGCCCGAGACTGTAGTACAGATCGGGGTAATCGGGGTTTTTCGCCGTATATTCCTCAATGTAGTCAAGAAAGGGACGGCAGAGGTGACAGTCGCTCTCCGGCAGGCTGAAGATCAGCTTCACGATGTCCTCGAAATCGGGAGTAATGTCCACATGCCGGGATATTTCCCGTTTCATGTTGTCCAGGAGCGTCACGGAGCGGAAAAAGGGCCGGAGGTCATCCAGCGGCCGGGGATGATCAGCCGGCGACCGCAGGGCGGCGCTCAGGGCGGCTACGGCTTGGGCGAACCTCCGGTCTTTCGGCTTCATCTCTCTGATTTTGTTGATTATCTCCATCGCCCCCCGGAGATCGGCACGGCGTACCCGGGTCAGGGCCAGATTGATCATCGCATTGATGTCCCCAGGGGCCACCGTTAGGATCTCCTCGAATACGGCGGCGGCGCCGTCCCAATCTTCCCGCTCCAAAAGAATGGACCCCCGGGCGTAATGAACCGTCGTGTCATCGGGCTTCCGGGAGGCAATCCGGGCGATGAGTCTGTCCGCCTCGTCGTGGTGTCCGAAATGGGCGTCGATGAGCGCCGATTCGAGCAGCGCTCCCTGATAATCGGGGTTCAGGGCCAGCGCCCGGCGGAAGGACTCCCGGGCTTCGTGGAGCCTGTCCAGGGCCACCAGGGCCAGTCCCTGGCGATAATGGATATCCGGATAGCCCGGATATTCCCGCAGGATGACGCGATGATGATTAACGGACCTTTCCCATTGCCCGAGATTGTGCATGACGATCCCCTGCATGATCCGGACGGCGGGCCGGGTCTGGTCCAGAGAGAGCAGCAGTTGAAAGGCCTCGCCGGCTTCTTCGTAATCCCGCATATTGTTCCGGCAGATGCCGATGAAGAGGTAGAGGTCGAGCTGTCCGGGTTGGAGTTCAATCGCCTTCTCGAAGTTTTCGCAGGCCCGGGCGTAATTGCCCTGGAGAAAGTCACGGAATCCCAGATGGTGATAGGACTGGCTGCAATAGACCGCGGCGAGGTTGTAATAGACGTCGGACGTTGATTTCTTTTCCGCCAGCATCCCCTCGAAGATCCGCACCGCTTCCGCATAATGCCGTGCATTGTACAACCCCATGGCCTGATCAAAGGACCGGCTTTTGCCGGAACGCCACAATTTTTTCAGTATGCCGGTCATGGCCTCACCTCATTCTCCCGACGAGTTTTGTAGATAATACTGTCAATCATTCAGCCCCTTTTCGCAATAGCACAACCCCCACGGTCTTGATCAGGATCTGGAGATCCAGGGACAGGGACCAGTTGTCGATGTACTGGCGGTCCAGGCGCATCCACTCGTCGAACTTGATCTCGTTCCGGCCGCTGATCTGCCAGAGGCAGGTGATGCCCGGTTTGACGGACAGGCGCTTCTTCTGCCAGAGACCGTACTGGGCCACCTCTCCCGGTACCGGCGGACGGGGCCCCACGAGGCTCATGCTGCCCAGCAGGACATTGAACAACTGGGGCAGTTCGTCGATGCTCGTCTTCCTGATGAACCTGCCGACCTTGGTGATCCGCGGGTCATCCTTGATCTTGAAAACGGGACCGTCCATCTCGTTGAGATGGGACAGGGAGGCCTTGAGGCGATCGGCATCCGGGATCATGGAGCGGTATTTCCACATCCGGAAGCGACGGCCGTTTTTTCCTACCCGTTCCTGGGCAAATAATGCCGGCCCCGGTGAATCGAGATAGATAACGATGGGAACGGCGATCCACAGGGGAATCAGGAGGACGATCAGGCAGGCCGAAGCGGCCAGGTCTAGAAGACGCTTGATGAAGAGCTTGAAGGGAGCGGGATCGACAAACTTGTAAACAAGGAGGTTGGTGTTTTCATAACGTTCCAGAAAGGGGGCCTTGGCCTTTCCGGCCACCAGGGACGAATTGAGGGTGAAATCCACCCCCGCCAGATCGCAGAGGGCCGCTATCTGCCTCAGGGCCGTAAGTTCCTGGATGGTTTCCGAAACAAGGACGCTGTCCACTACCGTGGAGGTGAGCACCCTGGGCAGGTCGTCGATCCCGCCCAGGATGGGTAATCCCGCTTTGACGTCCCCCACCTCTTCGGGCCGATGGCTCAAAAAACCGACTACCGAAACCGGCCACTCCGGATGGCGGGCAAAATGCATGGCCATCTCCGCCGCCCGGCGCCCCGTTCCCACGATCAGGAGATGGTTCATCACGTCCTCCTGCCGGAGACCCTTGCGGAGAAAAAAGACCAGGAGCAGGCGGTTGACGATAAAACAGAACCAGGTCGAAGCGATTACCAGGATCGTCATGACGGCCGTTTCCTGATAGCGGACGGTAAAATCAAAAAATGCGAAGAAGATCAGGCCGCTGATGAGGAAAAGGGGTGCCGTTTCGCGGAGTATCCCTCCCAGGGTGGAAATCCTGGACAGGCGATAGACCCGGCTCAGATTCATGGCCAGAAGGGGAAAGAGGAGGAGCGGAAAGAGGAGGTCATAGAAATGCAGCCATGACGACAGCAGTTCCTCCCCAAAAAGCAATGGGGAAGAAGATGCCGGCGTTTGCCCCTGAAGATGGGTGACAAGCCATCCGGAGAGGGGGGCGGCAACGGCATAGGACGCCAGCACCGCCAGATAGTCCATGGTGATGATTATGTAAGAATAGTAGCGCTCTTCCTGCCTGATCATGGTCGCGAGGCTCCTGACGGCAATATCGACCCGGTGGTTTCAGAGCGGCATCTTCGGGCCGCTGCGTTTCCCGTAATCGGCCATTTTCGTCCCGAGAAACAACTTTTACAAAGCAAGACCGGCATGCTATACAGTGAATCCTTTTGAATCATCTTGTTCTCCCCATATCCATGGACATTGATAAAGATGAAAGGAAGCCGCGCTATGCATCATTATACCTCTAAAAGGCATCTCCTGCGGCTGGCGGTCGCCGCGATCGTCATCGTCCTGGTCTGGACGGGCGGCCCGGTGTCTTCCCGAGGGGAAACCACCGGGAAAAAAAAGGCGCAACGCCAACCCACCGCGGCGACATCGAGTGTACCGGTCGGCATCAGGGAGATATCGCTGCAAATCGAAATAGAGAAGGAAACCCTACAGATATTTCTCGACCGCTTCCTCATCCCCGAGGTATCCCGTCTGGAGGGAGAGAATCCCCGGATTATCCTCGATCTTCACCCCGTCAAGAGCATCACCCAGGAAACGCAGGGCCGCGTCATCGTCAACGGCAAGCACATCAAACAGATGAGGTCCTATCATGACCGGAAGAAAAGGAACCTGCGGATCGTCCTGGACATGGATCCCGCCTTGAATTATCTGGTGAAACCCTCTTTCGTCAAGGCGAAGAACCTATTTCTTCTGGAAGTCATGGAAGACGGAAGAAAATGACGGGCCCGCACCTGTACCGCTCACGAAAACCTTGTCTCCCGATCGCTTTCCGGTCCGGCAGCGGCACATTCGGCCCCTGCCGCGGTTCTCAGGGTGATTTCAAGGAATCTCCTCCGCCACGGTCCTGACCAGGCGAAAACCCACGGCAAGATCTCGGCTGCCCGGGGTCGCGCCACTCCGCACCGCGGGCAGGCAATAGCCCGGGCTGCTCAACCAGCTTCCGCCGCGATAAACACGGATATCTCCCATCGGTGGTCCGACGGGATTGACGACCGGACCGGTCGGATATGACCCCCGCCAATCCTGTACCCATTCCCAGACGTTGCCCAGCATATCGTAAAGCCCCCAGGAGTTCGGTTTTTTCCCGCCTCCGGGCTGGGGACCGCACTCGTTGACAGATCCGGCATCCGTCCAGTTATCACCGCCAACCACCATCACCCGGCAACTGTTGCCGTTGAACCATGCCGCTTCTTCCAGGCGGCAAGCATCGCCGGCGGCAAGGTAGAGAAACCCTGCCCCCGGATCTATGCTGCTCGCCCCCCGGGCGGCATATTCCCACTCCGCTTCCGTGGGTAGGCGATACAGGTTAATCCCCTCCTTTTCGTTGAGACGGCGGATGAATTCCTGCGCGTCATGCCAGGAGACCTGCTCCACGGGGCATTCTCGCCCGCAAAAGCGAAAATGGGAAGGGTTGCGACCCATTATCCGTTCCCACTGTCCCTGGGTCACTTCCCGGATCTGGATGAAAAAAGGACTGGTGATAGTGACTTGATGCCGCGGTTCATCTCCTCGCCGTCCTGCCTCCTGCCCCGCCGAGCCCATCATGAAATCACCGGGAGGAATCCAGACGAAGGTCATACCGATGGTGTTACGGAAAGGCGGCGGTTCGCCCCGGACCTGTCCAGCGGATAACGGGATGAGTAGCAGCAAGAGCAGGATGACCGGTAGCCGTGTCATCGCCTTGGCGTTTTTATTTCTTTTCCCGGCCATTTTCCCTTTCCACGGAGGGTCCATGGGGCGCAAGGACAAACTGGGCCCGCCGGTTTGCGGCCCGCGCCGCCGCGGTTCGCCGGCCGTCGAAAAGTCGCTGATTGCCGTAACTACGCACCGTGATCCGCCGGTCATCCACTCCTGACCGGACGAGTTGATTCTTGACCGCTTCGGCGCGCTTCTTCCCCAAAGTCAGGTTGTAATTCCAGTTGCCCCGATCGTCGCAATAGCCGGCAACCGTAAGTTTGGCCTCCGGGTGCTCCCGAAGCCATTCCGCCTGACGGCGGAGCCGCTCCTGGTCTCGGGCGCCGATTTCACTGCTGTTGGATGCGAAGAAGACATCAGCGAACAGATCGCCGGGAAGGAACGTGGCCTGAGGAACCTGCTTGATCACCATCTCCGGCGGTGCCACCGGCGTTATCTTCCGCTCCGGCTGGATGGCCAGGACCCTCACCCGTGCCTCTTGGGCCTCCCTGGCCCTTTGGTCGATATACTGCCACGTCTGGCTCCGCGCCGCCGGACCGTGGTCGCTTTGGTCTTGGGCAACGGCCGCGGCAATATATCCCGGCATCAGGAGGATTGCTAAAACCAAACCGCAGAAACCGGCCGCCGATGTCAACAAACATTCTGGCTTCACGGCGACCTCAGAAGCCGGAAACCCAGATAATTGTCTCCACCCGCCGGCGGTCCGGCAAAACGGCTTGCCGCTCGGCAGGACCAGGCGTCATGGCTCCAGTCGCCGCCGCGAAACACCCTGGTGGACCCCAGCTCAGCGCCCCGATAATTCGTGGCCTCTCCGGAAGGATATTTACCGTTCCAATCCTGGACCCATTCACTTACGTTCCCGTGCATATCATGAAGACCCCAGTTGTTCGGGGGAAAACTGCCTACAGGCATGGTGGCCCCCCGGTATTCCCCCCGTGGGCAGCCGGATAGGGGGTAGTTTCCGTTGTAGTTTGCCTGGTCCGCAAACAAGCAGGGACCGGTGTGAAAAACAGTGGTCGTTCCGGCCCGGGCGGCATATTCCCACTCCGCTTCCGTGGGCAGGCGATATTTGTCTGTATTTTCCATCTGGTTGAGTCGGCGCGCAAACTCCTGCACCTCGTTCCAGCTCACCTGTTCCACCGGACATTTATCGCCGCACATCTTGAAAAAGGAGGGATTGTAACCCATTATCGCCTCCCATTGTTCCTGGGTGACCTCCGTAATCTGGAGGTAAAAAGGGACGGTTATGGTGGTCCGATGATAGGTTTCCCGTCGATCTCCTTCTTTTTCCTCCAGGGGTGAACCCATCATGAAACCGCCGGCGGGAACGAGGATGAAAGACATCCCCTGTTTGTTCTTGAATGCCCTGGGGATGCCGGGGAGGTCCGCCGCCCCGGCCATCGTAGCGACAAAGAGAAAAGTCACAGCATATGCTACTATTTTTCTCATTTCAAATACATCCTTAATTACAAAAGTGCAGGCATATCGGGAATGGCCGCTTTATTATCACATCCCAAGTCTTCTCTCAATAAATATTCCTAAAAATATAAGTTTATATTTTATCCCCGGTGGTGTTTTTTTCTTGCTTGCATGGTGGCGAAATGCTATTAAAGGTCGCCATTGTCATTCATACCCTGACCAGGCGGCCGCCGATGAGCGATAAAAACGCGAAAGCGTTGTCCGCAGTGGAGATCCGGCAATAGCAGTGGTTTTCCCGAACAGGCATTGAATCAATCCTCACGCCGCAGCAGACAGATCTGAATTGGAGGCTATGAAAAGGCGTTTTTCGCTTCTATACCTGATGCTCCCGTTCCTGCTTCTCGCCTTTGCCGGCTGCACGGCCGTCCGCACCCATCAATATACAGCCGAGGGAACAAAAAGCTATGTCGATCAGCTCAGTGATATCGAGAAGACTAAAATCCGGGCCGACATCGCCGGCCGGATCCAGGAGGGACTGCAACGGTACCGCCTGGCGCCGGGGGATCAGATCGAGGTGATGTACCACATCTCGCTGGCACCCCAGGCGGAAGAATACAGCCTCGGCGTCAACGACGAGATCAATGTTGAATTCTACTATCATCCCCAGTTGAACCGGACGCTGGTGATCCGGCCGGACGGCAAGATCACCATGCCCATCAAGGGAGATTTCCGGGCCGCGGGCGTAAAGCCCCCGGAACTGGCCAAGGTCATCAGCGAGGCTTACACCGACATCCTCCAGGATCCCCTGGTAACCGTCAATGTCAACAAGTTTTCATCGCATATCACGGAGTTGCAGAAGGCCGTCACCAACGCTCCCCGGGGTCAGGCCCGGCTGCTTACCATCACCCCGGACGGCAAGATCTACCCGCCCCTGTTGAAGAGCATCCGCGCCGCCGGCCGGACCGCCGACGACGTCCGGGACGAACTCTCCCGGGAATACAAGCGCGGCTTCGGCAACATCGAGATTTCCGTCCTCGTGGAAAGCGTGGCAGGCAACCGGATCTTCGTTTTCGGCGAGGTCGCCCGGCCCGGCCCGGTGCCCATGAATCAGCCGTTGACGGCGCTGCAGGCCATTGCCTATACGGGCAACGTGCTGCCCACGGGCACCCTGGAAAAGGTCAAGGTCCTCTACTGGAACGAGAACCATCAGGCCACGGTCCGGACCATCAACCTGGAAAACGTCATGCTGGGCGCCCGAACCGAAGAGGACATCGTCCTGCCCAACAACAGTGTCGTCTATGTCCCCAAGACGGCCATCGCCAAGGCCGATCAGTTTGTCGATCAGTACATCCGGCAGCTTTTGTTGTGGCAGGGCGCCAACCTGTCCTTCACCTATGAAATTCACAAGGTGCCCGTACCGCTGACGCGTTATTGAGGGGATACAGTCCAAGTTAAGGAGCCACGGGGATGGAAGAAAAGAAACGGGCCTTTTCCGTCAAGGATATCGCGTATATCCTCTTCAAGAACAAGATGCTCATCATCTCGGTGTTTCTCTTCGCCCTCGTATCCTCCAGCCTCTATTGCCTATTCGTATCGCCCCTCTATATGGCGAACACCAAGATCATCGTCAAACTCGGCAAGGCCCAGTTCGCCGGCATGGAGCAGTATCGCCCGGAAAATTACAACATCCTCTTTCAGGAACGTTCGGCCAATATCCACAACGAGGTGGAACTGATCAAGGGGGAGTTCCTTGCCCAGAAGGTCGTGCAGCGGATGCGGGAGGATATCGAAAGGCAGAAGAAAAAGGAGGGCATCATCCCCTCGCTGGGAGACATGCTCCTGGAATTTTTCGGCATTCACCGGAAGACGTTCGATGAAAAAGGCCTTGTCGGTGCCTTCACCAAGGCCGTCCGGGTAACCTATATCGAGGATACGGACATGCTCAACATCTCCTTCCGGTGGACCGATCCCGCTTTCGCCGCCCTGGCAGCCAACGCCTACGCCGATGAATACATCACCCAGCACACCCGGGTCCATGAATCGAGACAGACTTACCGCTTCTATCTGGAGCAATTGGACCTCTACGACAATCTGTTGAAAAAGGCGGAAGCGGAACTGCAGAACTTCCTCAACGAGACCAATATCGCCAACCTCTCCCTGCAAAAGGAGTTGCTCCTGAAGCGGATCAGCGATCTGGAGGCGGAATACGTGGCGAACCGTGTGGTCTTCGAGCAGGGGGTCACCAAGCTCAACAGCGTCAAGAAGATGTCCGCCCGTCCCGACGGCTGGGTGGAAACGCCGGATCTGGGATCGCCCAACGCCGACAAGCTGGCCTACCTGGCGGCCCTCGACCAGCAGTATTTCCGTCTCAAGGTGGAAAGAGACCGACTGCTCAAGAACTATACCCCCAGATCCAACGAGGTGCAAAGCGTGGACCGGCAGCTCAACGGCCTGCGGAAGCAGAAGACGGACAGTCTGGTAAACATCATCAATACGGAAGTGGCGATGGCCGGCGCCAAGAAGGACAGTCTTTACAAAGAATGGACGTCGCAGAAAAAGCAACTGGAGGAGATCAACGGCCTGACGACGAGACTGCGCCAACTGGAACGCCAGAAGGAGATCACCGAGGCCAACTATGCCATCTACAAGAAGAAGGCCGAGGATTTGCGGATATCTGACGATCTGGACACCCGGAAGATCTCCAGCGTCCGGATCGTTAATCCCGCCATCGTGCCCTTCAAGGCATATTTTCCGAACTACGCCCTGATCATCGGCCTGGCCTGTATGCTGGGACTGTTCTTTGCCATCTCCCTGGCGGCCGTTCACGAATACTTCAGCCATACCTTCAAGGACGACGAAGATGTGGCGGCCATCCTCGGCATTCCCCTCCTCATGACCGTACCGTTGCTGGCGGCGCCGGGAAAGCCTGACGATACGAAGGGGACCTTGGGCGGTCAGAGAACCGACAGAATGCGCTTTTCCGTAAGTCGGGCAGCATCGGCGGCCACGACGGTCCTGATTGTAGTCGGGGTTGTCTTCATCTATCACCTCCTGGTTACGGCGCCTTCAAATCAGCGTTTGGCGGCTCCTTCCTACCCCGAACCGGCTCGCTACGGCGGCCCGGAAAAGGCGGCGGCGCCCCCGGCTATGATGCCGGCCGCCGCGGAACCGGCCAAGGAAACGCCGGAAAAGCCCGTTTCTCCGGCGGCGGTTTCCGAACCGGTGCCCCGGCCCATCGAGAACCTCACCCGAAACCCGGAACCCGCAATACCGGAGACCGTCCGCCGGACCGGCGCCTACATTGAGGAGAGAGGCCACGATCCCTGGCCGCGGGAAAAAACGAGGGGCCGGATCAGCATGACGAACATCGAAATAATCGACAGCGCCAAACCGGTTCGAAAGCCTGGAAAAACCAATAAATAGATGGAGTTATGACGTGACAGGAAAGAAGTCCGCCGCCGCGGAATACACGCCCCGCCTCCCGGTAATGACCCACATGTTCGACCAGTTTTACCGGGTAATTCTCAATCTGCCCAATTTCAAAGTCCGGGAAAGCAGCGTCATTCTCGTCAGCGCCTCGACGGTCGGTGAAGGCGCCTCCACCATCGCCCTGAACCTGGCATATTCCTATGCCCACGATTCCGCCAAGAGGGCCCTCCTCATCGACGGCAATCTCCGCACTCCCAGCCTGCATGAACATTTCGGCGTCCCCCGGGAGAAGGGCCTGACGGATCTGGTAGAAGAAGACATGAACATCGAGGAAGTGCTGCTGAAGATAAACCTGGATGAGGCGGAGCTATCGCTTCACGGCAAGCAGGCAACGCCAAGCTTTCATTTTCTTCCCGCCGGACGGCCGGTCCCCAACCCCACGATCTTCTATCAATCCGCGGAATTTCAGGTCCGTCTCGACAAGCTGCGCCGGACGTTCCCGTTTATCATCATCGACAGCTCGCCTCTGGTGAGGCATCCCGAAACCTCCCTGCTGGCCGCCCGGACGGATGGCGTGATCCTGGTCATCAAGCACGAGGCGACAAGCTGGGAAGTAGTGGAGGTGTCAAAGAAATATCTACAGATGACCGGCGTGAACATCATCGGCGCCATCCTGAATTATAAGCAGTTCTTCATCCCCGAGAAGATTTACAAATATCTGTAACGACGTTTATGAATCAAATTATCACCGCCCCGGCCCGGCCGCCGGCAACGAAACTCCGGTGGCCGGTCCTTTTGTTCTACCTCTGCGCCGGACTCCTCGCCCTGCCGCTGGCCGTCTATTTCAGCGAACTGGAATTCAAATATCTCTTCGGCGTCTTCGGAGCCATTGCCATCTTCTCCATCGCCCTGATGATGCACGACAGCAACAAGCTTTTCGACTATTTTCTCATCGTCTTCGCCCTGGCCATTCCCGTGCGCATCAATCTCGGGTTTTTCTACCGCAAGGAGCACGTCGGCGGGGCCATAGGCATAGATGTTTCGGCTATCCACGTCTCGATCCTAATCATGCTTGCCCTCCTGGTCTATAAGGCGCTCAAAGCACGGAAACGGCCGATCTTTCAATACGAGCCCACCCTTCTTTGGCCCCACGCCCTGTTCTTCCTCGCCATGATCTGGAGCGTCAGCGCCGCGGACGACAAGATCCTGAGCCTCTTCGAGATCATCCGGACGGTGGTCCTCATCGCGGTCTTATTTGTCATCATGAACCTGAAAGAGGAGCGGCATATCCGGATCCTGCTGTTTCTGCTCACCTTCGGTGTTTTTTTCCAGGCCGTCCTGGCTATCGTCCAGTACCGGACCGGGGAAAACCTCGGGTTGAGATTTCTGGGGGAACAGGCCATCGTCGGTCAGATGCTGGGGGGGATGATCAGCCGGGCCACGGGCACCATCGGCCATCCCAACACCCTGGCCTATTTCTTCGAGATCCTCCTGCCCCTGACGCTGGCCCTGACCCTCGTGGAGAAGAAAACATCCCTGAAGATATGGTATTTTATCGCCTTCGCCTTCGGGATGGCGGGCATCATCACCACCCTGTCCCGGGCCGCCTGGCTGACCCTGCCCGTTTCCCTGCCCCTGGTCTTCATCCTGGCCCTGCGGCGCCGCATCTTCCGCGTCCAGACCGTAATGATCGTCAGCGTCTTCGCCATCTTTGCCTCGATTTTCCTCTACGCCTACTATCCCACGATTCAAAAGCGCTTCTACTACGAAGACTACGGCTCGGCCCGTTCCCGGATACCCCTGAATCAGGCGGCCCTGTCCATTATCAAGCAGTTTCCCCTTACCGGCATCGGGGTCAACAATTTTGCCCAGGCCTTCAAGAAATACGACATCTCCGGGGGCTCCCGGATCCTCCGCGGCTATTCCCACGTCGTCCACAACATGTATCTCCTCGTCGCCGGGGAGATGGGAATCATCGGCCTGCTGGCCTTTCTCTGGATGTTTCTTGCCGTCTTCCTCGTGGCCTTCCGGGCCCGGAACCGCCTCGACGAATGGCAGTCCACGGTTCTCATCGGCATTTCCGCCGGGCTCCTGGCCCAGATGATCCACGGTCTTTTCGACCCCGGATTCCGTATGCTCATGAGCCTCTCCACCCTCGTTTATACCTTTATCGGCATCGCCGGCGCCGTGAGCCTCATGAAACCGGCGGATGCGGCAGGGTCGCCAAAAACCGCGGCAACCCCGGAACCTCATGGCTGATCCCCGTCTGACCGTCATCATCGTCAACTGGAACACACGGGAGCTGCTCCGGGATTGTCTTTCCTCCCTGGGAACGGGAGATCCGGATGTCCCCCGGGAGATTATGGTGGTTGACAACGCCTCCCGGGACGGCTCCCCGGAGATGGTCGCCCGGGAGTTCCCGGCGGTGCGCCTCATTGCCAACACCGAAAACGTCGGTTTTGCCCGGGCGAACAACCAGGCCATCCGGGCGTCCCGGGGGCGGTACATCCTCCTCCTCAATTCCGACACGGTGGTCCCCGACCCCGGAATATTCCGGGATTGGCTGGCCTTCCTGGACGACCGTCCCGAGATCGGCGCCAGCGGCTGCCGCCTCGTCACCGCCGACGGCCGCCGCTGGGTCGGTGATGCAGGCTTCCGCCCCTCCTTGAAAACGGTGGGCTGCTATGCCTTTTTCCTGTCCCGTTTCTTTCCCCGGCGCTGTCCGGGCCTGTTTCTCAACGAAAGTCGTCTAAATGGAGCCCTGGCCGTGGACTGGATCAGCGGCGCCGACCTCATGACCCGCCGGGATGTTCTGGAGCAGGTGGGGCTCCTGGACGAAAGCCTCTTCATGTATGCCGAAGACGTGGAATGGGGCTGCCGGCTCCGGAAGCACGGTTACGCCGTTTACTACCTGCCCCGGTTCGTCATCGTCCATCTCGTCGGCGCCAGCGGCAAAAAGCGGCAAACGGAAGGATTTTCCCATCTCTGGCTGGAGAATCTCCGCCGCCTGTACGCTCTCCTCAACCCGGGGCAATCCCTCCTCTGGTTCGACGTGATTTTTTCCGCCGGTCTCCTGCTGCGTTCTTTTCTCTATTATGCTATATATCTCCGGAAGGGCGATGAAAATGACCGGAACCGTTCCCGACGGATGCGGGAATATTTTCACTTTCTGATCCACAGGAGGCGGGAGGGGCAATGACTGAAGGCGACTTTCACATTTCCGTGATCATTCCTACTTACAACCGTTGCGACATCCTGGAAAAGTGCCTCCTTGCCCTCCACGGCCAGACCCTCCCCGGAGACAGTTTCGATCTCATCGTTATCGACGACGGCTCCCGGGACGCCACCCCCAAGGTCGCGGCCAGATTCCAGGAGGAGACATTCGGCAGCCGCCTCACCTTTCTGCGGCAGCAGAACAGCGGGCAGAACGCCGCCCGGAACCGGGCCATCGCCGTCGCCCGAGGCGACCTCCTCCTGTTCATCAACGACGACACCATCGCCGCCCCCACCATGCTGGCCGAGCATTGCCGGTTCCATGCGGCCCACCCCGAGGAGACCGTCGCCGTCCTGGGCCGGGTCACCCGCTCCCGGGAGATCCCCTGGAACATCTTTGCCACCCTCCATCTGGACGAGACCTTCGCCCAGTGGGAGGGCCGGACCGAACTGGACTGGCGGTCTTTCATCACCTGCAACCTATCGGTGAAGAAATCGCTCCTCGTCAAATACGGGACCTACGACGAATCGCTCCGGTACAACGACGACGTGGAGCTGGGGGAGCGCCTCTCCCGTCACGGCCTGCGGATCCTCTACAATCCCGACTCCCTGGGCTATCACGACCACTATCTAACGGAAGAGGACTTCCTCGGCATCGCCAAAAAGAGCGGCACCTCCCTGGCCGTGTGGTACAAGCGGGCGCCGCGCCTGGAGCGGGAACTGGCCGGACTCGGCTTCTACCTCGGGACCCGGGGGGCGGCGCGGCTCAAATACCTCCTGGCGGATCTGGTCTTTTTCCCGACCGCCCGGCCGTTCTGGCTTTTCTGGGCCCGTTTCCTCACGGGCCGCTGGGAGGGGGGCGCCCTGCTGCTCTACCGGAAATTGTACAAGTCCATCGAAAGGGAACACATCCGCCGGGAACTGGCGAGGAGATAGGAGCGGACCGGAAAGATGAAAATCGCGGTTGTTTCCATCATGTTCAAACAGACGCCGCCGCCGGCCTACGGAGGCATCGAGCGGGTGGTTTACAACCTCGTGGAGGCCCTGGTGCGGGGAGGACACGAGGTGACCATGTTCGCCACACCCGGCAGTTACTGCTCCGGAAAGACCGTTGTCGTTCCCGCCTACGATCCCGCCCGGGCCCCCAGCGGCATCATCAAGAAGTCCGACGCCGTCTCCGAGGAACCCCTCTACGAAACGATGCGGGACTATCTGCGGGAAAACCCCGTCGATGTGATCCATGACTGGTCTTTCGAGAGCCTCTTCGTCCGCCGCCATCCCGAGGCCTTTCCCTTCGTGGTCTCCACCTGCATCCCCCCGCCTCCGGATTTCCGGCGCCGCAACCTCGTCGCCTGCAGCAGGGCCCACGCCCGCCTCTGCGGCGGCACGACGAAACATGTGTATTACGGCCTCGATCTGGAGAGTTATCGATACGATTTCCATAAGGAAAACCACTTCATTCACATCTCCAAGATCGCCCGCTACAAGGGTCAGCACCTGGCCGTCCTCGCCGCCGTCAAGAGCCGGTCCCGGCTGGCCGTGGCCGGCAACGTCGAGGACAAGCTCTATTATCACGGCGTAATCCGTCCCCTCACCTTCCTGTTTCCCAAATACGCCGAGTACATAGGCGAACTCCCCGGAACCAACGACCAGCTCCGGAGGGCCCGGGCCCTCGTCCAGACTCCCCGGTGGTTTGACGCCTTTCCCCTGGTGATCCTCGAATCCTTCGCCTCGGGGACCCCGGTCATCGCCCTGGGGGAGGGGGGTATCCCGGAGCAGATCGACTCGGGTATCAACGGTTATCTATGTAACACCACTGGAGATATCGCCGACGCCATGGAAAACATAGCGCGGATAAAGCCCCAGACCTGCCGGCAGTACGCGGAAGAATACTACCGCGCCGAGCGCATGGCGGCGGATTACGTCTCCTTATACAAGCAGGTCCGGGACGGCGATGGCTGGTAAGACGAGCATCGGCATCGACTTTCATTTCGCCGAGCGGGAGGGCACGGGGAACTGCACCTACATGCGCAACCTCGTGGAGTCCGTCCTCGCCATGGACAAGGAGCGCCGTTATCTCCTCTACGTAACGGAACCGGGGCACCCTTATTACGAGCGGTTCCGGTCCATGGGAAACGCCGCCCTCATCCCCGTGGCCGGGAGTTCGGCCCCGGCCCGGATGCTCAGCCTGGCCCGGGCGACCTTCCGGGACCGGCCGGACATTCTCCACGTAAACTACTACGGCCCCCCCTGGTACCGGGGAAAACTGGTCGTCACCGTCCACGACATCTCCTATCACCATCTCCCCGACTGTTTTCCCCTCCGGGAGCGCCTGAAGAACGAGTTGTTCATCCCCCTGTACATCCGTCGAGCGGCCCGAATCCTCACCGTTTCGGAGTATTCCAAGCAGGACATGATCGCCGTTTACGGGGCGGCGCCGGAGAAGATCGTCGTGGGCTACAACGGGGTGAACCCCCTGTTCCGGCCTCCGGAAAACCCAGGGGAGGATATGGCAATCCTCAATAAATACGGCATCGGAGAGGATTTTATCCTCTATATAGGCCGGCTGAACCGGCGCAAGAATCTCCAGGTCCTCATCGCGGCCTTCAACGCCTTCAAGCGGGGGCGGGGTCAGGAGCGTCCGCACCAGCTCGTCGTAGTCGGCCGCCGGGATTTCCTCCCCGCCGAGGACATGGCGACTATCGACGCCTCACCGTACCGGGGGGATGTGATCTTCACCGGCTATGTCCCCGACGGGCACCTGCCGCTCCTCTACGGATTGGCGACCCTCTTCGTTTACCCCAGTCTTTTCGAGGGTTTCGGACTCCCATGTCTGGAGGCCATGGCCTGCGGCTGTCCCGTGGTGACCTCTAACACCACCTCATTGCCCGAGGTGGTGGGCACCGCGGGAATATTGATAAACCCCAACGATCACATGGAGATATGCAAGGCCATGGAGGAAGTGGTCAACGATGCGGGAAAAAGAGCGGTCCTGATCGCCCGGGGGCGGGAACGGGCCCGGCAGTTCACCTGGCAGCGCACGGCGGCCAAATTTCTGGACATAGTCGCCAACCTGTCCCCATGAGATAATTGCATCGCCCCAGGAAAGGAGAGCAAAGAAGATGGCTGGAACGGGGAAAAGAGGAAAGATCGGCAGAGAAACGAAGCGGGCCGCCATCGCCGGCGGCTCTCCGGTGCGCAATCCGGAAGACTTCCTCGTCTTCGGGGCGCCGAAGATCTGTGACGAGGAGATCGCCGAGGTCGTAGCCTGCCTGAAGAGCGGCTGGATCGGCACCGGTCCCCGGGCCCACGAGTTCGAAAAGTCCTTCGCGGCCTACAAGAACAAGCGGTACGCCATTGCCGTGCATTCCTGCACCGCCGCTCTCCATCTGTCCATGCTGGCCACGGGTGTCGGGCCGGGCGACGAGGTGATCACCACCCCCATGACCTTCTGCGCCACGGTGAACGCCATCATCCACTGCGGGGCCACACCGGTGCTGGCGGACTGCGACCGGGAAACGATGAACATATCTCCCGCCCTCATCGAGGAGAAGATCACGGCACGGACCCGGGCGATTCTGCCCGTGCATTTCGCCGGGCGATGCTGCGACATGGACCCCATCCTCGATCTGGCGAAGAGCTACGACCTTATGATCATCGAGGACTGCGCCCACGCCATCGAAAGCGAATACCGGGGGCGCCGGGCGGGAACGGACGGCGACATGGGGTGTTTCAGCTTCTACGTCACCAAGAACATGACCACCGGCGAGGGGGGGATGGTGGTCACCGACGACGAGCGCATCGCCAACCGCCTCAAGATGCTGGCCCTCCACGGGATGAGCAAGGACGCCTGGCGGCGGTTCTCCGATACGGGCTACCGCCACTATCAGGTGGTCTATGGGGGATTCAAATACAACATGATGGACTTGCAGGCCGCCCTGGGCATTCACCAGTTGCGGCGGATCGAGGAAAACTGGCGGCGCCGGGAGGAAATCTGGAACGCCTACAACACCGCCTTTGCCGATCTGCCCTGTTTCCTGCCCGCCCCGCCGGAGCCTAACACCCGCCATGCCTATCACCTCTATACCCCCCTGATCGACACGGACCGCCTGGGCAGATCCCGGGACCGGGTCCTGGAGGCCATGGGTAAAGAGAATATCGGCGTCGGCGTCCATTACCTGCCGGTCCACTCCCACCCCTTCTACCGCAAGACCTACGGATGGAAGGAGGGGATGTTCCCCCAGGCGGAATGGATCGGCGCCCGTACCCTTTCCCTGCCCCTGTCGCCGGCCCTGGCCGATGCCGACGTCGCCGACGTCATTACGGCCTTCCGCAGGGTCCTGGCATGATCGTCCACCGCGCGGCGGTTGCCGGCATCCTCCGGCGCAACGGGAAACGATGATGGGAGGGACCGTCAAAAGCTACGTCACCAATGTGGTCGCCCAGGGTCTCGGCAAGGGGGCGACCTTTGGGGCCAATTTTCTGATCTTCGTCCTGGTCGCCCGGCTGGGCGGCGCTGAATTCTTCGGGCAGTATTCCTATGTCCTTTCATTTCTGGCCGTGGCCGTGGCGGTAGCGGATTTCGGCATGACCTCCGTTCTGGGCAAGGACATCGCCCAGGTGGAGGCCGGCGCCGCCGTCTATTGGGGAAACTATCTGGGGCTGCGCCTGGCGATCAGCCTCCTCGTCACGATCCTGGCCTTGGCAGCGCTTCCCTTTCTCGCCGCGGACATCCGCCCGGCGCTTTTGACCGGCGCCCTGTTCATCCCATTTTTGGCCAGCCGCTTTTTCGAGCCGATCTACCAGGTCTTTCAAAGCCCCTGGTATTCCTCCGCCACCTCCCTGCTCTACGGCGGCAGCTTCATCCTCCTGTCCGGACTGGCACTATGGCTCCACCCCTCCCTCATCTGGCTGATTCTTGCCTACGGCCTGGCCAATGCCGCCTATCTTGCCGCCGCCTTCGGGGTCTCCCTGCGGATACTACGCCCCCGTCTCACCTTCAGCGGCCAATGGCTGCGGCGCATCCTCGCCGTCGCCGCCCCCCTGGGGATCGCCTCCCTCTTCACGATCATCGCCGGCCGGGCGGCGATCTTCATCCTCGAACACCTGAGATCCATGGAGGAAGTCGGACTGTTCAACGCCGCGTTCAAATTCGTCGAATTGACGGCCATGGGGGCGGCCATGATCACCGGACCCTTCATCCCCATCTACGCGGCCCGGATCACTAAGGAACGGCAGTCCCTGAGGGAGGAATTTTCCCTGACCCTGGAGGCCCTGGCCGTCTTCGGCATCCCCGCGGCGCTTCTCGTCCCGTTCTGCTCCTCCCAGCTCCTGAGCATCCTCTACGGTCCGGCCTTCCTGCCGGCGGCGGCCGTCCTCAACATCCTGGCCTGGGTGGGTCTCCTGATCTTCTATTCGCTATTCTTCACGGCCCTCGCCGTCGCCCTGGGGGTGATACGTTTCGCCTGGTGGAGTACCGGCGCCGCCGCCCTGCTGAGCATCGCCCTCAATTTCCTGTTCATCCCCTCCCTGGGGGCCGCGGGCTCCGCCTGGGCCGCCCTGATCTGCGAGATCTTCCTCATGTCCATCACCGCCGGATTCGTCATCCGCCATTTCGGCAACGTCCTCCGATTCGGGGCGTGGCTGAAGATCACGGTTGCCAACACCGGTTTGTTTCTCCTCCTCTATGGCTTGCCCGCCACGACCAACCCCTTACTCACAATCGCCTTGGCCATAGGAGCTTACGCCGGAGCGGCGGTCCTGCTCCGCCTCCTGCCCCGGGGGGGGATAGCCGGATTCATATCCTGCCTCGATTTCGGAGACGACCTGCGGCACCTGGGCCGGATCATCAAATATCTGTGGGGATTCATCTACTTCCGTCAGGTCATGATGCGGGTGCCGGTGGCGGTGGCGCGTCGGGGTGTGGATTGCGCCTCGTCCCACCCCGGGGGCTACCGGATCCTCTCTCCCGACAGAGATACGGATTTCGAGGAGTGGGCCGGGCTCCTCAATGCCGACGGCGGTTTCGGCGTCTGGAACGGCGAGCGGGTGCGGGAGGAAATCGCGTCCTACCTGGTCACCCCGGAAGCGGCGACCCTGATTTATCATGGGAGGCACCTGGTGGGTTGTTTTTGCGCCTGCCGGGATCCCTCCACGACAAGGAAGCGCGGCTACGGATCGTGGTTCTTCATCCACCCGGAGCATCGCCATCGCGGTCTGGCGGAGGTGCTGTTCTACCGTACCCTTGCCTATTTCCCCAAAGCGGGCTATGAAGAGATATTGATGTTGAGCGATGAATACCGGCTGCCGGCCCTGCATTTTTATTTGAGTCACGGTGTCCGGCCGGTGTATAATTCTCTCGTAAGTTTTTTTCGCTGGCCCCGGATCATGAAGAAGATCGGACGAGAGGAAGACTGAGTGAAGAACGTCGCGATGAAAGCGCTCCTGATGGCGGGCTGCTGCCTGTTCCTTATATCTCCGGACCCCATCCAGGCCGGACGCTGCTATATCGCCAAGAACTGCTTCGGCGTGATCAATCCCTACCAGGTCGAGAGGGTATGTTATTATTTCGCCCATGAAAACAGGTTGTACTCCACGCTCATGCCCCGGGAGTCGGAGTTCTCCCAACCCCTGAAGGACATCGACCTCCACGGCGATCCTCTTCACATCCACTTTGTCAAGATGATGCAGGAAAAGAAATTCCTGCCCCTGGCGAAAGGAACCCCCGTATTCTCCTGCCAGTACGATCTGGACACCGTCGTCAACAACCCAGATCAGGCGGCGCTTCAGATGGGCCGCCTGCCGGAATTTCACTGCGGCGGCTTTTCCTTTGCCATGGTCGCCGTGCGGCCTGTCAATTTATCCATCTGTTACTGGGTGGCCTTACCCAACGTCGTTTGCCACGCCACGGAAGATTTTCCCCATTTCGGCGGCAGCGAGGTTCATGTGGAGCCCGATTCACCGGCCAACGCCGGCAAAGTCACGGAATGATGACCAGCGGATCCGTGGCAAGGCAAAGGCGCCCCCGCCTGTTGCCGTCACTACTCCTGCTGATCTGCGGAACCATCTGTGGCGTCTCCTGCTCCTCTCCCGCCACTGTCTCCGGGCCGCTGCCGACCGCCGCCCACGTGTCCCTGGGGGCCGCGGGGACCGATACGATCAGCGTGGTCTTTGCCATCCGGGGAGAGGAGGGCCGCCAGGCGCCATACCAACGGCGGGAAGGCGACCGGATCGACCGCGACGAGGAGGGAAACGACTGGCTGGTCCGGGATAATGAAACCGCCGGCGCCCTCGTGGGACCGGGCGGCAATATCCTGGCCCCCTTCGACCGCCTTCCGGGAGAAGATATCTCCGGGAGGTTGCTCGACACCCGTGAGAGCTACCTCCTCTCCTCCCGGGACGATCCCGCCTACAGCTCGGGTCTGGCCCCGGTGTCCGTGTACCGCAAGAGCCGCCCGACTGACCTCCTCCGGGTGAGCCGGGAGCGCCTGGAGGCGCCCCGGGAGCATACCCTCTATCTGCGCTTTCCTCATCTCCTCCGGGAAGGTGCCTCCTATCGCCTCACCTTCCGGGACGAACGTCTGCCCGGCGTTTCCTTCATCTGGCAACCCCGCCGCATGATCAGTGAGGCCGTCCACGTCAGCCAGATCGGTTTCCGTCCCGACGATCCGGTGAAAATGGCCTTTCTTTCCCTATGGATGGGCAGCGGCGGCGGCATGGTGTTTCGCGAGGGGACTCCTTTCACCGTCATCGAACAGGGGACGGAAAAGGAGGTCCTGCAGGGAAAGATCCAGCTCCTGAAAGGGGCGGGGGACCATGATGAAGATGCTTACGGAAAAAACTACAACGGCGCCGACGTTTTCGGCCTGGACTTCAGCGGGCTGCGCAGCGGCGGTTTCTACCGCCTCTACGTCGAAGGAATCGGTTGCTCCTATCCCTTTGAGATCGGGGCCGGGGTGTGGGGAAAGGCCTTCAACGTTTCCGCCCGGGGTTTCTATCACCAGCGCAGCGGCATCGCCCTGGGACCGCCCTGGACCACCTACCTTCGCCCCCGGAACATGCATCCCGGGGACGGGAAAAAGATCTACCAATCCACGACCCCGCTCATGGCTACGACCAACGGATTTCTCTCCGCCGGCCCCGAACCCTTTTCCCGCCTGCTGGCCGGACGGACGGATGAAACGGTGCCGGAGGCTTGGGGGGGATACAGCGACGCCGGCGACTGGGACCGGAGAATCCAACACCTCGAGGGGGCCCGCCGGCTTCTCGATCTGGCATTGCTCTTTCCGGATTACTTCTCCCGCCTTTCCCTGAATATCCCGGAAACAAAGGATGATCTGCCCGATATCGTCAACGAGGCCCTCTGGGGGATCGACTTCTTCCGCCGGCTCCAGGACGTAAACGGAGGGATCCGGGGCGGGGTGGAATCCTCCCGGCATCCCCGGTACGGCGAGACAAGCTGGCAGGAAACTTCAACCCTCATGGCCTACGCCTCCGACGTATGGTCTTCCTTCCTCTACGCCGGCACGGCGGCCCGGGCGGCGTTTTGGTTCCGTGGTCCGGGGCGCAACCCCCAGGGAGGGGAGGCGTACGCGGAAAGCGCCCGGCGGGCGGCGGAATGGGCGGAAACGATCTTCCAGGGAAAACCGGGGGAAAGCTGGGCGCCGGAGGTTCGGGATGCCCGGAACCTGGCGGCGGCGGAGCTGTTCCGCCTGACGGGAGCGGCCGGGTGGAACAGGGTATTTGTGGAGACCACGGTCTTCAGGAATCCCTCCCAGCCCCTGGTATGGCACGGCCATCACGATCAGTCGGAAGCGGCCTGGGTATATGCCCGCACCGTCGGCAGGGGCGTGGACCCCCTGCTGCAGCGCCGCTGTCGGAATGCAATCCTGGAAGAGGCGGCCATTCGCCTGGCGGCCCAGGAAGCGGCGGCCTTCAAATGGGCCAAGAACCCCTGGCGTCCCGCGGTGGCCGGCGCCTTTACCACCCCCGACGCCCTGTGCCTGATCTTCGCCCACGTCCTCACAGGCGAAGAGGAATACCTCCGGGCCGTCGTCCTGGCCGCCCAGACCGGCGCCGGCGCCAACCCCCGAAACATGTGCTATACTACCGGGATCGGCCATACGAACCCGCGCCATGTCCTCCATTTCGACTCCCGCTTCAGTGGCCAGTTGCCACCGGCGGGGATCACCGTCTTCGGTCCCCTGGACCCCAACTGGTCCGGCGGGGGTAAAAACCGCGAACATGCGGAGGCGGGAAAATACTGCTATCCCGAAGCCGAGAAGTGGCCGGTCCTGGAAAATTACTGGGATGTGTTCTGGCATCCCCTGATGTGCGAATTCACCATCCACCAGACCATCGCCCCCAACGCCTTCACCTGGGGCTATCTGGCGGCCCGCCGGGGGCAGCTAAGCGGCAGGCAGGCGCCGCGCCATGACACCCGCCGCCATACGGGGCAAATCAGCTCTCCTCGGAAAAGGCGGTGAGAGCTTTGCATAACTGCGGAAAAATGGTTCGCAAGCGGCGAATCAAATGTTTTTCGCAGTTGCGTGATTGAACTTAACGCTTGGTAATGAATAAGGTATATACGTTACCCATT
>CAZNDG010000017.1:0-59242 GCA_964571695.1 uncultured Syntrophus sp.
CCGCGCGGCGCCCAGATCATCCCTGGAACCGACAACCACTCCCGCCAGTCCCGGCAAACCGGGCAACAAGTCGAGTACATGCCGGATGCGGCCGCCGCCGTGGTGGAACACGAGGGGCGCGTTAATTTGACCGAAAAGACCGTAAAGGTGGGGCAGAAAAACTTTTTCAAACAGGTCGCGCGTCGAGATTTCCACGGAGGCGACGGATTCCGTAACCACGAGACCGGTTGCGCCTGCATCGCAAAGCGCATTGGTCCAGTCCAGGAAAAACCGGCCGGTCCGCTCCAGAATGCGGCGGGCGTTATCCTCATCGAATAACACCGTTTCCATCCACGTTTCCAGTCCCAGCACCAGCGCCGGCAGCGCTCCCGGACCGGGCACGGCCGCAAACACCGGCACGCTTCCCCGATACATGGAGGCCAGTTGCCGCGTCGCCGCGAGGATGACCGGCAGCCGTGCGGTTCGTCGCGGATCGGGCAGCTTCAGAGCGGCAACCGCGGCGGGTTCACTTGCCGCGGGGCGTTTCATGTTGGGCGCCTGATTGTCAAACCAGGCCACCTCGCCGCCGAACGCCTCCGCGATGGCGCTGTAATCGAAGGTGGCCAGGATCATATCGAAACCCAGGAGATCCCGGACGGCTTGTTGTCCCGAGACATAAGCCTCTGCATCGCTGTATAGGGTTTTCAGGTCGGTTTGGGTAAGCTTGCCGCCGTAAGCGCCCAGAACGGCAAAGACCGGGACGCGATCCGTCGGAAGGCCCTGGAGGGTATTCATAACGCGTTCGTAGGAATTGATGGTTCTCACCCTTCTTTCACTGCGTCGTGAAGCTTTAGAAAAAGAGCATCAACCCCGGTTGCGTTGCGGGCCGTGCCGTCGCCGCCCACTTCCGCCACAAGCTCCGGCCGCCAGTTGAAGACGGCGCCGCCCACCGCCAGCTTCAACTGATGATTCAGTTCGCGGACATCGATCAGATCGCGCAGTTTGCGGATGTTCAGGGCCGAGGTCTGCATCATCGCGGAAACCCCCACAACGGAGGCGCCGACCTCGATCGCTTTGTCCACAAACTGCTCGGCCGTCACGTCATTGCCCAGGTCGTAAACCTCCCAGCCGTTCGCGCGCAAGAAAGACCCCACGATGCGTCGTCCCAGACTGTGGAAATCATCCTCGATGTTGCCGATGACCACGGGTGTGCTCCTTAGAGTGTTCTTTCCCCGTTCCGTCACACAGCGAAGGAGCACATCTTCGGCAATCTTGGAGGCCACGAAGGTCTGGGTAAGCGATACGGCGTCTTGTTCCCAAAGGTCGCCCAGCCGGACAAGCGTCGGATCGAGAACGTCTTCAACGATCGTTTGGGAAGCGATACCGGCGACAATCATCCGGTCAATCACACCGGACGCCTCCCGGCGATCCGCCGCGATCATGGCGCTGAACAGTTGATCGGTCCAAAAACGGATGTTTTCCTCTCTATGCACGATCATGAGAAGTCCTTCCTGTTAGCAAATAAAGGATAGTAATCCGGGTTCGGCTTATCAAAATAGATGTCTGTATATCCGTGAGCTTATGGCGTGGAAATATAAAAGACGAGAATTCGTAAGTCAAGAAAATTATGCGCAAACACATCTAAGAGGACGGACTTGACTTGACAGACATTGTCCAATAAAGTTCTTTCCATGAAACCGTTACACCTACTAATCATCAACACCGAGGATGGGAAGGTCCACGCATTCCCCCGGGGCGCCGGGAGGACCGTTGCCCCGGGGGCGTCACGTTCACCGGGCCGGGTGGGTCACTCCCGGCCGGGAGGGGGCGGGGCAAAACCGGCGTTATCCCAAAGCCGGTTATGGGGCTGCGGGTGGCGAGGGGCGGAACCGATGATCCCCAGCCGGCAGAGGGTGCGGCGCCATTCGTACTTGATATAGAATCTCTCCACCGCCCGTGGTTCCGGGTCGAAGACCACCGTATAAGCGGGTGAGTATTCGGTTCGGCCGTATCCGGTGCCCGCGGAGCGATCCAGTCGCTCCGCCGACTTCCGGCATTCAGGCCCGCCTGTCCCCGACGGTGCCGAGGGCGCGGGTACCGATTCCTGGCCCCGTAACTGCGCCGGTGGCTCATAGCGCCGCACTTCCGGATAAACGGCTACGGCTATTACTCCCATGGCGGTACGGTCACCGAAGGCCGCGGCATAGGAGTCCGGCGTCTCGGTGAAGTAGAAGCGGTTGATCCGATCCCGACCGGTCCGCCACCCGGCGTATTCATGGCCGGCGTAGGGGGCGAGGATGTACATCCGTTCGTCGTTCTTCAACCAGGACTTCCGGCCGGAGATGATATTGCGGCCGTCCACGGCGATTACCACTCCGATGCGCCGGTTCAACTTGTTGCGGACAAATATCCTGTAGTGATCGCCCTTTACTGCCTCGGCATAAACCTTTTTGTCGGAATTGGAAGCCAAGACGGGATAGAACGGAATCTCCCTCCCGGAGTCGCTGATGATCCTTACCTCCACACTGTCGCCGATGCCCCCCGCCCAGAGCTGGGTAGCGCTTATGAGCACCGCCAGAATTACCGCCGCCGATGTTTTCATGATCTCCTCCTGTTTTTAGTTATTGGCCTTGATTCGGCCTTTATAACTTAGACGGGAGGAGCGAACAGAAAGTTCCCGGAAATTTTTCCGGTCCGAAACGTTTACCAGCCCACCTGCAATTCCACCACCCCAGCGCCGGGCAAGGGGCCTTGCGGGTGTTCCACGACGAGACCCAGGCGGGAGCATTCCGCTATCAATTCCGGCAGACGGCCGGCCTGGATCCTGACGGTTAAACGTCCCGCGCGATCATCCACCACCGTGCCTCCCAACCGCCGGGTCACGGCAAAGATCCGTTCGTTCATGTTCTCCGGTTCCTTCACTTCCAGCCTGAGGCGCAGCGGCGGGCTTGCGGCAAGAGAGGGAGCGCCGTCCGCCTTACGCGTTGCCGCCGCCGTCTTGCGCTCCGCCAAAACCGAAGGACCCCCGGCTGCCTGTTCCCCCCTGGACGGCGCGGCGGGCATGACCTCCGCGGCCTTGTCTGCCGCCATGGGGTCGGCAGGCACGGCCGCCGGGGGGGGCGCATGGGAGGGCGTGATGGAGGGCACCGGCCCCGGGAACGGGGAGGCATGATCGCCAAGGGATACGGAAGGAGGCGCCTTCTTTTGGGGTATTGCCGGCGGCAGCGACTTCTCGACGGCCGGCTTCGGGGCCTGGACTCCGGGGGCAACGAGCGGCGGCTGCGGCCCGCGGTCCAAATCCTGGATTACGTACCAGGCCATCACGCAGATCATGAGCAGGGCAAGGCCTTCGATGGGAAGCTTGACGCGCCACGGCCGGAACAATATCTCCCGCCAGCTTCGCCGGGGCGCCGCCTCTTCCTTCACCCGGGCCATGATCCGGGCGGTCAGCCAGGGGGGGGGCTCGACGTCGGGAGACTCTCTTATTGCCTTCACCACCTCCCGCAACTGGGCAAGTTCCCGCCGGCATTCCGGACATCGATCCACATGCCGCTCCACTCGTTCCCGCTCGGATTCCGTCAGGTCATCTCCGGCCATGGCCGCCAGCATCTTCCTTATCTCTTCATGATTCTTCATTGTTTGCCCAGACCTCTGTTGACGCATTCCCGGACCGCCTCGCGGGCCCGGAACAGCCTGGACTTCACCGTCCCCTCCCGGAGCCCCAGTATCTTTCCCACCTCTTCATAAGCCATGTCCCGCATATCCCGCAAGATCAGCACCTCGCGGAATCCCCGGTCCAGGGCCTGGATGCACCGATCGAGCAGTTCCCGGAGTTGCAACTCCTCCAGCAGCTCCAGGGCGGACGGTTGTTCCGAGGCCATCTGCGGGGGCACTCCTCCACAGGTTTCGTCCTGACGATCCAGGGACTGTTCCCGGGCCCGTTTCCGTGCGTCCCGCCGCCATAGTTCCCGGGCCTGATTGATGGCGATGCTGGTCAACCAGGTGGAGAACTTGGCTTCGCCACGGAAATCGGAGCGCTTGCGCCATGCCGACAAAAACGTCTCCTGGACGATATCCGCCGCGTCCTCCTCGCTGCCGCTGATCCGCAGGGCGATATTGTACAAGCCGCGCTGGTGCCTCGCCACCAGCTTCTCGAAAGCCCTGAGGTCTCCGACGAGGCAGGCCCCGATCAATTTATTCTCTTCCGCGTTATCGACGGCAGGATCTTTCATGGCATTATATTAGACGTCCGCAACCCGGGGGAAGTTCCCGGGAAACATACAGGGTTTATTGGTTAAAGATCCCCCTCGGAAGAATTATAATTCCCTGCTTGAAAAAAAGATCGACGGGCAGTTCAAAAAACAAGCAGCGGGGATATTATCGCGGCAGTGACAGCAGGTAGAATTTTCCGTTGTCCCAGACGACCCGGGCGGCCGGGAAGGAACGCTGCAAAGTCGCCACGTTGCCCCGGCCCTCCGTGACGGCGAAGGAAGCCGTCCCGGCCGCGTCGGTTACACCCGCGTTGGACGCTGGGGGTTTACCGTCGGCGCCCCGGCCCCCTCGTTCCCCCGTCCCGGACGCGGGAGGCGTTGCCGCATCCCCCCCGCTCCATCGGGACGTTACGGCCCGGACGAACTCCGCGTCGGTGGGAAACCGCCGCTCCCGTTCCGCCGGAGAGATACGCTCGGCCCCGAATCTCAACTCCCCCAGATCCTCCACGATGGGCGTTTGCCGGCCCGTATAGAAATCGATGCCGTACATGGTCGTACGGTATTGATACAGAACCGCCGCCGCCGGGACGTGGGCCCGGACCGCCCGCACCACGTCCAGGGCCGATTTCCCCGGGGTCAGGTAGTGGGACAGGGGCATGAGGAGGGTGGCAAGGTAAAGGGCGAAGAGGAGATAGATCGCAGCGAACCAGCCGTTTCTTCCCCGCCGGCGGAGCAGCTCCGGGACGATCGCCAGCGCCGCCACAGGCAGTGCGGGAAGGACAAGCCACAGCAGGCATCCCCCGGGAGGACCGAGGCGCCGGTACTCTTCCACGAACAGGGGGACCGCCGTCAGCCCGGCCAGGGCCAGGGCCTGCAAAAGCGTCGGCAGAAGCGGCCAGACCCGGCCCCCGCCTCCCGCTGCCGACCCGATCCGCTCTTCGTAAACCCGGAAGAGGTGGCCCATGACCACCGCCAGGGGGAGAACGGCCGGGGCGATATACGAGGCCAGTTTGGACGAGGAAAGGGAAAAAAAGAGGAGGACAAATCCGATCCAGACGGTAAAAAAACGAATCTCTTCCGTGGCATAGATTCTCAAAACCTGCCGGCGCAACGCCGCCAGGGCCGGGGCGAGGAAGGCCCACCAGGGGGTGGTCCCGAAGAACGCCACGGGAAGATAATACCAGAACGGCTCGACACGCTCATGGATCTCCGTGGTATAGCGGAGAAAATGCTCATGGATGAAGAAAAACCAGAGGAAGTCGGGATTGGCCCGCTGGACCAGCAGGATCCAGGCCCCGACGGGGGCGGCGAACAGGACGAGGCCGCCGGGGGAAAAGAGGCGGAAGATGCTCCATCCGCGCCGCATCCAGAGGAGATGGAGGAGTAGGACCGCCGGGGGGAAGAGTACCCCGATCACCCCCTTGGTCAGGAAGGCCAGGGCGCTGGCACCGTAAAAACCGTACCGCCACCGGTTCCGCCCCGCGCCGCCGGTGGAGATGAAAAATCTGAATCCGCACCAGATGGCCAGGCAGACAAAGAAGGTAAGGGGCATGTCGAGGATGTTTATCCGGCCCAGGGCAAAGGGCAGGAGGCTCACGGACAAAACGGCGGCGCTGTAAAGACCGGTCTTCCGGTCATGGAAGAAGCATCCCAGGCTATAGACCAGCAGCAGGCACCCCCAGGCGGAGAGCCCTGCAGCCAACCGGGCGGCAAAGGCGTTTTCCCCGCAGATCCGGAAAAACAGCGCCGTCGCCCAGTAGGCCAGGGGAGGTTTCTCCAGGTAGGCCACCTCCTTGAGATGGGGGGTGACATAATCCCCAGTATTATTCATATATTGGGGGATAAGTGCGTAGCGCGTCTCGTCGGGCTCCATAAGGGGAAGGACGGGCAGAGAGAGGACATAGAGGAGCATGGGCAGCAGGAAAAGGACAAAACAGGGGCCGAGGACCGCGGCGGGCCATTTTTTCCCAGCGGCGGCGGAAGGAACCGGCGCCGGTGGTGACGGTGGAGATATGGAGTCTGGAATGTTGTTCATCGTTTTGCTTGGGCGTCAGTGTTGAATGCCGTTCATGCCCCGGCGTCAGGTGCTTCCCGTCTCGCCCGTCTTGCCAGCGCCGCCGCGACCCGGGCGTAAACCTCCCCCACGGAGATGGACTGCATGCAGAGGTTGTTCCGACAGGGGGAAAAGCGGTGGTTGAAGACGTTGACGCAGGGGCTGCACGCCAGGGAGGAATGAATCACCTCGCTGCTTCCGCCGATGGCGCCGAAGAGGGCCGGGGTCTCCGGGCCGTACATCACGATGCCGTGGATCGGCGTCAGGGAGGCGAAATGGCCCGGACCGCTGTCGTTGGTCACCAGGATATCGGCGAGAACGTAGAGGGCGAGGAGTTCCCGGAGCGTCGTTTTCCCCGCCAGGGAAGCCACCCGGTCCCCGCCGATCAGGGCGGCGACCTCCTCGGCGGCCCGGCGTTCCGACGGGGCGCCGGTAATCGCCACCCGAGCCTTGGAATGCCGGGCCAGGATCATCAGTCCCAGCTCCACGAACCGTTCCGTTGGCCACTTGCGCAGGGGCAGCATGTCGCTGGCGTTGGGATTGAGGAGAATCAGGGGCCCCGCCTCCCGGCCGGGCAATTCGTCCGTCAGGAGCGCCCGGACCCGTTTTTGCTCCCGGTCCGTCGGGGCAAAGACGGGCAGAGACTCCCGGAATGTCCCGACGTCCAGCTTTATCAGCGGCACATCGCCGGGGTCGGACTCCAGGGCCGCCACGAGGAGATGATAGAATTTGGCCGTGTGCAGGTAAGGATTGTACTGGATCCGGTGGGTGAGGAGGTCGCCCCGGTAGGGGGCCTCGCTGGTGAAGCGGTGGAGGCCCACCCGGCGCCGCGCCCCGGTGAGAAAGGATAGGATCGCCGACGCCCGGGCAAAGAACTCCATGTCCACCGTGGCGTCGATCCGCAGGCGGCGTACCTCCGCCAGCATGTGCCAGACGTCCCAGAGAAAGACCCAGAAGGTATCGTGGCGGATGGGAAAGATGTTCTCCGGCGGGACCATATCCAGAATGTCGAGGATCGGACGGTTCTCCTCGAAGACGCAGAAATATACGTTTTCCCGTCCCACCATCGCCACGGCTCTTTCCAGGGCACTGTAAGCCAGAACCGTGGCCCCCTGCTCGATGAGCTTGAGAAAGAGGATCTTACGGACGGGTGTCGCCGCGGCGCCATCACCCCCCCCCAGCGCATCCCCAACACGCCTCACCCCGGGAAGAAAGAAGCAGGCCAGGCGTCCCATCCAGATGTCGATCATTCTAATCGTTTCCGGATTCAATAACCGTGATCCTCCCACGAAAAGTTTTCCTGCCTTAAGCAAAAATCAACGTTACTGTCAAACGATGATTGTCGATCATTTCCTTTCGCAAGCTTGCATATTTTTCCATACATATCAAGGAAACAACAAATGATGGACTCGTAAAAAGTCGTCAACAAATCAGCCGTAATAAGCTTTTCCTCACTGATGCGACTGATCTTCGGCATATCAACGCCATGGTCATTTTCAAAACAATTATGTCTAATTATTAATGAAATGGACAATAATGTTCGCCCGCATCATGGCCTCACCCATGCATCAACCTGAACATTAAAGATATTTTCATCAAGAAGATAATGGTAACATATTTGCATTTGATTTGGCCGGTTGCTTCAGATTTTATAAGGAGACAGGGCATGATCGATTCGATTTTAAACTTGAGCTATATCTTCATGGCCCTGATCGGGTTCCAATGGGTCCTCTATGGCTATTCTCTGCCCTTCGGCGCCGACATCGGCGGCCTCATCGGAGGAGTTAATCCGCGTCCGGACCGGTGAACGCGGGCACGGGGCCATGGTGTATCCAGGAGATATTGACGCCAAGAAAGGCGGGCCAAAAACACCTCCAACGATGGGGTGAACGTTCCTGTAAGCTGCGCCGGTCCAAAATTGTGCATTGAGGGGTCGTCTAACGGTAGGACGTCAGGTTCTGGCCCTGCAAATTGAGGTTCGAGTCCTCGCCCCTCAGCCATTTATATCTCCCGCCTTTTCGGCATGGCTCCCCCTTACCCCTTAGATCAGAACATAAACGGATGAACTCCCATAAAGTGATCATGGAGACGAAGAAGTAATAAACCCCAAAGGTAAGGCTCATCAATCCTGAGGGATACGGTGAGGGAGGATCTTCCTGACGGCGGCGCTTGCGTTCGCCAGGTTTTTATGACATGGAATACAAAAATCACATGGAGGAGATCACCATGAAGCTCATTCATTACGAGGAGATCGAAGCGACATATTTCGACAATGAGGCGGCGAAGGCCCTGTCGGGCCGGGTCCTTATCGGCAAGGCCGACGGCGCTGATCATTTCTGTATGCGCCTGTTCGAATTTCAGCCAGGAGGCCACTCCCCGCGTCACACCCATCCCTGGGAGCATGAGATTTTCTTCCATGCCGGCCAGGGGGAAGTGCTTTCGGACGGCGCCTGGAAGCCCGTCCGGGCAGGCTGCGCCGTCTTCGTCCCGCCGGGGGTGGAGCACCAGGTAAGAAACGCGGGGCCGGAAAAGCTCGTGATGCTCTGTCTGGTGCCACCGGCGGCGCCGGAGTTGTAGGGCGGACGGCCAGAGCGGTCGGACGCCCTGGCCGGCGGCGACTTGCACCGCGATCGGCCTCGCCCATCCGGTAAGGGTGAACGCGCAAATGCATAAACAAACAACGGAAAGGAATCCCCAATGGAGTCAAAACAGTGGCGGCGGGCACCGGATATGCAAATCGATCCGGCCAAATCTTATCTTGTAACCATGGAAACCAGCCAGGGGAACATCGAACTGGAACTCTATCCCCAATACGCGCCGAAAACGGTCAACAACTTCGTTTTTCTGATCCGGGAAGGTTACTATGACGGGGTGGCGTTTCACCGGGTGATCAAGAATTTCGTCATTCAGGGCGGCGATCCCACGGGCACCGGCCGCGGCGGTCCCGGGTATCAATTCGAGGACGAGTGCCGGGGCAATCCACTGAGGCATGAAACGGGGGCCATTTCCATGGCCAACGCCGGCCCGGGAACCAACGGCAGCCAGTTTTTCATCACCCACTCGCCCCAGCCCCATCTGGACGGCCATCACACCGTCTTCGGACGGGTGGTGAAGGGACAGGACGTGGTCAACGCCATCGAGCAGGGGGACCGGATGGTGAAGGTGACCGTAGGGGAGGCTTGATCCCGGCGATAACGGAAAGATAGCCATCCCGTTTCCTTTTGTCGCCAACTTCGTAAGACAAGGGAAATTTGATGAATTCGTAAAAAGGCATGATGGAGACGACGAAGTAAAAATCTCCAGAGGCAAGGCGCGCGAATCCTTAGGAATGAGGAGTACTTGGGCGTACTTCGCGGTGACGAAGGATGAAGCGCAACGCCGCATATGGACCTTTTACGATGTCGTCAAATTTGGTTCCCAACCGTTTTATCCTTATCCGGCAGGGGAAAATATAGGGGGGAGGACGACATGAAGGAAGTATTCGCCGTGAGCGCCATCGGCAGTCTGGAGTTGAAAAACCGCTTCGTCCGCTCGGCCACCTGGGAGGGCATGGCGGACGAAAAGGGCCGCCCCCGGAAGCAATATCTGGAGACCATGACCACCCTGGCCCGGGGGGGCGTGGGACTGATCATTACGGGCCATGCCTTCGTCAGTCCCGAAGGGCAGGCCACTCCCTGGCAGTTGGCCATCGATCGCGACGATTGCCTGGAAGGGCTGCGGGAAATCACCGCCGCGGTTCACGCCGCGGGGGGTAAGATCGTCGCCCAGTTGGCCCACGCGGGTTTTTATGCCGCCGCCGGCATCACCGGCCTCCCCCGGCTGGTGGCTTCCCCGCAAGAGAGCCAGGATCCATCCCCCCAGAGGGAAATAGATAAACAGGGTTTGCAGGAACTCATTGGCGCTTATACCGCGGCGGCGGGGCGGGCCTGGAAAGCTGGCTTCGATGGCATCCAGATCCACATGGCTCACGGGTATCTCCTGAGCCAGTGGCTCTCCCCGGCCTTCAACAACCGGACCGACGCCTACGGCGGGGACATCGAAAACCGCTGCCGGCTCCACCGGGAGATCTGCGGGGCGATCCGGGAAACCGTGGGCCGGGACTTCCCCCTCCTGATCAAGATCAATTGTGAAGACTATATTGAAAACGGACTGACCCGAAAGGATGCCCTGGCGGTGGTAAAATCCTTGACAGCGGGGGGGGTGGACGCCGTCGAACTGAGCGGAGGGACCATCGCCAGCGGCCGCCTCTCACCCAGCCGGTCGCGGATCAATGCCCCGGAGAAAGAGGCCTACTTCCGGGAGGCGGCCAGAATCTTCAAGGAAAACCAGGACGTGCCGCTCCTTTTGGTGGGCGGGATCCGGTCCCGGGAGGTCGCCGCCGGCCTCCTGGCCAAAGGCGCTGCCGACTTCATCTCCCTGAGCCGCCCCCTCATCCGGGAACCGGGCCTGATCCGCCGCTGGGAAGACGGAGACCACCGTCCCGCCGCCTGCATCTCCGACAATCTCTGCTTTGCCCCCGCCTTCGAGGGCCGGGGGATCTACTGTGTCACCGCGGAGCGGGAAGCGGCTCGATGTGGAAAGATCGTCGATGAAACGGCGGTGGAGATACCATAGACAAAAACCGATCCATAAACTCACCGTCAACAGGCAATGGGCGTTACGGACCGGAACTCTCATGTTCAGATCAACGTGCTTTTGAGCCTGGCCATCTTTATGACCAGGCTCGACGCCTACATCGTGGCCATCGCCATACCTCCCATCGCGGAAAACTTTTACGCCACCTCCAGCGAAGCGGCGCTGGTCATCCTCTCATACATGCTTTTTATGACCAGTTCCCTGCTGATCCTCGGCAAGTACTCCGACCGGACGGACATGAAGAAGGTCCTGATCTAAGGCTTTCCGCGGCTTATTGCCGGCGACGGTCATGATCAGGAGACGGTTGGGCCGCGATCCGGGACAGCCTTCAAGGTGGTTGTCGAGTAGGACCGCCTCCGGCGGGGCGGCGGTCACGGATCCCCTCAGGCCCCGGCATCGGGGCGCCCCAGTCGGAAATACCGCAGGCGCACCAGCACGAGCACCGTCATGACGGCCACGTAGGCCCCGGCCAGGACGTCGCTGAGATAATGGGCGCCGACGATCACCCGGCTCATGCTGACCAGGATCGCCAGGACATACCAGAGGAGGCGCCAGCGGGGAAAAAGGATCGCCAGGGCCGCCCCGCAGGCCCAGATGGTGGTGGCATGACCGGATGGGAAGGAGGTCTGCTCGTAGCCCCAGCCGAATAGATCGAACCCGTAAAATTGATCGGTGAAATAGGCCTTGGGACGCCACCGGCCCGCGAGCCACTTGATGAGATCCGTGACGATGCCCGAGGAGGCGACGGCGGCGAAAATGAAAAGGGAACGGCGCATCCAGTCGTCTCGCCGCCAGAGGAAGCGGGCTGCCAGTCCCAGGAGGGCCGCGGCGATCAGTGACCAGGTCGCTTCTCCCAGTACGGTGACATACTGAAAAAACTCGACCATCTGGAAAGGCAGCTCCTTGACGGCTTGGGCGAGAGGCAGATCAATGTTGAAATAGGCCGCCGCCACGGCGGCGCCGACCAGGAGGCTAAAGAGCAGGAGATCCTTCCCGGATGCGTCGTAAAACGTCAAAGATTTCAATTCCATCCGTGCCAATCGATCACCTGATCCCCTGGTAGTTAAGGCACCAGACGAATTCCACGGAATCCACCTTGCCGCCGTTGAGAACGATATCCATCTTCCCCGCCGATTCACAGGCCGCGCAGCGATAGGCCGGGCAGATGTCCAGCCCGTGAAAATGGGTCTTCACAAAGAGGAGATCATACCCCCGCGGCTCCTCCGGCTGCCACACGTCGAATTGATCCGGACGGTTGTCGAGGACGAAGACCTCCCGGCCGTAAGGAAGGCTGTAATAGATCATCCGGCTCCCCATTGTCCAGTTGGTAACCGCCATGGCCCGTCGTGGAGCGGGGGCGGTGGGCGGAACGGGAGCGATTCCCCCGCCGCTCCGCGCCGCTCCATCCGCTCCTTTTGGGGAAAGCTTTCCGGGGGATTCTTTCCACCGATCTTCCCGTTCTCCTCCCGCCGGTCCCCGCCGCAGCAGGGCGTCCCCCTCCCGGGCGATCAGTTCGTAACCCACAATGTCCCGGAAGGGCGACCGGTAATCCGGGAAGGTGAACCATTTAGCAGGCAGGGCCACGGCGAGAAACACCGTCAGCGTCAGGCTGAAACCTACGGAAAAAAAGAAGAAATTCCTCTGCCCCCGGCTCCCGGAACCAAGAAGAAAATGGGCGCCAACGGGGATGAACAGGAGATAGAACAGGCTCGGCCAGTGGGGAAGGGTCCGCTCGTAGAGGGAAGAATAAAAGAAGAACAGCAGGATCGTAACGCCGAAAAGGGCGGCGAGGCGGATGCGGTCATCGGCCTCCCGCCGCCCGCTCCGATAAAGGCCGTAAAAGGCCAGGAGGAACAACGGGGGACTGTAGGCCCCGAACTGGGCGAGGATGGAGACAAGGAACGACTTGGCGCTCGGTGCCGTTGCCGCCAGGACATGCCCGCCCTGGTAGCTAAAACTTATGAAATCATTCTGGATGTTCCAGACCAAAACGGGGCTGATCACGACAAGGGCGATCCCCGCCGCCAGGTACATCCCGGGGGCGTAGAGGAGGTCGTAGCGTTTCTTCAGCAGGAGATATACGAGCAGGGGCGGCAGGAAGAGGACGGCAGTGTATTTGGCCAGGCCGGCCAGGCCGAGGAGGATCCCCAGCATGACAAAATCCCGCCTCCGCGCTTGTCCCCGCGGAGCCGCGGCGATGTTTTCCATCGCCGTCATGAGGGGAAAGATGAACAGGAGGAGGAAGCAGTCGGGCAGGAGCATAACACTCAGGGCATTGAGGAGGAAGGAGCTGTTGACGGCCACGACGGACAGGAAGGCGACCAGCGGGGAACGGGAAAAGGAGAGCACCCATCGGTGGAGGAACAGCGAGACGGCGGCAAAGAGCAGGATCGCCGGCAGCCGCACCAGGAATTCATTCGTTCCGAACAGTTTGTAAAGGGGCCAGTGGACCCAGCCCACCAGGGGGGGGTGATCCACGTAACTCAAGTCCAGGAAATAGGCGTAGAGAAAATAATGGGCCTCATCGACACCCAGGCCGAAGGTGGAGGCCACCAGCAGGCGCAGTAGGGTCATGCCGCCCACAAAGAGGAGGGTCAGTCGCTCCCAGTTCACCTTCACGAGCGGAAACCTCTTGACGCACGGGGCCGTCGGCACCCGCACTCCTTGCCCCTCATCCCTGACTCTCTTATCGCTGCCCGTTCGGCGGCCATCGCTTACCCCTGAACCGGACAAGCCGGAAGCAGACGGAAACCCGAATTCCCGTCAAAAAATGCAAGGACTTTTTTACTTGACGGCTGAAAATGAGCTCCCTTCCAGGCATATCCATTCATCGACCATTTCCCTCTCTTTTCGGTGGAATTGCGTCGGCCATGGAAACAACGGTTGAGTTCCGTTGATAATTGAGCCGCAACGACCCGCCGTCCTGCATGCATCATCGGCCCTCCGCCGTTTCCGTCGCCGCCGGCGCCGCGACCGGGGGGGAAAAGAAGTCCGCGGCAGCAGCCAGCTTTTCCGGGGCGCCGAAGACTACCAGGATATCCCCCGCCAGGATCAGCGTTTCCGCCTCCGGGTTGTAGATCATCCCCTCCCCCCGGCGGATGGTCAGGAGGGTCACCCCGTGGCGTTTCCGCAGGGCAAGCTCCGCCACGGTCCGTCCCGCCGCGGGGGCGTCCCCGCCGATCCTGAAGGTGGCGATTTCCGCGTCGGGAAAGCAGATCTTCAAATCAGAGCAGGTTATGGATTCCGGCGCGACGTTGCGCAACATGTCGTAACCCGCCGCCCGCACCTCCGCGATGAACTGCTCGATCTCCGGCTTGGGAATCAGGTATTTCCGCAGCACGCGGCTGAAGATCTCCACGGATGTCTCGAATTCCTCGGGAATCACCTCGTCGGCCCCAAGATCGTACAGGGCCTTCATCTCCTGGATGAAGCGGGTCCGGACGATCACATGGAGTTTGGGATTCATCTGTTTGGCCAGCTCGGTAATCCGCCGCGTCGCCGGGGGATCGTTGATGACGATGACCATCGCCCGGGCGTGCTCGATGTCGGAGTGGCGCAGCACCGCCTCGTGGGTGGCGTCGCCGTAGTAGATCGGCTCCCCGGCCTTCCGCTCCCTCCGCACCGTCTCGGGATTCATCTCCATGATCATGTAGGGGATCGCCGCCTTGGCCGCGGCCCGGCTCACGTTCCGGCCGTTGAGGCCGTAACCGATGACGAGCAGGTGGTCCCGGCGCCGGGTTCGCGTCACGTGGTTATGGATGGGGGAGCCGGTCTTCCAGCGCTCGGGCAGGGGCCAGCGCACCACCTGATCGGCCACGGCCGGGGCGATCCGCAGGACAAAGGGGCTCAACACCATAGTGATAACCGATACGGCCAAAAAGACTTGATAGACCTGACCACTCATGAGGCCGTACTTCACCCCCCCCAGGGAGAGGACAAAGGAGAACTCGCCGATCTGACTTAAGGACAGACCGGCGATAAGGGCCGCCCGCAGCGGCAGGCCTTCGAATAGCACCGACAGGAAGGCCACCGCCGTCTTCAGGAGGATCACCCCCAGTATCAGCAGGCAGACGACCACCGGCAGGGTGAACACCACCTCGATATCGAGGAGCATGCCGATGGATACGAAGAAAAAGCTCAGAAAGACGTCCCGGAAGGGGAGGATGTGGCCGATGGCGTCATGGCTGTACTCCGACTCCGAGATGATCAGCCCGGCCAAAAAGGCCCCGAAGGCCAGGGACAGGCCGATGGCATGAGTCATCCAGGCGACGGTCAGACAGATCACGATGATTACCAGAAGAAACAGCTCCCGGTTCTTAGTCTTGGCGACGTTGAACAGGATATAGGGGATGACCCAGCGGGCGCCGACGTAAACGGCGACGATCGTCAATACCCCCTTGAGCAGCAGCGTAAGGAGCGATCCGCCGACGTCGCCTCCCGCCCCGCCCAAAAGGGGGGTAAGGAGGATCATGGGGATGGCGACGATGTCCTGAAAGATGAGAATGGCCAGGGCCGCCCGTCCCTGCGGGCTGTCGATCTGGGACTGATCCTGAAGAAGCTTCAGCACGATGGCCGTGCTGCTCAGGGAGAGGAGGCACCCGAAAAACACCGCCTGTCCCCAGGGATACCCCCCCATCAACGCGAAGGCCATGCCGGCCAGGATGGAAAGGCCCACTTGTACGCCCCCGCCGATGAGAACCGCCCGTTTCATCTTGAGGAGCGTCCGGAGGGAAAACTCCAGACCTATTGTGAAAAGCAGCGCCACGACGCCGAACTCGGCCAGGACCTTCACGTTGTGCTCGGAACCCACCAGTTTCAGTCCGTCGGGACCGGCCAGGATGCCGGCGACGATGAAACCGACGATGGAGGGGATGCGGAGCTTGGAGAAGAGATAGATGACCGTCACCGAGACGAGGAAAATGACGATAATGTCTTTGAACAGCGGACTTTCCATGTCTTCTTGTACCCTTCGGCCGGGGGAAATGTCAAATGGATTATCGCCGCTAAGATGATTGAAATTTCACGGCTATTGTGCTAACTCACAGCAGCGTCGCCAATGGTCGCCGCCTAAATTACCCCCAGGGAGGAACATAGATATGGCCATATTGGAATGGACAAAAGATGAGAACGTCGCCGTGATTACCATGACCAATGGCGAAAACCGCCACAACCCCACCTTTACCGAGGCCATTTTAAAGGCCTTTGACGAAATCGAAGCCGACGGCGACATCACCGCCGTCGTCATCACCTCCAACGACCCCAAGAACTGGTCCCAGGGCATCGACCTGTTGTGGATGATGGACGTCTTCGGAAAGAAGGATTTCCAGTCCATCAAGGACTTCATGTACGGCCTCAACCGTATCTTCAAGCGGATCCTTCTCTACCCCATGCCCGTCGTCGCCGCCATCAGCGGTCATGCCTTCGGGGACGGCAGCATCATGGCCTGTGCCTGTGACTTCCGGTTCATGAGATCAGACAAGGGGTTCTTCTGCTTCCCCGAGGTGGATATCAGCATCCCCTTCCTCCCCGGCATGTTTGCCCTGCTGAGAAAGGCCCTGCCCTACTACAAATTCGAGGAAGCCGTCTTCAGCGGCAAGCGCATGGGAGCCAAAGAGCTGGAGGAGCATCACGTCATCGTCAAGGCCTGTGCGGATTATGAAGAACTCATGAAGGAGTCCGTGGCCTTCGCCAAGACCTTCAAGAAGAAACGGGCCATCTTCGGAGAGATGAAGAGAAGGATGCACAAGCACATCGTGGAAACCATGGACAAGGAAGATCCGGAATACATCGAACCCCTGAAGCTCATGATGTAGAGCTCCATGAGGATCATGAACAAGATCATCGATCGCTATATCCTGAAGGAGATCGCCTTCCCCTTTTTCATGATCCTCTTCATCCTCACCTTCGTCCTGCTCATGGGGAAGATCCTCCAGCTCATGGACCTGATGGTGAACAAGGGGATCCGGGTCACGGACATCGCCCTGCTGGTCATGTATCTGATGCCGTCGTTTCTTCTGTTCACCATCCCCATCTCCCTGTTCGTGGCCATCATGATGGGGCTGGGCCGACTCTCCGGCGACAACGAACTCCTGGTCCTCAAGGCGGCGGGCCTTAGCCTCCACCGGCTGGCCCGCCCCATCCTCGTGGCCGTGGCGGCCTGCTTCCTGCTCACGGCCCTGACCAGCTACTATCTCGCCCCCCAGGGCAATTTCGCCGTCAAGACCCTCCTGTTCGACATGGCCCGGCAGAAGGCCAGCGCCGGGATCAAGGAAAAGGTCTTCAACGACGAATTCAGCGGCATTCTCCTGTACGCCGACCGGGTCCCAGTGAGCGGCGAGCACATGGAGGGGGTCCTGATCTCCGATACCCGGAACACCGCCGAACAGCGGACCATCATCGCGGAGAGGGCCTATCTCGTCGCCGATCCCCGGGCCATGACCGTAACGCTGCGCCTGGAAAACGGCGCCACCCACAGCGTGGACCGAAATCTCAACAACTATCGGCGCATGGACTTCGGCCGCTATGACCTCAAGCTGGATTTTGGAGCGGCGATGGCCGGCGACGCTGAGAAGACCAAGGCCAGCACCGAAATGACCGTGGGAGAAATGGTGCGGCGGATGCGGGACAAAAAGCTCAAGGACGAGGATCTTCGGGAGCTGGCCATCGAAATCAACAAGAAGTTCTCCATCCCCTTCTCCACCCTGGTGTTCGGCATCCTCGGCATCCCCCTGGGGATCAGAAAACACCGTACCGTCAAATATTGGGGATTCACCATCGGCCTGGCCGTGGTCATCACCTATTATCTCCTGCGCCTGGGCGGCGAGGCCCTGGCGGAAACGGGGCGACTGACGCCGTTCATCGGCGCCTGGGCCCCCAACATCATCCTGGGGGTCGCCGGGATCTGGCTGTTTGTGCGGGCGGCGGCGGAAAAACCCCTTTGGACCGGATTCCGGGGAAGGCGCGCCGGCGCATGAAAATACTGGACCGCTACGTCATCCGGGAATATCTGAAGCTCTTATTGCTGCTGATGGTTTCCATTATTTCCATCTATCTGATCATCGACTTCTTCGGCAAGATCCGGATGTTCATCAGCAACAACGCCACGGTCACCCAGATGGCGGCCCATTTCTTCTACATGATCCCCACGATCGTTTCCCAGACCACACCCGCCGTGATCCTCCTGGCGACCCTCATGACCTTCGGCGCCATGTCGAAGCACAACGAGATCGTCGCCGTGAAGGCCAACGGCGTCAGCCTCTACCGCCTCAGCCTCCCTCTGGTTTTTATCTGCCTGGCGGTGAGCGTCATCCTCTTCTTCTTCAGCGAACTCATCACCCCCCGCTCCTTTCACCGGGCGGAATACATTCGCCTGGTGGAGGTCCAGAAGCAGGAGGCCCTGGGTATCTTCAAGCAGAACGAGATCTGGTACCGGGGAAGCAACGCCATTTACAATGTCCGGATGTTCGACGGGAAGAACAACTCCCTCCACGGCATCACCATCCACCACCTCGATCCCTCCTTCCGGCTGGTAAAGCGCGTCGATGCGGGAAAGGCCCATTGGCGGGACGGCAAATGGATCTTCGAGAATGTCCTGATCAGTTCCCAATCCCCCGGCGGCGGCTTCCCAAAGCTGGAGAGGCATGATGTCCTGGAGATCGATCTTCCTGAAAAACCTGATGATTTCAAGCAGGTGCAAAAAGAGGCAGACAAGATGGGCTTCTTCGAACTGTATCCCTATATCAGGAAGCTGGAAAGGGAGGGCTACGACGCCACCCGCTACCGCGTAGATCTCCACGGCAAGCCGGCCTTCAGTGTGGTCAGCCTCATCCTCCTCGCCATCGGCATCAGTTTCTCCCTCCGGTCGGAGCGGAGCGGCGGGGTGGCCCAGAGCATCGGCGCCGGGGTCGTTATCGGCTTTTCCTACTGGCTGGTCTTCGCCTTTTCCCTCTCCCTGGGCCGTTCCGGTAACCTGCCCCCCATCCTGGCGGCCTGGCTCCCCAATCTGCTCTTCGGCGGGGCGGCCTACTACCTGATCCGCCGGGTCAACACCTGATCATTAGCGGCTCGGGATAGAGTTTCTTGAGTTCCTCCTGCCGCCTGACGGAGGCCACGGCATTGTTTACCCCCAGGACCTGATGGTTGCGCGCGACGATCTTCCGCGTTCCCCCGGCCCGGCTGTCGTCAAAGAGGATGAAGTTCTCGACCAGATCGAGCAGGCGTTCCCGGTTCAGCATCCCATCGAGCAGGGCCTCGGCATCCACGCGCCCCTTCTCCTTCTCCGCGTTGCGCTTCCACTCGACGAAATGGTCCCACTTGCTGGTGATCGACCCGTAGCAGGCCTTGTCCCCATTGCTCACGACGAGAAAGGCGTTGTGATGGAAAGCGTGCGGAACGACGTTGGGGTCCAGATACCAGGTCAGGTTGTTGTCGAATCCGGCCCGGATGTTCTTGTAGACCGCCTTGAGTTCGATAAACACCAGGGGCAGGCCATTGACAAAGCAGAGACCTTTGAAAAATGGCTTCGCCGCGGCTCAGAAATCTTTTTCGCCTCTGAATGGGTAACGTATAAACCTTATTCATTACCGAGCGTTAAGTTCAATCACGCAACGGCGAAAAACATTTGATTCGCCGCTTGCGAACCATTTTTCCGCAGTTATGCAAAGCCCTCAAAGCAGACCAGGTCGGCGCGGGTGTTGTAGTGGGGCACGCGCAGGCCCTGGAGTTTGAGTTCCCGGACCACGAGGAAACGGTTGTTGGGCCGTCCGTCTGTTCCGGCCCCATCGCCAAAATCGATGACGCGGGCGCGGGCATGGCGTGTTTCACCCGCTTTGTCCCGCCATTCGACGGGCACGCCGCCGCGGATGAAACCGTAGAACTCCCGGTTGTGCTGCAAGAGCGACCGGGCAAAGTCCATGCGGGTGAGCTTTTCGACGGCCTGCTCAAGGGCCGTCGCCGGCAAGTCCGGGTTGAGCCGTGTCAGGGCCGCCCTGAGATCCCGAACCAGGACCGTCTCCTGCGTCGATGTTCGCCCCAGGGTCCCCTCCGGCCCGAAGGTTTCGGTGTTGTAAGCATAAACACTTTCCCAGCCGAGGTGATCATGCAGGTGGTCGGCAAAGGTCTTCTGAACCAGTCGGTCTTCGCTGTTGATGTCGGTGATCATGGCCTGTCACCCGATGAAGTCAGCTACATCCTTCACGATCTTGAAGGCCCGCTCCAGATCGAATTCCCGTAAATCCTTCTCGCGCAGCATGGTTTTCAATTCCGTGTCGAGCTGTCGCCGAAGTGCGGCCAGCCGGTTCGAAGACACATCGACCGATTCGTTGCCCGGTATGGCGAGCTTCTGCTTTACCAGGTCAATCATGGGCGCTTCCAGCGGCATAAAGCTCCACTTTCGCACCGCATAATCGAGATCATAAAAATCCCGGATCGCGACCTCCCGCCTCGACAAGGCGGCCCGCAGTTTTTCGGCCATCGCCTCATCCCAGGAAAGGCATTGCACCGGCATGGTTGGTACGACAGGTTTGGCCGATACAGGATCGAGGAGAAGTGTTTGGGCCTGTCCCAAGAAGGTTGGCATCAGGAGCGGCTCGCGCAACCCCACCTCGATCTTGATCATCTCCTCCTGGCGATCGATCAGTGATCGATAGCCGACAACGGCAATATATTGGGTAGAATTGTTGGCGCCTATAAAAGGTTTCACGATCCGAAAGACATCCCATGTATTCGGAATCCGGGAAACGGCCCCCTTGAGCCCCTCTGCCCTTCGGCTGCGTTCCGATCGGGAAGCCCCGTACGGCATCGGGATGACAAAGTCCAAATCCTCACTGAGACGGTAGAATCCGGCGTGGACCTTGGCCAGGCAGGTCCCGCCTTTGAACACCAGAGTGCTGTCCGCCGCCGTCAGGGAGTCCAGCAACAGGGTGCAGAAGTAATCCTTTTCGATCAGGCGTTTGATAAAGCGGGTTTCCGATACGGTAAAGCTTACTGCCTCCCGAAATCAGTCGGCATCTTCATGAAGTCACATTCAATACAACCCCCCAGCGGCGGTCGATCTTCCCCCGCTTCGGTCTTGTGGGTATCCAGGGAATCAGGCCCTTGGAAGGTGTCAAGGCAGCTTCCAGCTTTTTCAACAGACCTTCTTCTACGCCTTGCCCCTCCAGCAGCGCCCCGATTCGCCGGATGGATCCCTTGTCGCCGTAACGCAAGGCCACATCCACCAGTTCAGCCGCGCCGACACGACCCGCGGCCAATTCTTTCCGAATCCAGTCATAACCGCGGGGCAGGCTATTGAACCGGGACCAGTCGTACACCGCATCCACCAGCGTCCGCACTCGTGATGCATAGACGGCGATCTGGCCGTCTCCCATTTCTATCTCCTCCGTGTCGCCGAGCCTTTCGTCCGCCACCTTGATCAGGGTCAGTGCCACCGCGCCAACGGTGCGGTCACCGGAGAACCGGTTGTTGTAGGCATATACCCGGTTGGGAATCTGGTCGTAAAGCCCGTAACGGTTAAAGGCGTTCGGACCGCAGATCTGGTACCGCCCTTGCTTTTCTCCGATAAGCGTGTTCAGGGCAAGGGCCTCGTCAGGCGTCCAGGCGCCGCCGAGGGGTAATCGCTCCGGCACAAGATAGAAGCCGGGACGGACCCTGGCGATTATCCCCCCGCGAGCCATTCGGCGGAACAGCTCCCGTTCCTGCTCCGGGCTCAATTGCAGAGGGCCGGTCAGATCGCCGGTCTTGACCATCTGCCACTTGCGCATCTGCAGATAGGCCAGCATCAGCATTTCCTGTCTTCCCAGCTTTGTTTTCATGGGTGCATTATATTTCTTTTAAATGGTTTGTAAAGCCATCCATGAAAAATAGAATACCATGAAGTTACACGGCAATCTCGCCGCTCATCAGCCGCGGAAGCAGCAGGTCGCGGGCAGCGCGGAGCTTCTGATTTTGCGTATGCAGAACTTTAATCTGTTCGAAGACCGGTTCGGCCGCTTCACTGAATTGCACGAGCAATGACATAGACGGCTCAAGAATGAAGAATTCCTCGAAGCAGCTCTCTTGCACCCTCTGCCGACCGGACGCTCCGATCATGCTTTTAATGGCGTGCTCACGGAAGTTGTATGTCCGCGCCAGACAATACACAAACTCCGGGGTCAATCTCATTGAACGAAGAACAATGAACTCCGTAGAACCTCTCCCTGCTTCATTTTCCTCCATGAAGTTTACAAATGCCGTTTTCCCATTCTCCAAACAGGGGGTAATTCGCGCAAAGAGCGTGTCGCCGTTCCTAAACTTGCTTCCGCTTCTGCCACTCCGCTTGACAGCGCTCTGGATAACCATGCTGTTGGTAGGCAGATCGGTCATTTCGACCCACCAATGTTCATCATCATCGGAAAGTGGTGTTCGTGGATTGATGGCTATCGCTTCCGGTACCGGCAGGCATTTCCACCCCTCTGGAACACCGTCTGTGATGCGGGTGTGTTCGTGGCCGGGGAAGCGAAGGCGGACGAACCACTCGCGGTAGAGCTGCCGCGCGCCATCCTCCAGGAGCGCCATCCGCCGCCGGTTGTTCTCGATTAGGTCGTCGTAAGCCTTCAGGGTGTCAGCGATTCGATGCTGAACGTGTGGCGCCGGAATATTGATCTGCTGTTCTTTGAGGAATTTGAAGTGTCGCGCGTAAAAGTAATTTGATAGATCAACGTTCTTAATGGCATAAAAAAAATAGGTCGGATCAACATTCGGCGTATTTGGGTACAGGAGTTGCGTTCCGTCATCGCCACTTGCAAAGGGGAAGTCTACATACTTCACCTGTCTTGTATGATCACCAAATACGGTTAGGGGAAGTGGAGACTCATGTCGTGCTTCGGGGTCATCTGTATAGCCCACTACCAGCGTTCCAGATGATTGATCGACGATCGGTGTTTAACCGAATGGAGCGAACTCGCTCTGAAGCACCTTTTGCTTTCAGGAGAAGATCGCCGATGCGCTCACGCCTCATATCCCCAACTCCTCGAAGTTGGCCTGGATCTTTGCGGCCAGTTCCACCGCTTCCTTGTGGAGGTCTGCCAGTTCGGTGTGGATGTCCCGCAGTTTCTGTTCGAAATCGAAGTCCTCGTCCACCTCCTGCGGGGCAACGCCGACGTAGCGGCCCGGGGTGAGGCTCCAGTCGGCGGCCTCGATCTCCTTGCGGTCCACGAGCCTGACGAGCCCCGGCACCGCCTGAAGTTCGGCCCTGGGGAAGCGGTCCTGGAGCCAGACGATCTTCCGGCGGACTTCCTTCTCGCCGTGCCCGGCGCTGGAGGCCTGGGAGGACATGACGAAGCCGGCGCGGCCTTTTTCGTTCAGGTAACTCCAGAAGTAGGAGATCCAGAGGTAGTTGCCGTTGCCGACCTTCTTTTGCTTGTTCACGCCCGGCAGGCCGAAGGGCAGGCGCGGGTCGCCCTTGATCCGTTCGGCATCGACGAGATCGACGTTGAAGGGCGGGTTGGCCATGACGAAGTTGCACTTGCCGTAAAGGACGTGCTCGTCCTGGTAGTAGGTGATCGCCTCGGCGATTTTCCCTCCAGGCCGTGGACCGCCAGGTTCATCTTGGCGATGCGGATCGTGTCGCCGTTTTTCTCCTGGCCGAAGAAGACGGCCTTCTTTGCCGTGTCGCCGCCCTGTTGCTCGATGAAGTGGCTGGACTGGACGAACATCCCGCCGGAACCGCAGGCGGGGTCGAACACGACGCCGTGATCGGGCTCGATTACGTTGACGATCGTCTGCACGAGCGACGAGGGGGTGAAGAACTCGCCGTTGTCGTGCGCCTTCTGGATGGAGAACTTGGCGAGAAATACTCGTAGATGCGGCCGAAGACGTCGCCCGTGGCCTCCTTGATCCGCTCGCTGTTGAAGAGCCGCATCAGGTCTTCCAGCACCTTGGGTTCAAAGATGCCGTAGTCTTTCGACGGTTCGCCGGCGAGGGGTGGGAACTCGGACTCGATGGCCGTCATGGCCTCGGTCACCAGCCTGGGCAAATCGCTGCCCCTCGTGGCCGCCTGCTCCATGATCCAGTCGTAGCGGGCCGTTTCCGGAAGGAAGAGCGACCTCCGGGCGATGTAATCGGCCGGGAGGACTTTGCGCTTCGGCATCTTGCCGCCGACATGGTCCGCGGCGATCTGCCGGGCCGCCGCCTCGAAGCGGTTCGCGGCGTGACGGAGGAAGATCACCCCCAGCACGGGCATGAAATAGTCGCTGGAGGTGATCTTTGAGTTGGCGCGGAGGTTATCCGCCGCCTCCCAGAGATCGGCTTCGAGTTTTTCGATGTCCTTGAAGGTTTCGTTGGCCATTTTCTATTGTGCGATAAATTGTCTGGGAACGTTTTTGTTAAGAATTTCGGAAGGAAACCTACACCTTACCCTTGGTCATGTCAAAGACGGATTTCAATATTTTTCTGATTTCAACAAAATCGAGGGATAAGATTTCAAATCGCAGAATCTTCAACCCGAATTCATTGAATCCGACAGAGAAAACGATAATTTCATTCGAGCCGCGGCATAAAATATTCTTGGCAATGATTCTAATTTGATGTATTTCTTCGGATCGTAAGCTACCGACTTTCTCAATGATCAACAAGCAATCTCAACCAAAGGTAAAAAGATCCCATGAACGACCATCGACAAACAGGGGATGGAAATCTGTCGGCGGTGCTGATGGAAAGCGAGGCCCTTTACCGGACCGCCCAGGAGAAATCCAATGACGGCGTCGTCATCATCAGCAAGGGCGAATATCTTTACATCAATCAAAACTTTCTCGACACCCTCGGCATAAAGAAGGAAGAGTTGTTCGGCAGGCCCTTTGGCGCCTTCATCCACCCCGACGACCGGGAAAGGGTGCGAGAATATCACCGAAGACGGGAGCGGGGGGAATACGCCCCGACCCGCTACGAGATCCGCGTCCTGAAAGCGGACGAATCCATCATTCATATGGAAATATCGACGCTGGAGATTGTCTATCAAGGCCAAAAGGCCAACCTTGCCTATGTGCGCGACATAACTGAGCGCAAAGAGACGGAGAGACTCTTGCGGGAAAGCGAGGAAAGGTATCGCACCGTCCTGGAGAGCATCGAAGACGGTTATCAAGAGGTAGATCTCGCCGGCAATTTCACTTTTTTCAACGAATCCTTCCGCAAGATCTTCGGCTACAGCAATGAAGAACTGATGGGAACGAACTTCCGAAACTACGCCGCAGACGGGGAAACGGCGGAAAGAGTCTATAAGGCATACAACGAGATGTACCGGACCGGCATCCCCATAAGCAGGATGGAATGGGAGATCATCGACAAGAGCGGACGGAAACGGGCGGTGGAATTTTCCGCTTCCCTGATCCGTGACGCCCGGGGAAACCGAACGGGATTCCGGGGAATCGTCCGCGATGTCACGGACAGGAAGGAGCGTGAGGATCACTATCGGACCATGGCTTACAGCTCCCAGACGGGCGTTTATATCCTCCAGCACGGCCGGGTGTGTTTTTTCAATCCCCATATCGCCGACTATTCCGGCTATTCGGCGGAAGAACTGATGGGCGCGAGAATCATTGATTTTGTCCATCCAGAAGATCGCGAGATGGTTAGGGAAAAGGCAAAAAAGATGCTGAAAGGAGTATCTGCCTCGCCCTACGAATACCGGATCGTTACAAAAACAAATGAGATCAAGTGGCTTTTAGAGAAGGTCACCCCCATCTCCTATCAGGGAAACGCCGCCGTCCTGGGCAACACCATGGATGTCACTCAGCAAAAGGATGCGGAGAAGGAAAGGGAGCGTCTCAAACTGCAACTCCTCCAGGCCCAGAAGATGGAGGCCATCGGCACCCTGGCGGGCGGCATGGCCCATGACTTCAACAACCTCCTCATGGGCATTCAGGGCTATGCCTCCCTTATGCTCATCGAAATGGATTCGGACCATCCTCACTATGAAAAACTCAAGGCCATCGAAGCGCAGGTGCAAAGCGGGGCCGATTTGACGCGGCAACTGCTGGGCTTTGCCCGGGGCGGGCGCTATGAGGTAAAGCCGACGGACTTGAATTCCCTCATCCGGAACAGCGCCGCTGTTTTTGGAAGGACAAAAAAAGAGGTGCAGATCAAAGAAAAATACGCTCATAAATTGTGGACCGTAGATGTGGACCGGGGACAGATCGAACAGGTGCTCCTGAATCTCTTTGTCAACTCCTGGCAGGCCATGCCCGGCGGGGGGGTGCTGTATCTGCAAACGGATAATGTCACCCTCGACGGCGATTACGTGAAGCCTTACGATCTTCCTCCCGGCCCTTATGTCAAGGTATCCGTAACGGATAGCGGCGTCGGCATGGATGAAAAGACCCGCCAGCGGATTTTCGATCCTTTTTTTACTACCAAGGAAATGGGGCGGGGAACTGGTCTCGGCCTCGCCTCAGCATACGGCATCATCCGCGGCCATAACGGCGCCATCAATGTCTATAGCGAGAAGGGCCATGGAACGACCTTCAACATCTATCTACCCGCATCCACTGAACAAGTTGAGACAAGGATCATCGCCGCCCCGGAGATCCTGAAAGGCCGGGAGACCATCCTCATCGTCGATGATGAACCTATGATCTCCGAGGTAACCAAGGAACTTCTTGAGCAATTAGGATACCGGGCAATCGTCGCCGGCTCCGGTCAGGAAGCCATCGACATCTTCAGCAAAGATTGGGACCGCATCGATCTCGTTATTATGGACATGATCATGCCGGGATTGTCGGGAGGCGAAACCTTTGACTTGATGAAAGCGATCAAGCCCGATGTTAAGGTTATTCTCTCCAGCGGTTACAGTGTGAACGGGATGGCTGTAGAAATCATGAATCGGGGTATCAAGGCCTTTATTCAGAAGCCTTTCCGCCTCGAGGATATCTCCCGGCGGATTCGGGAAGTCTTCGACGGCGCCCCGACCGGTTGGTGATCAGTAAAGCGGTCGCCAAATCCCCCTTCGACAAGATGATGGTGTTGGCAAGGATTATATTGGCAGGTCTTCGGACGCAGGGTGAATACCTGGGTCAAGCCACCGAATCCAGGATCTCCCTCAGTTTCCGGGAAAGTTTTTCTATCTGAAAAGGCTTCTGCAGGAAGCCGGTGCAACCCCGCGCCAAGATCTGCTCCGCCTCGCCGCTTAGGCTGTAACCGCTGGCAAGCAGCACCTTGACATCGGGATTTGTGCCGTAAAGGAGATCAAAGGTTTCTCCTCCCGACAGTCCCGGCATGATCATATCAAGGATGACCACGTCGATCTCGTTGGACTTCTCCCGGTACAAAGAGATCGCCTCCTTCCCACCGCCGGCGGAATAGACCCGGTAGCCCAGGGATTCCAGCAACTCCCGGCTTACATCCAGGATAATCTTTTCATCGTCCACAAGTAATATAGTTTCCCTGCCCCCGGCGATTGCTTCCTTCGGCGCCGTTTCTCCAACAACTTTTTTTTCTGAAGCGGGCAAAAAAATGGTGAACGTCGTCCCCTGCCCGGGAACGCTGGCAACTTCGATGACTCCCTTGTGGGCCTTGATGATCCCGTACACGATGGTCAACCCGAGCCCGGTCCCCCTTCCAATGTCTTTCGTCGTGAAAAAAGGGTCAAAGATGCGTTCTCTGGTCCTCTCGTCCATTCCCGGTCCCGAATCGACGATCTCTATCCTCACGTATTTTCCGGTAGTCATTACGGCGGGCAAACCCTGAACGTCGTCGAAATAACGGTTCTCGGTCTTGAGGAAGATCTCCCCGCCCCTCGGCATCGCCTGCCAGGAATTCACATATAGATTCATGAAGACCTGCTCCATCTGGACCCTGTCCACCTCCACGGTCCAGATATCCGGGGCCAATTCCAGGTCGATGATGATTTCCTTTCTGGTGCGCGAGAATATGGAAGCGGTCTTGTCAATAATGTCGTTGATATTGGTGGGCTTCATTTCATATATTCCGCCCCGGGCAAAGCCGAGCAACTGTTTCGACAAACCGGCGCCGCTTCGCACCTGTTCCTCGACCATCTTGAGCCTTTCATAATTGGGGTCTGCGGGACTAATGTGCATCAAGATCAGGGAAACATATCCTTGAATCCCCATCAATACATTGTTGAAGTCATGGGCAATGCCTCCGGCCATGGTGCCGATGGCCTCCATCTTTTGGGCATGGATGAGCTTTTTTTCCATTTCCATGAATTCGGTGACATCCTTCATGGTGCCTACGACACCGAAAATGGTGCCTTGCGAGTCCCGGTTGAAGGCAAAATTCATGTTGAACACCCGCTCCGACCCGTCCTTGGCAAGCATGATGCCGATGTGATTATTGACGGTCTTTCCGCCGTCGCGGATGGATTTGAACAGCTTACGGTATATCTTTTGGTCCTGCTCTTTTCCGAAATCGATAAAGAAGCGTCCCTGCACCGCATCGGCCTCATATCCCAGCAACCGTGTCCAGGAAGGGTTCACATAGGTGATGACGCCATCCAGATTCATGGTGAAGATGACATCCGGCGCGTTCTCGCTCAGGGCGCGGAAACGCTCCTCGCTGGCACGCAGTTCCTCTTCCATCCGCCTGCGCTCGGTAATGTCCCTGGTTATGTTGAGAATATGAGGAACTCCGTTTAGATCGATGATTGACGCCGACATCAACCCATATCTGAGTTCACCATTCTTCATGCGGAAAGTGGCTTCGAGATTTGCGACCTCCCCGTCTTTCAACAATCCGTCCACCAGTCTTTGTCTATCGTCACTATGAACCCAGATATTGAATTCCGTAGATGTCTTGCCGATGACGTCCTCTTCCGTATATCCGGTGATCCTGGTAAAGCCCGGATTTATGGACACATAAAGACCGTCCGTCAAACGGTTGATGTTTACCGAATCCGGGGTTGTATTGAAAGCCTTGCGGAATTTCTCCTCGCTTGCGGCCAGTGCCTCCAGGATACATTTACGCTCCGTGATGTCCTCGGATATTCCCAGCAGATATTCGGGGGTAGCATCTGCGTTGAGGATCGGTACCTTCTTGGTGTGGAGGACCCGCTCTCCCCGTTCACGGGTTCGAATGGGTTCTTCCGGAATATCCACCACCCGTCTGCCCTCCAGAACCCGCCGATCGATCTCCGTAAAGAAATCCGCCTGTTCCTTCGAAAAGAAATTATAATCGTTCTTACCCAGAAGCTCATCTCGGGAATAACCGAGCAGTTCCTCCCCCGCCCGGTTGAACCGCACGAACCGGAGTTCCTGCGCATCCTTCAGAAAGATCATATCCGGGATATTCTCAACGATGGAATCCAGCAGCTTGTTCGTCCGGAGCAGCGCATCCGCCGCCTTTTTACGATCGGTTGTATCACGAACCACCGCAACGAAACCACCGATCCCGCCCTCCCGCACTACGGGAGAACCGCTGATTTCACCATATCTTACCGTCCCGTTCCGGTCGATGAATTCATAGGTCGTCGCCGGAATCGTCTCCCCCTTCAAGATCGCATCCATATCGGCAAGGAGCTGGGGCAGATATGCCGATCCCACGATTTTCCCCAAGGCGGCGGCAGGCTGACCGATAAATTCCTGGGTCTGGTAACCCAACATCTTCTCCAGGCTGGGGGAAACGTTCAGCACCCGGCGATCTTTATCTACCAGAATAATGACGTCGGTAATATTCTCGAACTCGAGACGATACCGGTCTTCCCATTTCATTAGATTCCGGTTGGCGGCCTCCAGATCCGCAACCTTCTTTTCCAGCTTCCGGAAGAGTGCCTCGTTGTGTTCCCGGAAAAACTCCCTCTCCTCTCCCAGAGATCCGGGGGCGACGGGACCGTTTTCTCCCAGCAACGATTTAATTATATCAGCGATTACCTCCGGCTCCTGGGGTTTGACGATAAAACGTTCCGCCCCCAGACTCAAGGCAAAAGCCTCATCTCGAGGTTCGGTATAAGTGGCGGTGTAGAAGACAAAGGGGATAAGCTTGAGGACGGCATCCGTTTTCCACTCCCGGCACAAGGCGAATCCGTCCATCTCCGGCATGAGGATATCCGAAATGACGATATCCGGCGGGTCGCTTCTGGCTTTCGCCAGCGCCTCGGCGCCATTTGCGGCTGCCCTGGTTTCCCATCCGCAGCTTGTTAGAATGACTTCCAGCAGGTAACGGTTCTGTTCTTCGTCATCGACGATCAGGCATTTCTTCAAAACAGATCCTAAGCTTTCGCGATATATTTATTTGATGACATCTCCGGTCCCATTTATGGCCGCGCCTTAAATCCTCCCTTGCGAAAGGCAAAGTTCAGCTTGGGTATCCTTGCCCGGGCAGATAAATGATTCCATCCCGGATATGTCAATACCGGTAGTGGTCGGGTTTGAAGGGACCGCGCGCCGGGACGCCGAGATAGTCGGCCTGAACCTTGGTAAGCTTGGTAAGCTTGACGCCGAGACGGTCCAGATGGAGGCGGGCCACCTCCTCGTCGAGGAGTTTAGGCAGGGTGTAAACCCCGGGCTGATAGCGCTTCTTGGCCAGCTCCATCTGGGCCAGGCATTGATTCGTGAAACTGTTGCTCATGACGAAGCTCGGATGACCCGTGGCGCATCCCAGGTTGACGAGCCGGCCCTCCGCCAGGACGATGATGGCGCGCCCGGAGGCGAGGGTCCATTTATCCACCTGGGGTTTGACGGTCTCCTTCCGGCATCGGGGGTTCCCCTCCAGGTAGTGCATGGCGATCTCGCTGTCGAAGTGCCCGATATTGCAGATGATCGCCTCATCCTTCATCCGCTCCATATGGGCCCCGGTGATGACGTCGCAACAGCCCGTCGCCGTGACGAAGATGTCCGCCGTCGCCACTACCTCTTCCAGGGTCCGGACCTCGTAGCCTTCCATCGCCGCCTGGAGGGCGCAGATGGGATCCACTTCCGTAACGATGACCCGGGCGCCGAAGCCCCTCATGGACTGGGACGAACCCTTGCCCACATCACCGTAACCGCAGATCACCACCACCTTGCCCGCCACCATGATGTCCGTGGCCCGCTTGATGCCGTCCGCCAGTGACTCGCGGCAGCCGTATAGGTTGTCGAACTTGGATTTCGTCACCGAATCGTTGACGTTGATGGCGGGAAAAAGAAGTTCCCCGCGCTGCTGCATCTGGTAGAGGCGATGGACTCCCGTCGTCGTCTCCTCCGACACCCCTATGATCCCCCCGGCGACGCGCTGCCAGCGCTGGGGGTCCCGTTTGTATCCCCGGGCCAGACGTTCCATGATGATGGCAAATTCCTTGTTTTCCTGTTTTTCATTCAATATTTCCGGACACTTCTCCACTTTCACGCCCTGGTGGACCAGGAGGGTGGCATCGCCGCCGTCGTCCACGAGCAGTTCAGGACCCGATCCGTCAGGCCAGGTCATGGCCTGTTCGGTGCACCACCAGTAATCATCCAGGGTTTCCCCCTTCCAGGCGAAGACCGCCGCCGAACCCGCTGCCGCGATCGCCGCCGCGGCGTGATCCTGGGTGGAAAAAATGTTGCAGGAGGCCCAGCGCAGATCCGCCCCGAGTTCCTTCAGGGTCTCGATGAGCATGGCCGTCTGGATGGTCATGTGGAGGCTCCCCATGATCTTCTTGCCCTGGAGGGGTTTTTTGGGCCCGTATTTTTTACGGACCGCCATGAGCCCCGGCATCTCGTTTTCCGCCAATTCCATTTCTTTCCGTCCCCAGGCCGCGAGACTTATATCGGCCACCTTGTAAGGCAGCTTCGGATCAATCTTCTTGTAAGCCACAACTCCTCCTTGGTATATTTTTTAACGCGGAACCGCGCGTAAATCTCTTTTGCCGCTGTGATTAACGGCCCGCCGCCTGCCGCAGCGCCTCGACCCGGTCGGTCTTCTCCCAGGCATAGTCGTCCAGGAAGAGAGTTCGGGCGATCTTCTTGTAGGTCCGGCTGTTGAGGAGGTCGAAGGCCTCGATCATCCCCCGGGGGGTTAAATCGAAGATTTCCGAGACAATCTTCCCCAACTTGCCGTCTTCGAGCTGGCCGCCGCCGAAGGTATTGACGTATATGGAAATGGGCCGGGCGATGCCGATGGCATAGGCGATCTGGACGGAACATCTATTGGCCAGCCCGGCGGCGACGATGTTTTTAGCCACATAACGGGCCCCGAAGGTGGCGGAGCAGTCCACCTTTTCCGGTGTCTTGTTGATGATCGCCCCGCCGCCGATCTGCGCCCCCGGATAGCCTCCGTAGAGCTGCACCACCAGTTTTCTCCCGGTCACCCCGGAATCCGCGGCGCTGCACGAATTGACCGCCTGCCATTCCCCCGTGGGATTGAAGAGGAACTCCGTTTTGGCGTCCACGTAATCGGCGAGGGTTTCCATGGCAATGGATCGGGCCACGTGTTCGATGGTGTTCCTGAAGGTATCCGGGACATGGCGGTAATCGATGGCGTTGGACATGAGGATCGTCGCCAACCGCACCGGATGCATGTTTTCATCGTATTGCACGGTTACCTGTCCCTTCCCGTCGGGAGCGAAGACGGGGTTGCCGCAATACTCGAAGGCCCGCATGAGGCGATTGCCCAGGACATAGGGCAGGGGCAGCAGTTCCGGGGTCTCGTCACAGGCAAACCCGTAAATGATCCCCTGGTCGCCGGCGCCGATCTCCTTGTATTTTCCCTTATCGGCCCGGGTGCCGATATTTATGTCGGGAGACTGGGGGATCATGGCGTTGAGGACCCCCATGGAGTTGCCGTTGAGGCCCACCGCCGAATCCTTGTAACCCAGGGACAGGACGGTATTGCGGATCACCTTCTCGATATCCACGTAGGTGCGGGTGGCTACCTCGCCGCCGACCACGCAGAGGCCCTTGCCCAGAAAGACCTCCAGCCCGCAGTGGGGCATGTTGTCTATGGTCATGCCGATCTTCTTTTCCTCCGACAGGACATCGGCAATGATATTGGCGGCAATGGCGTCGCAAACCATGTCCGGATGTCCGACCTTGACACTCTCCGAGGCAATATACATGGGTTCATCTCCTTTAATCTGTTTTCGGGAGATTTCTAACACAACCATCTCGAACTCATCAATATATTTTTTGGTCGGCGGCCGTTTCCCCCGGCCGGATTTCCAGGGACGGGGGCTGGACGAGGCCGCAGGAAACGACATAGGTCAGGGCCTCCTCCACCGTCATGTCGATCTCCACGAGTTCTTCATCGGGAATCGCCAGGAGGTAGCCCGAAGTGGGGTTGGGGGTGGTGGGAACGAACACGTTCGTGCAGGGCCGGCCGGCCGATTTGCCGATACGCCGGTGGGCCGGGCCGGTGACGAAACCGAGGGTAAAGGCGCCGGACCGGGGAAACTCCACCAGGACCACCTTCTTGAAGCTCCGGTTGTTATGGACGAACATGCGGTCCATGACCTGCTTGGTGCCGTCGTAAATGCTGCGGATAACCGGGATGCGGTGAAACACGGCCTCGCTCATCTGCACGATCCGATTGCCCAGATAGCTCTTCATCATGAGGCCGGCGGCGAAAATCAGGATCACGACAAAGATTATTCCCAGGCCCGGGATGTGAAACTGCAGGAGGGTATCGGGGTGGAAACGGTGAGGAATGATCCGGAGCAGGTTGTCCATGACTTCGATGAGGAAAAAAAGGACGTAGAGCGTCAATCCAATGGGGATGGTAACCGCCAGGCCGGCAATAAATATCTGCTTGATTTTCTTGCTCATTAAGTGATCGTCACGGAAGAAAAAGAACGGGCCGGGCGCCCGGGCGCCCGGCCCGCATGGTTTTGATAAGATCGGATGATCAACCAATCTTCTTGATCTGGTTCTTTTCGTTGAGGAGGACGCATTTGGGCGACCATCCCGAGAGTTCCGAAGCCTCGGCGGTAACATAGGTGGCGATGATGATCACATCCCCCTTGGATGCCCGATGGGCCGCCGCCCCGTTGAGACAGATCGTCCCGGATCCCCGGGCACCCTTGATGGCATAGGTGGTGAAGCGCTCCCCGTTGGTGACGTTATAGATGGCCACCTTTTCATAGGGGATTATATCCGCCGCCTCCAGCAGGCCTTCGTCGATCGTGATGCTCCCCTCGTAGTGGAGGTTGGCATCGGTGACCACGGCGCGATGAAGCTTCGATTTCAGCATGAACCTCTGCATCTGTCCCTCTCCTCGTTCATATCTCCAGCGGTGCGCCGAAGACGTAATTATCGATCAGCCGCGCCGACCCCACCCTTACGGCCAGGGCGATTACGGCTTCGCCGTCCAATCTTTCCACATCCCTCATGGTGCCGGTGTCGCAGATCTGCACGTAGTCGATCCGGGCGTGAGGATGCCCCTCGATAAATTTCCGCACCGCCGCGAGGATGACTCCGGCCTCCCGCTCCCCCCGTTCGTACATCTCCTTCGCCATCTTCAGGGAACGGCTCAGGCTCAGAGCAGATTCCCGCTCCTCCGCCTTGAGATAGATGTTCCGGGAACTCATGGCCAGGCCGTCGGGCTCCCGGGTGGTTTCCATGGCCACCACCTCCAGGTCCATATTGAGGTCAATCACCATGCGTTTGATGGCCGTAAGTTGCTGGAAGTCCTTCTTGCCGAAGATGGTGACATGTGGTTTGACCATGTTGAAGAGCTTGCAGCAGACCGTCGTGACGCCCCGGAAGTGCCCGGGCCGGGAGAGCCCGCAGAGATTGTTCGTCACTTCCTCGACGTTCACATAGGTCTGATACCCCGGGGGATACATCTCCTCGTTGGGGGGATAGAAGATTACATCGACGCCGACGGAGGCGGCCAGTTCCCGGTCCCGCTCGAAATCCCGGGGATATTTCGCCAGGTCCTCATTGGGACCGAACTGGGTGGGGTTGACGTAGATGCTTATGACCAGACAATCCCCCAGTTTCCGGCCGACGCGCATCAGGTTCAGGTGCCCTTCGTGAAAATAGCCCATGGTCGGCACGAAGGCGATCTTCTTCCCGGAGTTCCGGAGAGATTCGGCGAACACCTGCATCTCTTTTACCGTCTCGATGATCTTCATCGGCATCTCCTCCCCAACGAAAAAAAGCCTCGCCGTCAATGACGGGAGGCCTGGAGTTTTGTCCCTTGTAAACTATCCTCACACCTTCCCGTCCCGGTCCCCGACGGGGATCCAAGCGGTGGATTTCCGCCTAACAGAATGGCGGCTGATCGTCAAGCGTTTTTTTCATCCGCCGGGGCGGCATATATTTCGTAGGTGTTGCCTCCCCGTTCCTTGGCCAGGTACATGGCCGTATCGGCATTTTTTACCAGGGCGTCGAAATCCAGCCCATCCCGGGGATAAATGGCGATGCCTATGCTGACGCTGAATTTTAACGTTGCCAATCCCAATGTCACCGGCGCTTCCAAGGCGCCGACCAGGGTCTTTCCCAGCATGGACAGATCCTCACGGCGGCGGATCCGGGGCATGATGATCATGAATTCGTCACCGCCGGTGCGGGCAAAGGTATCACCCGCCCGCAGTCTCTTATTGATCCGTTCGGTAAAGGAACGCAGGACGGAATCGCCCACGTCATGGCCGCGGGTGTCGTTTATCTCCTTGAACTTGTCCAGATCCAGCATCATCACGGCCATATGTTCGCCGTTGCGCTTGGCCTGCGCGATGGCCATGACCAGGCGGTCACGGAAAAGAAGGCGGTTGGGCAAACCGGTCAGGGCGTCATGATAGGCCATTCGCTGGATCATCTCCTCGTATTTCCGTCTTTCCGTCACATCATGGATGATCCCCATAAAGCCCGACGGCTTGCCGTCGCCGTCCTTTTTGAGCGACACGGAAAACTCCACGTACTGTTCCCTGCCGTCGGGGCGTTTAAGTCGCTTTACAAGTCCCTTTTGCGGTTCGCCGGTCATGAACGTATGCTTGTATATCCGTATGATATCTCCTATATCCTCTTTGAAAAAGACATCCCGGAAACCGATCCCGATGATTTTTTCGCGCGTTCTTCCGGTAACTCGGCAGCAGGCATCGTTGGCGAACAAGATGTTGCCGTTCGGAGCAACTTCGTAATATCCGTCGCCGATATTCTCGATAATGGTCCGGTAGCGTTCCTCGCTTGACTTCAGGGCGTCCTGGGCCTGGCGGCGCTCCGTCACGTTGCGGCCGATGCCGAATCTCCCCGTCGCCCTGCCCGTAAGGCGGTCCCAATAGGTGGAAGTGAGAAACTCGATGATCACCCGCTGCCCGTCTTTTGCCGTCAGCGCCACTTCATAGGGGGGGATCGTCTCCCCTCTCACCCCCCGTTTGAATTTATCGATGATGGCCGGCATGCTCTCCGGGGGGATGATGGAGGTAAACGGCCGGCCGACGAGATCCGCGGGCGCTATCCCCAGCGCCTCTTCAAAGCGCTGATTGGCGAAGGTAAACACCCCGTGCCGATCGACGGCAAAAACCAGATCCGGGGTGGTTTCGATCAGGGTCCGGTAGCGTTCCTCGCTGGCCGTCAAGGCCTGCTGCATCCACTTGCGGAGGCTGACATCCACCAGGGTGCCCACAATGGCCTGGAGTTTGCCTTCCACCACCACCGGATGTTCATGCACCTCCACCCAGATTATCTCCCCGTTTTTCTTCCGCAGTTCCAGTTCATAGGGAGGCTGTCGCTTTCCCGTGTCCATGGCTATTTGCGTGGCCGCGATGCCTAACTGGTTTAAGGGATTGTCGGTGAGAAACTCCTGCCAGGAAATTTTCGCTTCCTCCGGCGTGCACCCGAAAAAATGCTCGGCATTGGCGCTAACGAAGGTCAGTACCTGGTCCGGGTTATGGGTGTAAAACAGGACGCCGCTGTGCTCGATGATATTCCGGTAGCGTTCTTCACTCATCCGCAAGGCCAATTCCACATCCTTCTTCTCCGTCACATCCATGGAGTTGCCCAGGATGGCGGGAAGTCCTTCATAACGGATGGCCGTCACCGTTTCCATTATCCAGCGGATCTTCCCCCGCTTGGTGACGATCCTGAATTCATAGGGATCGGTCCGCAATCCTTTCAGCATGGCCCGGGCCAACCGCAAGACCTCTTCCCGATCGTCGGGATGGACAATCCAGCTCGCCTTACGCCCCGCCAACTCCTCCGGCTCATAACCGGCATAAGAAGCGGCATTGTGGTTCAGGTAGCGGAAGACGCCGTTTTGCACCACATAAATGCCGGCGAAGGAGGATTCCGCCAGTTTCCGGTAAAACTCTTCCCTTCTTTCCCCGTTGCCGCTGATCACATCACTCATAAACCGACGCTGCTCCTATTGGACGGCATAGCGATCTATCTCCTCCATCAGTTTTATTTTCTTGATCGGCTTGGTCAGGTGGCCGTCGCAGCCCGCCGCCAGGCTCTTCTCCTCGTCCTCCTTCAGGGCATAGGCGGTAAGGGCCACAATGGGCGTTCGCCACAATTTGAGACCGTCTTCCCAACGGCGGATGGCCGCCGTCGCCGTATAGCCGTCCATGACCGGCATCTGCATGTCCATGAAGATGAGGTCGAATCTTTCCTGGGAGTTTTTGAAGGCCTCCAGGGCCTCCAGGCCGTTTTCGGCCTCCCGGATGGTATGGGGGGTGCCCTTCAGGAACGACCGGAAGAGCAGGCGGTTGTCCTCATTATCCTCGACCAGGAGGATGCGCAGCGGCCTCGCCGCTACCACCGCCGCGGGCGCCGCCGCCCCGGACTGCGGTCCGGATTCCCGGTCGGGTTGCAGGACCCTGCTGATGGCGGCCCGCAATTCCGCCATCTTCACCGGTTTCTGGATGAAGCCGGCCACACCGTATCTCTTCATCTGTTCCGGATGGTCCGGAGAGTAACCCGAAGACAGGATGATGATGGGGACATGGCCCAAATCCCGATCCCCGGTGATTCTGGCGGCGGTCTCGAAACCGTTTACTTCCGGCATCTGATAATCCATGAGGACCAGGCGGTAGGGAGAGCCCGCGGCGGCGGCCCTTTTCAATTCCTCATAACCCCTGACGCCGTCCTCGACATCCGTCGCCGCCGCTTCCCAGCGACCGAGCATCCCCCGGAGGATCAACCGGTTGGTATCATTGTCATCCACCACGAGGATCTTCATGCCCGCCAGCGATTCGTCCCCCGGGGCCGGGCAGGCCTTGAGGTTCCCCGACAAGGAGAAACGGGCGGTAAAGTGGACCATCGTCCCCCGCCCCGGCTCGCTCTCGATCCAGATCCGCCCCCCCATGAGCTCCACCAGCCTTTTGGAGATAGCCAGGCCCAGGCCGGTGCCCCCGTATTTACGCGTCGTCGAGGCGTCGGCCTGGGTGAACTTCTCGAAGATGATCCCCAGTTTGTCCGCGGGGATGCCGATCCCCGTATCGGACACGGAAAACATCAGCGCCACCTGATCGGGGTCGGGAAGGATGCCCTCCTCTTCGGCCATTTTTATCCTCAGCATCACCTCGCCCTTTTCGGTGAATTTCAAGGCGTTGCCGATAATATTGATGAGCAGTTGCTGGAGTCGCCCCGGATCGCCGCAGAGATGTTCAGGCACATCATAATCCTTATGCTGCAACAGTTCCAGCCCCTTGTCATGAGCCCGCTGGGCCATGACGTCGCAGGTCCTCTCCACCACCGAGGAGAGTTCGAAATCCACCGTCTCCAGGTGGACCTGTCCCGCCTCCACCTTCGAGAGGTCAAGGATATCATTGATAATAACCAGAAGATTCTCTCCTGCCGCCCGAAATACCTCTACATATTTTCTCTGTTCCATCGTCAACGGCGTTTCCGCCAGCAACTCCGCCATCCCGATGATGGCGTTCATGGGCGTGCGGATTTCGTGGCTCATGGTGGAGAGGAACTCGCTCTTGGCCCGGCTGGCCTCCTCGGCCTTGAGGCGGGCCGCCACCAGATCGGTGACGTTCACGACGTTCAAAAGGACCCCGTCGTAAACCCCTTCCCGGTAAACCGGCTGCATACGGAGGATCACATGGCTGTCCCCGAGCGTCCTATTCATGATCACAGCCGCGGCGCCGGGATGCTCCCGGAATTTGCGCAGGGAACCGGCGACCTTTTCCCGGACGGGGGATGCGTGAAAGGAATGGAGGTTCCGGCCGACGATCATCTTGCGGGAGACGCCGACAAAACGACAGAAATAATCATTGGCCTCGACGATGACATCCGCGGCATCGGCAAACACCACCCCTTCCTCCATCCCGGATATCATGGCGGATAGTTTGGCGTTTTCCCGCTTGGCATCCTCTTCCGCCTTTTTCAGCTTCGAGATATTCACAAAGCTTTCAATAAGATAATCGCGGTTCTTGATCACGATGGGGACCACCGTTTTCAGGATCGGCACTTCCGCTCCGGACGCCGTAATGAGGATGCGCTCCGAATTGTCCACCGACTGGCCCAATTCCGTGATGGGACACCTGCCCTCCTCCGCCGGACAGACAAAGCGGTGGCAAACCCGCCCGACAATCTCCTCCCTGGGGACGCCGATCATCCTCACGGCACTCTGATTGACGTCTTCTATGACATGGGTCCGGGCGTCCACGAGGATGATGCCCGCCTGTACGGCCCCCAGGATCTTATTGAGGCGATGCTCCGAATCCTGCAGCTCCGCCTCCAGTTTCTTCTGTTGGGAAATATCCCGTGCAATGGCATGAAAGCCAATGATTTCATCTCCTTCCATTACCAACTGCACATGTTGCCCCAGCCAGACTTCGCTGTCGTCCTTTCTTTTCAGGGGAAACTCAAAATAGGTGCTGGCCGTCTTTTTGAGGTATTGCCTTCCGTAGAGTCGATCGGCGGCGGCGCGATGATCGGGATGGACCAGTTCGAGGAAGTGCCTGTGCATCAGCTCCCCCTCGGAATAGCCGGTAATCTTAATCGCCGCGGGATTGAAAAAGGTGAAACGGCCGGTGCCGTCGGTCCGGTAAATTATGTCCGTCGCGTTGTCAACGAGATGCCGGTAAGACTCCTCGATGCGTCGCAATGCCGCCTCCGCCCAGGCGCATTTTTCTTCGGCCCGCTGGACGGCTGCTTCTTCGGCAAGGACGACGGCTTGCCGCGCCTCCGGATCGAATTTCCGCTCCTGCATATCGTCTCCCATGCCGTTCCTTTCCCCGGGCCATTCGCCTGAAAATGCGAGCCTATGTAATTGATTTCACACATTAACAACTTTAATCCCCTTTAAGGGGAGGATCAAGGTGGGGATGGGTCTTACCTTTCATCCCCCTTGGTGACGGAGCACCGGCATGGGTGTTTCATGAAATATTTCACCCCCGGCGGTTTGTTAATAGGGGATCCAGACCACCCCGGCCTAGCTTTCATTATATCATGAACTGCCTGAGAAGGGAGCCAATTATTTTCACCGCCGGCGCGGGGACAATTATATTGACATCCCCCCGCCCTTATGGTAAGCCCGTTTGGCATGATCATTAGCTAATATGAGCCTGTTTTTTAACACTATTCTTTAATAAAGGAGACCAAGGTGACGCTTCGAGAGGTGAAAGATATTCTGGATGCAGAAGTCCTCGTCGGCCATGATCAATTGGATAAAGAGGTGAAAACCGCTTTCGGGGCCGATCTAATGAGTGACGTCCTGGCCTTTGCCAAAGCGGGAAGTCTATTGCTTACCGGGCTCACGAATCCACAGGTCATCCGGACATCCGACGTACTCGATATCGCCGCCATCATCATGGTACGCGGTAAACGTCCTTCCCCGGAAACGATCCGTCTTGCGGAAGAGTTGCTGATCCCCATCCTGGTAACAAAATACATCCTCTTCGAAACCGCCGGAAAGTTGTACGCAAAAGGGATCGTCGGCTGCGTGGAAAGGGTTGACGACGAACGTGCTTTCTCATGACGCGGTCATCTATGAAAACTCATTCTCCGTAGATGGAGGAACCTTTGACAACGCCGGGCATGTTTCCAGTCAGATCAAGGCCCTGCTGAAAAGGATGAAGCTGTCCAAGGAGGTTGTCCGCAGGGCGGCTTTAGTAACCTACGAAGCGGAGATAAACATCTGTTCCTATGCCGACCGGGGCAGGATCCACCTCCGGGTGACACCGGAACACGTGACCGTCGAGGCCATAGACGAAGGGCAGGGAATCGTGGATATCGAGCTGGCCATGCAGGCCGGTTATTCCACCGCCACGGAGCGGATTCGGGAGATGGGTTTCGGCGCCGGGATGGGGTTGTGCAATATAAAAAACTTTTCCGATTTCTTTCGGATCACTTCGGAAATCGGCAAGGGAACCCATCTGAAAATGGTCATTCGCATTGACAAGGATTTCGACGGCATTTAGATAACTCTCTTAACCATGAATTTAGGCGCGATCGTCAAAGAACTCAATTTGAAGGTCCTGTCTGGTCGGGACCGGCTTGATGCCGAGGTCACCGGAGGATACGTCGGCGACCTTTTGAGCGACGTCATGGCCAACAGCAGGGAAGGAGACGTGTGGTTCACCCGGCAGATCCACCAGAACATCGTGGCCGTGGCCAGTCTGAAGGACCATGCGGGCGTCATAATAATCCAGGGGGCCGAACCGGCCGCCGACACCCTGCAAAAGGCCCGCAAAGAAGGGATACCCATCATGGTGTCAGCCATGCCCGGCTTTGAAACGATCGGGAGGGTATTCAATATGATCGCCGCTAAGAAGTCGCCGGAGGCATCGGACGGATGAGACCATGTAGTCATGGTCTTTTTTTTATATTTTTAGGAACAGCCCATGTTGAAGGCGATGCGTTGCGACCTTCACATCCACACCTGCCTTTCACCATGCGCTGAGCTGGACATGTACCCCCGGGCCATAGTGCGCCGGGCCTTGGAGAAAAAGCTGGACATCATCGGCATCTGCGACCACAACGCCTCGGAGAATGCCGTTTATGTTCAACGCGCCGCCGCCGGACTGCCGCTTGCGGTACTGCCGGGGATGGAGGTGGCCAGCCGGGAGGAAGTGCATACCCTGGCGCTCTTTGAAAACATCATCCGGTTGCGGCAATTTCAGGAACTGGTTTATGGGCACCTGGAGGGGGAAAACGATGAGGAAGTCTTCGGCTGTCAGGCCATCGTCAACGAAAACGACGAAGTGGAAGGATTCAACGGCCGGCTGCTCATCGGGGCCACCAACCTGCCGTTGCAGGAGATCATCACCGGCATCCACCGGGAAGGCGGCATCGCCATCGCCGCCCACGTGGATCGGGAGAGCTTCAGCGTCATCGGGCAGTTGGGGTTCATCGATCCCTCCTTCGCCTTTGACGCCCTGGAGTTCACCCCCCGGACAGGTCTGGAAAAGGCACGGCAAAACCACCCCGATCTGGCCCGCTATCCCTTTATCTGCTCCTCGGACGCCCATTTTATAGGCGACATCGGCCGGGGATGGACGGAGATGCTCCTGGCCGAGGCAAGCTTCCGGGAGGTGCGCCTGGCCCTGGCCGGTGGGGAAGACCGAAGAATAAACGGTTGACATGCTGGAGCTGGCATTGCATATACTCGATATCACTGAGAATTCAACGCGGGCAGGGGCTCGTCGCATCGACATGAAGCTGGAGGAGGATCACGAAGCGGATCTCCTCATTCTGGAGATCAGCGATGACGGCGCCGGGATGGATCCAGAGGCACTGAGCAAGGCCATGGACCCCTTTTACACCACCAAGAAGGTCCGCCGGGTGGGCCTGGGGCTCCCCATGCTGGCCCAGGCGGCGGAAAGAACAGGGGGCAGCCTGACGCTGGCGTCGGAACCGGGCCGGGGCACCCGCCTGAAAGTTACCTTCGGGCTGAGTCACCTGGACCGTCAGCCGCTGGGCGATCTTCCCGGCGTCATCACCACCCTGATCGCCGGCAACCCCGACATCGAATTCAATTATCATCACCGTTGCGGGGACCGGGTTTTTGTCCTGAAGACGGAAGATTTCAAAAGGGAACTGGAAGACGTTCCCATCAATCATATCGAGGTGTTGAAATACATAAGGCAGCATGTTAAAGATGGACTGCACGACATAGCATCCGAAGCGTGAATGCGCTTTTCGACTTAGGAGGAAGATATTCATGAAGCATGAAAAAGAGGAACTGCTGAAAGAATTCAACGAGGAACAGGTGGCCAAGCTCTACGAAATCATCGCCAGATTCAAGGGCAAGCCGGGAGGGCTCATCCCCGTCCTCGAGGAGGCCCAGGTGGCGCTGGAGTACATCCCCATTTCCGTTCAGAAGGCGATCGCCCGGGGATTGAATCTTCCCCTGAGCCGCGTTTACGGCGTCGTCACCTTCTACTCCTTTTTCACCATGACCCCCCGGGGGCGGCACACCGTCCGGGTCTGCCTGGGTACGGCCTGTTACGTCCGGGGCGGCAAAGCCCTGGCGGAAACCATCGAGAAAAACTTCGGCGTCAAGGAGGGAGAGACCACGCCCGACCGCAAATTCACCTATGAATCGGTCCGCTGCCTCGGCGCCTGCGGTCTCGGACCGGTCATAGTGGTGGATAACGACGTCCACGGGCGGGTGAAGCCGGGAAAGGTCAAAGAAATTCTTAACTCTTACAATTGACGAAAAGTGAGGACAACCCATGGCAAAAATAACTATTGAAGATTTGAAGAAAATAAAGGAGCGGGTCCACGCGGAGACCGCCTTGCGGGACGGCCACCTCCGGGTCAAGGTCACCGTTCACATGGGCACCTGCGGCATCGCCTCCGGGGCCAAGGAGGTCATGGATGCTTTGATGCGGGAAATAGAAGCGTCGGGCGTCACGGACGTCGCCGTCACCACCTCCGGCTGTATGGGTTTATGCAGCAGAGAGCCCCTGGTCACCGTGGAGGTCGTCAACCAGGAACCGATTAAATACGAGTACATGAATCCCAACAAGATGCGCCAGGTATTCAAGCGGCATATCCTGGAGGGAGAGATTCAGGTCCCCTTCGTACTGGCCAGGGGTGCGGAAACTCAAAGATAGAAGGAGGATTTCAAACAGATGAAGGTATTTAGATCGCATTTACTGCTCTGCGGCGGCACGGGCTGTCACGCTTCCGGAAGCATCATCGTCAAGAAGGCTCTGCTGGCGGAGCTGGCCAAAAAAAACCTGACCGAGGAAATCAAACTCGTCGAAACGGGATGCAACGGTTTCTGCGCCATGGGCCCCATCATGGTCGTCTATCCCGAAGGCGTCATTTACATGACCATCAAGCCGGAAGACGTCCCGGAACTGGTGGAAGAGCATCTGGTGAAAGGAAGGGTGCTCGAACGACTCCTCTATAAGGAACCGACGACGGAAGCTGTCATTCCCACCATGCAGGAGATTCCCTTCTTCGCCCTCCAGGAGCTGCGGGTCCTCCGCAACCGGGGGCTCATCGATCCGGAACGGATCGAGGAATACATCGCCCGGGACGGCTATCAGGGGATGGCCAAGGCCCTGACGGAGATGACCCCCGACCAGATCGTGAAAGAAGTCCTCGATTCCGGCCTTCGCGGCCGCGGCGGGGCCGGCTTCCCCACGGGCTTGAAATGGAAATTCGCCGCCGCCTCCCCCGGCGACGTCAAATACGTCCTCTGCAACGCCGACGAGGGCGATCCCGGCGCTTTCATGGATCGCAGCGTCCTGGAGGCGGATCCCCATGCGGTCCTCGAAGGCATGGTCATCGCCGCCAAGGCCATCGGCTCCCATCACGGCTACATCTACTGCCGGGCCGAATATCCCCTGGCCATCCAACGCCTGAACATCGCCATCGGCCAGGCCAAGGACATGGGACTGCTGGGCAAGAACATCCTCGGCACGGGCTTCGACTTCGATCTGGAGATCTACCAGGGCGCCGGCGCCTTCGTCTGCGGCGAGGAAACGGCCCTGATGACCTCCATCGAAGGCAAACGGGGCATGCCCCGTCCCCGGCCGCCCTTCCCCGCCATCGCGGGCCTATGGCAGAAGCCGTCGGTCCTCAACAACGTGGAAACACTGGCCAACATCGCCCAGATCGTCCTCAAAGGGGCGGCCTGGCACGCCAGCGTCGGCTCGGATAAGAGCAAGGGCACCAAGGTCTTCGCCCTTACCGGCGACGTGAACAACGTGGGCCTCGTGGAAGTGCCTATGGGCACCACCCTGGGAACCATCGTCTATGACATCGGCGGCGGCATCCCCAAGGGCAAGAAGTTCAAGGCCGCCCAACTGGGCGGTCCTTCGGGAGGCTGCATCCCCATCCAGCACTTGAACGCCCCGGTGGACTACGAGAAGGTGGCGGAGTTGGGGGCCATCATGGGATCCGGCGGCTTGATCGTCATGAACGAAGACTCCTGCGCCGTGGATATGGCCCGGTTCTTCATGGATTTCTGCCAGGACGAATCCTGCGGGAAGTGCACCCCCTGCCGGGAAGGAACGAAGCGGATGCTGGAGATTCTCACCAACATCACCCTGGGCAAGGGCAAGGAAGGGGACATCGAGCTTCTGGAAGAGATGGCGCCCATCATCAAGGACGCATCTCTCTGCGGTCTGGGCCAGACGGCCCCCAACCCGGTCCTCAGCACGATCCGTTATTTCCGGAACGAGTACGAGGCCCACATCCGGGACAAGAAGTGCCCCGCCTCGGTCTGCGGCGCCCTCTTCAAGTCCCCCTGCCAGAACACCTGCCCCGTGGGGATGGACATCCCGGCCTACATCGCCCTGATCCGGGCGAACCGCCTGGCGGACGCCTACAAGGTCATGCTCCGGACCAACCCCTTCCCCTCGGTCTGCGGCCGGGTCTGCGATCACAAATGCCAGGCCAAGTGCCGGCGGGGCAAGATGGACGAACCCATCGCCATCAAGTTCCTGAAGCGCTTCATCACCGACAATGCCGACCGGCCCCAGGTAGCGGCGGTCCCGGCGACGAGGAAGGAGAAGATCGCCGTGGTGGGCGCCGGGCCGGCGGGCCTTACGGCCGCCCGGGATCTGGCCATGCGCGGCTACGCCGTCACGGTCTTCGAAGAGCTTTCGGAACCGGGGGGAATGCTCCGTTGGGCCATACCCTCCTACCGCCTGCCCCGGGACATCCTGGCGAAGGAAGTTTCCTACATCACCGCCCTGGGCGTGGAGATCAAGTGCAACACCCGGGTAGGCCGGGACATCTCCCTGGACAAGCTCCATAATGATTTCGACTTCATCTATATGGCCCCCGGGGCGCATCGGAGCCAGAAACTCGGACTGGCCGGCGAGGATATGCCGGGAGTTTACGGCGGGGTGGAGTTCCTCCGGGACTTCAACGCCCATGAGGAGGCCTGGGTGAAGGGGGAAAAGACCCTGGGCGCCCGGGTCGCCGTCATCGGCGGCGGCAACTCGGCCATAGACGCCGCCCGCGTCGCCCTCCGGCTGGGCGCCGACGTGACGATCCTCTACCGACGGGAACGCAAGGATATGCCCGCCGCGGAGGAGGAAATCATCGCGGCGGAACATGAGGGGGTCAAGATCGAATACCTCGTCGCCCCCTTGAAGTTGGAGGCCAAAGACGGCAAGCTGAGCGGCATCACCTGCGAGCGGATGACCCTCGGGGAATTCGACCGCAGCGGCCGCCGTAAACCCGTGGCCACCCCCAATTCCGCCTTTACCCTGAGCGTGGACGCCATCGTTGCCGCCATCGGCCAGGTTCCCGATCTTTCCTTCGTCGCCAAGGACAGCGGCATCTCCGTGAACCGCTGGGACACCTTCGATCTCGTGGGCGGGAGCAAGTCCCGGACGACCAATGCCAAATTCTATGCCGGCGGCGACGCCGTCACCGGTCCTGATACGGTCATCGGGGCCATCGAGGCGGGCCATCAGGCCGCCCAGGAAATGGACGCCGCCATCCGCGCCGCCAATGGCGAAGGGGCCTATGAAGGACCCGCCGAGGAAGCCATCGACATCCCCCTCATCATCGACGAGGAATCGGTGGAGCAGCCCCAGGCCCCCATGCCGGAGCTGCCCGCCGCCACGAGGAAACTGAGCTTCATAGAGGTGGAGTTGGGCTTTACGCCGGAAGAGGCCTTGAAGGAGGCCTGCCGGTGCCTCCGCTGCGACGCGGAGGTATAGAACGGGAAGATCGGCCGTTGATTTAAACCTGAGGGGGGCAAGGATTTCCGGATTGTTGCCCCCCTTCATTATGCTCCCGCCTTGAAAAGAGATGTATTGTCCCCGCGTTAGATACCCCGCGAAGGATATCCGATGATTTCGTCACCGGGAGAGAGCAACGTCGCGCCGGAAAGGTCTCCGTCGGCACGGGCCGTTGCCTGGCTGTTGAGGGCGCAGTTTCCGGGAGGTTACTGGAACGCCCCAGTAGAAACTAATTGCTGCATGGAGGCCCAGTGGGTCCTGGCAATGGTGTTTTGCGGCCTCAACCACCCGAAGACGAAAGGCGTGGTGGATTACATCGTCAACGCGCAGCGGCCCGACGGGAGTTGGGATGTGTATCGCCACGCCGAACAGGGCGACATCAACACCACAGTCGAATGCTACGCCGCCCTCCGCTATGCGGGATTTCCCCCCGACGAGGAAATAACCCGCAAGGCCCGCCGGTGGCTCCTTGACAACAATTGGACCGAGAGAATCAGGGTCTTCACGAAATACTGGCTTGCCCTTTTCGGCGAGTGGCCGTGGGCGCACACCCCCGATCTGCCCCCGGAAATAATCTTCCTGCCCAAGTGGTTTCCGTTCAACATCCACCACTTCGCCTCCTGGGCAAGGGCGACCATGATGCCCCTTACCATCGTATCGGCGGAAAAGCCGATCCGACTACTTCCTTCGGGAATGCGCCTCGACGAACTTTTCCCCGCCGGCCGGGAGGCGGTGGATTACCGCTTGGCCAAGAGTGTAAACGCGCCGCTCTTTTCCTGGCCCAAATTCTTCCTGGCCGCGGATAAACTGCTCCATGCCTACAACCGCCTGGCCAAAGGTTCCCCCCTCCGCCACTCGGCAAAGAAAGCGGCGCTGGCATGGATCCTCTCCCATCAAGACGAGGACGGGTACTGGGGCGGGATTCAGCCGCCCTGGATTTATGGAATCATCGCGATGTCGGTCATGGGTCTTTCCCGCCAGCAGACAAATATGGCCCGGGCCCTCAACGCGCCGAATCTCCATTGGTCGGAGGAAACCCCTTGGGGGACGCGTATCAAGGCAACAGAATCACCGGTATGGGATACGATGCTGGCCGCCGGGGCGTTGCTCGCGACCGGCCTAACCACCGGCCGCCGGGAACTGGACGCCGCGATCGACTATCTGCTCGCCAAAGAAAATCACCACTACGGCGACTGGTCGCAACTGATGGGCAGGAATACGGCGCCCAGCGGCTGGGCGTTCGAGAGGGAAAATCGGTTCTATCCGGATATTGACGATACGGCGGTCTGTATCGTGGTCCTCAGTAAGTACCGAAGCCTGCCGGACCAACAGGACGAACGGCGCCGGAAGATCGATGCCGCGGTAGAGCGGGCTTTGAACTGGCTCCTCGCCATGCAATCCCGGAACGGGGGCTGGGGCGCCTTCGACAAGGACAACACCAGGGCGATCATCACCAAGCTGCCGTTCTGCGACTTCGGTGAAGTGCTCGACCCGCCCAGCTCCGACGTGACCGCCCATGTGGTGGAAGCCCTTGCCGTATGCGGATACGCCCCGGATCATCCGGTCATGAGGCGGGCGATCCGGTTCCTTTACAACGAGCAGGAAGAGGACGGCTCGTGGTTCGGCCGCTGGGGCGTCAACTATATATACGGCACATGGTGCGTTACGACGGCGCTTTTCGCCGTGGGGGAAACGGCCGGGAACCCCCGCATCGCCCGGGCGCTGGCTTGGCTGGCGGGCAAGCGGAACGACGACGGCGGCTGGGGGGAAAGCGCCGCCTCGTACATGCAGCCCGCGCTTTCGGGCCGCTCGGGAGTCTCGACGGCATCACAGACGGCCTGGGCGATCCTTGCCCTCGCCGGCGCCGGCGAACGTTACGGAAAAGAAATCCGCGCCGGCGTCGCATTTCTGGAGCGCACTCAGACCGGCGACGGGACCTGGATAGAACAGGAATTTACCGGCACCGGCTTTCCCGGCTACGGCCTCGGCGCAAAAATTGACTTGCGCAAAGGACGACCGCTGCCCCAGGGCAAAGAACTTTCGCGGGGCTTCATGCTCCGCTATGGCTACTATTGCCACTATTTCCCGATCATGGCCTTAAGCCGGGCCGGGGAGCTGTGCAAAGGAAAAACGCATTATATGGAGGGATGATTAATGAGTATTAAAGACAAGTATGCCATCGTAGGCGTGGGCTACACCCCCCAGGGCGTAATACCCGCCCGCACCACCCTCGGATTCCATCTGGAGGCCTGTGCCGCGGCCATTGCGGATGCCGGCCTGCGCCGGGAGGACGTGGACGGCCTGATCTGCTATCGCGGTTTCCCTGCCTCGGAGGGGGAAACGGATGTCACACCCTACCTGGTGGCCCAGCATCTGGGCATTTCGCCCGTCTTCCTGGCCCAGGACGCCAACTGATCCCGGAGTCAACTCATGCACGCAGTTGGCGTGCTCGAAGCTGGTTTATGCAGTTATGTCCTCCTTTCCTACGGCCATTGCGGCCGCTCCGGGGACAGCATGATGCGGATGCTTGCAAATTTGAACGCCGAGGACGCCGTCTTCGGCCACTTCGGCGCCACCGGGGGCTACGCCCTGGCGGCCCGCCGGGCCATGCACGAGTTCCATACCGGCCCCGAGACGTGGAAACGGATCGCCGTGGGACAGCGCAAATGGGCCAACCTGAATCCCCGGGCCATGATGTACGACCGCCTTATGACCGATGCGGACTATGACCGTTCGCCCTGGGTAGTCGAACCGTTCCGGCTGGCCGACAATTGCCTTCTGACCGACGGCGGACGGGCCTGCATCCTCACCACCCGGGAACGGGCCCGGGACCTGCGTCATACGCCCGTCACGATTATGGGCCTCGGGATGTACAATCCTGCCGCCGATCCCGCTCCGGCCCGCCACCTTGCCGGCCCCACCGGGGCGCGCCGGGCCGGGGAAATGGCCCTTAGCATGGCCGGAATCACCCGCGACGATATCGATGCCTGTGAAATCTATGACTGCTTCACCTATACCGTCGAGATCACCCTTCAGGACTATGGATTCTTCGGACCCGGCGAGGGTAAGGACTGGCTGCGGGGGGGAACCATCGAACCCGGCGGTTGCATGCCGGTCAACACCTCGGGAGGGCTGCTCTCCGAAGCCTATTTCATGGGCCTGACTCCGTTGACGGAGGGCGTCATGCAGTTGATGGGCCGCTGCGGAGAACGGCAACTCGGTCCCAAGACGGGCAATAAAAAGCCCGAGATCATCATGTGCAGCGACAACGGCGGGATTCTGCAAACCCATTCATGCTATATCTTGACGAGGGGATAGGAAGACATGACAAATAAGAGACCTTCACCAAAGATCAACGCGGATACAAAAGCCTTCTGGGAAGGATGCCGGGAACACGAACTCAGACTCCAGAAATGCGGAGATTGCGGGCATCTGCGCCATCCGCCCGCTTTTATCTGCCCTCGCTGCCTGTCGATCCGGACCTTCCTGGTCAAGGCTTCCGGCCGGGGCAGAGTCTATTCCTATGCGGTCTATCATGTGGCCTTCGATCCGTCCTTCCAGGGGGACCTACCCTATGTCGTGGCCCTGGTGGCGCTAAAAGAAGGACCCCGGATCCTGACGAATATCGTGGGGTGCGATCCCGCGGCGGTGTCCTGTGAGATGGACGTGGAGGTGGTCTGGGATGACCGGGAGGAAGGGATCTCCCTCCCGAAATTCCGGCCGATAAATTCAAATCACAACGAGGTAAGGAAATGAATGATCCCCGTATCGTTAAACTGGCGGAATTGTTGGTATGTTACTCCGTAAAGATCAAACCCGGCGACAAGGTCCTCGTCAACGGCACCACCGAAACGGCGCCCCTCCTCAAAGAGGTTTACGCCCAGGTCCTCCGGGCGGGTGGCCATCCCCTGCCCCTGGTGAGCCTCCCGGAAACGGAAGAGATCATGTACCGTTGCGGGACGGACCAGCAGTTGGCCTTTATCCACCCGCCTACGAAGCTGGGGATCGAAACCTACGATGCCACAATCTCCATTTCCGGCGCCGACAACACCAAGAGTCTCAGTGCGGTGGATCCAGCGCGGGTGGTGATCCGGAACCAGGCCCGCCGGGAGATCATGGACCTCTTCATGCAGCGTTCCGCCGCCGGGGAACTTCGCTGGGTGGGCACCCTCTTCCCCACCAACGCCTATGCCCAGGATGCCGAGCTTAGTCTCCGGGACTTCGAGGACTTCGTCTTCTCGGCCTGCCTCCCTGATTTGGACGATCCCATCGGCTACTGGGAGCGGAAGAGCGCCGACCAGCAGCGGATCGTGGACTGGTTGCGGGGAAGGCGGCGGATCCGCGTCACCGGCCCGGATACCGACCTGACCCTGGAGGTCGCCGATCGCCTGTTCATCAACTGCGACGGCCGGCACAACATGCCCGACGGGGAGATCTTCACCGGTCCCGTGGAGGAGAGCGTCAACGGCACGGTGCGGTTCTCCTACCCGGCCATCTACCAGGGACGGGAACTGACGGGGGTGCAGTTGACCTTCAAGGACGGAAAGGCGATCGCCGCCCGGGCAGACAAGAACGAAGAGTTCCTCAACAAGATCCTCGATACCGACGCGGGGTCCCGCTACGTGGGCGAGTTCGCCATCGGCACCAACGAAGGCATCCGGCGCTTCACCAAGCAGATCCTTTTCGACGAAAAGATCGCCGGCAGCTTCCATATGGCGTTGGGCGCCGGCTACCCGGAAACGGGGAGCCTCAACCGATCGGCCATCCACTGGGATCTGATCTGCGATCTCCGCCGGGGGGGAGAGATCCGGGTAGATGACGTCCTGCTCTACAAAGACGGCCGGTTCACCCTGGATTGAACCAGTAGCGAGGGCCAAGCTTTCCCCATCGATCCCACCACAGGTCAAAAGGCACCGACGGAAGATCTTGAAGTCGGGGGCCAGTCCGTATTGCCAAAAATCATATGTCATTAATGACATAGTTAAACCATATTTTATACTTGCAAAAAAAGTCGATTCAGTTCATATTGCCTCCCGGACCCGGATCAGGACGGGCCCCTCAATTCGAAAGGAGTGGACAATCTATATCCAAAGGAGCAGGACATGGAAAAAAAGATTCCCTTAACTATCGACGGCAGGGAAGTGGAGGCGGCGGCAGGACAGACGATCCTGGAGATTGCCAGGGAAAACGGGATTTTTATCCCGACGCTTTGCCATTATGCTGGAACCACCAAAGTCGGGGCCTGTCGCGTCTGCGTGGTGGAGGTCGAGGGGGCCCGTTCCCTCGTGGCCTCATGCTGCATGCCCGTCAGCCCCAACATGATCGTCAGGACGGACACGGAGAAGGTCCGGGCTGCCCAGCGCCTCATCGTGGAGCTCCTATGGGCTTCGGGAGACCACAACTGCCTGACCTGCGAACAGAACGGCAACTGCGATCTCCAGAATCTCGTTTACTGGCTGGAGATCGAAACCCCCCGTTTCAACATCAAGCATCCCGGCTACAAACATGAACTGTCCAATGCCATGATCTCCCGGGATCTGAACAAGTGCATCCTCTGCGGCCGCTGCATCCGGGCCTGCAACGAGATCCAGGTCAACGAGGTCCTCGATTTCTCCCGGCGGGGCTCCCGGGCCAAGGTCGGACCGGCCTTCGACGCCGATTATATCGATTCGGAATGCTATTTCTGCGGCGAATGCGCCGACGTCTGCCCTGTCGGGGCCATCACCTTCCGCCAGTCCCGGTTTCGCGGCCGCCCCTGGGAAATCCAGAAGGTCAAGACGACCTGCACCTATTGCGGCGTCGGCTGCCAGTTGGACCTCAACGTCCATAACGGCAAGATCGTCAAGGTCACGGGAAACCGTGATTACGTCCAACCCAACGGGGGCAGCCTCTGCATCAAGGGCCGCTTCGGATTTGATTTTGTTGATTCGCCCGAGCGGTTGAAAAAGCCGCTCATCCGCGACAAGAAGGGCGGCGAGCTCAGAGAGGCCTCCTGGGAAGAAGCGCTGGATTTAATCGCCGGCAAATTCAAAGAAATAAAAAGCAAAAACGGGGCGGACAGCATCGCGGGGCTCTCCTCGGCGCGGTGCACCAACGAGGAAAATTACCTGTTCCAGAAATTCATGCGGGCGGTGATCGGCACCAACAATGTGGACCACTGCGCCCGGCTCTGACACTCCGTTACGGTGGCCGGTCTGGCCGCCGCCTTCGGCAGTGGGGCGATGACGAATTCCATCGATGAAATCGAATATACCGACCTGATTGTGGCGACAGGTACCAATACCACGGAAAACCACCCTATTGTGGGGATGAAGGTCAAACGGGCCGTCCGCCAGCACGGGGCCAAATTGATTGTCATCGATCCCCGGCGGGTCGATCTGGTGAAATACGCCGATCTCTGGCTCCGCCAGAATCCGGGTACGGATGTTGCCGTCTTCAACGGCCTCATGAACGTGATGATCGCGGAAAATCTATATGACCAGGAGTATGTGGAAAAACGCACCGAGGGTTTCGAGGCCCTGAAGAAGACCGTGGAGAAATACACCCCGGAATATGTGGAGGAGATCTCCGGGGTTCCCGCGGAAGATCTCCGCAGCGCCGCCCGGATGTACGGCGGGTCCAAACGGGCCTCCATCCTCTATGCCATGGGGATCACCCAGCACATAACCGGCACTGATAACGTTAAATCCATCGCCAACCTGTCCATGCTCGGCGGCAACGTGGGGATCGAGGGCGGCGGCGTCAATCCCCTCCGGGGGCAGAATAACGTCCAGGGGGCCTGTGACATGGGCGCCCTGCCCAATGTCTATCCCGCCTACCAGCAGGTGGCCGGCGACGAAGCGCGGATAAAATTCGAGAAGTCCTGGGGCGTCAAGCTCTCGGCACGACCCGGGTTGACCATCATGGAAATGATGGACGGCGCCCATAAGGGGTCCATCAAGGGGATGTACATCATGGGCGAGAACCCCATGATCTCCGACCCCGATCTTGCCCATGTGGAGGCGTCGCTCCGGACAATTGATTTCCTGGTGGTCCAGGATATCTTCCTCACGGAGACGGCCCGGCTGGCCGATGTGGTGCTGCCCTCCGCCTGTTTTGCCGAGAAGGAAGGAACCTTTACCAATACCGAAAGGCGGATCCAACGGATCCGCAAGGCCGTCTCCCCTCCGGGAGTGGCTAAGAGCGACTGGCAGATTATCGCCGCCCTCGCCGGCCGGATGGGCTATGCCATGAATTATTCCTCCGCTCAGGAGATCATGGAGGAAATCAACAGGGTTACCCCCAGTTACGGCGGCATCACCTACAAGCGGCTGGAGAAAAACGGCCTCCAGTGGCCCTGCCCCACCCCGGACCACAAGGGGACAAAATACCTACACAGGGACCGTTTCACTCGGGGGCTCGGGCTGTTCCATGCCGTCGAGTACATCCCGCCGGCGGAACTTCCCGACGAAAGTTATCCGCTGCTCCTTTCCACGGGACGGGTCCTCTATCATTACCATACGGGGACCATGACCCGTCAGTCCAAAGGCGCCACGGAACGGTATCCGGAAAGCCTGGTGGAAATCAACCCCCAGGATGCGGACCGGCTCGGAATCTTCGACGGCCAGATGGTGAAAGTCACGTCCCGGCGGGGAGAGTTGCAGGCCAAGGCGAAACTGACGGAGCGCTCCGCCGCCGGATCGATCTTCATGAACTTTCATTTCCACGAAGCAGCCGTCAATCTCCTTACGAACCCGGCTTTGGACCCCATCGGCAAGATTCCCGAATACAAGGTCTGCGCCGTCCGGGTGGAGGCGGCATAACCAGGGAGGGGAAGAAATCGAAAAGCAATGATCCTCCTGTCCGCAATACCGATTGGGTGATGTGAACAGCTTTATGATGCCCGCATACGAGGCCGGAGTCGCCATGACTCCGGCCTCTTTTATTGCCTCTACGATGTGGTCATGGCGGAACCGGACGGTTCATTGATCGTCTCTTTCTTGGTCGGTAATTACGGAGAAATAAGGAAAATTCTGAAGACATGGCTGCCCAATGTGAAGATCCTGGCGCCGGAGGAGTTGAAAGAAGAGTTCATTGCAGATATGAGGGGCTGGCTAAGGTGGCAGAAAGTTAGGTAAGACGACGGAAGATATATATAACGCCTGTCAATAAGGCGGCTGTTAGAAGATCAACGGACGAAAACGATATTTATTTAGCTCAACGACCACAAGATGTCCGGGCAAACGGTCCCCATGTTTGGCGATTAGCGCTTCCAAACGCGACAATTTCTCATTTCTTTTCTCGACGTCGATACGGATCAGAATGATTCCACAGGCAGGCTTCTTCAGTCGATAAACAAGTTCACGAAGTCCTTGTCCTCCGTCAACAAAATGCGCCCGGCAACAAAGGCGTTCTGTAAAACTTCGTCATCAGAGATGCCCGTCTGTCCTTCAATTACATAAGCGACATCGTGTCCATCAGCCCGTAAACCGGCGACAAGGCTGGCATCGCAACACTCATCGGCAAGAAATCACATTTTTTCGCCGCCTATCCGAAAGCTATCTGTTCATCGGCGAGATAATCGGCGGCAAAAGCTTGAGCTGCATAGATATCCTCAGAGGTTAGGTGAGGATGATCCTTGATGATTTCATCAATAGTCATCCCCGCTGACAGCTTCCTGAGAATATGCTCCACGGTAATCCGCGTATTTTTAATTACGGGCTTCCCAAGCATGATCTTGGGATCCATTTCAATCTTTTCATACGTCTTCATACTCCCCTCCCTAATCCCGGCATTGCACTTCATCCAATCGTATTTTTCTTTTCTATTATAAACATATTCCTCTTCACCGTCTCAGAAATCTGGAGTCGATATTGCAATTGCCCGAGAGCGTTTTCAGCTACCTTCCTATCTTCCGACCACCGCCCCCTGAAAGAAGCTGCCTTTTCTCCCAAGCCTTGCACAGCGCCCGGTATATCTTCATAAATTCCTGTGGGATAATTCCCCTTCCATTGTTGTTATCTTGTGATAAGTTAAACCCTTGCGGGTGACAGCAGGAAATTATCGGTGCGCCTGCGGCGGGTTCCCGAAGGGGTTCCTGGTATGGAGGGACAGCCGGCCTCCCACCCGCATCTATTTTGATCATGGCTCCCATCCGAATTTTACCGCTCACGCTCTTCTGAATATCCCCATGCCTTTGCCAAGGTCATGCGGAAAAGTTTGTCCAGTTTGTCGCTGTTTACTGAGCGCTTTTGATGAATGGCGCGGTTATTATCCCAACGATCAAGTTCCTCCTCAATAAAGCGGCTGAGAACCTCGATGCGGGGTCCACGGTCCAGTTCCGCTCCGGCGCGCTTGGCCGCCAGGAGATTGGCGATCTCTTTTGCGACCGGCGGTTCTACGGCCAGCTTATCCACCAGGATCTTGAAATCCGTGGGAACGATGCCCCAAGCTCGCTCAATCCAGTTTATCGCCAGGATGGGGCGCAGGATGTAGAAGTATTTCTTGATCCACACCACGTCGCCCTTTAGATATTCCCGGTAATTTCCCCGTGCCATGTGGAGGTAATGATACAGGCAGGCCGTGGGGGAATAGTAATCCGGCAACAATTCACGCATGCTTTCCGCTGCCGAGTATTGCTCCAAATAGACGATGGGCGATCCCAGCCACTCCAGAAGCGGCGGGTTTGATTTGCGGAACAGCCGCAGGGCTTTTTTCAGGTCCCAGCCGCTGACATCCAGTCCATTCTGTACCGGTCGTTCGATGACGTCACGTTTGACGTCGATAGACAGATACCATTCAACAGGGCGGACGTACAAAAAGCGGACATCATAGTCACTGTCGGCGGATGGAAAACCCCAGGCCCGGCTTCCGGATTCGCAGGCATAGACAATCCGTACGTTTTCCTCGACTCCAATTTCATACAGGCATGAGAGGATTTTTGATTTCATGCCGTCAGCTTCTGAACATGGCGTTTATCTTCCCGCATTCCTACGCCTTCGGCGATGAAGGTAAGCACCAGGGTGTTGAGGCTGACGCCCTCCTGCTTGGCAAGAACGGCCAGTTTGGCATGCAGGCTTTTCGGCACCCGCTGGACGAACTTCCCGGACATGGACGTCTCTGTTTCCGGCACGCGATACGCGGGCCTTAGGATTTCTTTTCCCATATCCGCCCGTGCGGAAATCCAGGCCAGAAAAGCGTCCCGGCCATTCTGAATCGCCGCTTCGATTGTCTCACCGTCGGACATGCAACCGGGAAGATCGGGAAAGGAGATCAGAAAACCGCCGCCTTCCGTAGGGGAAAGGGGACTGATGACATGGGTATAAGCCTCGAAAGGATAGGGAGGCGTAAGGGCTTTGATTTCTTTGACACTCATTTTCCCAACTCCTTCACTGCGTCCATGAGTTCGATGAATTGTTTGACATACACCGGCTTAATCGGTCATAAGTTTATCAGTGCTGCTTGTGGGTTACATGATCTTTAGCTCTTTGCATTCGAGACAACAAACGCATACCTAAGCCGGTCGTAATATACTCGGATCCAATCTGCGAAATGATTGATGCTGATGCCTGAATCCTCAAAATCGGAGTATAGCCCATGCGCCTTTTCAACCTCGTTAAAATGCATGAAATAGTATGCAAGTCTGATTTTAAACGTAAGCACTGAAGTATCGAGTCCAAATTTGACCAATTCGGCATAAACAATGTCCATTTGCTTTTTGGCCAAATCAATCAATTTTTGGCGATACTCATAAAATTGCGGCCTGTTAAAAAAGCCGTGGGTAGATGGTGAAAATACTTGGCTGATCACCTCATCAGGGATGCCCAATCGAGCATCCATAGCATTAACGGCATTCCCCTCGTTTTGCTGAATGTCAACCAGATCTTTAAGCAACTCGAGTTTCTTGTCGAGCATGATGGTGTAGTCCTTATCATTCTGTTCGTGAGGATTAAAGAGAACCTGGAGTAACCATGTCTTATCTTTTGTAAAACTGAATCTTTCATTAACGAATTCCTCAGGCAGATGCAGTAAATGCTTGTCAATCTCCGGCGCTGATTTTCTCAGAAAGGCGATCAATTTTGAAAGGCAATCCAGATCTAAGAGGGGATATTGTTGTTCATCAAGCCCCTTCATAACAAACATAATTTCCTTTGCCGCAAGAAAAGAACTGGGAAATGGAAGTGCAAAATATTCATCCAATTGTTGGCAAACATCGCTTAGCGTCTTTTCCCATTCAATCTTGTTATTTCACCTCATCCGGAGTTCGCTGATCCTGAACGCCAATTGTTCCTCAGGTGTGGGTTTTGAAGAAAACCGTGACGAACCATCATCCAATGTTTTTTTTAAGCTCGCCATATCATGGCGTTGCCGATAATAAACCAAGCGGTAATTATCCCACATCAAAACATCATCAAGATTGTTGAAATCAATCATTGCTTGATAATCTTCGAATAGAGTTTTTGCCTTAGAAGACTCACCATCCAGCAAATAAATATCAATCATGTTTGGAAGGACAGTATGTTTCATGTTGAACGATGGATGCTTTGCGAGAAGCCCAACAGCTTTCGAATAGAAATGGACGGTATCTGTGTGATTTCCCCGTGCTTGGGCATTGACAGCGATGTTGTTGTAGATCGGGCACTTTAATGATTCATCTTTGTCCTGAAGTTGAAGGGCTTTTTCAAGATGAACTCTTTCTTTATCCAATAGGCCCTGGCATTTCGCAACGTGAGCCAAGAGGAAAAAGTACTCTGAAGTTTGTTTGAAAGAAGCAGACGCACCATCCAATATCTGCGCGACCTTGCTTGTCGCTCACATTTGAATGTAGGATACACCTCGATTAAATTCAAACGTTACTTTTTCAGCCTCTAAAAGAGGAAGACGTGAGTAACTGAGGATACAATGATGGATAAACTTAGAGATGTTGAATCTGCTGTAATAATTTAACAGACCTCTTAAAAACTGAATTTTCCCAGGTGTGGAAAATAAATACCGAAAGAACTTCTTTTCAAGATCTTCGCCAGTTTTTAAATGCCGACTAAATTTCTTCTTTTTAAGCCAAAACAGGAATATTAATTCGTGTGGTAAAGGCCACATAATTGATGTGAACAACAAAATTACGATGATGAGAACCACAATACCGGAGATGATAATCAATTGCCATGGATAATGAAAGTAAGTAAGAAGCGTCGGGATACCGAATAAAATTGCAGCGATTAGTAGTTTCGGCAAAACCCGACGATGCTTTAAATCGTTTTTGGGTATCAAAAGGTACCCAACCCCAAGGAGGAGTGCTACCCAAATACCCAGGAGGTTTCCATCAAGGATGTAATCTGAAATTTTCATATTAACACCGATTTTCGCGGAGCGATTTGATATAAGATTTTTGGTGGCCACATATGA
>CAZNDG010000018.1:0-59232 GCA_964571695.1 uncultured Syntrophus sp.
CAACCACCTCATTTTCATCCTTCGTTGTGCCCGATCCAGGGCATGGGGGTTAATAACTAATCCCATGTCCTCAATGGCAGCGATAATAGGATAGGGCAATAATCACGCTGGATTTTTTCAGAAGCTTATTGGGCATGTCAGCATACTCACGTTTCTCGTCCCAGATAACATTCAAAAATTAAACAAAAAAATCTATGAATCCTTTATTACAAAACGGTTTGAACAAACATTTCTGTAATTTCCCTCGACAATAGGTTATACTTATAGTAGATACTTGCCGACAAACTGGGGGGCGGTGGATGAAAAACATAAACATCCAGCAGATGAATTGCCTGCGTTGCGGCCATACATGGACCCCGCGCCAGGCGGAAGTCCGCATCTGTCCCAAGTGCAAGAGTCCCTACTGGGACCGGCCGCGAAAGGAATCAGGTAAAAAGCCCAAATAATCACACCATAACCATTGAGGGGGCGCGATGGGTTATTCATCATACTTGCAGCCTTATCCCGAAGTGATATCCGACGAGGGGATTGAAGGCATCATCGACCTTGCCAATCTCAAGGATACTTCCAAAACCAAGATCGAATCCCGGCCGGAAACATTCTTCAAACTGACCTATCCGACCACCGACATAACCAAGGTTCTCGAACAGATAGATCTAAGATTCTCCTCAGCAAAAGAAACATCGGGGCTCTTCCTTTTCGAGGGGCTCAAGGGAAGCGGAAAATCACACCTGCTGCTTCTGATCTACAACCTATTCCGCCACAAGGAAAAAGCCGCGCACTGGCTTGCGGAGAACAACCTGACCTGCCGCATCCCCGACGATCCGGTCGTGATCATCAACAAATTCACCGATGATCCCCATGACGCCATCTGGGAGATGATCTTCGAGACCCTGGGCGCCCGGTTCAAGGCCAGTAAAACCCACCCCAAGCTTGCCGAATTTGCGAAGGCCCTGGGCGACCGGAAGGTCGTCCTTATCTTCGACGAACTGGAACAGGGGATCAAGGTCATCGGTGACGACGCGGTAAAGGCACAGAACATCGCCTTCCTCCAGATGCTCTCCGAGTTCAGCAACCGTTCCCGGCAGATCACCCTTTTCGCCAGCATCTACAGCGACAAGGAAGAACCGGGAAGCACCTTGAAGCGCGTGCCCCGGTGCGTCGTCCAATTCGACAACACCAAAGATCAAAGCAACATCATCCTGCATCGTTTATTTGAAGACTTCCGTAATTTTGACAAGAGCGCCGTTTCCTCCTGCGTGGAAAGCTACGTCCAACTGTGGCAGAAGCATGATCCCACCCTGGACATGGAAGATTGCAAGGACAGGTTTTTCGACACCTACCCCTTTTCTCCGGCCCTCATGAATCTGATTCTCAACCGCGTTCCCGCCCGAGGCGGCTTCCAGAACGTACGCGGCGCCCTGTCCTTTCTCGGCAACATGGTGCGTCTCACCCATAGCACCCGCGATCTTATCACGCCGGGCGACGCCTCCCTCGCAGACAAGGCAAACACCATTATGCTCAAGGACCTGGATCCCGGCGGCGATCTCATCAACCGGGCCAGAGAAAACATGGAAGATCTGAAAAACCGGTTGCCCCTCGCCCGGGAGATGGCGGCGTCGGTGCTCCTCCACACCCTGACGGAACGGGGAAGCAGCCGGGGCGCTTCCCGGGAAGAGCTGATCCTCGATCTCCTGTCGCCGGCGGCGGACATCAACGCATTTGAACAGACCCTCATGGGATTCCAGAAGTACGCCTCCTATTTTCACCATCAGGAGGGACGTTATTTCTTCGATCTGGAGGAAAACGCCGAGGCCAAGGTAGAGTTCAAATCCCTTTCCTACTCCGACGAACAGGCGCGGGAAAAGCTGTACGACCTCCTGAAAACGGAGATATTCCGGGAAACGGCGAGCGCCGCCGTACTCACATCCGTCCAGGATGTTCAGGAGATTCTAAGGCAATTGGACAAGGCCCGTCCCCGCTATGTATTGACCGGACGGAGACTGACGCAGGAAGAGCGTCACCAGCTCTATTTCGGCATGGACAACCGCAACCTGATCCTGCTTCTGGAACCGAAGGACGACAAGTTTCAACTGGCGACGGACAAGGATTTGCTCAAATGGGCGCGGCGTTGCCTGGCTGCCCGGGACCTGGCCGACTCCACGGCCAAATCGGCACGGCGGGACGATTACGAGCGCATCCTGCGCACCGATCAGGGATACAGCGTGGACCGGATCAAGAAGGCGGGGCTGGTATTTGTGAGCTGGGAGAAATACGGACAAGACGTAGCGGAGGATCGCGTCGAACTGGAACCCCTGCCTCCGGATTGTTCCAAGGACAAGGTCCTGGAAAAGATCAGCCAGGAATATTTCGACATGTTGCGGATCAGGGAGCATCTCGAGGGACGAAGCGATGACATCCGGGAGCGGACAGTAAGGGAAGTACAAACGGAATACTGCAAGACCCTGGGTTTTCCTGTCCCGCTGTTTAATCTGCTTCCCAAGGCCCTCCGGGAGATGTGCAAGGACGGCGTTATCGGCATTCAGCACAGCGCCGGGAACTTCTGTCACATCAATCCCAACCTGACGGAAACGGAGTTTTTCTACGCCCGGATCACGGACCCGTTTGAAAAGGCGGCGCCTCCGATCGTCTGCCCCAAGTGCGGCGCCTGGCCATGCAAGTGCATCGTCGTTGATGGTCCTCATCCCTGCCCGGTCTGCGGGCAAAGTCCCTGTCAATGCAAAACGCCGCCCGATGACGTCTGCCCGCATTGTGGAAACGATCCCTGCACCTGTCCGAAGGTGGAAAAGATCTCCCTGAAGATCCCGCCCCAGCTCAGTATCGGCAGTCTCCGCCAGGAGGTCGCTCTCCGGTTGCAGCCTCATGAAAGTGGCATCATCACCAGCGTGACCTTCAAGATTTTCCTTCAGCAAAGTAACCACGGCGATCTCAGTGCGCTGCCGGCCGGAATCCGGGGCAATCTCAGTGGCCAGGGTGCAATCACTGCCGAGATTGCCATCACAAAGACCGGCCGATTCAACAAGGCAGGTATAGAGCAGCAGATCGAGGCCCTGCCTGCGTTAAGCGGTGCGGAATACTCGGCAGATATGACGGTAGAAATCACGAAGGAATCATGAACAACAAAGCCTTCGGCCATCTTGACCAGCTCATCGCCCCCGGTCCCCGCCTTCCCTGGATCAAAAGGTGGCTTCTGGACGATGTCTGGAGCAGGGAGAACTATGAAAAAGTAAAGCCGGTGGAATTCCTCCATCGGGGTGAATCGGCAGTAAACACCTTCGAACAGTTGCTGGCTGCCGCGGCTGACCGGACATACGGTGAACTCCTGGCCGGCCCCGGTCCCGCGATAAGCGTGCTGGAATCATTATCCGCTCCTGATACCGCCGTTGTCGTCTTCGACGGCCTGTCGCTCCGTGAAATCCCCATGGTCATCAACCTCGCCGAACAATCGGGGCTGAGTCCCTCTCGTATTGATGCCTCCCTGGCTGCCGTCCCCTGTGAGACCATGGATTTTATCGCCCGGGAACTCCCCTGCGGCCGTATCGCCCCTTCCCAACTGCCGGGGCGAAAGGAGTTGAAAGAAAAGGGCATCGCCGCCGTGTACAGTGGCAACTATACCCAGGGCATCCCCGGAAACCATGAAGATTCGGCACTGCTCATCTGGTCGTCTTTTCCCGATCATACCTATCGGGACAGCGGCGCCAAATTTGAAAGCCATTTCGAAAACATCCATGCCATGTTCGAGACGGCCTGGATGAATACTGTCCAGCGGATCAAGGGCAAAAGGAAGATTATTATCACCAGCGACCACGGCTATATCTTTTTCGGCGCCGGCATGGACTTCCCCCGACAGGCGGCGGAAATGAAAGAACTGAATGGATATTTCGGAAACGATCGCTGTGTGTCCCTGACGGAGAAGCCCGCACCCCCGCCAAGTAGCGACATCTATGTGGATTCTGCCCGCCAGGTGGCCCTCCTCAAGGGGCGGGTGAAGACCCGCGGCACGGGGGAGGCGGCGGCAAGGCTCTACAAACATGGCGGCCTTTCCCTCATGGAGATGCTGACGCCCTGGATCGAGCTGGAGGCGTCATGAACCAATCCGGCAGGAAGCGGGCTATCGAGGAGGGCTTTCCCATCGTGGAGATCAACCGCCTCGCCGTCCCGGAGCGCAACGCCTTCAAGCCCATCTACCAGATGCACAAATGGTTTGCCCGCCGGGCCTCCTGCGTCTTTCGGGCCATCCTGCTCGGGGCGATGAAACCCGCCGGTACGGACATCATGGCCGAGTTCTACAAAGACCACACCGACGATCCGGACACCAACAACGTCTGCATCCTGGATCCTTTTATGGGCGGCGGCACGACCATTGTCGAGGCCCTGCGCCTGGGCTGCCGGGTGACGGGCATCGACCTGAATCCCGTCGCGTGGTTCATCGTCAAGACGGAGGTGGAGCCTGTTGATCTCAAGGATCTGCAAGCCGCCTTCCAGAGACTGGAAGAAAGAACAACACTAAGCGGCCAGTCCGTCAAAGAGGAACTCCTCAGTCATTACAAGACCGAATGCCCCTGTTGCGGGGCCGGACGGGAAGAGGCGGATATCATCTATACCTTCTGGGTGAAAGCTGCCATCTGCACGAATCCCAACTGCCGTCAGGAGGTGCCTCTTTTCGGAAATTACATCATTGCCGCCAAGACGCCGTCCGTCCGTTACATCCCCGATTATCAATGTCCGTCCTGCAAGAAGCCTTTCGACCTCGAAGTGGACCGGGCTTCCCTGATGGCTGAACCATCTCTCATGGTTAATAACCCGAGGGACGCCGCCGCCGACCGGCGCGCCAACAAGCGCTGGGCGGCCTTCGATCCCTTCGCCCATCAGATTATCTGCCCCTGGTGCAGTCAGGCCAGCCCGGTGCAGCAGTTCGCCAAGCTTAAGAAGGAAAGAAAAAAGATTCAACTCACGGTATTGCTCTGTCCCCATTGCCGGGCCGTCTGGCAATATCGGGGCACGCTGCCGGAGGAGGTGCAATGCCCGGTTTGCGCCAAAGGCTATAACCCCAAGCAGGGAAATCTACCCGAAAGGGGGAGCTTCGTTTGTCCGGCTTGCGGCACAAAAGAGCGGATCATTACCGCTATCCGCAGTATGCCGGAGAACCGACTTTTGCCGATGTCCCCCTATGCCATCGAGGGATACTGTCCCAAATGCGCCGGGGACACGACCGAGGACCTCTTCGGGGACAACACCGTCGCGACGAATCAGCCGTCCCATCTCTGTAATCTTCGCGATAACAATGGGAAGTTTTTCAAGAAGGTAACCCCGGCGGACCTGAAACGTTACCTGGAGGCGGAGCGGCGCTGGGAAAAGGAAAAGGATATTTTACCCTACCCAAAAAGCGAAGTCCCTGTCGGAGAGAAAACAAAATCAGGCTTGATCGCCCATCATTACCGATACTGGCATCAGATATTCAACACCCGTCAGCTCCTCTGTCTGGCAACACTGCTTAAGGCCATTGACGAAGAGAAAGATCAGACTTTGAAGGAGATGCTATTATGTGCATTTTCCAATTGCACTGGTAGAAACAACACCTTCTGCCGATTTCACAATGATAGAAACACAATTGAAGAAATTTTCTCTCGTCACGATTATCAGCCAAAACTCACCTTCACAGAGGGCAATGTCTTCGGAGATAAGTATGTACGTGGGACATATAGGCAGATTTTTGGGAAATTATTTAAGGGAAAGAATTTCAATAATAATGCATTTGACTTGAATAAGCTTTATCCGGAGATTCCAAAAGAGAATTATAAGGATACTATAATTGATGGGGGAAAAGCGCATTTAAAGTGCGGTGACTCTCCAAGCATCATTTCTTTATACCCTGATAAACCTCACTACGTCATCACCGACCCCCCTTATGCCGGCAACGTCAATTACTCCGAACTTGCCGATTTTTTTTACGTCTGGCTGCGTTTGATCCTGGCGAAGACCTATCCCCACTTTGCCCCGGAGGCGACCTCCAAGGTAGAGGAGATCATCGAGAATCCCACGCGGGGGAAGACTGCCGCTGATTACGAGGAAGGTCTGACGGCCGTTTGGCGCCGTTGCTACGAATCGCTGTCGGATGACGGTCTGCTGATCTTCACCTTCCATCACGCCGAGGGGCGTGCCTGGGAGACCCTTCTGGAATCCCTCTGCAACGCCGGGTTTCTCATCGAAGCCATTTATCCGATTCATGGCGAGTCGGAAAGTTCCCTGCATTTGATCGACAAGCAGGCCATCTCATACGACCTCATCCATGTCTGCCGAAAACGCAACGGAGAGTCTGGAGGCAAGCAACGCTCCTGGGCCGGCGTGCGCCAGGAGATCCGCAGCCAGGCCCGGGATGAGATCCGTATGATCGAGGCCGGGCGCTATGGAAAGGAAAAACTTGCCGCCGCCGACGTCAATATCATCCTCATCGGCAAATGCCTGGAGCTCTACAGCCGCCATTATGGACGGATTGTCGATCATCAGGGAGATGAGGTCGGTCTCCAGACGGCCCTGGGCGCAATCCGCATGATGGTGGAACAGATTGTCACCACCCAGCGGCCGCTGCCTTCCGAGCTGGAGGGGATCGACCCGGTCAGCTATGTCTATCTCACCTGCCTTTGCGACCGGAAGGAGATCAAGAGCGACGAGGTCCACAAAACCACCCGGGGGCTGATGGAGCCGGAGATCCTCATCAAGGCCGGCGTTATGCGGAAAGGCCGGGCCAAGCGGGGCCGGACTTATGAGGTGAAGACGCCAGACGAAAGGTACGGCGATCTGCAGAAGCTCTTGGCGGTAAAGACCAAAAGCGCCAGCCAGTTGTCCCTTTTCCCGGAGATGGAAGAGGCCCGGTTCGACCGTGTCGCCCTCGTGGATGTACTCCATTTCCTCATGGGCATGGCGGAGGCGCAGGAAAATCTCGTCCCCTGGCTTACGGAATGCAGATCCATCATGCCGCAGATCCGGGCGGCCCTGGAGTATTTGCGGGATAAAAATCCCACTTTTCAGGTTCCGGTGGACAGAATTCTCGGTCTGATCGAGGTATGAAATGAAAGGGTATGAAATCTTCGAGGAGCGTTATTTGAATCTCTATCAGGAGAACGGCATTGTCCCCCACGAGATCCGGATCGGGTTGCTGGATTTTCTCCGGGAACTGCAGGGTGGATTGGAAGGCATCCCGTCTTACTCCTCCTACATGGTGACGGGGATCGACGAAGTGCTCTATCTGACGGGTACGGACAGGTGCAAGGATGCCGCCCTGGCGATTCACAGGACCTTGCAGGCGGCTGCCCAGAAGCTGGAGCAGAAGAAGATCGAGGTCCAGATCGTCTGCAAGGGCAAACTGATGAAGGGGGATTCCCTCTGGCTGGAATACCGGAGCGAGCGGCTGCCCATCGACTATATCTTCGGCACGCCAACCAAGCGCGAGGTGCGGGGCCATCCCGTCTATGCCACGGGATTCAACCTGTCGAGCTGAAACGGTGAAATCTATGAATAAAAATGAACTGATCCAGGAACATTATGGAACGCTCTTCGAAAAGGTCTCCGGAATATTCACCGCAGCCAGAGCAAAGGCGGCAAAAGAAATCAACCTGGTGCAAGTAAGGGCTTATCATGAAATCGGTCGGGAAATCGTCGAATATGAGCAACAGGGCAAGCTGCGGGCCGAATACGGTGAAGAACTCATCATCAAACTGTCGAAAGATCTTTCCAAAAGATTTGGCCGGGGTTTTTCGGAACGTAATCTAAGAAACATGCGGGCCTTTTACGTTGCCTTCCCAATTCGGCAGACACTGTCTGCCGAATCCGAAAAGCCGGCGCTTCCCGCCGATTCCTTTATTCCTGTCCTCTCCTGGTCACACTATTGTGAATTGTTAAAGCTGGACGATATTCTCGCCCGCTCTTTCTACGAAAAGGAATCCGCTCATAACAACTGGTCCGTCCGGGAACTGAAAAGGCAGATCAACGCCATGCTGTTCGAACGTCTGGCCCTGAGCAGAGATGCCAAGGCCGTGATGAGGCTCGCAAAAAAGGGCTTGATCGTCGAAAGACCGGAAGATGCCGTAAAAGATCCCTATGTCCTGGAATTTCTGAATTTAAAGGAAGAACATGCCTACACGGAAGGCCAGTTGGAACAGGCCCTCATCGATAAACTACAGGATTTCCTCCTGGAGCTCGGGAAGGGATTTGCTTTTGTTGCCCGCCAGAAGCGGATCACCATCGCCAATCGCCATTATCACATCGATCTGGTATTCTATAACCGCATCCTTAAATGCTTCGTCCTGATCGACCTGAAAAAGGGTGAATTCGATCATGCCGATGCCGGCCAGATGAATTTCTACCTGAATTATTTTAAGGAAAACGAAAAGATGGAAGGTGAAAACAACCCCATCGGCCTCATTCTCTGCGCCGGGAAGGATGATCTCTTTGCCCATTATGTCCTGGGTGGCCTGAGCAATAAAGTGTTTGCCTCAAAATATAAGCTCGCCTTGCCTTCCGAAAGCGAGCTCAAGCAAAAACTGCAACTGCTACCCCATTCATCGGAGATGACCGATTAACCATGATCAAAGAAGGGAAAAAGGTCAAGGTCTATAGCCGGCCTGAACTCGGAGCCGGCGAGGTGTTCAGGATCACGGAGCGCCAGGGGAAATCCTATGCGGATGTGGTCTTTCAAAGGGATGGGGAGCGCATCCTGGAGACCTATCCGTCCGATATGCTGGCCACGGTGGCCGATATCCTGGAGCGTTATGGCCAGGGCGAAACGGATCAGCCTCTTGACTTCTTTCTCAAACAGCTTGCCTGGCAGATCCCCCTGGAGAATTCCGGCGGCGAGCTTTCCAACAGCAAGACGGACCTGCTCCCCCACCAGATCCTCCTCACCCATCTGGTGGTGAACGCCCACCGGCGGCGATTTCTCATCGCCGATGAAGTGGGCCTGGGGAAAACCATCGAAGTCGGCATGATTCTGAGGGAACTGGTGGCCAGAGGCGAGGCCCGGCGGATCCTCGTCATCTGTCCGGCCGGTCTCACCGTCAACTGGCAGAACGAAATGAGGGACTGCTTCCGCATCTTCTTCGATATTCTCGGCCAGGATTTTACGGATGCGAACCCCTACGCCTGGGAGCGGCGTAACCACGTCATCGTCTCCATCGACACCATCAAGAAGCGCGAGCGTCTGGACAAGATCATGGCGAGACCGGACTGGGATATCATCGTTTTCGATGAAGCCCATCACCTGAGCAGAAAGCGCTACGGCAAGAAGATCGACGTCACCCAGAATTACCGGCTGGCGGAAAAGATCAAGGGGAAGACCAGAAATCTGCTGTTTCTCACCGCGACGCCCCACCAGGGCGATCCCTATCAGTTCTGGTCATTGATCCAACTGCTGGACGACCAGCTCTTCGATACGCCGGAGGCCATGCAGGATCATCGCGGCCTGCTGGGACGGGTCATGTTCCGCCGCATCAAGAAGGAGGTGACCGATGCCCAGGGCAACCCCATCTTTATGAGACGCCAGGTGCACACCCAGAAATTTCAGCTTTCGCTAAGGGAGCAGCGCTTTTACGAAAAGCTGACGGAATACCTGAAAGAGGGATACAACGCTGCCGGCGCCGGACAGGATAAGACGACCAAACAGCAGCGGGCCGTTGGATTTGTTATGGCCACTTTCCAGAAGATCATGTCGTCCAGTCCGCGGGCAATCAAGCAGGCATTGCGGAGGCGGCTGATCGCACTCCATGCGCGGCGTCAAATGGCCTTGGAGAGCGGCGAGTTAGGCCCGATCTCCCGCAGCGATATCTCTTCCCGGATCATGAAGTGCCAGGAACAGATGCGGGGCCTCGTCATGGAGCTTCTCTCCTATGGCCGAGGCAAAATCGATTATACGGAAGCGGACGCCTACATTGTCAGCCTGAAACAACGCCTGCGCAAACGTCCCCGCTTTGAAGAGGAAATCACCAACTGGGCGCTGGATGCCATGGAAGCGGAGGACCGGGTCATCGAGGCGGAGGCCAACATCCCCAATGAGGATGAGAAGGTAAAGGAACTCCTGGATCTTGTCGATGACGGACCGGACCGGAAATTCAACACCCTTGTTCGCGCCATCGAACAAATCCGGCGGGAAAACAAAGACGAGAAGATGATCATCTTCACCCAGTATCTGGAGACCCTTTACTTCCTACAAGACGAGTTGGGGAAATACTACCCCCCGGAAAAGATCGTGGCCGTAAAGGGCGGCCCCCTGGAGGACAAAATCGCTTCCTGCGAGGCCTTCTGGGAGGAAAAGGGGGCGCAGTTCCTCATCTCCACCTCTGCGGGCGGCGAAGGCATCAATCTCCAGGTCTGCCGAGTCCTCTTCAACTATGACCTGCCGTGGAATCCCATGGCCGTGGAGCAGCGGATCGGTCGCATTCACCGCTACGGACAAACCGACACGGTGCAGGTCTATAACCTGGTTGCCGAGGATACGATCGAAGAAAAGGTTTACACCATCCTGGAAGAAAAGCTCCAGGAGATCGCCCAGATCATCGGCAAAACCGATCCCGTAACCGGAGAGGTCTCCGAGGACTTCCGGTCGGAGATTCTTGGCTATCTGGGATCCTCCGCCAACTACAACGAGCTTTATAAGGAAGCCCTCATCAACCGCAACTATCAAAGAACGGAACGGGAGATCGCCGAGGCCATGAAGAAGGCCCGGGAGGCAAGCGAGGCGCTCCGGCAGCTCACCCAGGATCTGCACGCCTTCAACCTGGAATATTACCGGGAACTGCAAGGAAGGTTCACCCTGGAGGACCTGCGCTGCTTTACGGAAAAGGCCGTCCTGCGTCTGGGCGGCACCTTCATCCCCTCCGGCGACCTCATCAACATCACGATCCCACCCGCCCTTAGGAAGTATCATGATGTGGCGCCCAGCTATACGAATGTCACCTTTTCCCGTAAGCTTGCCACCCGCAAGAAGGGCGTGGACTTGTTGGGTCTCGGTCATCCCTTCATTGACGCCCTTGTGGACTATTTCCGCAGCGAGGTGGTAAGCGGCGATGTCCTGCTGGCCAAGTGCACCGGCATGCCGGCCACCGTCGCGGCCCGTTACCTGTTCACGATGGACTTTGAAGACGGATCGCGTCGGGAACGGTATGAAACCCTCGTCATCGACGGTCATGATCCTGCCGCCGATCTGTCCGGCCTATCCGGCAAGGGCTGGGAAACAGGACTCTCAAATCCCCCAAAGAATATCGAGGATAAACTGAGAATCCTTGTCCAGAATCAGGATGCCAAGATTCGCTCCATTTCCGAAGGCGTCGTCAATGTCCGGGCGCGCTGCGTAGGGATTCAGACGGTAAACTAAATTTATTCTATATTGACAGTCTCTTTGAAGCATCAAAAATAACAACACTCTCTCGTAGAGGAACAGACTTTCTATCTTTCTCATCAACATGTTTGACATGCTGACTGGAACTTCTTAAATAGCGAAGTACCCCTACTTCTCGAAGAAACCAGCCAGTGCGCAGGCCAATTTCTGCAAGAATCAAATCTACTGGGACCTCAACACCTGCATAAGCAGAAGTTGAAACTACGAGCCAAATACTTGTATCGTTATAAGCTTTTTGCCTTAATCCTCGAAGGATCGTCTCCATGTCTTCAAAATATGCCTGAACCATTTTGGGGATTCTTTTGTCCCAAAGATTTTCAGTATTTTCCCGGATGTTAGAAATACAGTCGTGGTAAAGAGTCCCGAACTCATCTTTTGTTGGACGTTCCCAACTTGCCTGGACATGTGATCTAATAGTCTTCAATCGGACGTTTGTGAGTGATTTGTTCGATTCAACAAAACCACCAAGAAAAAGTTCCGGTCGATAGATATCTGAGTAATCAAAAGAGTTGAGATAGGGCGGAGAAGTTACGCACAGGCGAAACTTCTCGTGGGATGATGAAGCAACTAGTCGGCGAGCATCACCTTCTGTAACACAATATGGAATCCCAGTAATTGGCGCAGCAGCGAGGTCGCATGCAATTGCTTCGGAACGTATTTCAAATCGTTCACGAAATTGTGAAGCGGTCGCTTCAGAATCTTCCCATCCTTTTTTATAGCGAAGGCACTTGCCATCGCGGGTTGCATTACAGCAATCCATAACAGCTCCAATTAACGCTAATTGGAGCAAGTCACGATATTCAACATCTGCCTCAATAATTAAGCGCCGTCCGGCTTCAAAACTACGAAGAACTATCTTTGGGAAAAGCCAACGGCCCCAGCGATTACCTTCAGTAAATGTGGAGTAGCCTTCTAATAATGAAGGCATAGGTTTTTCCGTCTCGAGTAGTACACGACTACTTTCTTTTCGGAAGGTTGATGGATTGGCTTCGCGCAATTTGGTTCCAGAGAGAAAGCGTAAGAAAGGATTTACTTCAAAAGCACATACCTGGAGCCCTCTGAGTGCACCAGTGAGAGGAGCTGTTCCACTGCCAGAGAATGGATCAAGTAGCACTTCACCTGGTTTAACTCCTTCTGTCATTATGGCTTGCTCTACGAGCTTAGGCGAGAAACCTTCTTTAACGAAATACCAGCGATGACGAGGTAGCAAATCAAGAGCGAGAGCGTTGGATGCACCTTGATCACGGAGGGGGAAATTGGCATTTAACTTAAGCATAGCAGCTAATCACAACATACAGGTCGAGCAAACATGCGGTAGGGCTCGTCAAAATCAGTCCGGATTAAATGATGAGCAGGGTTAAAGGTGATGGATTGACATTCATAGTGTAAACCATCCGCTCTGGTGATTGCCGTCATTGTTGCAGTATCTGCAGAGAGTCTCTTGCGCCGCGCATCAATGATTACGTAATAACCCTGTATAACACGACTTGGCGCATACCTACGCTGTTCATCTAAGTATCCTGCTAATTGATCAGCACCATCTTGCGCTCTACTATCGCGGTGCTTAACCGTTACATGCCCAATACTATTAACAGAGTTTCCCAGCCATTTAATTTCAATAAGCATCAATCGATTGTTACAGAATCTCGGTTGTACTCTGATGTCCACCGGATTTTTCTCATTTACATTCTGTTCTGGCCATACATCATGATCCCCGCCAAGACGATTGCGAAGAAACTGCGCCAATGAATCACGCATCAATGATTCTGGTCCAGCAATTAAGAATAGGCGATTGTCATCATACCACACTCGGTTAAAAATATAACATGTAGATTCCTTAACATTTTCATATGCATAGTTCTTTAAGGCATCACGGACATTAGAGAAAGTCGGAACAGAAAATTGACTACGAGCCGATGAATCATAGCGATTTACCGATTTACGTTGGGAACCAGCTAAAAACTCCTCATATGCATCTCGATAGTAATAAACGACAGACGTTTTTGCCAACACTTCTGGTGTTTCGGTACCCAATATATACGTATAAGGGCGACCGTCAGCAGCAATTTGAAAACATAAATCGCCAAGATCCTCATTAGCTAAGCTTGCAAAATCAGCAGCGGGGCCAACCGGTAACATAGTTCCTATGTTGGCTGGATTCGCAACTTTAAATATAATGACTTGACCACTGATGCGCTCAAGATCGACATGTCTGTATAGCGTCTGAACTGTTTCCATCACCTTGATTACAGCATCCAGCCCTTCGTCGCCAAATACTTCCGTACACATTGGAACGTGAGTATCTTTACAGACTTCGAGAATGATGCTCGCAATATTCATTTTTCCCTCTCATCAAAACGGTAGAGAGCTGTGAGCCAAACAATTGCAGGCAAACGCAAGTCATTGCTTTGCTTGCTCACCGCTTTCCGAAGAGCGTCGAACTGAATATAAAGCTGGGATCGCGCCGAATCTTCAAGAAGAAAACGGCTAGAAGGAAACGCTTTGGCACGCATAAGTTCCGGTTCTTTTGACAAAGCACTGCTCACCATTCCAACAGAAAATGCAGCAGTACTGACACATGCTGCTTGCAAACATTCAATGCGTTCTTGGTTTATAATTAGTCCTGATAAATCATGTAGTGGCTGTTCTGCGAGTTTTGTCATCTGAACATGATCATGCATCTTTTGGAAATAACCACGCGCAAGAAGCTCCTTTAAAACGGTGTCAATATCGCGACTGAAGGGGGCACCAAGCTCTGTGCCTACAAAGTCGTAGCCCCAGTCAGATACAACCCTTTCTTTGTATAACCAAAGTAGGCAAGCTAGATAAGTAAATAGATGTATTTCCTGCGGTGAAATACTTAACTGTTTGACTTGAAGGTGGTTGGCCACATAGAGACAATCAAACGTTGCATCTGGATTCAGGCGCATCATTTTGCATCGAACCCCATAGCTTTTTCAATATTTTGATAAGCTTTATCAAAGAGTTCTTCTTCATCCTTTTGCACATCAGATAACTCAGCCCAATCTGTCATTCTGCATAGAATCATCCCTTTTTGTCCACAACGATTTGCCAAAGCAAGCAGGAGTTGTGATGTGTTAAGATTGGCCGTCATCAAAATTGGATGTCCAGCTTCGGCAAACATTGCGAGCATGTCACCAGCTCGTTTTTCATAAGCAATATCTAGGGCCCCCTCGGGAGTATCTATGAACATGCCACCACGTGAACTAGGATCAGACATGTGTTCAGTAAGTGCCATTCGTAAGGCAATATCAAGGAAAAAACGCTGGCTTTCAGAAAGCTGTTGCTGTTGGCGGCGCGTATTACCATTGACGGTAACGATCAGATTCAGCCCAACCGCTTGCCGGGCATCCATTTGTACAGTTAAAGGCATTCCAAGAAAACGATTTGCCAAGTCAGCAAATCGCGGAACAAAAACCTTCTCAGCGTAAATGTATTGCTGCTCCAAATTGTTTTGCAGCTCCCAGAGTTTCTTTTTTAGTGATTCACGTCGATCATATGCGGTAGATTTCTCCCTCTCTAGAGATGCAAGCTGGTTACGGTAATCATTCAAGGAAACGTTGCCAACAGTACGGTTTAGCAATTGGCGCAATCCTTCTAGCGTTGCACTATTTTGACGTTCAAACTCATCAAGTTTTTCTTTTGTTGAATCAAATTTCTGTCGTGCCTTGGTTTCTACTAACCGCAGACTCTCTATTGACTTTTGAACATTGCCAAGTTTTTGCTTTGTTTTTGCCAACTCTCGATCAATTTCCTGTAGACGATTAGTATCCAAATCGGAGATCATCTCTTCTTTACGCAAGGGCGACTCACAGAGAGGACATATGCTAGCGGTAGCTTTTGATTTGATGTTCGCAATTGCCACCTCTGTTTCATTGCCGCAAAGGCCGCAGGTGCATTCACCGAGTGATTGTACAATCAATGGATGTTGCGCAAAAGGTGGCCGGACATCGAAGCGTCGGTCGAAATAATGGGCATATTCATCACGCAAGGCCGTTTCACGCACCGAAAGTTCAGCAAGGCGAAGGTTTGAGTCCTTTAGTGCATCTTCAATTTCTCGTAAAACCTTGTGCTCCTCCTCAAACTGACGAGTAAGTGCCTCGTGATCACCTATAAGAGTATCAAACCGTTGCTGTGCTCCAGGTGCAGCTTGAGCCTCTGCACGGATTTCATTTATACGTTTACGTAATCTCGTGGCATCCCATTGTCTATTGCGGACATTGGAATCTTCCTTATCAATTTCACGCCGGAAGTTATCGGCCTGTTTTGCCATGTCTGGCTGCCATCCGAACGCGCGATAAAGAGCCCGTTCTAAAACACCTTGGTTCCAAAATAGAGTCCTGCGTTGTTCATCAAAAGTGAATACGAAATGCTGGAGAAACACAAACTCCTCAAACGTAGATACACCGCTATCTTTGACGAAGCGTCCAGCATAAGCATTATGACGTTCACCGCGAGGATAATTATCTGTTTCTAAAACTACATCTTTATTATCGCCTTGTGTAATAGTGAATGCTCGAAGCTCGTCCGGTTCGAACATTCCACGTCGGATTTCATAAATGTATGGCCCCAGGCGAAAGGATAATGCAATTTCAGCTTCATCCTCGTCATTACCATCAATCCGACCTCGAAAATATCTGCTCGAGAAAACTCTTGAAAACCTATAATATTCATCCATAGATTTGAATGAGCGGTTCGGTTCGGGGACAATACCAGTAAGACAGAAGTTGATGGCCGAGAGTAGGGTTGATTTTCCGATACCATTAGCACCAACCATGCATAGGACACCTTCTCCGCAGGTAAATTCGGCATTGGGATTAGCAGTGAATAGTGAGAATTTCCGAAGGGTTACTTTTTCAATCTGTGGCAGTTTCAATTTCGGTTGTGGTGATGTCATGAGATTAATCTCCTTCAATCAAGTAGCCCATTGGAAGGTCGGTATTAATACATGGCGTTCTTTACAAAGGCCGTATTGGTGAAATTGCTATAGTCAGTTAGCGTATTTACACCGGCAACGTTTCAACAATGATAAATCTCATATAGGAATGATACATATTTTTCAACAGCTATCTGGTGATTAACGAAAGCTATTCTGAAACAACTTCAATGTGGTTCAGCTTTCGCCAGCTTCTCCTCATACCTCTGAATCTCTTTTGCCGACACCCGGACACAGCCCCGGATCCTGGTTGTATGAAGGTCTCCCTCGTCTATGAGGCGGTAAACCGTGCGCACACCTATGGAGAAATAGGCCGCCACCTCATCCAGGCGGTAGTAGCGCTTCAGGGGATGAGGGTTTGGTGGCCCGGTTTTTTGTGGTTGAGAGTCCTTTTCCGTCATCCCGTTTTTCGGGCTCCCTCTGGCAGTCATTTTTTCGGCGCCGACCTCCGGGATGGAGGTTTACCCATCCCCGTCCGGCTGGGGTGCCGGGCCCCCCCGTTTCGGCATAAATCTTTCCCTTGAACCCCCGGTTTCGACAAGTTTTGGAGAGGGGCTGAAACCCCAGCTTGAGGGACCCCCGGGCACAAGTTGAAAAGTGCTTCCGGTCGACCAGCAGGACATATGCCGGAAGAATCGTCAGAGTAGTGTTCAGCAAGGGGCTTCTTCCCTGCCTTCCCTGCCGACGCTTCATTTATCCGCCCACCGCTGCTCCGTTTCTTCTCGTGGTGTTCCAGCCACCGCCGGAGCTGGGGCTTTTCCTCGGCGTTCGGGTCGAGGCCCATGATCCCTTTCCGGATGGTGCGGATGCTGTTCAGAATCTCCAGGTTGAAGTATCCTGAAGCCTTCGCCCTGCCGATCTTCCGCTGGGCCCTGATCCAGGGGAGATTCCCGTGGGTCCGGGAGCGGCAGATCTCCTCGCCGGGATACCAGACGCCCTTGAGACTGCTTTGATCCAAGGGACAAAGTGGAGCAATACATTTTTCGTAGAGGCCGCAGGTAGGGCGGCCATCCACATTGGTCTGACCGGCCCTGACTCTGCCGGCGGCGACGATGGCCCCGAGAAAATATTCATCCATAGGCGTACCGGTTTCTCTTTCGTTCTTCCGTAAGGGCATACCCCTGGGCAAGGAGGTCCAGGCCGGTGGCGAAGGGGATGCCGTGGAGCGTCGATTGTCGGCACCGGCCACACCGGAAGGCGTAGGCATTGCCATCGCGGTAACCCGTGATCAGCCCGGACCCCTCACAATCCCGACAGTTTGTATCCGTGTCGGGACGGGCCTGCTTCCGGGGGTGTTCCTCCCGCCACCGCTGCCAGAGCTCCCGCATGTTCGCCGGGAGATTCCGGGGAAATCCCTCCTGCCGCTGGCAGATCTGCTCCCGGATCCAGTCCAGGGGCTCTTCGGGAAGATGCTTCACCTCCTGGAACCAGAGATCGAGGGTCTCTTTGCGGGGCTCCTTCCGCTCGTAGTAGTGACATAGGCTCGTCAGGAATTCTCCGAAGGCGCTTTTATCCATCGCTCCACGCTCCCTTCCGTTCCGGGGGGATCCTTCCCGCTCCCGCCGCTGCGGGCCCGGTCCTGTGATTTGGTCAACCAGTTGACGATGAAACGCTGCCAGTTCGATTTGCGATGCACCGGGTTTGCCGCTGCCCAGGCCTCCATGCGGTGCAGTTCTGAGAGCACATCAACCGCGGGATAGGCCACCTGCCACTTCGCGACCAGTTCTGAGAGCACATGCCGGAAGCGGCCGGTTTCGTAGTCGAAATCGATTTGTTTCCTTGCGGGACTCGTTACCCGCGCCACAGGTTTAGGCTGGTGGCGACCAGCATTTCGGTTCGGGACAGGAGGATCGTTGCCTGCCGGCGGCGACAATCCTTCCTGCTCCCGAGGTTTATCCACATCCGGGACCTGATGCTTTTCAGGCTCATGGGTATCCTGCGCCTGCTCTGCCTGAGGCTTTTGCGCTTTCTCTTCCTGGCCGTGATCATCTCCCGGTTCCTGCCGCGTCCGAATCTGCTCCTGCGGCGAGTCGGCAATCCGGCTCGCCGCAGTAGTAGTTTTAATTTCTCTTTCTCTTTCTCTTTCTATTTCATCAGTGAGGGCTCCGTGAGTACTCACTGAGGGCTCACTGCATACTCCATGAGGGCTCACTGAGTACTCAGTGAGTGTCTCGGGAGGACTCGGATTTCGCGTCTGGGAAGGCCGGTTGATGATCTGGTGTCTGTTGAAATTCCTGATGAAATAGAATTTCTCCCCATCGGCGGCAAAGGGGGCGATCCGGCCGATGCCCTCCAGTTCCATGAGCCAGGAATCAAATTTGGTGAGAGAGATGTCGTCATAGGGGAAGATGGAGTTCCGGAGCCAGGCGGGATGTCCCTTGACGACGCCGTAGTCGTCGGACAGGGTCCACAAGCCGATATAGGTGAGCCGTGCCTGGAGGGACAACGTCGCGAGCTTCTCGTCGCTCCAGAATTCCGGCTTGATGGTTCTCGTCCTGGCCATGTTCACTTTCCGTCATGTTAATGGGGCAGGAAGGGTCCTGCCCCTGTTTTGTTTTCTTATTGAAGCGCCGCTGCCGTTGCCGATCCCGATACTGCAGGAAGGGAATGGGTCGGGGCTCCCGTGTTAAATGTGTGATCGGAGACAAGCTGCTCAAGGAATGACATGAATTCCTTCAGGCGGACAGGCCGCTTGAGGGAATCGAGGAGCTTTGCCTGCTCCCGGATCTGGTCGGGAGTGAGTTCCGTCAGGGTGGCGATTTCGTAACGGCGGCAGCAATATATCTGGTAGGACTCCTTCCCGATGTCCAGGAGGGCCAGACGGGCGATGAGGGGTTTCAAGCCATCGCCGTTGCCGCCCTGAGGAAGGGGTTGTCCATCCTTTTGCGGCAAGGTTTTTCCGGCGCCGCCGCCTTGAGCATCTCCCGGTGCTTGCTGTTTCACCTGCATCTGTGCCTCCGTGTCCGTTTTTACGGGAGCATTCTTTGCCGACGTTCCCTGAGACTGGTGCCTCTCCTGTTCGCCTGCCGCCGCCTGCGGCTGGAACACCGGGGCTTCGCTTCCGCTTTTCTCCAGCCAGTCAAGGAGGAGCTTCCCCGTTTCCATAGTGGGGACGAAGTACCGGCCGTCGAAGAGGGTCGTCCGGTCCTTGGTGGCCGTGGCGGTGTGGTTGTGATCGAGATCCATGAAAACGGTGAACTCGTACTCCATGCCATCCCGCTGAATGGGACCCATGCCGAGCTTCTTGACGTGTTTCTTCCCGTTCTCCTCCACCTGGGCGTATTCCATCTTGCTCCGCATGGTGGCGATGATGTGGCAGCGGGACTGGAGCATGGCATCCACCAGTTCGTTGTGCTTCGGCGTCACCTGACGCCAGGCCGCCCAGGAGTTGCCCGTCTTGTCGGCGATGTGGCCGTGGACGTCGAGGAGGCCGCCCTGACCCACCCAGGCGTGGGAGAGGGAATCGATGACGATGGTCCCGTAACCAAGTTCCTCCGCCGCCTTGATCGCCTCGATGTACTTCTTCGGCTCGAAGGGGGCCTCGATGCCGCAGGCGTCGTATGCCCCGAGATGATCGTAGAGTTCCCCGGAACCCCGTTCCGTGTCGATCAGGGCGATCCTGCCGCCGAGACCGAAGGCGATGAGGAGAGCCGAATATGTCTTTCCCGCGCCGGCGGGACCGGCGATGGCCAGCCGGAGCTTGCCTTTTTTTCTTTCCGCTTTGTGAAACATGGTCATTCTCTCCTTTCATGGTGGAGATCGTTCCCGTGCGCGAGGGGTTCATCCTCTTCCTGTGAGGGACTGTCGGGGACGATGGGGGTTGGTTTTCGGTGAAACGCGATGACGACGGTTCTTCTGCCCTTGTGGATCCGGCCGACGCATAGGACCCGGAGAGCGTTCTCCGGCTGCGCCCGGTGTGGTTCGATCCTTGCCGCAACGTTGCCGTCTCCAGCCTCGCCACTGGGCGTTGTTTCCGTCACCTGCCGCAAATCATGTTTGTTCATCTATGCACCTCCTTTCACCCCCTGACATCTCCCGATCAGATTTCTCCCTTTCCAGCCTGCTCAGAAACCGGGTAACGGCGGTCTGCCTCCGGAGCTTCCCCTTCGGTACGCCGTTTTTCTGCAAGCGCTTCATGGTACTGGTGTATCCCTCCTCCAGGCACCGGACGACATCCTCGGCAAAGAGGTCGCTGGTCCCGTAGAGGAGGAAGAGACACTCCAGGGACAGGGCCAGATCGTAAAATGCCTCCCGGATTACCTGGGTCGTATCTTTGGGCAGTTGCTGTTTCATGTCTCCCGTCTCCCTGTGCGAGGTCCTCCTACTCTTATTATGTCAGGAGGAACCCGCCAGGGGACAAAAAAAGTTTAATTATTTTTTCTTCTTTTATTTTGGACTGTTACGGAGATATTCCCGGATGGCGGCCAGGCTCCGCTGACGACGCTTTTTCAGGCGTTGATATTCTCTCGGGTCGGTGGCCAGGTCTTTAAGGGGGCGTTCCCTGATCACGGTCTCGTAGATGATCTCCCGATCCTCGGCACGGATCACTCCCGCGGCAACCAGGTTGTCGAGGAAGTCCCCGGCATTGGCAAGATCGTATTTTCGCCATTCTCCGGTTGCGTCTTCCTCGCCCTGTCCTCCTTGCTCCCGCTGTACCTCGTGAGGAAAGGCGGGCATCCTGCCGGGCAAAAACGAAGGCAAGTCATCACCGTAATCACCCTCCCAAACATCATCATGATTACCGTCCAAGGCGATGACAATTCCCCATGCCTCCTCATCCTCACCATTCCCCTGCCACACCCCGGCTTCGAACCAGGAGGTTTCCCGACGGTCCCGACCAAGTTCACGGTTCATGAGGCTGCGGACCCGGTTGCGTAAGGGGCCGACGATCTGCATGGCCACCTTCCGGGGACGTATCGGCGCCGTCGCGATGATCTCCAAGAGGAGGGCGCAGACCTCCTGGATGAATTCCTCCTCATTAAGGCGGGAATCCCTTTTGCGGGCCAAGCGATAAAGGGCGGCAATGGCCGGCCGGAAGAGGATGATGAAAAAACCGGACAGGATGCGGCCGGGACCGTCCCGGCGATAAGCCGTGATGAGAAAGGACAGGAGGGCGTCTTTCTCGGCGTACTCCTGCTCCACGTCGTTGAAGAAGGAAATCAGGGCGATGGCGGAGGGATATGCCACCAGGCGGGGGCACTCTTCCTGGAGGCGGCGATAGAAGCTCGTAAACCGCTTCGAGGCAATTTCTTCCTCGATACGGAGAAAAGAAAAACCCATGCGCGGGATGCAGCATGGGCTTCGGGAACCTCGGAGCTTGCTCCTTCAGATAAATCGGTTCTTTAGAAGGTTATGATCTTTTTACAGGTCCGGCAGCGGACGGCGACCAGGTCACCGACGGGGCGCACGGTCTTTCGACCACAGGCACAGACGGCAATGGCCAGGATGATCCCGGAGGGAGCGTCGATGACGACGCGCCCCGTCGCTTCCTTGCCGCCACAGGGGCAGCGGATCTTCACACCCAGGCGGGACAGGGGCGGCCTGGCCATCTCCAAGAGCTTCCGGCCGTCGTGGGGGCAGCGGCACTCATACATGAGGAATGATCGCTCCGTAGAATTACTGGACCTTTTAAGAGTATGGAGCGACTTATAGCGGATCGGGAAGAAAAATGTCTCGCCCCGCTAATCGTTTCTTTATCGTTTTTTCTCGCATCTTCTCGCCAAAAATCGACAATTCTCGCCAATTATCGTCTCTGACCCGCAGCAGCCATCCGGCTGTCAGGGCAGGAGGCACACCTCTTCCGGCGGTAGATTCAGGATGTAACCGGATCCGAAACGGCTGAGGATCAGCTTATGCAGGTCCCGGGAAGAGTTGTCGGCGCTCGCGGCGGCCTTTTTGATCCCGACAATGATCCGGTATTTGTGATCCGTAATCTGGCGATCATAAGGCCGTGAATTCTTGTCGCCATCGCCGTCACCTTCCGCCCAGATGCGATCGTAGATCTCCACACGGGTGACCAGCTTGCCGGGACTCCCGGCCAGGAGGGCAAGCATATCGAAAGCCTTGTCGGTAAAGGAAACAGCAACGCCTCGGTAGAAGCAGCGACGTCGGCGGGAATCGATCACCAGTTCCGGGGGAGCGGGGATCAGTTCATGAATAGTCTCCATGCCGGCCAGCCGTTTCCGGAATTCTGCCAGAAGCTTCGGATCGGCGGTGATCTTGGTTAATGAAGGGGGAAGCTCTGTGGATGGTTTATCTTTCGCTGAGATTTCCTCGGGGAGGCGATAACCGCTGGGAGAAGCTTCTTTCAGGAGGAGATGTGCCTCCCGGTATTTATCGGCAGCCACCGCCGGTTGCAGTTCCAGGCGCTGATCGAGCCATTCCGCCACCTTGCGGGGAACGATCTTCCTGAGGCTCTCTGCACAGTTGATGGATACGGACTGCTGGATCTCCCCGTTTACTTCCGACTGACATTCGAGATAGTCCTTGTTGATCCGCCAGAGGCCGATCTGGCTCAGGATCATCCCGATGTCCGTGAACCCGGAGATTAGACGCTGGGAAAGGTTGTCGATCTTCCAGACCTCCTCCTTCCCCTGACCGGCCTCATTGGCCGCTTTATAGAGCAGTTCGGACAGAATGCTGATATCCTCCCCGATCTTCTTCATGGCGCCGCTGAAGGCGGGCAGTTCCGCCAGGATATCCTCCTGGATCTCTTTGACCCGTTCCATATGCTTCTCCCGCAGAATCCGGATGATGTGGGGATCCAGTTTCAAGGCCTCCAAAACCTCGATCAACATGACGTCCTTTCCCTCCTTTGAAAGTAGTATTTAAGATCTGGTTGTGCCTGGTACCTTCCTTTCTTGCTGTGGGGATTGATGAAACGGCGGATCGGTAGCGCCGCCGGTGACGGAAAAATTGGAGCGGAGCATTTACCGGGCCGGTAGTTATCACTATTTACCTGATTTTAAAAGGAAAAAATATTTTTCGGAAACTTTGTCCCCTGGGCGGGGGTCCCTGACATAATAAGGGTAGAGGGACCTTTGCGGGAGGATATGTCATGGAAAAGCGGATGATGGACATCAGAGAACTGGGGGCCTACATCGGCATCAAACCCCAGACGATCAGGAATCAGATTTCCCTGGGAAAGTTTCCCATACCCACCAAGAAGATCGGGCGGCTCCTCAAATGGGACCGGCGGGACGTGGACAAGTTCCTTGATCGCCTGCAAAAGATAAACTGATTGACAGGGCGGCGATATCTGCCATAATCCCTTTCACAACAAAGGAAAGGAGGTGGTGGCGCCCATCGCTGTCTTGCCGATTCCTTCTCAAACGAGAAAGGAGTTGGAATATGGGAGTTTATAGAAGAAAAAACAAGCACGGGGAGCCCTGCGGACCCTGGATCATCCAGTATCCGGTTAAGGTTGATCCGCAGACGGGCAAGGTGAGATACACCAGTGAAAAGTCGGGTCATGGCAAACGCCTGGCCGATCTTGCCTTCGCCCAGAAGATGCTGGAATGGGAAAAAAAGAAGCATCTGGGGCTGGAAAAGAGGAAGGACTATCTTTTCCGGGAACTGGCGGACTGGTACCTGACCCTGCCCGTGGCGAAGAAAAAAAAGAGTTATAACAAGGACGAACAACGTGCGAAGATCCTCAAGGAGCGATTCGGTCTGAAAAATGCCCGGGAGATAAAACCGGCGATGATCGAAGTCTTTCAGGATGACATGCTGACCAAACCCCGGGAGGGGAAGAAGAAGGCATACAAACCGGCGACGGTGAACCGGATGCTGGCCTTGATGAAACGGATCTTCAACCTGGCAATCCGGGAAGAGATGGTCGATAGGAATCCCTGCTTCAAGGTATCCATGTTGCCGGAAAACAACAAGCGGGACCGGGTCATTTCCATGGCCCAGTATCAGGCGATCATCTCTCACCTGCCGAAGCACGCGGCGGAAATTGTCACAACCGCCTACAACACGGGCATGCGGGCAGGAGAAATATTAGGTTTGACCTGGGATCGGGTGAACATGAAAGAAGGTTACATAGATCTGAGCGCGGAGGACACCAAAACCTCGGAACCACGAAGGATTTTCTTCAATGACGATCTGAAGGAGATGTTTGCGGGACTGGGGAAGATCCGGCGAATCCGCCATCAGCACGTCTTTACTTACCGGGGAAAGCCTATTACAACAATCCGCAGTTCTTTCCAGGTTGCCTGCGCAAAGGCAGGGATTAAAGATTTTCGCTTTCACGATCTTCGTCACACCTTTAACACGAACATGCGCCGGGCGGGGGTGGATCGCAGTGTCATTATGAAGATCACCGGCCATAAAACGACAGCCATGTTCGAGAGGTATAACACCGTCGATTCCAAAGAGGCCAGGACCGCCATGAGCCGTTTCGACGGATACCTCAGGAATGAAATTACTTCAGGATTACTTCAAGGCCCCCCAGAGGGAAAAAAAGAAGGGGCAGCCGAGCGGCTAACCCCTTGATTTCATATGGTGCCGGAGGTCGGAATCGAACCGACATGAAGTTGCCCTCGGGGGATTTTGAGTCCCCTGCGTCTACCAGTTTCACCACTCCGGCTTGGGGGAGGAATTATATTGCCAGACTGGAAAAAGTCAAGAAGAAACAAGTTGACGAAAATATTTCTTGAAATAAACTGACAATATATATATCAAGACATGCTTTAATGATAGGATCTGGAGGATGAGAATATTAGGTATCGACTATGGCGACCGGAGAATCGGCGTGGCCTTGTCAGATGAGATGGGTATTACTGCCCGGGGGCTTACCGTGATTACAAGAAGAAACAGACGCCGGGATATGGAGGCCATTGCCGCGCTGGTGCGGGATTGCGGGGCGGAAAAGATCGTCATCGGGTATCCCCTCCGTCTGGACGGATCGGAAGGCATCCAGTGTGAAAAGGTAAACCGTTTCGCCTCGCTACTGGAAAACACCCTGCACCTGCCAGTCATCCGCTGGGATGAAACACTTTCGACCAAGGAAGCGGAACAGATCCTTATCGAAACGGGAATCAAGAAGGAAAAGAGAAAGGCCATTGTGGATAGAATCGCCGCCGGCATCATCCTGCAGAATTACCTCAATTCAGTTCAACTGAATGCTGTTCAGAATTCCCCTTCCTCCGGACACAAGCTATAGATCCCCACACCTTCATGAAGTTGAGAAAAACAAGAAAAACTAAACTGCTGTTATTATCCGTTTTCATTATCGTTCTTTCCGGAGCGGTCGCCGCGGTCAATTTCGCCTATCGACCCGTCGATGATTCCTCCCGGACGGTCCTCATCGACATCCCCCGCGGCGACGGTTTTTTACAGATTATCGACAAGCTCGATCAGGCCGGCCTGGTCACCAACAGACCGCTCTTCACCACCCTGGCGATCCTCAAAGGGGCGGCAAGGCAGATCCGGGCCGGGGAATACGAGCTCTCCTCATCGATGTCACCCGTCGAAATCATCGCCAAACTGGTCAAGGGAGAGATCAAGTTTTACATGGTCACCATCCCGGAAGATTTAACTGCCAGAGAGATCGCCGCCCTGCTGGCGGCAAACAAGCTGGTCAAGGAAAGCAACTTCCTCGATCTGGCCCGCGACGGAAGATTCGTCGCTTCCCTCGGCATCGCCGGGGACAGCCTGGAGGGCTACCTTTATCCGGAAACCTACAAACTGGACCGGTCCATGGGATCAAGAGAGATCATCCAAATCATGAACCGGCAATTCTGGAAGAGATTCACCCCGGAGATGCGGAAGCGGGCGGCGGAACTCGGCATGACGATCAACGAGGTCGTAACGATGGCCTCCCTTATCGGGAAGGAAACGGGATTCAAGGAAGAGAAACCTTTGGTTTCCGCGGTATTTCACAACCGCCTCGACAAGGGGATGAAGCTGCAAAGCGACCCGACGGCGGTCTATGATCTGGAAGAGTTCGACGGTAAAATCAGGAGGAGCCACCTCCTCAGAGAGGCCCCCCACAATACCTACCGCATCAAGGGGTTGCCCCCGGGACCCATAGCCAATCCTGATATTGATTCACTAAAAGCGGCATTGTATCCGGCCAAGACGGATTATCTTTATTTCGTAGCAAACAACAATGGTTCTCATCAGTTTTCTTCCAACCTGACGGCTCACCAACAAGCTGTTTCAAGATACCAGATTCTCAGGAAAAAATAACAATTTTTCCTTGACAAACCAGATGGCGCCCTTTATAGTGCCCACAGTGGAGTGAAGTGGAGCATTGTGGAGGTAACATTCGGTGTCTGTATTTCGAGGACAATACTACCACACCATCGACGGCAAGGGAAGGATAATTTTCCCCGCCCGTCTGCGGGAGGTCTTTGCGGATAAGAGCAACGGCCAGCTCGTCATCACGAAGTTGAACGAATACCTCCTGGTTTTCCCGTATAACGAATGGGAGATCATCGAGCAGAAGATCTGGCATCAATCCCTTCTCCGCAGGCAGGTTCGCGATTTCCAGCGTTTTTTCATGTCCAGCGCCGTGGATTCCACTCTCGACAGTCAGGGACGACTGCTCATCCCCCCCCACCTGCGGGAATATGCCCATCTGGAGAAAGACATCGTCTTAGTGGGGATGCTCCGGAATGTGGAAATCTGGGACAAGGAGCGTTTCGAGGCGGAAATGAAAAGAATGGGAGAACAAAACGCCGACTCCCAGGGCTTTCTTGATTATATGGCCGATCTGGGAATCTGACAAGGACCCCATGGAATGGATTTTTTTCACCAGCCGGTGCTCCTCAACGAAGTCATCGCCTCCCTCAGTTGCCGCGCCGGTGGAACATATATCGACGGCACGGTGGGTGGCGCTGGACATACGATTGAAATTCTTCAGCAAAGCTTTCCCGATGGACTGTTGATCGGCATCGATGCCGACGCCGAAGCGCTCCACAGAGCCGCAAAGCGGCTGCACCCCTTTCGCGATCGGGTCAACCTGGTAAGGGGTAATTATGCCGCCATGGGCGATATCTTATTAACATTGAACATCCACCACGTTGACGGCATCCTCCTGGATCTGGGAGTCTCATCCCACCAGTTGGATAGCGCCGCACGGGGATTCAGTTTCGCCAAGGAGGCCCTTTTGGACATGCGGATGGACACCCGCCAGGCATTCAACGCCCAAAACCTCGTCAACACCTGGACGGAGCCGGAATTGGCCAGAATCTTCCGGGAATACGGCGAAGAGCCCCGGGCCGGAAAGATCGCCCGGGCCATCGTCGCGGCCCGGCGGAATAGAACCATTGCCTCCACTACGGAACTGGCGGGCATCATCACCGCGGCGATCCCCGGCGGGGCGGCGGGACGGCGCATCCATCCGGCCACCAGGGTTTTTCAGGCCCTGCGCATCGCGGTAAACGACGAGTTGGCCAATCTCGATCGGGCCCTCCGGACGGGTATAGACCTGCTTACGAGTGGGGGTCGCTTCTCCGTCATTTCCTACCATTCCCTGGAGGACCGGATAGTAAAGACCGCCTTTCGTGATTTCGAGGGCCTCTGCACCTGCCCTCCCGACCTGCCGGTCTGCCACTGCCAGCGCGAGGCCAAGGCCCGGCCCGTCCACCGGCGGCCGGTAGTGCCGGAGGAGGAGGAAACAGCGGCCAATCCCCGCTCCCGGAGCGCCAAGCTCCGCACCGTGGAAAGGATATGAACCATGGCCGTCAGTGAAGCCCTGAAGGGGACGTATCCCCAGGAACGGAAGAAAGCCCCAGAGGCCAAATCAGCAAAGCTGATTCATGTTCATAAATACTCCATTTATATTGTCGCGGCCCTCCTCCTCATGTCGGTGCTCCTGTGCTACGTCGCCTCCCATCTCCAGATGACCAGGCTGGAATACCGAATAGCCGAAGAGATCAGCCGTAAGGAACGACTGCTGGAGGAACAGAAGAAGCTTAAACTGGAAATCGCCACCCTGAAGTCGCCGCAACGGATCGCCGCCATCGCCAGAGAAAAGCTGCAGATGAGCCATCCGGACAAGGATCAGGTCATTATAATCAAATAATTATCTTTGGTAAGGGCTATGCGGGAAGAAAAGAAGTGGCTGAAGTTTCGTATCGTGACCTTGCTGGTTTTATTTCTGGTCCTGTTTGTCGCCCTCATCACCCGGGCCTTTCAACTGCAGATCCTCTCCGGCCAGGCGCTGAAGACCATGGCCGCGAAGCAGCATCTCAAAACCCTGGAGGTCCCGCCGGAGCGCGGCATCATCTTCGACCGCAACGGCGAGAAGCTTGCCGCCACCGTCCTGGTGGATTCCGTATGCGCCGATCCCTCCAAGCTCCGGAATCCTCAGGAGGTAGCGGAAAAGATCGGACCTCTCCTCGGCATCGACCGGACGACCCTGGCAAAAAAATTCTCCAGCGCGAAAAATTTCTGCTGGCTGGCCAGGCGGGTCTCCCCCGAGCAGGCCAAAAAGGTGGAGACCCTCAATCTGGAGGGGGTCTTTCTTATCAAAGAACCGAAACGCTTCTATCCCAATGGCGAGCTGGCCGGACATCTCCTCGGGTTTGTGGGCCTGGACTCCACGGGACTGGAGGGTCTGGAGCGGAAATATAACCATTACCTCCAGGGCGCCCCGGAAAGGCTGGTCCTGATCCGCGACGCCAAGGGCAAAAAGCTGCATCCCCAGCTTGAGAAGCCGGCGGCGGAAGAAAAGACAAGCAGCCATCTCATTCTGACCATCGACAGCCGGATCCAGCACCTGGTGGAAGGGCAGCTCAAGACGGCCGTTCAGGACAAAGGCGCCAAAGGCGGTTATGCCATCGTCATGGACCCCCGCACCGGCGAGATCCTCGCCCTGGCCAATCAACCAAGCTTCGATCCTAACTACTTCACCGGTTCCGGCGCCTCTCCGGGTAAAAACTGTGCGATTACAGATGTCTATGATCCCGGTTCCACCTTCAAGCCCTTTCTCGTCGCCTCCGCCCTGGAGGAAAAGGTGGTCAGGGAAAACGATCGAATTTTTTGCGAAAACGGCCACTATGCCATCGCCGGACGGGTCATCCACGAGGCCCAGCGGAAGCGCCACGGCGTTCTCACCGTAAGAGAAATCATCAAATATTCCAGCAATATCGGCTCGGCAAAAATCGCCGAACGGATGGGGAGCGAGCGATTTTACAGCTACATTGCCAAATTCGGCTTCGGCAGCAAAACGGGCATCGACCTGAACGGCGAATCCGCCGGTCTTCTCCGGCCGCATCAAAACTGGACCCGCGTCGATCTGACCCGGATCGCCTTCGGCCAGGGCATTTCCATCACCCCCATCCAGCTCATCACCGCCCTGTCCGCCCTGGCCAACAACGGCGTGCTGATGAAGCCGTACGTGATCAAGGGCGTGGTGGACCGCAAAGGGCAGATCATCAAAGAGTTCCATCCCACGATGGTGAGAAAAATAATCTCCCCGGCCACCGCCAAGCGTATCACCTCCATCATGACGGATGTCGTCGGGGCGGAAGACGGAACGGGTAAAAGGGCCCGGATCGAAAACGTCAACGTAGCCGGCAAGACCGGGACCTCCCAGAAATTCGACTTTGCCCGGCACGTCTATTCCTCGGAACGGGTCCGGACCTCCTTCATGGGATTTTTCCCTGCCGAGGCGCCACAAGTGGCCATCCTGGTGGTCCTTGACGAGCCCCAGCGGGACCGCTGGGGAGGCGTGGCTTCGGCGCCGGTATTCAAGAATATCGGCGAGCAGATCCTCAACAGCTACAAAACCCATATCCGGGAGCAACAGCCCCTGGATGAAAGGGATGCCATCCCTCCCCGCAAGGAGGCCGTGCGACTGGTTGCCGCCTCGCCGGCCCCCGGCATGGCCCTGCCGGGCGCGGCAGCGGGCAGTGAAGAAGGAGATGAATCCGTAATGCCTGATTTCCGGGGGCTGACGATCCGGGACGCCCTCCGGAAGGCCAAGGGCAAGAACATCGAGGTCAAGGTAGTGGGGAACGGTTGGGCGGTGGCCCAGCACCCCCTGCCCGGGACGCCGCTGGCCGGCGTCAGTTCCTGCGCCATAACTTTCGGTACCGGACAGTGAGGCATAGCTTGCAATTATCAGCCGTTCTCCAGGACATAGATGTGATCATGATCCAGGGCAGCATCCGGGGGCAGGTGAACTCCATCTGCTACGATTCGCGGCGGTGCGAGCGGGGCAGTCTGTTCGTGGCCATTCCCGGATTGAAGACCGACGGCCACCGCTTCATCCCCGAGGCGCTGTCCCGGGGGGCAAGCTTCATTATGCACGAAAAGGATTTTACGGCGCCGGCGGGCGTCACGGCCATCCGGGTCGGGAACAGCCGGCGGATTCTCGGACAACTGGGACGGAACTTTTATCGCCATCCCTCCGCGGAGATCTGCCTGCTGGCCGTGACAGGCACCAACGGCAAAACAACCGTGACCTATCTACTCGAAGCGATCATCAAGGCCGCAGGTTTTCAACCGGGCGTCCTGGGCACGGTGAATTACCGTTTCGGCGGCGAGGTCCTCCCGGCGCCGAACACCACGCCGGAATCCTTCGACATGCATCAGATCCTGAGACGGATGGCCGACGCCGGGGTGAGCCACGTCATCGCCGAAGTGTCTTCCCACGCCGTCGATCTGCGACGCATTGACGATTGCGATTTCGATCTGGGCATCTTCACCAACCTCTCCCAGGATCACCTGGACTACCACGGAGACATGGAACGGTACTATGAAGCCAAGAAGCGTTTCTTCAGCGAGGTCCTGCCCCAATCGCGGAAAGGCAGCCCCCTGCGGATGATCGTCAATATCGACGACCCCTGGGGGGAAAGGCTGCACCGCGAAGTCGCGCTCCCGACTCTGACCTTCGGCATCGACGGTCCGGCGGACATCCGGGCGACAGAGTTCACCATGACCCCTGGGGGCACGGAAGCCCGGCTGCAATACCGGGGCATGGATTCAGTATTTTCGTCGGCCCTCATCGGCCGGCACAACCTCTACAACATCCTGGGGGCGGCCGCCGCCGCCCTGGCCATCGGCATACCGGAAAAAGATATCCGGGCCGGAATCGCCGCGGTGACCCACGTCCCGGGACGCCTGGAAAAGATCAACCGTCCCGGAGAGCCGGAGGTCTTGGTGGATTACGCCCATACCGACGACGCCCTGGCCAAGGTGCTGAAAAACCTGTCGTCTTTCCGGATAAGCCGCCTGATCACCGTCTTCGGCTGCGGCGGCGACCGGGATCGTGGCAAGCGGCCCCTGATGGGCCGGGCCGCCGTGCGGGGCAGCGACATCACCATCATGACCTCGGACAATCCCCGTTCGGAAGACCCCCTGGCGATCCTCGGCGAGATCGAGGCGGGCGTCGCCGGTGAAGGGGTGGGTAAATCTTCCCGGGAAGAGCTCCTCGATCGACCGCCGTCCCGGGGCTACGCCGTAATTCCCGACCGTCTTGCCGCCATCGAAACCGCCATCGCCATGGCACGTCCCGACGATATCGTCCTCATCGCCGGCAAGGGACACGAGGACTACCAGATCGTCGGTTCCCGGCGCCTCTTTTTCGACGACCGCCTGGCGGCCCGGGCGGCCCTGGACAAATACCGACTTCCGGATGACCGGTCATGAACGCCAGTCCAGAAATATCACTCACGCAGGTTCTGACGGTCACGGATGGTGAACTGCTGTCCGGAACCGGAACGGGGGAAGTAGTTTTCCGGGGGATAAGCACGGACTCCCGAAAGTGCCGGGAAGGCAACCTGTTTATCGCCCTGGCGGGTGAGCATTTCGACGGCCACGACTACCTGACTCAGGCCCGGCGGCAAGGGGCCGCCGGAGTCCTGGTCCACCGCCAGTCGCAGGGTCTCCCCGGCGAGTTCCCCGTGATTGTCGTCGGCGATACCCTGCATGCCCTGGGAGATCTGGCCTCCTGGTGGCGGCGGCGCTTTAAGCCCACCGTCATCGCTATTACCGGCAGCTCCGGCAAGACAACGACCAAGGAGATGATCGCCGCCATTATGACCCGGCGGGGAGAGGTATTGAAAACGGAAGGCAACTTCAACAATCTCATCGGACTGCCGCTGACGCTGCTCCGCATGAGGTCCGGCGACACAGCGGCCGTACTGGAGCTGGGGACGAACACCCCGGGGGAGATCGCCCGACTGGCCCGGATGGCCCGGCCGGACATTGCCCTGATCACCAACATCGGCCTGGCCCATCTGGCGGGATTCACGAACCTGGCCGGGGTGGCGGCGGAGAAAAGAGACCTTTTCCGGGAGCTGCCGGCAACGGGGACGATGATCGTAAACCAGGATGATCCCTTCCTCCGGGATGCCGGACGGGACTGGCGGGGCGGGATCGTCACCTTCGGAATGCATGCCGCGGCAGACGTTTACGCCGATGGGATCATCCCAGTTCCGGTCTCCGGGGCCGGCGCCGCCGGTCAGGACGGTACCGGGGAAAAGTACCGGCCGGAAACCCGTTTCACCCTCCATCTGGGGGAGGAACGGCAGGAAATAACCATGTCCGTCGCGGGAGAACATCAGATTGTAAATGCCCTTGCTGCTGCCGCATCCACCTGGGCGGCCGGCGCGAACCGGGAGGAGATCGTCATGGGACTCGGCGGTTTCATCCCGCCGCCGGGACGGATGGAGATCATCTCCCTGGCCGGCGGCGCCTTCGTCATCAACGACGCATACAACGCCAACCCCTCCTCGGTCCGGGAGGCCCTCCGGACCCTGCAACAGATCAAGGGGGGGGGGCGGAGCGTCGCCGTTCTGGGGGACATGCTCGAATTGGGTCCCGGAGAAGGCACCTGGCATGAGGAAATCGGGGGTCTTCTGGCAGACACCGGAGTCACGAGGGTTTATCTCCGGGGAAGGCTCTCGGGAGCGACAGCAGCAGGGGCCTCGAAACGCGGCCTGCCGGCGGCGGCCATCATCGTCGCGGATGATCAGGAGGAGATCGCCCGGGACCTCCGGTCATATCTCCGGGCCGGCGACTGGGTCCTAGTGAAGGGATCGCGACGGCTGGAGATGGACAAGGTTACCGCGGCGCTGCGCCGTATCTACGGGCAAGAGGGAGGCGGCGGATGATCTATCATCTCCTCTACCCACTCCATACGGTCTTCTCGTCCTTCAACGTCTTCCGGTACATCACCTTCCGGACGATCTACGCGGCCATCACCGCCCTGGTGATCTGCTTCATCCTGGGGCCATGGCTGATCCGGAAGCTCCAGGAGCACCAGATCGGCCAGTCGGTCCGGGAGGACGGCCCGAACAGCCACCTTGTGAAGCAGGGAACCCCCACGATGGGGGGGGTCCTGATCATCTTTGCCGTGGTGACCTCCACCCTCCTGTGGGCCAACCTCGCCGTGTGGTACATCTGGCTGGTGATCTTCGTCACGGTGAGCTACGGGCTCATCGGCTTCATGGACGACTACCGGAAGATCGCCCGGAAAAACAGCCGGGGGGTGCCGGGAAAGGTCCGGCTCGCCGGCGAGGTCGGCATCGCCCTGTTCGTGGGCCTGGTGCTCTACATGAAGCCGGGCTTCACCGCGAACGTCGCCATCCCCTTCTTCAAGACCGCCCTGCCCAACCTGGGCTGGGGGTACATCTTCCTGGCAGCCTTCATCATCGTCGGCGCCGCCAACGCCGTCAACCTCACCGACGGCCTGGACGGCCTGGCCATCGGCCCCATCACCATCTGCTTCATGACCTATCTGTTCTTCGCCTACTTCGCGGGGAACATCAAGATCGCCTCGTATCTCCAGATCCCCTACGTGGCCGGCACGGGGGAGCTGTCCATCTTCTGCGGCGCCATGGTCGGGGCCGGCCTGGGCTTCCTGTGGTACAACACCTATCCGGCCCAGGTGTTCATGGGCGACGTGGGCTCCCTGTCCCTGGGGGGCGCCCTGGGGACCCTGGCCGTACTCACGAAGCAGGAGATCCTCCTGGCCATCGTGGGCGGGGTCTTTGTCTTGGAGACCTTTTCCGTGATCTTCCAGGTGGGCTGGTTCAAGATGTCCGGGGGGAAGCGGATCTTCCGGATGGCCCCTCTCCATCATCATTTCGAGCTGAAGGGCTGGGCGGAGCCGAAGGTCATCGTCCGTTTCTGGATCATCTCCATCCTCCTGGCCCTGGTGGCCCTGAGCACCCTGAAGTTGAGGTAGGCGCAATTATGGAACTGCAAGGAAAGAACATCGCCGTCATCGGGCTGGCCAAAACGGGGCTGGCCACGGCGGAGTTTCTCCTCCGCCGGGGGGCGAAAGTGACGGCTACGGACATGAATCCCCAGTCCCTGGCCGCCGCGGCGCTGCCGGGGATGAAGACCGCCGCGCACGATCCGGAGATTCTTACGGGGGTAGACCTCGTCGTTCCCTCCCCCGGCGTGCCGCCGGCGAATCCCATCCTTGCCGCGGCGGCGGAGGCGGGCATCCCGATCCTCAGCGAGCTGGAACTCGCGGGACGCTTTCTCCACACGCCCCTCATCGCCATCACCGGCACCAACGGGAAGACCACGACCACGGCGCTCATCGGCCACATCCTGGGGCAAAGCGGCCGGAGAGTCTTTGTCGGCGGAAACATCGGCGCCCCCCTCATCGGCTACGCCGGCGGCCCCCAGGAGGACCACTGGGCAGTGATCGAGGTGAGCAGCTTCCAGCTCCAGTGGAGCGTAACGTTCCATCCCGCCGTGGCGGTCCTCCTCAACGTGACCGCGGATCATCTGGACTACCACGGATCATTCACCGCCTACCGCGCGGCCAAGGAGCGCCTCTTCGCCAACCAGACGGCGGCGGACACGGCGATCCTCAACGGCGACGACCCGGGAACGGCGGCGCTGGCCCCGCGCCTGGCCGCCAGGACGCTCCGTTTCCGCAGCGGCGGCCCGGCGACAACCGGGATGTACCCGGAGGGAGAGGAACTGGTCTATGTCTCCCCGGCGGGGGAGAGGGAAAGCTATCCCCGGTCCATGGTGAAGCTGCCGGGGACCCACAACCTGGAGAACGTCATGGCGGCGGTTATGGCGGCCCGGAGCTGCGGCTGCTCCCCGGCGGAGATCGCCGCAGCGGTCGCCTCCTTCGCCGGTTTTCCCCATCGCATCGAATACGCGGGGCAGTGGCGGGGCGTCTCCTTCTACGACGACTCCAAGGGGACCAACGTGGACGCCGTCCGGCGGGCGCTGGAAACATTCACGGCGCCGGTGATCCTCCTCATGGGGGGACGGGACAAGGCGGGGGACTTCCGGCCCCTGATCCCCCTGGTGCGGCAGAAGGCCAAACGGCTCGTCCTCTTCGGGGAGGCCCGGGAGGCCATTGGCGCGGTCCTCGGCGGCCTCGTGGCAACGGATTACCGCCCGACCCTCCGGGAGGGCATTGCCGCCGCCGCGGCGGCGGCGGGGGGGGGGGACATGGTGCTCATGTCCCCTGGGTGCGCCAGCTTCGACGAGTTTCGAGATTACAAGGCCCGGGGGAAATTCTTTCAGGATCAGGTAAAGGCCCTTGCCCATGATTAAATTCGACTCCACCGACAGAAGTCCGGACATCATCCTGCTCATCGTCACCCTCATCCTCGTCACCGTGGGAACGGTGATGATCTATAGCTCTAGCTCCATCATGGCCATGGAGCGCTTCAAGGACGGGCAGTTCTTCCTCAAGAAACAGATGGTTTTCGTCGTCATCGGCTTGGGGGCAATGATCCTCATGACCAGGATCCCCTATGAAGAACTCAAGAAGTTCGCTTATCCCGGGGTGATCATCTCCCTGGTCCTCCTCACCCTGGTCCTTATCCCCAAGATCGGCGTCCGGGTCGGCGGCGCCTCGCGATGGCTGAAGGTGGGTTTTTTCGCCTTCCAGGTCACGGAGCTGGTGAAGATCTTCGTCGTACTGTTTCTCGCCCATTTCCTCACCCGGAAGGCGATGTACGCCAAGGAAATGATGCGGGGGGTCTTCATCCCTCTGGCGGTGACCATGATCCTGGTGGGGCTTATCGTCATCGAACCGGATTTCGGCACCGCCGTCCTGATCACCATGATCCTCATGTTCATGCTCTACCTGGCGGGAAGCCGGGTCCGCTACCTGGCGGGACTCGTGGCCATGCTCATCCCCGTGGGGGTGGGCCTGCTGTTCTACAAGAGTTACCGGGTGGAACGGCTGATGACCTTTCTCGATCCCTGGCGGGACCCCCAGAACTCGGGTTTCCAGATCATTCAGTCCCTCATCTCCTTCGGATCCGGGGGAACCTTCGGGGTGGGCGTGGGCGACGGCCGGCAGAAGCTCTTCTATCTGCCCGAACCCCATACGGATTTCATCCTCTCCATCATCGCCGAGGAGAGCGGGTTCATCGGCGTGGCCATCATCATCTGCCTGTTTGCCGTCTTCGTGATCCGGGGCTTCCTGATCTCCTTCAAGGCCCCGGACAAGTTCAGTACGCTTCTGGCGGCGGGGCTGACCATGATCATCGCCCTGGAGGCCTTCGTCAACATCGCCGGCGTCATGGGGCTCATTCCCCTGAAGGGGCTTGCCCTCCCGTTCCTGAGCTACGGCGGGACATCCCTGATCATGAGCCTCACCATCGTGGGCATCCTGCTCAATATCTCGGCCCATGAACAATGAGGAGAGAAAACAGTGAAGATGATCATAGCCGGAGGTGGAACGGGAGGCCATCTCTTCCCGGGCGTGGCCGTCGCCGAGGCCTTTCTGAATCTGGATCGCCGCCATGAGGTGCTCTTCGTGGGCACGGAGCGGGGGCTGGAAAAGCGGGTCCTCCCGGAGCTGGGGTATCCCCTGGCCACGCTGGACGTGGAAGGCATCAAGGGGCGTTCCTGGGGGGATTCCCTCCAGGCCGCGCTGAAGATACCGAAAAGTATGATGCAGGCATTTAAAATAATGAAGAAATTTTCTCCCGATGTCGTCCTGGGCGTAGGAGGGTACGCCTCGGGGCCGGCGGTTCTCACCGCCCATTTCCTCGGGATCAGGACGGCCATCGCCGAGCAGAACGCCATCCCCGGGGTGACGAACCGCATCCTGGCGAATTTCGTTGACCGGATCTTCCTGTCCTTCCCGGATCCGGACGGGGAGTTTCCCGCCCGCAAGTCCGTGGTTGCCGGCAATCCGATCCGGGCCTCCTTCGTGGCGGCGGCCGCGGGCCACCGGCGCCGTAGGGAGGAGCGGCAGGATACCTTCGAAATCCTCGTTTTCGGGGGCAGCCAGGGGGCCCATGCCGTCAATATGGCGGTCCTGGACGCCACCGCTCTCTTGGGGAAGCTTCGGGAAAAGATCCGGATCGTCCACCAGACCGGGGCCAAAGACGTCCCGGAGGTGCGAGCGGGATACGAAAAGCTTAAGATAAACGCGGCGGTCCATCCATTTATCATGGACATGGCCGCCGCCTACCGGGAGGCGGACCTGCTGATCTGCCGGGCCGGGGCGACATCGGTGGCGGAAATTACCTCCATGGGCAAGGCGGCGATCCTGGTCCCCTTCCCCTTCGCCATTCACGACCACCAGACGAAGAACGCCGAGGTCCTCGTCCGGGCCGACGCGGCGCTGATGATCCCGGAACGGGAGTTGACCGGCGCCAGACTCGCCGCCGTCATCGGGGAACTGGCGGCCGATCCGGGGCGGATCACGGGCATGAGCGACCGGTCCCGGACCCTGGGCCGCCCGGAGGCAGCCGCGGAGATCGCCGCCGCCTGCGTCGCCTTGGCGGCACGGCGGGGCTTGCATTAACATTGCCGGGAGAGTATAAGCGGCGAATTTTTAAAAGGTGAAGACCATGACAGACACCAGAAGAATAGACGGCATGCGGCGGAAAGTAAAGACGGTTCATTTCGTCGGCATCGGCGGCATCGGCATGAGCGGCATCGCCGAAGTGCTCCTGAACCTCGGTTACGGCATTACGGGCTCGGATCTGGGACAGACGGACATCACCCAGCGCCTTGCCGCCCTGGGCGCCTTGATCTTCAAGGGGCATGACGAGAGTCATCTGGGCGACGCAGATGTCGTGGTGACCTCCACGGCAGTGAAGAGCGACAACCCCGAGGTCCTGGCGGCCCACCGGCACAATATCCCCGTGATCCCCCGGGCGGAGATGCTGGCCGAACTCCTGAAGATGAAATTTTCCATTGCCGTCTCGGGCAGTCACGGCAAGACTACCACCACCTCCATGATCTCCACAGTCCTCGGCCAGGGCGGCCTGGACCCGACCATGGTCATCGGCGGCAAGTTGGCCAGTATCGGCGGCAACGCCAAGATGGGCGGCGGGGAGATCATCGTCGCCGAGGCAGATGAAAGCGACGGTTCCTTTCTCAAGCTCGGCCCCTGCATCGCCGTCATCACTAATATCGACCGGGAGCATCTGGACCACTACCGGGACATCGACGAGATCAAGTCGGCCTTTCTGCAGTTCGCCAATATCGTCCCCTTCTACGGTTCCACCGTTCTTTGTCTCGACAATCTCCACGTCCGGGAAATTCTTCCAGAAATAAAAAGAAAAACCATCACTTACGGCCTGGAACCACCGGCGGACTACCGGGCCGCCGACATCAACCTCCGGGGGGCCTGGACCTCCTTCAGCGTCCTGTACCGGGAGGAGCTCATGGGTACGGTCGTCCTCAATGTTCCTGGATTATTCAATGTTTACAATGCCCTGGCCACCATCGCCGTGGCCAGGGAAATCGACATGGATTTTCCGGCCATCACCGCTGGTTTGAAGACCTTCACCGGGGTCCAGCGGCGCCTGGAGGTTAAGGGAACCGGCGGCGGGGTTACGGTGGTGGACGACTACGGCCACCACCCCACGGAGATCCGGGAAACCCTGGCGGCAGCCCGCACCGTCTGGCCGGGGCGGCTACTCGTGGTCTTCCAGCCCCATCGGTACACCCGGACCCGGGCCCTCTTCGAGGAATTTACCGGCGCCTTCAGCGACGCCGACCTCCTGGTAATCACCGACATCTACGCCGCCAGCGAAGCCCCGATCCCGGGGGTCAACTCGGAAAACCTGGCGGCGGCCATCCGGGAGCGGGGGGAAAAGGAGGTGCTGTATATCGCCGACTTTGAGGCCATCACGGAAAGACTGCTCATGCTCTCCCGGGCCGGCGACGTGATCATCACCCAGGGGGCGGGATCGGTGTGGAAAATCGGTGAGGAATATCTCCAGAAGGCGGCGGCAAAGGGATGAAGGAAGGCTTCCGTGAGGAATTGAAGCGCATCGCCGGGGATGGCGTCCGGTTCGATGAGCCTATGGCCAACCACACCTCCCTGGGGGTGGGGGGACCCGCCCTGGCGGTCGTTTATCCCGACAGTCCGGAGCGGCTGGGCGCCACGCTGGCATTCCTGAAAAGAGCAGGGATACCCTGCCTGCCCGTGGGGAACGGGACGAATCTTATCGTCCGGGACGGCGGCTACCGAGGCGTTATCTTCTGCCTGAAGCGGCTGGCCGACATCCGGATTGTCTCCGGACCCGGCAATGTGACGCTGATCCAGGCCGAGTCAGGGGCCTCCCTCGCCGAGCTGGTCAACCGATCGGCCGCCGCCGGTCTCACCGGCCTGGAATTCTGCGCCGGCATCCCAGGCACCGTGGGCGGCGCCGTGACTATGAATGCCGGGGCTTACGGCCATGAGATCAAGGACGTGCTGAGTGAACTGACCATCATGGACGGGATGGGAAAGACCAGTGACTGGCGGTGCGACCGGATCCAGTTTTTTTACCGCCGCTTTGTGACGCCCGTCGAAGACGGATTGATCATGGCGGCAACCTTCCTCCTCGCCCCGGGCGACCCGGAGGAAATAAGCAATAAGATCATGGAAATAAAGGACTTGCGACGGCGGAAGCACCCCCTGGAATACCGAAGTGCCGGATCGGTATTCAAGAACCCCCCCGGGCAGCCGGCAGGCCGGCTCATCGAGGAATCGGGTCTCAAAGGCATGCGGTGCGGTGGCGCCCAAATATCTGAAAAACATGGGAATTTCATCGTCAATCGGGGCGGGGCCACGGCTAAGGACATCCTCGCGCTGATCGAAATAATCCAGGAGCGGGTAGGCCGGGAAAAGAATATCCGCCTGGAGACGGAAGTCGTCGTGGTGGGAGAAGGTCCGTGAAGATCTGGCGTAAGGAAAAAGTAAAGTATCGTAATTACCGGGAGGAGGTAAAAAAGTACCGCCGGCGGCGCCAGACGGGAACCGTCCTGATGGAGGCGGCCAAGGCCTCCCTGATCCTGACGGCCATCGGCGTCACCGCGTCGGCTCTGGTCTTCGGATACCTCTATCTCATCAGCCATCCCTACTTCGCCATCCGGGAGATCAACGTGCGCGGCTGCAAGGAATTGACGGAAAAAGAGATCCTCACCGCCGCCGCCGTCCGGACCCGCCAGAACATCTTCGCGGTGAGCCCGAAAGATGTGCAGGAGAAAATCCGCGCCAACCCCTGGATCAAAGAAGTGTCGGTGGGACGGGAGCTTCCGGATCGTCTGATCATCGACTTGAAGGAGCGCAACGCCGTGTCGCTGGTGAAAAAGGACAACGGATTCTATCTCATGGATTTCGACGGGATCACCTTCAAAAAGCTGGAATTGACCGACGACATGGATCTGCCCATCCTCACGGGCTACCAGGGTAAGGGCGAAGAAAGCCGGATTCTGCTTATGCGGACCATGGAGCTGCTCCGCCATCTGGCGACAAAAAATGATTATCCGAACATAAAAAACGTCTCCGAAATAAACGGCAACGAGCGTTACGGACTGTCGGTCTTCACCAACAGCGGGTTGTGCCTCTTTCTGGGTTTCGATAATTATGAAAGCAAATTCAAACGGCTGTTACCGGTGATGGCCGATCTGGAGCGCCGCAATCTTAAGACCGGTCATCTCTATATCGATCTGAGCGACCCGGTGAAGATCACCGTCCAGCGTCGGGAGGTCCTGGCGCCGGCGCCGGAGGCCACAGGCAAAAAAGGATTCAAGACATAAAGGAAAGAGGAAGACAGGCATGGCTAAAAAAGCGAACATCATCGTCGGTCTGGACATCGGCACCACTAAGACCTGCGCCGTCGTCGGCGAACTCACCGATCAGGGAATCGACATCATCGGCATCGGTTCCAGCCCCTCCGAGGGCCTGCGCAGGGGGGTCGTGGTTAACATCGACAGCACCGTGGAGGCCATCAAAAAGGCGGTGGAGGAAGCTGAAAAAATCTCCGGCAATCAGATCCGCTCCGTCTATGTCGGCATTGCCGGCGGGCACATCAAGGGGCAGAACAGCCTGGGGATCATTGCCGTCAAAGGGCGGGAAGTGGATGAGGAAGATGTCCAGCGGGCCGTGGAGGCCTCCAAGGCCATCGCCATTCCCCTGGATCGGGAAATTCTCCACACCCTTCCCCAATCATACATCGTCGATGATCAGGACGGCATCCGGGATCCCATCGGGATGTCCGGAGTCCGTCTGGAAGCCAAGGTGCACATTGTCACCGGCGCCTCCGCCTCCATCCAGAACATCGCCAAATCGGTAAGCCGGGTCGGCCTGGACATCGAAGAGATCGTCCTGGAACAACTGGCCTCCAGCGAGGCGGTGTTAAGCGGCGACGAGAAAGACCTCGGGGTGGCCATGCTGGACATCGGCGGCGGCACCACGGACATCGCCGTCTTTTCCGAGGGCAGCATCAAACATACCGCGGTGCTCCCCGTAGGCGGCAACTATGTCACCAGTGACATCGCCACCGGCCTCAGGACCCCCGCCGGGGAAGCGGAAAAGCTTAAAATAAAATACGGCTGCGCCTATTCCCCCCTGATTCCCAAGGACGAAGCCATCGAGGTCCCCAGCGTGGGGGGGCGGGAGCCCCGGGAGGTATCGCGCCAGATCCTGGGCCGCATCATCGAGCCCCGGATGGAGGAGATCCTCTCCTTGGCCCAGAAGGAGATCGTCCGGTCCGGTTATGAGGAACTCATGGCCGCCGGGGTCGTCCTCACCGGTGGTACCTCGATCATGGAGGGGGCGCCGGAACTGGCTGAACAGGTCTTCAATCTGCCGGTCCGCCGGGGACAACCCACGGGGATTGGCGGGCTCACCGATATCGTCAACAGTCCCATGTATGCCACCGGCGTGGGACTCGTTCTTTACGGCAGCAAACATATAGCCAGAGATTATAAGCGGGATGGCGGATCCTTAGGCAAATGGTTCCAAGGTATAAAAAAATGGTTTATCGAATTCTTTTAATGGGGAGGGAAGAAAATGTTTGAACTCACGGACTTATCAACTACCAACACGGCCAGGATCAAGGTAATCGGGATCGGCGGCGGTGGTGGCAATGCGGTGAACACGATGATCTCCTACAATCTCCAGGGGGTCGATTTCATCGTTGCCAACACCGACACGCAGGCCCTGGGCGCATCCACATCGCCGATCAAGATCCAGTTAGGATCGGAAGTCACCAAGGGACTCGGGGCGGGAGCCAATCCGGAGGTGGGACGGCAGGCCGCCACAGAAACCAAAGACCGCCTCCAAGAGCATCTTGAAGGCGCCGATATGGTGTTCATCACCGCCGGACTCGGCGGGGGAACCGGCACGGGTGGGGCCCCGGTAATCGCCGAGATCTGCAAGGACCTCAATGTGCTTACCGTGGCGGTGGTCACCAAGCCCTTCCAGTTTGAGGGCAAGCGCCGGAACTATCAGGCCGAGGAAGGGGTGGACGAGCTGAGACGGATCGTGGACACCCTCATCGTCGTCCCCAACCAGCGGCTCCTGAGCCTGGGGGGTCGCAATCTCTCCCTCCTGGAGGCCTTCAAGAAGGCCGATGACATCCTCTATCATGCCGTCAAGGGGATTTCCGACCTCATCATCATCCCGGGACTCATCAACCTGGATTTCGCTGATGTGAAGAACACCATGTCCAACATGGGACTGGCACTCATGGGGACCGGCACGGCCAACGGTGAAAACCGCGCCGTAGAGGCGGCCCAGCGGGCGATCTCCTCTCCCCTCCTGGAGGACAACAGCATTCATGGAGCCCACGGAGTGCTCCTCAATATCACCGGCGGTCCCGACATGAGCCTCTTCGAGGTCAACGAGGCCTCTTCCCTCATCCAGGCCGAGGCCCACGAAGACGCCAACATCATCTTCGGAACGGTGATCGACGAGAACATGGGCGACGAGATCCGCATCACCGTCATCGCCACTGGCTTCGAAGACATAAGCGGCCGTAAGAACACCGTCGTCAAGATGTCTTCCATGGGCGGCATGAAGCGGGACGACCTTTCCAAACCCGCTTACCTCCGGAAAGACAAGGTAATCGACGGCGCGATGACGGTAAAGATGGGACTCATCGAGGACAACGAGGAACCTGATTTGGAGATCCCCACTTTCCTGAGAAGGCAGGCGGACTGACGGAGTTCCATGTCCTGGGCGATCCGCAACAGGTTCCGGGAACTGTTAAGCCGTGAAGACGGTTACGAAAAGAAGTCCTGGGCAAGCGCCCTCACCATCTGCCTGGCCTATCCGAACCGCTACCGTACGGGTATGGGTAACCTGGGCTTCCAGACGGTATATAAGCTGTTGAACCAGCAGCCCGACGTTCTCTGCGAACGGGTTTTTCTTCCCGACCCCGGGGACGAAGCATCTTTCTCCCCGGGGCCCCTCCCCCTTTTCAGCCTGGAATCCCAGCGCCCCATCCGGGATTTCGACATCGTCGCCTTTTCCCTATCCTTTGAAAACGACTATCCCCACATCCTCGAGATCCTTTCCCTGGGCGGCATTCCCCTCCTTGCCGAGGAACGGACCGCCGGGGACGCCCTCGTAATCGCCGGCGGCATCTGCGTCACCATGAATCCCGAACCCCTGGCGGACTTCTTCGACATCTTCCTTATCGGCGAGGCGGAAGCGATCCTCCCCGACTTTCTCACCGCGCTACACCGCCACCGGGAAAAGGGAGATAAAAAGGAGGAACTTCTCCTCGGTTTGCAGCGGGACGTCCCCGGAGCATATGTTCCGAGACTGTATGCAGTCAACTATCACGACGATGGCCCCATCGCCGCCATGATCCCCGTCGCTCCTTCCCTCCCCCGAAAGATCGGAAAAAAATGGGCGCCGGACATCCAGGATCTGGCCACGGAATCGGTAATTATGGCGCCGGACGCGGAATTCGGGACCATGTACCTCATGGAGATCAGCCGCGGCTGCAGCCGGGGCTGCCGTTTCTGCGCCGCCGGATATCTCTGCCGGCCGGTGCGGTTCCGGAGGCGGGAAAACCTCCAGGGCGCCATTGTTCGGGGGCTGACCAAAGGGAAAAAGATCGGCCTCATCGGCACGGCCGTTTCCGACCATCCGCAATTGATGGAAATATGCCGGGATATCCTGGCCGGCGGGGGGCAAATCGGCGCCGCCTCCCTTCGCTTGGATACGCTCTCCCCGGACCTCGTCGCCTTGCTGAAGCAGGGGGGAATCAAAACCCCGGCCCTGGCCCCGGAAGCGGGATCACAACGTCTCCGGGACCTGATCCGAAAAGGGATTTCCGAGGCCGACATCACCGAGGCGGCGATGAATCTCCTGAAAGGGGGGTTCGAGCAGCTCCGGCTCTATTTCCTTGTCGGCCTCCCCACGGAAACGGCGGCTGATATCGAGGCCGTCATTGAGCTGCTTCGGCGTCTCTCCCGGCTTACCACAACAGCGGCCGGTCCGGTGGAAAAACGCTTTAAAAGGCTCACCGTCAGCATCAACCAGTTCATCCCCAAGGCGGGGACGCCCTTTCAGTGGCACCCCCTGGAGGACATCCAAACAACCCGGAAGAAGATCCAGTCCATCGCCGGAGCCTTCCGGGGCCAGGGCAACATCAAGATCGCCGCGGAACCGCCGAAAAGCAATTATCTCCAGGCCCTCTTCGCCCGCGGCGACCGGAGGGTGGGACGTCTTCTCCTCGCCCTTCATAATCAGGAAGGCAACTGGATGCGCGCCCGCAAGGAATCCGCTCTCGATCCTGATTTTTTCGTTTACCGCCTCCGGGAGGCAAAAGAAATCTTCCCCTGGGATTTCATTGACTCCGGTGTCCCCAAAACCTTGCTCCGTAGGGAATTTGAAGCCGCGCAGCCCTTGGCGGCAAATAAAATCTATTGACAATATTTTTCCTGCTGTGTTATGGGGCGAGCTCGAATTGCCCATGTGGGGTTGTAGCTCAGTTGGGAGAGCGCTTGAATGGCATTCAAGAGGTCAGGGGTTCGACTCCCCTCAGCTCCACCAAGAAAATCAAGGGGTTGGCGAAGAAAACCAGCCCCTTTTTAATTGGATACAAATTCTCTCCCCGCACTCTCCCCACTTTTCTAAATTCAGTAACTTTTTTAATCAAAAAAACATCAACTCATTTAACATATTATCATTCAGAGCGAATTCATATCAATATTGTGCAAAGATGTTGGCTGCTTGCCCCTTAATCATAGCCCCAAGATCAGGCAACTTCAAATAAGAAAGATACACTGATTGCCCTTTGTAAACAATACGTTGTTGCCACTGGCAAAAGAATTGATGTGGGGAACGGAGAGTTACCCACTGCGCGCAATGAACCCATGTTTCTCTGCAAGAGAGAATCTCACCACGCCAAATAACGCATTTTGCCGCTGTTTATTTTCTCCAACGACCGCCAATTCATCTATCTACGAGAAATCCCCAGGCAACGCATTATCCAGCGCCAGGCCCGGTGATGCTGCACCAATTAGCATCCACATACCCCCCCGGTACTGAATATCCACAATCATTTGGTTACAGAGTCACGCCGCCTACAAAACGGAGCAAATTTTCGGGGGCAGGGAATTTTTAGGTTGGGCTGTATCTTTGGATGATGGCCTCAATACACAAAAGATCGGAGGGATGTGAATGCTTATCCAGAAAATTTGTGATAGACATAGCAAGACAACAAATACAAGTCGTTAACCCCCGGATGTTGAGGGATTATTGAATCCCTGTCAAAACATGCGACTTTTGACGGTGAATTTTCCGACTTCGGAAAAGATGGGTCGATTCATCAGTATCTCTTGACTTAATCATTAAGTATCATTACGATTGGTCACGATTACCTATTGAAAAGGAGTTGCCATGACCACAAAAGTGATTACTGCGCACATTCCCTTGCCATTGGCCGAGAAGGTAGATCAACTGGCCGTTCGACTTGAGCGCTCCCGTGGGTGGATTATTAAACAGGCGTTATCCGCATGGATAAGCCAGGAAGAAGAACGTCAACGCCTGACAGTAGAGGCATTGGCCGATGTCGATGCCGGCTGCGTCATTGACCACCAAGCGGTACAAGCGTGGGCGGAAAGTCTTGGCACCGATAACCCGCTGCCAGTGCCACGATGATGGAATTAAAGTGGACAAGCAAGGCGCTTTCAGATCTGGCGCGGCTTTACGTCTTTTTAGCGCCGGTCAACAAACAGGCCGCGGCCCGCGTCGTGCAATTGCTGACGGCTGCACCAATGCGCTTCCGGGAGTTTCCATACATCGGAGAAAAAATAGAGGGATTCGAGCCGCGTGAAGTTCGCCGCATCCTGGTGGGACATTACGAGATGCGTTACGAAATCCAGGGATCCAAGATTTATGTGCTGCGAATCTGGCATACGAGGGAAGATCGTTAATCGACACAAATCTTAGCATGCGACACTTTTCATTTAGTGAACTGACCGTCTGGATCAACCCGGCGCAGCACTTCGGCGACGTACCGGCAGCGGTCTGGAATTGCCATATCGGCGGCTACCCGGTGTGCGAGAAATGGCTGAAGAACCGCAAGAGCCGGACACTGTCCTACGAAGACCCCAACACTACAAGTGAATCGTTGCGGCCCTGAACGAGACCATCCGTAAAATGACAGAAATAGACGAAATCATCAGGCAGCATGGAGATTGGCCAGCCGCCTTCTCCGGGAACGGCAAAGGGGTTGCGGATCGTTACCGCAACCCCTTGATTTCTCTCATAGGGACTCTCGATTGGAGCTGCGTCTGATCGCACCCCCCCCAATAGCCTCCAGTGAAGTTATCTTGATCGCTATGGTTTAAAAACGCCAGTTGAAGATAATCATCCCCGGCGCCAATTCGTTGGGAAAATTAGTGAACCATTTATTCTGGGATATGATGTTTATGACGCCTAGCTGCACCCCCGAAGAGGCCTTGGCGGCATAATTGAAAAATCCGAGCTGAAGTCCCGTAAGCTGCCCGGCATAGTTCACAAAGCCGGTCTGCAGGCCCTTAAAGGCATCATCCGTGTAGTTTACGAGACCGGATTGCCATCCAACGAAGTTTTTCTGCGTGTAATTGACCAGCGCCCACTGCACACCCTTATAACTATCCGCGTAGTTGAGGAGAAAACCCCAACTGAAACCGGCGCTGTTACCCGTAGATCCATTGGCAAATCCCAGGGCGAACCCTTTCTGCGGGTTTTCACTCCAGATACCGAGGCTGAAACCTTCAATCGTTGTATTTCTGTCAAAAATGGCAATACCCGGGGTAAGGCTGAGTTGAATCGGTTTCGAGTCAGCCATCGCCACACCAGTCGCAAGCATCATGATTCCCAGCACAATGATGAGTATCCTTTTCATATTCCCCTTCCCCTTTCATTGATGAATTTCAACAACGGCCTCTGTCAATAAATACAATTGTCGCCACGGATTCACTCAGACATTTCCCGTCCGCTGCGGAGTTCAATACCATATCCTTCCATCGGTGTTCAAGCCGGATTTTATCGAACCACCCGGAGGTTTTTCGGCGGAAGACATCCGTCTATTTTCTCGCCCCTGCCTTAACGGTCATCTTCCGAACGTTTTTATGACCGAAGGGGAAGAGCGACCTGGTCAGGCGGGCTAGACGGCGCGGCAGGGGCAGGGCCTGATGGATGCGGACCAGACTGGCCCGGGCCGCCACCTCCCCGGCATGAATCAGATCCCGGGTCCGGCTGAAATCCATCCAGTGCAGATCCCCTACTTCCGGTCTGATGATGACATCGGCGTCCTGAAGCTCGATGCCCTCCAACTTGTCCGCGGCGATCTCCCCCGCCCGCTGGAAGATGTCCTGAGCGGTCTCAAAAACAGGGGCGCCCCGGGCATCCCGATCCACCACCACGGCAATAACCACATCGACATCCGCCTGTTTCACCGCATGGACGGGAACCAGGCTGGTGATGCCGCCGTCGGCCAGCAGCCATTCCCCCTGGCGGATGGGCTCCACCGCTCCGGGAACGGCACAGCTTGCCAGCACAGCCTTGCGCAGGGAACCCTCCTTGAACACCACCCTCTCCCCGCTGATGAGATCCGTGGTCACCGCCAGAAAGGGGATGCGGGTGTCTTCGATATTGATGTCAGCGATGAAATAATCGACCAGCGACTGGAACTCCACCGAGGGAAGAATCGCCGGATGAAAAATGGCCCGCACCATGAGATAGCGGGTTCTCAGGAGGTGGGAGGCCTTTTCAAGGGCATTTTTCTTCCGGGGGTTGACGGTGCTTCCCAGGGCCTGAAGGGCGGAGTTCTTGAAGGCGGGACTCTGTAAATAGCTCTCCACCCGCCGGTGGATCTCCCGGGGGGACAGGCCGCTGGCATAAGCGCCGCCGATGAGGGCCCCGGCGCTGGTGCCGGCAATGAGGTCGATACCGACATCCTCCTGTTCCAGGACTTTGAGGACGCCGATGTGGGAGAACCCCCGGACGCCACCCCCGCCCAGAGCCAATCCCACCCTTTTCCCCGTCCATTTCATCATGACCGCCTTTTTAAGATTCTCTAAGCTCTTCGAGTGCCTATTGCCAAAGCGGAACTGTTTTTCCGGAATCTCAATCTCCGGAGGCCTGCGCAAGCGTTTTCTTCAGGAATTGCCCCGTCATGGATGTCGCGTTGGCCGCCACCTCCTCCGGGGTTCCCACGGCCACGATCCTCCCACCACCAGGACCGCCTTCGGGACCCAGATCGACGATGTGGTCGGCGCACTTGATGATGTCGAGGTTGTGTTCGATGACCACGACGGTGTTGCCCATATCCACCAGGCGCATAAGGACGGTCAGGAGTTTTTCGACATCGTCGAAGTGCAGGCCGATGGTCGGTTCATCGAGAATGTAGAGGGTATTGCTGTTCGCCCGCTTTCCCAGTTCCCGGGAGAGTTTGATTCGCTGGGCCTCGCCTCCGGACAGGGTGGTGGCGGACTGGCCGAGACGGATATAGCCGAGTCCCACATCGGCCAAAAGCTGGAGTTTCTGCCGGATTGCCGGGATGTTCTCGAAAAATCCCAGGGCCTGCTGAACCGTCATGTGCAGGACATCGGCAATATTCTTTTCCCGGTAATAGATATCCAGGGTGTCCTGATTGAAGCGTCTGCCCCGGCAGGCATCGCAGGTGACATAGACGTCGGGCAGGAAGTGCATCTCGATCTTGATGAGGCCGTTGCCCTCACAGGATTCGCAACGCCCGCCCTTGACGTTGAAGCTGAAACGGCCTGGTTTGTAGCCCCGGATTCGTGCTTCCGGCAGCCCCGTAAAGAGGTCGCGGATGTGGGTGAAGACCCCGGTATAGGTCACGGGGTTGGAACGGGGGGTCCTGCCGATGGGCTGCTGGTTCATGAGGATCACCCGTTCGATCTCCCCGAGATCGGCGATTCTGCCGATCTTGCCCATCCCTCCCCGTTGCCGGTTGATCCGCCGGGCCATGGCCTTGTAGAGGGTCTCGATGATCAGGGTGCTCTTCCCGGATCCGGACACCCCCGTCACAACCGTGAAGAGCCCCACGGGTACCCGGAGATCCACATTCTTCAGGTTGTGCTCATGGGCGCCTTCGATGATGATTTGACGGTCCGATGCCACCCTTCTGGCCGCCGGCAGGGGAATGGCCTTTTCCCCCGCGAGATACTGGCCCGTCAGGGACTTCCCGTCCCGGCGGATCTCCTCGGGGCTCCCCTGAAACACCACCTCCCCACCATCAAGACCCGCCCCCGGACCCATGTCGATGATCTGATTGGCAGCCAGCATCATGTCGGCGTCGTGTTCGACCACCAGGACGGTGTTGCCCAGGTCGCGGAGCTTTTTCAGAGTGGCGATGAGGCGCATGTTGTCACGCTGGTGCAACCCCACCGTGGGTTCGTCGAGAACGTACAGGACTCCCACGAGCCCGGAGCCGATCTGGGTGGCGAGGCGAATCCGCTGGCCCTCTCCGCCCGAAAGGGTTCCTGAGGGCCTGTCCAGGCTCAGGTAATCCATCCCCACATCGAGGAGGAAATTGAGGCGATCCCTGATCTCCTTGAGGATCCGCTCGGCGATTTGCACCTCTTTTGCCGAAAGGGACAGGCCGGAAAAGAATTCGCATACCTCCCGAATGGACAACCGGCAGAGATCGTCGATGTTCCGGCCTCCCACCGTGACGGCCAGGCTTTCCCTTTTTAGCCGCGCGCCTTGACAGGCGGGGCATTCCCGGAGATTGATGTATCGGGAAAGCTCCATGCGGACCGCATTGGACTGGGTCTCCAGATAGCGCCGGTTCAACTCGTTAAGGACGCCCTCGAAGGCCTTGGTGTAAAAATATCGGCGGCCGCGCCGATCGGTATAGAAACGGATCTTCTCTTTGCCCGATCCGTACAGCAGTGCCTTCTGCACGGCCGGCGGCAGCTCCGCGAAGGGTATGTTGATATCGAAACCGTAATGCCCGGCCAAGGAATCGAGCATCTGGTGATAACTCAGGGAGTCGCGGCCCGCCCAGGGAACGATGGCCCCCTCCCGGAGGGAAAGGCCGCCGTCGGGGACAACGAGACGCTCGTCGAAGAACATCTTGCTGCCAAGACCATCGCATTCATTGCAGGCCCCGTAAGGGCTGTTGAAGGAAAACATCCGCGGGGCCAGTTCGGGTACGCTGATACCGCATTCGGGGCAGGCGTATTTTTCGCTGAAGAGTAGTTCCTCCCCGCCGGCGATCTGGACGGAAACCAGACCTTCGGCAAGGCGGGCGGCCGTTTCCAGGGAATCCCGGAGGCGCTTCCTTATGCCGTCCTTACGGACGAGCCGATCGACGATAACCTCGATATCATGACGCTTCTGTTTATCCAGAACGATTTCCTCCCCCAGTTCCCTGAGTTCGCCGTCCACCCGGATGCGGACAAAGCCGTCCTTGAGCAGTTTCTTCAGTTCCTTGTGAAACTCCCCCTTCTTGCCCCTGATGACAGGGGCCAGGATGTTGAATTTGGTCCGGTCGGGAAAGGCAAGGATGGCCTCCACCATCATGTCGATGGTCTGGGAACGGATCTCCCGGCCGCACTGGTAGCAATGAGGGACGCCGATCCGGGCGAAGAGGAGGCGGAGATAGTCATATATCTCCGTGACCGTGCCGACGGTGGAACGGGGATTTTGACCGGCGGTGCGCTGCTCGATGGCGATGGCCGGCGACAGTCCCTCGATGGACTCCACGTCCGGCTTGTCCATCTGGCCGATGAACTGCCGGGCGTAGGCGGAGAGGGACTCCACATAACGCCGCTGGCCTTCGGCGTAAATGGTGTCGAAGGCAAGGGAGGACTTTCCGGAGCCGCTGACCCCGGTTATGACCACCATCTTATCCCTGGGGATGTCGATGTTGACGTGCTTGAGATTGTGCTGGGAAGCCCCCTTGATCCTGATAAACTCCATAAAGCTCAGAGCTTGACCTCGACCAGGGATTTGGCGCGGAGTTCGGCGATCCACGTCTCGAATCTTTTGGCGGCCTTCTCGTCTTCCAGTTTCATCCGGATCTCGTGGCGGACCTCGGTGATGGGCTTCAATCCCGCCCCCCGCTTGTCGACGACCTGAATGATGTAGAATCCCTGGGGAGTTTCGATAACGGAACTCACGGCGCCGATCTCCAGACTCAAGGCCTCCTTTTCCACCTCCGGCAGCATGCTGCCCTTTTCCACGAAGCCGATGTCGCCGCCGGCCGCTCCCGCCGATCCCTGGGCAAACTGCACCGCCACCGTATCGAAACTCTCTCCGCCTTTGATCCTCTTGAGAGCGCCCTCCGCAACCTCCCGGGCCCGCTTGCGGAGCAGGTCATCCGCCATGGCCGGCACGGGGATCAGGATCTGCTTCAGCCGCACCGCCTCCTTGCCCTCGTATTCATCGCGATGCTGCCGGTAATAGTCCCCAATTTCATCATCGGTAATCACGATCTTGGAACGGATTTCCTTGCGAATCAGTCGTTGCCGCATCATCTGTTCCCGGAGTTCCTGTTTGTAGCCCTCGAAGGTGAGACCGTCCTTGTTCAGGGCCTGAATCAGCTCCGACATCTGCATGTTTCTGCCTTTGAGAACTTCCTTGACGAACCCCATGACCTCGTCGTCCTTGACGGTAAGGCCGGATTTTTTCGCCTCCTGCTCGATGAGCTTGCTGTCGATCAGCCGTTTCAGGATGGTCGTCTTTCCTTCCGTGAGCATCCTTTCCTTCTCCTGGCCGGTCAGACTGGCCTCGATTTTCTTCTGATAGGGATCGAAGGTTTCATTGAGTTCCGAAAGGGTGATTACATCGTCGTTCACGATGGCCACGATGCGATCCACCACCTCGCCGGCCGCGGGAACGGACACGGCTATTGCCAGTATCGCCGCTATCATGATCAGATATATCTTTTTCATGTTTTCACCTGCTTTCTCCTAATCCATTCTGTCTCTACCACGATCAGAATAATTTTGCCATAGCTAAGGAATTTCGCCCCGCAAGGCCCGCAACAGCTCCTTGACGGCCGCCGTGAGCATCGATCCCGCCAATCCGGGAAGGGGCACGATGAGCTTGAAATCCGGCGTCAGTTTCACCCCCGGGGCTACTCCCCGGGAAAGCGCAAGGATCCGGCCGGGATCGACGGGGCTGTCCGGCTGAAACGCCACCACCAATTGACGACCGTCGTAGCCCATCTTTTTCCCCTTGAGAAGCTTAAGGAGGTTCCTGATCCGGATCACCTCAAAGAGGTTGTCGATTTCTTCGGGAATAAACCCATAACAGTCCGCAAGTTCTTCCCGGATCTCCGCCAGTTCCTCCTCGCCTGCCGCCATTGAGACCCGCTTATAGGTCACGAGCCGCCGCTGTTCGTCGGGCATGTAATCCGCGGGGATAAGCGACGGGAGGCCCAGATTGATTTCCGGCCGGACCTCCTCTTCCGAAACTGGTTCGCCTTTGAGTTCCCGCACAGTCTTCTCCATAAGCTCCGTGTACAGCTCGTACCCCACCGCGGTGACATGGCCGGATTGAGAAACCCCCAGGAGACTTCCTCCCCCACGGATTTCCAGGTCGTTGGCGGCAATCCGGAAGCCGGCCCCGGGCTCCGAAAATTCCATGATCACCTGCAGGCGCTTCCGGGCGTCCCGGGAGAGCATGGCCCCCCTGGGAACCAAAAGATAGGCCCTGGCTTCCTCACGGGCACGGCCCACCCGGCCCCGGATCTGATAGAGCTGGGCCAGGCCGAAACGGTCGGCGCGATTGATGATTATCGTATTGGCAGTGGGGATGTCCACGCCGGAACCGATGATGGTGGTACAAACCAGGACGTTGCATTGCTGCTGGATGAAACGGACCATCGTCGCCTCGATTTCCCCCGCCTTCATCTGCCCGTGGAGGACCGCCACCCGGGCCCGGGGGACAAGCTTTTCGATGAACCGGACCATGGAATAGATCGATCGGACCCGATCGTGAACAAAAAAAACCTGCCCCTGTCGGTCCAGTTCCCACAGAATGGCTTCCCGGATAATATCCTCATTGAATTCGATAACATGGGTCTTGATGGGCTGGCGGTCCTCCGGCGGGGTGTGGATGATGGACAGGTCGCGGATGCCTACGAGGGAGAGATGGAGGGTCCGGGGAATGGGCGTGGCCGTGAGGGTCAGGACATCCACAAGAGTGCGGAGCTTCTTGAGCTTTTCCTTATGCTGTACCCCGAAGCGCTGTTCCTCGTCGATGATCACCAGTCCCAGTTCCCGGAAGCGCACGTCCTTCTGCAGGAGGCGATGGGTCCCGACAACGATGTCCACCGCACCCCTGTTGATTTCCGCCACAATCCCGGCCTGTTCGGACTTGGTCCGGAAACGGTTCAGGACCTCCACCCGGACGGGGTAAGGACGGAAGCGCCGGGAAAAGGTCTGATAGTGCTGTTCCGCCAGGATCGTCGTCGGCACGAGGATGGCGACCTGCCTGGACTCCATGACGGCCCGGAAGGCCGCCCGCAGGGCGACTTCCGTCTTGCCGAATCCGGCGTCGCCGCAGATAAGGCGATCCATGGGTTTGGTCCGGCTCATATCGAGATGGATGTCTTCGATGGCCCGGTCCTGGTCCGGGGTCTCCTCGTATTCGAAGGCGGCGCAGAAATCGTTGTACAGCCCATCGGGAGGGGAGAAGGACCGGCGGTCCATTACCTCCCGGGCGGCATAGATCGCCATTAGCTCCTCCGCCGTCTCCCGGATGGATTTTTTCACCCGCTCCTTGACGGATTCCCAGGAGGTACCACCCAGACGGTCGAGGCGCGGCGTCGCACCATCGGGGCCCAGATATCTCTGGATGCTGTCCAGGCGGTCCACCGGGATATAGAGCTTGTCCTGATCGAGATACTCGATGAGAAGAAAGTCGTTTTCCACGCCTTCCACGGTGAGCTTCTGGAGACCTCCGTAGCGGCCGATGCCGTGTTCCTTGTGGACCACGTGATCCCCTTCCCGGAGTTCACCGAAGGACTTGAGGAAATAGCCCTCCCGGGTGGGCCGGAAGCGTCGCCCCGAAATCTTTTTCCCGTGGAGTTCCTCATCGGAGAGAACGACCAGGCCCAGGGCATCGTAAACAAAACCCGCGGCAAGATTTCCTTCCATGATCCGGAGGCTGCCGGACGCACCGGAGGGGATGGGGAAGAAATCGAGGAAGGCCGCATCGCCGGAGCAAACGTCCCGCTCCGCCCCGGCGGCGCCGGAGAGGCCGGGAGCGGGTTCCGGACCCATGGGACCTTCCGCCGGCAGGCCGGTGAAGGTAAGGCCGTGCTGGACAAAAAGCTGGGCAAGTCGCTGCCGTCCCTCCCGGCCGCGGCATACGAAGAAGATCTGATAACCTTCTTCCATCCACGCTTTCAGTCTTTCCACCAAGGGTGAATGCCCCCCCCTCTCACCGTCCCGGATCTGGATGCCCGACTTGATGCCCGTCATTCCCGCCGTGCGGAAGACCACTCCCACCGGCTGCGGCCCCATGACCAGGCTGTGGATATGGAGGTGCTGGAAAGGCTCACCGGCCCGGTAGAGCTGGGCGCCCGTCCAGTAGTGGGCCTCCCTATCCAGATAAAACCGCTCTTCCCGGCGGGTCTTCAAGAGCAGCCGGTCGGTCTCGTTGGCAAGTTCCTCCCCGGACCGATCGATGGCGAGGGGATCGTCCCAGATAAGCAGACTGTCCGGGGAGAGATAATCCAGCAGCACCCCCGGCGGCGTTTCGCCATCGTAAAAGAGGGGAAAGAGCATGGGGTTGACGGACATGGCCAGGCCGTCAGCCATACGCTCCAAAAGCCGGGACCGCACCGTCCTGGGCAATCCCAGGTCGCCGGCCCGGATCCGGGCGTTACGGATACCCAGGGCCTGCCGGCTCTCGGTTATGATAATTTCCCGGGCCGGCGTCAGGAGGAACTCGTCGATCTCCCGCCGGGAGCGCTGGGAGGCGGGATCGAACTCGCGTATGGCCTCGATCTCGTCGCCGACAAACTCCAGACGGTAGGGATGGGGCGCCGAAGGGGGAAACAGATCAACGACATGGCCGCGGACGGCGAACTCCCCCTTCCCTTCCACCAGGGTAACCCGGTGATAGCCGCCCTGGAGGAGATAGAGGACCCATTCATCGCGGTTGAGAAAATCTCCCAAGGCAATCCGGCGCAGATAGGAGGAGATTATTTGTCGGGACGGGAGTTTCTGCAGGAGGGCCTGCACGGGGACGACCATCAGCGGGCTCTCGCCGGTCAAGAGTCGGCAAAGGCCCTCGCATCTTGCCAGTTCCAGCTCCCGCTGCCAGGCGAACAGATCTGTGGATACCGCGTCCCAGGGGGGAAAGAGGAATACCTGCCCGGCTCCGGAAAAAAAGGACAGGTCGCGGCCAAGCTGCCGGGCTTCCTTTTCCGTCGGGGCGACGATCAGCAGGGGCCGGGCGATCCGCCGGTGCAGCAGGGCCATGAGGAAGGCCCGGGTCGTCGCCTCCAATCCCTGGACGGAAACGACCTTTTCCCGCCCCTCGATCCTTGCCAGCAGTTCCTCCAGGGCCGGATCGGGGCTCCGCATCGCCGGCCGGACGATCTTTCTTGCCATGGGCGGCTAAGAAAGCTCCAGCATCCGGTCCAGTGCCCGCCGGGCGGGAATCCGGACCGATTCCGGAACCTTGACGATATACCGCCTCTCGACGAGGGCGGCATGGATGTCTTCGAGAGTGGTCAGTTTCATATCCGGGCAGAGGAAGTCCTCCGCGGCGGGGATGAAGGTCTTGGTCGGATAGCGGGCTTGCAACTCATAGAAGACGCCCCTTTCCGTACCGACAATGAGCTTCGTCACCTCCGGGCGCCCGGCGTAGCCAATGATGCCGGTGGTGGAGCCGACAAAATCGGCCAGATCCAGGACCTCACCCGTGCACTCGGGATGGGCGGCGAAAGCGGCGTCCGGATGCAGCCTCCGGACAGCCCGCACCGTAGCGGCGGGAAGCAGGTCATGGACGGGGCAGCAGCCCTCCCAGGGGATGATCTTCCTGCCGGTCTGCCGGGCAACGTAACGGGCCAGATTACCGTCGGGAATCATGAGAATCGGCCCTGCGCCGGGGAGGGAACCAACCACCCGGAGGGCGTTGGCGGAGGTGCAGCAGATGTCGCTGTGCGCCTTGATAATCGCCGCCGAATTGATGTAGGTCACGATCGTCGCCTCGGGGTGTTTCTTCCGGGCGGCGGCAAGCTGGGGCGCCGTCACCATGTCGGCCAGGGGACAGCCGGCCTCCTGTCGCGGCAGCAGAACCGTCTTGTCTGGGGAGAGGATGGAGGCGCTTTCCGCCATGAAATGCACCCCGGCAAAGACGATTGTCTCGGCGTCCGTCCGGGCGGCCTCGATGCTCAATCCCAGGGAATCGCCGCGATAATCGGCTATTTCCTGCACCTCGTCCCGTTCGTAGTAGTGGGCCAGGAGGATGGCATTTTTTTCCCGCAGCAGTCTGCGGATCTCTTCCTGCAGCTCTTTCTGATTCATGGACTTTCAACTCCCTGGTGGTCTTCCCGAGCTTGATACCGGCGCCCGAACATCATCCGCCGGCACGCCCCTTTTTTCTATCACGGAGAACTATCTATAATATAACCACCTTTACTTCAAGGGCAAACATGCCTTTGCCCAGCCGGAGCCGACACGGTCATTCCCCCACTTCCACCGGCTTCCGCCGACTCCGGCCCCAAGCGTGGCGCCGCTCCCGGCTTTGTCGGTAATGGTTGACAAGGCCCTCCATTTGAGATAGCTTTCCGGCATGATTCCTGTAGATGAAGCTCGGCAGATCATCCTCGACGGCATCAACCCGCTGCCCCTGGAAAAGGTGAATATTCTGGAGGCCCTGGGGCGGGTCATCGGCGAAGATGTGGCGGCGCCCCGCAATTTGCCCCCCAAGAACAACTCCGCCATGGACGGATACGCCGTCCGCGCCGAAGACACCAAAGCCGCTACGGCCCAAAATCCCGTTGTCCTTACCGTCACCGAAGATATCCCCGCCGGGACGATCCCCAAACAACCGCTGGGGGCCGGACAGGCGGCAAGGATAATGACCGGGGCGCCCCTGCCCGGCGGGGCCGATGCCGTGGTCCGCATGGAGAACACGAGCAAGGACGGTGGGAAGGTTCATATCCTGGCTGCGGCGGTTTCCGGACTGGATATCCGCATGGCCGGCGAGGATGTCGCCGCAGGGGAAACGGTAGTTGGCCGCGGCGCGGTTATACGTCCCGCGGAAGTGGGGATGCTCGCCGCACTCGGCAGATCATTCGTCTATGTTCATCAGCGCCCCACCGTGGCGATTCTGGCCACCGGCGACGAGCTCGTGGACATTGACGAGCCACCTTCCGACTGGAAAATCATCAGCAGCAACAGTTACGCCACCGCCGCCCAGGTTCTGGAAAGCGGCGCCGCGATCCTTCAACTGGGAATCGTGAGAGACCGTCGGGAGGACCTTATTGCCAAATTCCGGGCGGCATCCCGGGCGGATTTGATCATCTCATCCGGTGGCGTCTCCGTAGGCGACTACGATCTGGTCAAGGACATCATGAAGGAAGTGGGCAACGCCATGCAATTCTGGCAGGTGGCCATGCGGCCCGGTAAGCCCCTGGCCTATGGCGCCATCCAGGGGGTGCCCGTTTTTGGTTTGCCCGGCAATCCCGTCTCGTCCATGGTCTCCTTTGAACAGTTCGTTCGTCCCTCCCTGCTCAAGATGATGGGACACAAAAATATTTTCCGCCGGCAGATCCGGGCTATCTTGGAAGAGAACCTTGAAAAAATGGCCGGGTTGCGGTATTTTATTCGCGGCCGGGTGCGCCGGGAGGCGGGGCGATACTACATAAGGTCAACGGGGGAACAGGGCTCGGGCATCCTCAAGTCCATGGTCCGGGCTAACAGTCTCATCGTCCTGCCGGAGATGGAGACATCGATCGCCCGGGGAACGGAGGTTCGGGTGCAGATCCTGGACACATCTCTGGAGAACGCCGATCGTCCCGATTAAGGGGCAGAGAAGCTTGCCGGCGCTATCGCTCTCATTGCATAATCGGGCGCCGGACACATTGTAAAAAGGCAGTATTTTCCAAACGGAAGTGCCAAGGTCACTGGTGGGCCTCCCGGACTTCAAATCCGGTGTGGGGCGCTAAAACCGTCCCAGGTGGGTTCGATTCCCATGCACTTCCGCCATTTTATCAATAAAATCTGGATTTTAGCGATA
>CAZNDG010000019.1:0-51245 GCA_964571695.1 uncultured Syntrophus sp.
TGATTAGAAACCTGTTGCCCACCGTATGGCGGAGAAGCGAAACGCCCCTGCGACGAGCAGAGGGAAGCCCATTTTTGGCCCTGCATCGGGAAATGAACCGAATGTTCGACGATTTCTTCCGGGATTTCGATCGGCCGTCTCTTAGTAGACCGGAGGAATTGAGTCATTTTGCACCTCCCGTCGATATCCTTGAGAACGAAAAAGGGGTCAAAATCAAGGTGGAGATCCCGGGAATTGACATGAAGGATGTCGGAGTGAGCGTTGCCGATGGTTCTTTGACCGTTTCCGGGGAAAAGAAAAAAGAAACCGAAAGCAAGAACCAAGACTATTGGATTCAGGAAACAGATTACGGAAAGTTTTCCAGGGCCATATCACTGCCCAAAGGTCTGGACCACGACAAGGTCGATGCCGTTTACAGGAATGGCATCATCACGGTTACCATTCCGTGGTCGGAAGAAGAGAAGCGCAAAGTTAAGAAAGTTGAAATCAAAGCAGCATAGTTACAGGATCCATCCTGCCTCTGAGATTAACATGAAACAGTCTCCATGAAACAGTCCTTTGACTCTAAGTCTTTTCAGTAACCACCCCGTGTCTTCCTAGACATGGAGAAGCTTCGAAAGGAGGTGACGTGCTGTGAAGAAAGTAATGGCTATCATTCTTTCTTTGTTTTCCCTGCTGACGTTCAGTCTTGCAGTTGTTGGATGCAACAAGGCAGAGGAGCAGAAGTCGGGAGAACCAGCAAAGACAGAGGCTCCCGCTCCCGCTCCTGCAAGCGGAACAAGCACGGCAGCACCTGCGACTACGGCAGAACCGGCAGCTACCACCACAACCAAGTAACTTGCCGGGTCATCACTGCCAATTTCGAACCGGGGGTCTCCTCAGGGAGGCCCCCTGCAGCGATGGATGTGATTGCAGTCAATTACATAGTGATTCTATCCATTTGAATGGATGGGTAATAGCGCGAGGGTACCCTTCGCACGGTCTGTGGAAACTATTTTTTTAGGAGGTTTGAAAATGAAGTTGAAACCACTGAATGATCGAATCGTTGTCACCCGTACCGAGAGCGAAGAGAAGACGGCGGGAGGAATCATCATTCCGGACACCGCCAAGGAAAAACCCCAGGAGGGCAAGGTCATCGCCGTTGGACCCGGAAAGCTGGATAATGACGGGAACCGCACGCCTCCTGATGTGAAGGCGGGCGATCGCATTCTCTTCAGCCGGTATGCCGGCACGGAATTCAAACTGAACGGCGTGGAACACCTCGTTATGAGAGAAGACGACATCCTCGGCGTCATTGAGTCGTAAGAGAAAGGAGATTCGGCAAATATGGCGGCAAAAGACATCAAATACAATGTAGTCGCCCGCGAAAAAATCATGCGGGGGGTGGATATTCTGGCCAATGCCGTAAAGGTCACACTGGGACCGAAAGGGCGGAACGTCCTGATCGAAAAATCTTGGGGTTCCCCCAATATCACAAAAGATGGCGTGACGGTGGCCAAGGAAATCGAACTGGAGGACAAGTTCGAGAACATGGGGGCACAGATGGTCAAGGAGGTAGCCTCCAAGACTTCGGACAAGGCCGGGGACGGAACAACGACGGCTACCGTACTCGCACAGAGCATCTATCGCGAGGGATCCAAACTTGTTGCGGCGGGAATGAATCCCATGTCTCTCAAGCGAGGCATCGATAAAAGCGTGGCCGTCGTCGTGGACGAGCTCAAGAAGATGACCAAGACGATCCGTGATAAGAAGGAAATTACCCAGGTCGGTACCGTATCGGCGAACAACGACAGCACGATCGGCGAGATCCTTTCCGAGGCGATGGACAAGGTCGGCAAGGATGGAGTCATCACGGTGGAGGAAGCCAAGTCGATGGAGACGACACTGGAGATCGTCGAAGGCATGCAGTTCGACCGCGGATACATCTCTCCCTACTTCGTCACGGATGCGGAGAAGATGGAAGTGACCTTGGAAGATCCTCTTATTCTATTGCATGAGAAAAAAATCAGCAGCATGAAAGACATGCTTCCCCTTTTGGAGCAGGTGGCCAAACAAGGTCGTCCCTTGTTGGTTATTGCGGAAGACATCGAGGGGGAGGCACTGGCGACTCTCGTCGTCAATAAGGTCCGCGGCACCCTGAAGTGCGCCGCCGTCAAAGCCCCCGGTTTCGGCGACCGCCGCAAGGCCATGCTCGAAGATATTGCGATTCTCACGGGCGGAAAGGCGATCTCCGAAGATATCGGCGTGAAGCTCGAAAATGTCTCCATTCGTGACCTCGGAACCGCGAAGAAGGTTACCATCGACAAGGACAACACGACCATCGTCGAAGGCGCGGGAAAGAAGGCTGATATCCAGGGTCGGGTGAAACAAATCCGGACCCAGATCGAGGAGACCACTTCCGATTACGACCGGGAGAAGCTCCAGGAAAGGATGGCGAAACTGGTCGGAGGCGTCGCAGTGATCAAGGTCGGGGCGGCAACCGAACCCGAAATGAAGGAAAAGAAAGCGCGTGTCGAGGATGCTCTTCATGCAACGAGGGCGGCCGTCGAAGAAGGGATCGTTCCGGGAGGCGGCGTTGCCCTGCTCCGGGCGAGCAAGAAGCTCGACGGAGCGGATATGCCGGAAGACGAGCGTCACGGTCTCAATATCATCAGACGTGCTCTGGAAGAGCCGTTGCGGCAGATCGCAGCCAATGCTGGTTTCGAAGGCTCGGTTGTCGTGGAGAAAGTCCGAGAACTGAAGACCAATTCCGGATTCAACGCAGAAACGGGCGAATATGTGGACATGATTGAAGCGGGTATCATCGATCCGACGAAGGTGGTTCGCTTCGCGATTCAGAATGCCTCTTCCGTAGCCTCATTGATGCTGACCACGGAAGCGATGGTGGCCGAGCTTCCGAAGAAGAAAGAACCGCTTCCGACACCGCCCCCGGGTATGGGGGATTACGATTAACCCCCTGCGGCCGCTCCCCGCATTCCGATCCGCTCGGGCGGGGGCGGTCCCTCCCTTTGTTCGCGCAATGAGAAGTTCATATCAAACCATACCGAAATCCACGGCCGTTCCATCTGCACTGGCAGCTAAGGAACTCCTGAAACTTTCCGGCAGCGCCCTGCTCAACCGCATCCTGGACGAGGAGAGTCCCAAGGTCTTTATCCGCTGCCTTCCGGAAGAGGACTTCTTCTGGATCGTCAAGAGGATCGGCGAGGCGGACTGCCTTCCCCTCCTGAGGCTCGCCTCGGAGGATCAGTGGGAATACCTTCTTGATCTGGAGACCTGGGAGAAGGACCGGCTTGATGCGGACAGGGTGCTGTCGTGGCTTTCGCGGCTGAGCGACGCCGATCCGGCGCGATTCGCCGTCTGGCTATTCAGCCAAGGTGATGCCCTGTTTTCCTTGCTCATCAACGGGAAAGCGGAAGTCATCATCAGGGACGGCGAAGAGGAAGCCGATCTTTCAGCGGGATATTTCACGCTGGATGGTCGGTTCTATATCCGGCCAATCAGGGAAGAGGATCGCGAGGCCATCGAAGGGCTTCTGCGGACCCTGGCCAGTAAGGATCATCATGCCTACCAGGCTCTTCTTTACGGCCTCGCTGCCCTCATTCCTACCGAGGTCGAGGAGGAACTCTACCGTTTTAGGAACGGCCGTCTCGCCGAACACGGATTTCTTCCCTACGAGGAGGCAGTTGCCGTATACGCTCCCCTTGACCCGGCGGTACTTCGCGCCGAGAAGCCGCCGCTCCTTCTTCCTGGACGGCTCTGCTCCATCGAGGAAGGCGCGCTTATCCCTGTCTCTCCGCTCATGCATGTCGGAGAGGACAGAGCTGGTCGGGCAAAACTGGACAGTTGGATAAGTGGTGAAGCTGCTCTATAATGAGATGCAAGGAGGAGCAGCGATGAGCAAGAGACCCAGAAGGAATCACGCCCCGGCTTTCAAGGCGAAAGTGGCCCTGGATGCACTCAAGGGAGAACAGACGATCGTGGAGCTGGCGCAGCGCTACCAGGTTCATCCGAACCAGATCACGGAGTGGAAGAAGCAGCTTTTGGAGCATGCGCCGGAGATTTTCAGCCAGGGCAGGAAGCCCGAACAGGCTCCAAGTGTGAAGGATCTTCACGCGAAGATCGGGCAGTTGTCGATGGAGAACGATTTTTTATCAGGAGCGCTCGTTCGCATCGGCGACACGAGCGCAAAGCGATGATCAACAAGAGGGATAGACTGCCGGTGACGCGTCAGTGCGATCTTTTGGATTTAAACCGATCCGGGATCTACTATAAACCGATTCCCCTGAGCATGCGGGAGATGGAACTGATGCGTAGGATCGACGAGATCCATCTGTCGTATCCATTTTATGGTAGCCGGAAGATTCGTAACGAGCTTTGGGCACAGGGTTACGACATCGGTCGCGACAAGGTTCGCCGCCTGATGCGCCGGATAGGCATCGAGGCGTTGTATGTGAAGCCGAGGCTCTCGCTGGCGCACCCTGAGCATACGAAATATCCCTATCTTCTGCGAGGTGTTGAGATCAGCCGGGCCAACCACGTGTGGGCTGCTGATATCTGCTACATCCCCATGGCGAAGGGTTTCTGTTATCTGGTGGCGATCATGGACTGGGCGAGTCGGATGGTTCTTTCTTGGCGTCTATCGAATACCCTGGACGGCTCCTTTTGCGTGGATGCCCTGGAAGAGGCGATCAGCCGGTATGGTTGCCCCGAGATCTTCAATACGGACCAGGGCAGCCAGTTTACTGCGGACGCGTTTACCGGCATTCTCCGTTCGAAAGGCATTTCCATCAGCATGGACGGCCGGGGCCGTTGGATGGACAATGTCTTTATCGAACGGCTCTGGAAAAGCGTCAAGTACGAGGACATCTATCTGAAGGGCTATGCTTCGATGGCGGCGGTGAAGGAGGGGCTTGCCTCCTATTTCACGTTCTACAACGAAAAACGGTGGCATCAGAACTTTGACAGGAAGACCCCGGCCATGGTTTACTCCGGCACACTACCGCAGAAGCAGGCTGCGGCATGACCTTAAACCATGAGCGCTTTACCACTTATAAATCTCTGCCTCCTGTCCGAAGAACCCAGACCACCGCTGACCTCCTGTTTGCCGAGGCACTTTCGCGTATCGGCGATCCCCTTCTCCAGGACCGCATCCGCCTGGAATTCGCCGGCCTGTGCAACCGAATCGTTGCCGCCGACACCCCTGCCGGGGAGATCGATTCCGAACGGCTGTCCGCATCCTGTCGGCGAGCGGCTTCCTATCTGAATGTCGCCCTGGAACGGCTCTGCGACAAGGACGGCGAGGCGGCGGCAACCCTGCTCAAGGAGAACCCCTTGCTGGCGATATTCCGGGTGGGGTACGGCCTGGCCCTGAAGCTTCGCTGGGAGGCGGATCGGTGGCTAAAGAAGAGCCTCTTTCTCCAGCAGGGGAAGACGAATGCCTTTTGGGGAACACCCTGGGAGGAGACCTTGGAGGGGCTTTGCGCCCCCCGTCCCCTTTATTTCGCAGGCAGGGAGGCGCAGAATCCGCACCGGGATTTCAGAATGGTCGCGGAACTGGAAGAAACCCGTTGCCGGGTCGAGCAAGTCAAGGCGATCGACCGCTTGTTGATGGACCTCGCCGTAAGGCACGGAGAAAGCTCGCGATTGCCAGCTTGGGCGGAGACGTTTCATCCGCTTATCTTCAACCGGTGGGTGCGCGCCATCCTGGGAAGCGTGATGTCGGCGGAGCCCCTCGCGGGGGAAGAAGCGAGGCGCTTCTTCCGTCTGGTCCGCCGGAACGACAAGGGACCGCCCTACCGTATGGCGGGATTCAAGGAGGCTTTTATCCGCGACCTCTCCCGGGCGTCCTTCGATGTTGACGAGAAAGCAACGCAAGCCCTTCGTGAAGCCCTCTCCGGAATCTGGGATTCATTCCGCAGGGAATACGAAAATATCGAAGAAGGAAATCTGGAGAGGCGTTATCTTAGGTTTCTTCGTGTGACCCTATTAGATGGTCCCGAGCAGAAAGACCGGTTCAATGAAAGTCCAAAAATTTGACGAAGCTGCCACAAGCAAGCATGATGATGTTTTTGTTGGAGTAAACGACCTTCTAAGGTAACCTGATGGTCAGTCTCGTTTTCGAAAGCCATCGGCTTTTCCTATCCAAAGCTTATTAAATTATCACAATCCGTTGCGGCTCGTCCACGAACAGCAGATAGCACTCGACCGGACGCCCTGCGAACAGCCCCTGGAGAATCATCCGGTAGCGGAGCATCTGGGGCCGATACTTGTCAGCCAAATGGCCGACGCGACCCGTCTTGAAGTCGATGAGGGTGATGCGGTCGGGGGCGATGATGAGCCGGTCCACGATGCCGAAGGTGCGGGTGTCGGAGATGTGCTGTTCGACGAGGACCTTCCCGGGTCGGAAGAGGATCTCTCGCACCTTCTCTTCGTGCAGGAACCGCTCGACCACGGCCTGCTCTTCTGCGGCGAGGCTGTCAGGGGCAATCGTTTGGCGATCGCATGTTAGGCGGGCAAGGATCGCGTGGATGCGAAGACCGCGCTCAATTCCCGCCTCGATGGCGGCGGAGCGCAGGGCCGCGTCCATTTCGTCGCTGTCGGCTGGCACGGCGGGGAGATCGCCCAGATCAGGCTCGATCAGATCCTCATGGTCCGCGGGGCGCGGCTTTTCGAGGCCGTAGTCATGCCGCCAGCCGAATTCGGTGCGCTCGGCGTCCGCTATAGGTTCCTGGGCCGTTGTAAACATTCGCTCACTGTAGCCCTTCAAGGCGCCCTCCCGGTCCGCCCGCAGGAGGATCGTCAGACTCTTGGCGGCGCGGGTCGCGGCGACGTAGATGATATTGGCCGTCTCTTCGGCCCTTTCTTCCTTCACAACAGTTACCGCCTCGGCAATGGCTGCAGCTCCTTCTATCGGGTCGGTAGCGAGAAAAGCCAGTTCGTCTTTGCTCAGGCTGAGCGGACAGCCATCTTCGGGGTGCGGAATTTCGGGCGCCCTGTCGTGCTCCTCTTTCCAGAAAAGAAAGACATGGGGAAATTCAAGGCCCTTGGTACCGTGGATCGTGGCCAGCTTCACCCGGTCAGCATGCTCTCCCTCGGGTATGGTGATAAGGTGCGACATGGTGAGCAGGTAACGCAGGAAGGCGGCGGCATCGACGGCATCGGGCCGGACGAAGTATCGCTCCGCCTCATCCCAGAGCGTCTCGATGAGGATGCGCGGAAAATGAGGCGCAAGGTCGCGCAGGGCGGATGCGAAGGCCGCGAACCGGTGCGGCCGGGGCGCGTTGCCGACAGTTTCGGCGAGCTGCGCGACGGCGGACATCAATGTCGCGCCCTGGGCCTCGCCATAGTCCAAAGACTTGAGGGCGCGAGGAATGAAGCGGCCGTCGTGGGCCGTGAAAAGCGCGATGAGCGAAAGATAGAGCGCCGTTCCCTCCCGGAGTGACAGCATCTCGCGGCCGCGGATCCCCGAGGTGGGGATTCCGGCTCTGGCCAGCGCCGCGGCGGCCCTATCCATATGCCTGTTGGTGCGGCACAGCACTGCGATATCGCCCCAGGGGCGACCGCACTCCGCCTTTTTTTTGACAATTGCTTCGATGAGCCGCTCGTACACCGGCTCGTCTCCCGCTCCGCAGGCGACCGGGATAACCGCCACCTCGGAGATGCCGCCGTAGGGGTGCTTCGGCTTTTCCGGCGGCGCCTGCATGTTGACTTTGTCGGTTCCGGCGAAGAGGTCGGCGACCAGATGGTTGAAAAATTCGATGAGAAGCGGTGTCGAACGGTAGTTGTAAGGAAGAGTCTCGGCAGCAATCTGTCCGCTCGCGAGGGCTGGGGTGAGCGAGGCCCGGAGCATATCGGGCGCCGCCCCCCGCCACTGATAGATCGACTGTTTCCAGTCTCCCACGAGGAAGATCGACCGGTCTCCCTCGGCATTGCTCCCCACGGAGCCGAGGATATCTTCGATCAAAGGCCGAAGCAGGGTAAACTGGATTTGCGACGTGTCCTGAAACTCGTCGAGGAGCAGATGGGCCGTTCGGTGGAAGCCCATTTCATAGAGGCGTGCAGCAAAAAGCGGTCGGTCGGGGCTGTCCGGTCCATCAAGGGCGATGAGCTTCCGTGGGACGTCGTCGAAGAAGAGCCGTCCGAGTTTTTCCTTCTCCTCGGCAATGACGTCGGCACGCAGGGCGATGAAACGCTTGAGAAGGGCGCTTCGCAACCGTTTCGTGTTGATGAGGTGTTCGGAGATCAGAACGCGCATTCGCGGATAGAGGTCCTCCAAGGCCGCGTAGGCGGGCGTGGCGCGATCGGCTGCAGCTACGCGAACATCAGCGAGGTTGTCTTTGAGGAAAAGCGCCCGTTTGAGGTCCACCCCGGCGAGCGGTTCAAGCAAGGGGGCGGCCACCTGGCTGCGCAGGGCTCCCCGCGTCGCTTCCGCGACGACTTGCACCTTGGCACGCAGCTGATCGTACTCGGCGACAAGCCGCGACTGTTCGCCCTTGAGTGCATCGAGCAGACGCTCGGGGCAGTCCCATGCCTCCAGTGACTCTCTGCCCTTATCCAGCTCCGCAATCAGGGAATCGGGTTGCAGATGGAGGATTCGGGCCGCGATCACGATGCTTTCGATGTCGGCCAGAACGCGCGGATGCTGGAAAAAACGCGTGTCGGCGAGCGTGGCGATGATCGCCTTCTCATGGTCGTCTGCCAACTGCGGAACATAGGCTTCAGTGGAAAGAAACTGGTGAAAGAGCGCATCGATCGTGGAGAAGTGGACCCTAGCGGCCCGCATGATGAACCGCAGCTTGTCGACGGGGCTCTCCTTCCCTTCGTCGATAGCATCGAGGATCCTTTTTTCCATTTCTGCCGCCGCGGCGCGGGTGAAGGTGGCGGCGACAACGAATTCTCCCTCCCGGTCGAGGTGGCTGCGGACCTCACGGGTCAGGCGGAAGGTCTTCCCCGAACCGGCCGAGGCGGTGACGAAAAGGCTCTTCACCATGGGTGGCCTCCTGGTCGTCCTATCGTCTGATAGAGGTCTGGTTTGAGGCAGAGAGCCTTGTAGGGGCAATAGGAACAGCCGTCGGCGCGGAAGTTCGGAGTGAAGCGTTCCAGGGCCAGCAGCGCATCAAGTCGCCCGGCGATGCCCTCCATCGTGGCATCACAGGCGTCCAGGTCTTCCTTGGCAAGATGGCCCTCATAATCGCCGCGCATTCTCGGACGCAAAAAGAGATGGGCTGCATCGAGCAGGCCGGGCGTCGCCCTTTTGTTCTGCAGGGCGAGATAGGCATAAATGAGGAGCTGGAAACGATCGTCGAAGACGTCGGTCTTCTCCAGCCGATCTACGAGGCGATCCTTTTCAGCGTAGGTTTTCTTCTCTTTGTATTTGAGATCGGTGATGAGTGTTTGGTCTCCATCGCGCTGTAGGCGGTCGATGCGCCCTTTAAGTCGGTAGCGGCCGCCGCCAAAGGGAGCACTCAGTTCGAGTTCGGCTTCCGTAACCTCATCGGAAAAGAGAATCGGCCGGCCCGTTTCCTTTTCCCAGGCGGCAATATCGGCCAGATGGCTCTGGACGATAGCTTTGCGCACAGCCTGGTCCGGGAGTTTCATACGCAGATCCTCGTCGCTCTCCCATCTCGTGTCGAACAGTTCCTGCCAATGTAGGACGGCGGGGCGATGTTCTTTCAGCTCTGCAAAGAAGCGGTGGAGGAACTCTCCGATGAGGAGATTGGTGCTGTCTTTGTCTTCAAAGCAGGAGGGAGGTTTCACGGCCTCCATATCTTCCAGGATGAAGCGGCAGGGGCAGGTGAAAAAGTTCTTCAGCGAGCTGAAGGACCATGTATGCCGCCGGAGCCGCTCTTTCAGTTCATCCGTGTTCTCGATAACGAGGCTGCCGGCCGGTCCGCGCAACGCTGCCGGAACCATCCGCCGCTTCACCATTCTTTGGCCGAATTCGGTGGCAAGGAAAGAGAAGTGGGCTGATGGCGCATCGCCGTTTGCCTGATCGTACAGGGCGGCGATGTGGGCCGTCCGGCCGAAGGAAAGGAACTGCCTCAGCGCGAGATCGTCCGCCTCGTACTGCGTCCGGTAGATGCGCGGCAGATGGATCAGGTTGAGGTAGGGACCGCTGAAGGGCCTGCGCGGGAAGATGTCGCTGTTCATGGGCAGAATGACGGTGCGCGCATAAGGGATGCCGGTTGCGTCGCCCAGCCCCACAACCTGTATGGGTGCGTCACGCCTGCCGCGCAGTCGCAGCTTCTTTACGGCGATGAAGTGCTCGGCTAGAGGCAGCCACTCGTTTTCTGTAAACGGCATCAGTGCCCGGAGCCGATCCAACTCGTCGCACAGCGTGATCCCTCCCTCGAACGCGGAATGATCAGCCTCGTCGAGTTCGTTCCACCGGGTGGTAAGCTCGGAGACGAGATCCCGCCGCATGGCTGCCAGTCCCTTTCCGTCGCGGATTCCCTCGCGAAGCCGTTGCGCAGCCGCGAAGTGGGTGAAGGGAAGCCACGGCGCAAAGTTGACTTGTCCGCCGAGGGGCTGGAAGAGGAATTCCCAGAGATAGAATGACAGTTTCTCGTCCAGAGGCACGATGAAGAGCTGTTCCCTATCGCTACCGTAATTCCGTAAGAAGGTGTCGATCTCCCGGGCGAGAAGCGTCGGTAGGGCGGCCCGTTCGGCAAGTTCGGTGAACCCGGGCAACTCGCCGTCATGGCGCCGTTCGGCGATACCGATCCGTCTGACGAGCGACAGGGCCGTCTCGTAATCGGGCGGCTCAATTGGCATGTTGGGGCCGAAAAGGGGCGCATCCACAAAGAGCCGATCTTTCGGGATGCGGCTGAAAAAGCGCTCGTTCCCGGGGGTCATGAGGGGAAGGCCGATGAAGAATTCACCGTCGCCCGGTGTGAGATCGGCAAACCGTGTCGCTTCGAACGGCGGATAGAAAAGCCCCCCGGTGGCAAGACGGGCGCGGAAGGCCTCCATCGTCGCAAAGAACCAGTCGATCCGTTCGAATTGTTCTGGGCCGATCCGGTCCAGCGCGCGCAATTCGTCGATGGTCACGGAAAACTCGGCGAGCGTGGTCAAAAACGAGAGCAGACGCTGGGTGTCGGCTGGGGGAAGAGAGCGGCCCTCTTCACGGCAGCGAAGGGCATGAAAGTGGAGGAAGGCTTCATCCTCCGGCACGGCCGTGCGGCCTGTCGCTTCGGCGATGCGGTGGGATCTGTAGTCGTTGAAGGAAAGGACGGCGGGGAGGAGACCGCCGATCCGGGTATGCACGAGGTGATGCAAAAAATCGCGGCCGCGGCCCGTCATCGAAACGGCGGTGAATCCGCTCATGTCCGGGTAATAGGCACGGAGCCGCCTGATGAGCGCGTCTACGGCGAGAGCATTGGCAGCCGAATGGAGGTCATCCGGCAGAGAGTTGAGATGGGCGGCCCGATCGGACATATGACAAATTCCTTCCCAGGTTGCATCACAGGAAACTTAATCTTCAGGGGATGGCGTTTCAATTCACGCTTAATAAAACATCGCCTCTCTCCTGCGGGGAAATACCACGTCTCGGCCCATAGTCAATAAAATGCTGTGGCGATTTCAGTAAAAAAACTTGTATTCGCCATCGAGCATTTCAGCCAAGGACTTCTGCGCTTGACATTTATAAACGAAACCCATAATGAAATTATGGGTATTGATCGATATTGTCAATAAATCCCATTCACGATCCGATATAATACTTGACATGCAATATCAAAACACCTAAATATATTACGTGTTACGTTAATAAACATCAAGAGCAATCTGATGAAACTCGGACTTTTTTTCAACAGACATCCTGTCTTTACGGGCGATGAGCTTGCTGCCTTCCTTGCCTCCGAAGGCCCGCGCAATCCCCGGACGCAGGAGGCTTTACTCCTCTATCACGTGAAGATGAGCCGGTTGGTCCGGGTGCGCCGCGGTCTCTATGCCGTCGTCCCTACCGGGGCGTCTGCCGCATCCTATCCCGTCGATCCCTTCCTGCTGGCCTCTCGGATGACAAAGGATGCCGTGCTGGCCTACCACACGGCCATGGAGTTCCACGGCAAGGCCTATTCGGTCTACGAGCACTTCGTCTATCTTTCCGCCGCACCTGCGCGGCCCATCAGCTTCCGGTCCTACCAGTTCAAGGGAGTTCGCTTTCCCGGGGCTCTGCCTCCCGAGGTCGCTGTCTCCTTCGACGTAGTCAAGGCTGATCGCGCGGGTCTGGAGGTCCGAGTGACGGGCCTGGAAAGGACCTTCGTGGACGTACTCCACCGGCCCGGCCTGACTGGGAGTTGGGAGGAGATATGGCGCTCCCTTGAGTCCGTGGAGTTTTTCGATCTCGACAAGGTGACTGCCTACGTGCAACATCTCGGCAACGCCACGACCGCGGCCAAGGTCGGCTTCTTCCTGGAGCAGCACCGGGAAGGCCTGATGGTCGACGAGGCGCACCTGAGTGCCCTCCGTGACCTCCGGCCACAACACCCTCACTACCTGGAACGCAGCCGGCGGAAAGCGGGACACTTCGTGGCCGCCTGGAACCTCGTCGTTCCCCAAGAGATCTACGAGAGATCGTGGGAGGAACCTTCATGAAGATCTCCCCTGAAACGCTCGCCGTCCAGTCGGAGGCCGCCGGTTTTCGCCCGGACATGCTGGAAAAGGTCGCGCTGTTGCTCCAACTGCTCGATGCCATCCGTAGCCATCCCTTCCTCAAGGACAAGTTGGTCCTCAAGGGCGGCACGGCCCTGAACCTCTTCATCTTCGCCGTTCCCCGCCTCTCGGTGGACATCGATCTCAATTACATGGGAGCGGTGGACCGGGAGACGATGCTGTTGGAACGGCCCAAGGTCGAGGAAGCCCTGCAGGCGGTCTTTGCCCGGGAGGGATTCATGGTCCGGCGCGTGCCGACAGAGCATGCGGGCGGCAAATGGCAGCTCCGTTATCCCAGCGCCGGCGGCCAGGGAGGCAACCTGGAGGTGGATGTCAATTTCATGTTCCGGGTCCCACTGTGGCCGGTGCAGCGGATTGATTCACGGCAGGTCGGCATCTGGCAGGCCACAGGCATCTCGGTGGTGGACGTCCACGAACTCGCGGCTGGCAAGCTCTCGGCGCTGCTCTCGCGGCGGCAGGCGCGGGATCTGTTCGATTGCAGCAACCTCTTCCGTCTGGGTGGCCTCGATCGGGAAAGGTTGCGTTTGGCCTTTGTCGTCTACGGCGCCATGAGTCGCACCGACTGGCGAACCATTGCACTGAAGGATGTGGATGTCGATACCGCCGATCTGGAACAAAAACTCATCCCCACGCTAAGGTCCGCAGGGAGCGAATATATCCGGAAGGATCAGTTTGGGAAGGGGCTTGTCGAGGACTGCCGTAATCTTCTTGCCAGCTTGCTGCCGTTCACCGCACCGGAGCAGGAATTTCTCGATCGGATTTTGGACATGGGCGAGATAGCCCCCGAGCTGCTGACCGGTGACGAGGCCCTGCAGAACCGCATCCGGCGCCATCCGCTTCTGGAATGGAAAGCTGTGAATGTAAGAAGCCACCAGAAGGGTAGTTGAAAATCGATTCCTTTCCAATGAGGCATAAAAAGTCCTCAGGAGTGATGCCCAGCTTTCATTACCCAATTACCTTGGTCATTACTTGGTCATTACTTTACAAAAAATATCCCCTGTTTTCCTTGCATTTCCCTGGTTCCCTCTGAATGAGAAAAACGGGATAACTACTCGAATATTCACTTTCTTTCGTTATCCCGTCTTATCCCTCGTTGTCCCTGATCGTGCGTTCAGGGTCTAGTGGGTGTACGCCTGTCCGGGTTCAAATCCCGGCTTCGGCACCAAATTGAAATTTTATTCCTTAGTTATAATGGGGGTTTAGATAATTGCTCTAAACCCCCATTATTTTTACAAGGAAGATGCTCTGGCCGGAAAGAAGATGGCGATTGCCATGAGCTATGGCGGCGATGACCCCAGAAGACAAAGGAAATAATAGAATTCCATCCAGAGATGAAAGCGGCAAACTCATTATCCAATACTCTATGTTGCCGAATATCGTGGCTCATTCAATCAGGGTCATGGAGGTCGCGCTTGCCATTGTGGACAACTTAAAAATCCATGGAGAAATAAACGGAGGGATAAGAGTATGGACGTGAAATTGAAAGAGGGATTTAATCGGGATTGGAACAGGTATTTCCCCGGCGCCGAATTGCCGATCGGTTTTTTCTACGGTAACGCGCCGGAACCAAAATCTCAGGTCAAGCCGGCCAAAAACCATCGTTGCATTTTCGCCGATTTGATTAAAGTCCGTAGCGGCAAGACCGCTTCCTTTAATGTTGACACGATTGGTTGCGGCGGCGGTAAGCGCTACCTTGGTTTTACAGGCATAGCCAGGCCGGATCTGCCCTACTTCTTATCATGCGGCATACCCGGCAAGCTGGAGGGAGAGCGCTACAAGAAATCCCCGGCGCTGGTCAAGGATCTGATGAAAATGCAGAAACCGTTTAAAGCGCCGGGGGAATACATTAGCTTCAAGCGATGGGACCATATGGATGAGGAAGACAATCCATTAGTGGTGATATTCTTCGCAACCCCTGATGTCCTTGCCGGGCTTTTTACTCTGGCCAATTTTGATGAAAGTCAGCCGGAAGGGGTTTTTTCTCCCTTTGGATCCGGATGCGCCAGCATTGTCGAATATCCCTATAAAGAGCTGAAATCATCCGACCCAAGATGCATACTGGGCTCATTTGATGTTTCGGCAAGGCCATATATCCCTTCCTCCGCATTAAGTTTCGCCGTTCCCTGGCCAAAATTTACCCGTATGGCAGAGAACATGAAGGAGAGTTTTCTCACGACAAAGTCATGGAATAAAATAAGAACGAGGCTGAAAAAAGATAATAGCCAAAGAACTTGACCCCGAGGCACGGGTTTCTTTCCGAGAGTTGCTGAGGTCCGAGGCGGCAAGCAGGAGTGCTTCTTATGCAAGGACCGGCGATTATCCGTTTTGGAGATAAACCGGAAAGCGTCCCCGCGAGTTCATTCGTAAAAAGAAGATTTCCGGCTATTCCATGTTTAAATTAAATTTCCCCCGCAATATTTCCGCCTTGTAGCGCAGGGTAAATACCCCGTAAACAACGTTTAGCGCCGGATCATGTTTTTCATTTGCGGTATCTTCCGGGATAGCCCAATCTTCGGCGACATCGTTTCTGTTCAGAGAAATCTGTTTTTCGACATTAAGGGAATCAAAAGTAACCCCATCGCTTTTGAGCTTTCTTAAAAAGCTTGTTGCGTGAGCTTCCTTAAGCGGAACGGTGATTTTTTCAAATCCATAGGCGTCATCAAAAAACACCAGCAGCGGCATCGGGAAGTAGTTGGTCAGCATCATCGGTACGCTGAAAGATGGATAAGTATTTTTATTGACGGCGAGATTACAGATGTCCTCATCCATTTCGTGGTCTTGGGAATAGCCCTCCAGCCGATATTTGACGGCGGCATTCAAGGCATTTTTTTCAAGGAAACTGAGACCCTCCATGGGATGATTTTTTACCGGGGAATTTGCCGATGGAACAAAGTGGCGGTAGTAAACGTATACAGGAATTTGAGTAGCAGGGAATGTGAAGATGTGGCTCGTCTCGAGGCTCTTGTAATCATAGGTTTGCCGGCCGCATCTTTGGGTATCGAACCAACCGCGGGCAAATTCAATTTGCGTTGACGCCTTTGGATCACTGACAGAAATTCTTGCGTATCCTTCCCCGCTATACTCCAACAATTTGCCTACAAATCCCGACTCGTCCCGATAATTTGGGTTGAACGCCCTTTTTTTTAATTCAGCTTTGACATGCAGTTTCAGTATCTCCTTCGTGCTTTGGGTCTTGTGCTCATGTTTCTCTCCGTATTTGTCCTTGAATTTCATGTCGTTTACTTTGCCTAAGCGCTGTTCGGAGTAAACATCAACTGCAACCTCTGGCAGTGCGCTTACCAAAATTTTTTGCTTAACGTTAATATCCCAATAGACAGGTTGATTATTTTCATCAAGGCCCAAAAGATCCGGGGAAGTTTCACTGCATAGCTTGGATGTTATCTCGCCGCTGATTTCGCTGTCGGTATTAGAAGCTGTAAGTTTTAATAGCCTGTTATAACCATCCTCGCGGGTTATGTCTTTCGAGTAATTCAGCGAGCCAAGCGAAGAAGGGGTCAATTTAATCTCATCCAGCCATAAACCATCAATAGGCTTGTTTTTGTAATCGAGCGCCCGAACGGAAATATTCCTGACTTCACCGGGCAAAACATGGATGACCGGTTCCTGCTCAATCTTCACGGGGCAGGCGATGGTGATCTTTTCTTTCTCAGATTCAATGGGTTCCAAACGAAGGGGTTCGGGAATTCCGAAAAACTTGGTTACTTTAGTCTCTATAATGGCCATGGGACGTCTGCATGGGTAGGTTGTTTGAAAGCAGCTCTTGTCGAATATTGTATTATCAATATTAATTTTCTGTATCTTTCCAATTACTTCCTGATCGCTCCTGGCAATGGGGGTGCTGTCATACATAAAGGTTTCACCGGAGGCCCTGCTGGAGAAACAGTATAATTTTTGCCCTTCCCCATCAAGACCTATCGCTCCATACTTGTCATGAATTTCCTCCACTTTAATTTCGAGATTCGTATTGTCCGGTCGGCGCTGAACCTTTCCGGTCGATATTTTGTACTTGATCTTAGTGGGCCTCAGCTCCTGGCGCAGAATCGGCTGCATGGTATTTATTATCTGCCGCATGGGTTGTTTAAACTGGTCAAGCTCATCTCTGTTATTGGCTGTCAACATCTTATTGAAAATTGTTATTGATTGCCCCGTAGAAGATTTACGGGTAATTTGCAGCCCGATCATTATTTTTCGGTTCAACTCCACATTTTCAGTTAATATCACGTCTATTGATACCAACGTGTTACGGGACGGGCGCACATATTTGATATTGCCAATGGCCACATCTCCTGATTCCGTATTCGGCAGGTTAAGTCTCAGCCAGTTTTGCAGGTGCGGCGGGTTATTGGTTGCCGAGCCATCGTCATTGATAACTAAGGACGAAGCGGAAAAAGCAACTTCGGGCTCCCATGAGGCGCCACATTCAAATTCATCGGCCAGAAGGCTTGAGTGACATGAAAGCACACAAATCAAGGCCGATAAGTAAAATATATATTTGAAGATTTTACTCCGTAAGCAAGAAACCATGTCTTTATTTCTCGGTTATTCTGGTGATCTGTATGTTGGTCGGGCCGCCTGTTGTTTTGGCGACAATCTGGATGCTCCGCACATTGCCTGCTTTGCCGGACATAAATATGGTCATTGTTTGATCACCAATGGTATGGTTCACTGTTTGCTGAATATTTTTAAGGTTTGCTTTGTAAAATGAAACAACCTTGTCATAGCTGTCGTTGGTGGACATTATATAGGTAGCCGCAATTCCTGGGGCAGGACCTTTTGCATCGCCGAGTTGTCCCGAGGAAACTACCTCTGAGCCGGGGTAAACCGGTGCGCCGAGTTCGGTCTCGCTTACCGCCTGCTGACCGGCCTTAATAGTCAAAGGACCCTGATTGGTCTCAATTTTGACCACATCTTTGCCGCTGTCCTGCTTGTTTGTTACGGTTACCTTCCCTTCCGGGGTTTTCACCGTAGCGGACTCATCCTTGCCACAACCGGTCATAAAAAGAATGGCTGCCGCGATAAAACACGACGCAAAGGCAAAGGCTGTATTTCTTTTCATAATAACCTCCATTAGAATTGATGGTGTATTAATTAATACGGTAGGTCAGGAAGTATCATAACTTGACATTTTATCCAACCTCCTTATTTCCCAATCCGAAGACCACCCGTGATACTTTCATGAGCAAGACTTCTTTTCCCATCAACACTGATCAGAGAAAAATCTCTCCCTAAAATTATGGAAATAAATATTTTGACAAAAGGACTTTGATGCAAATAGTAAAAGACACGCATAATTAAGAAACAGAAACACTTTATTGCAACCAAATGAGGCTTATAATATGAAAGAGCTGCTAACGATTATTTTGGTCATAGCCGTCTGGTATGTGCTCCAGGCCCATATCCTTCCCCGGCTGGGAATATCCACCTGACTGAAACCATCCCGCCGGTCGGCGGATAATCAGCGGGATTTGTCTAAAGACGACGAGGGGAGGGAGAAATAATGGTTCATGGTTCCAAGAGATGACCAGGCATGAAAACGAGATATTTATCGCTCCTGATCCCGCTCGCGATGCTGTTGAGCGCCTGCTTTGGCCAGATGCATCACGAGTTGCCAGCGGCGACGGTGTATGTGGACGCCAAGTCGGATTGGATCGACACGGGGATTCGTGTCGTTAAAGGGCAAACCGTATTCTTCCGAAGCGAAGGCGCCTGGGCGGTCGCTCCTCACGACGAAAGGGAAAGATGGCCCGATGCCGGTCCGGAGGGGCATGGCAATCATCCGGGGGAAGTGGTGCACCAAGCGGGAGATCGCAAAAAGGAGTTGCCCGGAACGCCTTTTGGAACGCTCCTGGGCCGGGTGAGTCGCCATGTTTTTCCCATCGGCATCCGGAACGAAATTATCATGCCCGCCAGTGGCAAGCTATATCTGGTCATCAATGACTACCCCTTTTATCGGCACGACAACCGCGGAAGCCTGAAGATAACGATTTTAAAGGAATAATAACTAATATGAACCCTATTCCGAAGCTATGGTCAACGAGAGATCGACCCCCGTTTGTATCATGGACGGGAACGGCCCTGCTGATTTTGGTGGCGCTCCTTGGCGGGTGCCAATCCCCAGCGGCGGAAGTCAAAAGAAATCATGACGTCAAGGCGGCCATGGCCAATCCCGCGTCGGTAAACTGTCTGGAGAAGGGTGGCCGGTTGATCATCCAAACAAGAGGCGATGGCGGCGAATACGGGATCTGTGTATTCGAAGACAATCGCCGGTGTGAGGAATGGGCGCTTTTTCGGGAAGAATGTCCCCCGGGCGGGAAAAAGGTAACGGGTTTGGTAACCCCGGCGGCTCAGTATTGCGTCATCACGGGTGGAAGCTACGTCGTCACCGGGGCCGCCAATACCCCCGCGGAACAGGGAAACTGTGTCCTGAAAGACGGCCGAAGCTGTGATGTCTGGGATCATTACTCGGGGAAATGCCCCGGGTAGGATTTCTTCCCTCCGCATAGGCGGAGAAGGAATTAGTGATTCCTCCGGCCGCAGCGGCAGTCATATGCCCATCTCTTTCGCTTCCCGTGGGCGGGGGATAAGGAGCCATGTCCGATTCATGGAGAAGGAAAACAGACCGGGAAAGACATCGAAGGCGCCGGCGCTGGCCGTAATCGGCGCCGGACCGGGAGGCCTTCATGCCGCCATCGCCGCCGCCCGTCGGGGCATGAAGGTCGTCCTGTTCGAAAAGGGGGACGTCGGGGACCGCATCGTGTGCGGTGAATGCATCTTCGATTCCCTGGGGATGCTCCCGCCGCCCGACGCCGGGCGCCTTTACGAAGTCCGGACCATCCTCATTTCCGCCCGGGGCGCCTACCGGCTGCCGATCGGAAATTACCGGCGCCTCTGGATGGTGGACCGCCGTACCTGGCAGCGGCAGTTGGCGGCCCAGGCGGCGGTCCTGGGGGTGGACGTCAGATGCGGAGAGAAGATAACCCCGGCCGGCGTCGGGGAACTTGTCTCCCGTTACGACTGGGTTATCGACGCCAGCGGGGCGCCCTCCGTTACCTCCCGGGCTTACGGTTTTGCCGGCGAATACCGCCGCCGTCCCCCCCTCCTCGCCTATCAATACACCGTTGCCGGCGACTTCTCCGCCCTCTTTTCCGCCGCCACCATCAAGGTGGGATTCCTGTCCCGGGCGCCGGCGGAATGCCTGCCGGGATACTACTGGATATTCCCGAAGAGCTCCGGCGTCGCCAACGTCGGGGTGGTTTTCACCCGCGGCGGGGAAGATGGCTTCTCCCTCGACTTGAAGGGACTGCTCACGGAGATTATGGGTCGCGAGTCGTTGCATCCGGAACGGGTGCTCCGGAAGGGCGGCGGCCTGATTCCCACCTGCATGCTCCCAAGGCTGGTTTATGGCCGTATCGTTCTCGTGGGAGACGCCGCCGGGCTCACCTCACCCCTCCACGGCGGTGGGATCGATCTGGCCTGGATCAGCGGCGTCCGGGCGGTAGAAGCAATAAGCAAGGGAAAGCATGGTGTTGGCTCATATCGCCGGGGACTGCTCTCCTTGATGAAGCACAAACTCAGCCTGGAAGAAATGGTGATCGCCAAGATGAAAACTCTACCGTTTACCGATTTCGATGACCTGCTCCATGCAGCCACGGTCCACAGGGCCGGGATCAGGACGAAGGTCGGCCTGCGCCATCCCGGATTGCTGGCGGCCGCCTGGCTCTGGTTGAAGGCGCGGCGGCCGCCGGCGGTGATTGCTTATGAAACACACATGACGATACGCCGTCACAAAGGGGATGAAAAATAGGCCCATCCCGACCTTAATCCTCCCCTTGAAGGGGAGGAAATTAATTGGTGAAGGAAGTCAGGCATATAGAAACGCATTTTCAGGTGAAACCGTAAAGAATCGTGGCTGATGTTCTCATTTCTGACAACCGGGACAGTAATACGTGCCCCGGCCGCTGATTTTCCGGCGCTCGATGCGGGCCGGACAGCGGAAGCAGATCTTGCCTTCCCGATCATAGACCTTCAATCGCCGCTGGTACTCGCCCGGACGGCCGAAGAGATCCCGCCAGTCGGAAATGCTTGTTCCCCGGCAATGCACCGCCTCTTTGAGGATGCTGCCGGCCGCGGCGGCGATGCGGTCCCACTCGACGGCGGTGACATCACCGGTTCGGCGCCAGGGACTGACGGCGGCGGCGAATAGGATCTCGCAGGCATAGATATTTCCCATCCCCGGCATGACCTGCTGGTCCAGGAGAAAGGCCTTGACGGGCAGACGCCGGTCGCCGGCCCGGGCGCGGATCTCCGCTATATTCATGCCGGCCAACAGGTTCACGGACCGGTTCCGGAGGACGGCGGGGCCGCAATGCAAGGTCAGCGTGGCGAAACGGCGGGGGTCGATGCAGAGGATCTCGCCGGTGTCGAAAAAGATGCTGAAGCGGGCATGAGAAGGAATGATATCACCGGCGGGCCGCCAGTAGAGACGCCCTGACATCCGGAGATGGATGTGGATCACCGGACCGTCCAGATCTATCTCCACCCCCTTGCCGGCCCGCCGGACCGTGCGGACCCGCCGGCCGATCACTTCGGGAAGATATTTGAGCTTTTCATCGTAGATCCGCACCGCGCGAATCCGCTCCGTGGTGATCACGTTTCTGAGCTGGCGAATGAGGGTCTCTACTTCGGGAAGTTCCGGCATTCTCCAACCTATAGTATTCCGGAACGAATAATGAAAATCAACAAGGCCAGACCAAGGAGGCCTGCCAGGGAAAAACCGAGGAGACCGATGATGGACAGCCCGAAGACGGCGGGACCGATCTCGGCGGCCAGGAGGAGGGATGAACCAACGACAATCGCCGCGATGATCAGGGCAAAGGCCAGGCGGTTGGAAGACCGGTTCAGCTCGAAGATGAGACGTTCCAGCCCCCGGTGTTCGAAACCGATTTGCATCTTGCCCTCCCGGACCTGCCGCAGGGTGCCGAGGAGATCCTCGGGAAGGTCCCGGAGATGTCCCAACAGCGCGGTAGTGGAATCGAAGGCCTTGAGGAGGAGCTGTTTAGGCTGGAGACGCTCCGTGATGAGGCGCTTGATGAAGGGACGCACCTTCACGGTAATATCGAAATCCGGGTCCAACTGCAGGCCGATGCTTTCCACTTGGGTCATGGCCTTGATCATGAAGAAGATATCCGGGGGCAGACGGAGCCGATGCCGGGAGATGAGTTCGATGAGATCCTCCAGAATCTCGCCTACCCGGACATCCTTCAGGGGCTTATAGAGATGGAGATCGGCGAAAGTGCCAATGTCCCGCTCCAGGAGCCGCCGGTCCGGTTCCTGCTGGAATTCGACGATCTTCAGAACGGCATCGGTGATCTTGGGGACATCCCGGGAGACATAGCCCATGATGACCTCGGTAAAGCGTTCCCGGTCCCGGGCGTCCAGGTGCCCCATCATGCCGAAATCGAGGGTGCAGATCACGTTGCCGGGCAGGACGAACATGTTGCCCGGGTGGGGATCGGCATGAAAAAACCCGTGGATGAAGACCTGCTCCAGGATAAGCTCCGTTCCCCGGGCCGCCAGCAGGGCGCGGTCGCAGCCCTGAGCCTCCAGAAGAGCGATATCGTTGATCTTGATTCCCTCGATGTATTCCATGGTGAGGAGCCGCTCCGTCGAGGCATGGCGGAAGACCCTGGGGACGTAAACGGCGGGGTTGCCCCGGAACTGCCGGGCGAAGCGTTCCGCATGGGAGGCCTCCAGGTTGAAGTTGATCTCCTTGCGGATCGTCCGGGCAAACTCCTCGACGATCCTCGTGGGGCGATAGAGGCGGAGTTCTTCAATATACCTTTCCAGCAGGCCGGCCAGTTGGAAGAGAATGCCCAAATCTTCGCCGATGGTCTTGGGGATCCCCGGACGCTGGATCTTGACCGCCACGTCCTCGCCGGTGATCAGCCGGGCCCGGTGCACCTGGGCAATGGAGGCGGCGGCGATCGGAACTTCCTCAAAGGCGGCAAAGACCTTCTCCAGAGGGGCCTGGAGCTCCTCTTCGATGATGATCTTCGCCTGGGAAAAGAAAAAGGGAGAAACATCGTCCTGGAGCTTGGCCAGTTCCTCCACCATTTCGATGGGGATCAAGTCGGGGCGGGTGGAAAGAACCTGTCCCATCTTCACGAAGGTCGGCCCCAGTTCTTCGCAGACCAGGCGGATCCGTTCGTAATTGTTCAGGGCTTCGACTTCTTTCTGCTGCCTCCGGGACAGGAGGCGCACCCCCATCTCGATGTAACGGCCGAGATTCAACCGGTCGATGATCCCGTCAAAACCGTATTTGAACAATACCGTCAGGATCTGCCGGTAGCGGTTGATGTTGCGGTAGGTGCGGGCGATGCTGCCCAAGCGGCGAAGTCGCATAAATTATCGTTATATATACCGTTTTTAACCACCAAATGGTGATCGAGCGGCCGTTGAAAGGGTATCCTCTCCACCCCTTTCGGAATGAAGCGGGCAAGGTTTTCGATAACGCATCATAACCGCCGGGAGATCAGGCCGATTCCTTGGCTTTTTTCGCCTGTTCCAGTTTGGCCAGGCGCTCCTTGAGTTCTTCCAGTTCGGAACGGGTAGGTATGTTCATCCGGTTCATCGCCTTGTTGACCATCGCCTCCGTCTTGTCCTCCATCTCCTTGCGGGCCTGTTTCGACTTTTCCATCCATTCCTTGAGGGCTTCCCGCGCCTCTTTCTCAGACATTTCCCCCCTTTTTACCAGTTCTTCCGCAAAGTCTTTCATCTTTTCCGTGGTCATTACGGCGAGGCCGGCGCCAAAGAGAACCGCTTTCCTCAATGCGTCAAACATAACCCTGTCTCCTTTCCTTCCTTAAATTGTCATACGTTGATACATCTTGGTTTTGCTAATAGCCTTTCACCGTTACCGCCGCTTTTCGAGCCTTCTTATACGTATGTTTTCTCTCTTTTGCGATCGCCCCGGTATGGTCCCCGTCGATAGGCAAGGGCCGGAAAACCGTAGCCTCATCAGCGGAAAAAGTCAATAAATATGAAGAATATTTAGATGATGTTTGCAGTTAGTCATGACGTGTGATAAGCACAATGCCCGTCATGCCGGGAGGCATGATCCGTAGTGCCGGCAAGCCGGGACGGCGGCGGATAGTGATCTTAAGGAGAAAAAATCAGAGATGGAATTGGAAGAAGAGATCATAGGTAAAGCGAAGGCGGCAGGAAGAAAAACCCTCACGGAGGCGGAATCGAAACAGGTCCTGAAGACCTGCGGCGTTCCCGTCGTGGCGGAGGAGACGGCGGGGTCCCTTGACGAAGCCCTGGCAGCGGCGGCAAGAATCGGTTACCCCGTGGTGCTCAAGGGACTGGGCGCCCGGCTGACCCACAAGACGGAAAGGGGTCTGGTACACCTGAATCTCCGGGATCAAGAGGAGGCGAGGGCGGCGGCGGAAAAGATCATGGCCGGGGCCGGGGCCGGAGCGGATCTGGAGGGTTTCCTGGTTCAGCCCATGATGACGGGCCGCCGGGAATTCGTGGCCGGCCTGTTCTGCGACCCCCAGTTCGGTCCGGTGGTCATGTTCGGCCTGGGAGGCATCTTCACGGAGGCCCTGGGTGACGTCGTTTTCCGGGTGGCGCCGGTCAGCGAGGTCCAGGCCGAGGCCATGCTGGAGGAATTACGATCCCGGAATCTCCTGGGTCCCTTTCGGGGCGAGGCGTCAGCCGACCGCCGCGGGCTCATCGCGACCATTACCGGACTGTCCCGTCTGGGTCTGACCGCCACGGATATCACCGAAATAGATATCAATCCCCTCTTGATCGACCCCCAGGGCAAGGTCTGCGCCGTGGACGCCCTGATCGTCCTGGGAGAACGCCCGGCGGCCAATGAGCCGCGTCCGCCGGTAAAGGTGGAGGATATCTCCCGGATCTTCCACCCCCGGTCCGTGGCCTTCATCGGCGCCTCCGCCCAGCTTGGCAAATGGGGTCATCTGCTGATGACCGACCTAGTCACCGGAGGATACGAGGGAGAAATCTATCTGGTCAACGCCAAGGGCCAGGACATCGCCGGCCGCAAGACATATTCATCCGTGGCCGACATCCCCGGCCACGTCGATCTCGGCATCGTCACGCTGCCGGCATCCCAGGTCCGGGACCTGATCCCGAAATTTCAGGTTAGGGGAATCAAATACATGCTCCTCATCTCCTCCGGATTCAGCGAGGTAGGCGCGGAAGGCCTCGATATGGAAAGGGAATTGGTCAGGGAAGCGGCCGCGGCCGGCGTGGTGATTCTTGGGCCCAACACTATGGGAATCCTCAACCCCCACCGGAAATTCTACTGCACCGGCACCCCGGTGTGGCCCAAGGCCGGCTCCATCGGACTTGTGGCCCAGTCGGGCAATCTGGGCACCCAGTTGCTGGCCTTCGCCGAACGGGAAGGGATCGGCATCCGGGCCTTCTCCGGTTCGGGCAATGAGGCGATGATCACCATCGAGGACTATCTGAACGGTTTCGAGGTGGATGATCTGACCAAGACCGTAGTCCTCTATATAGAGAGCATCAAGGACGGTCGGCGCTTCTTCACCGCCGCCCGGCGGGTGGCGAAGAAAAAACCGGTGATCATCCTGAAGGGAGGCCGCACGGCGGCGGGCAACCGCGCCGCCGCCAGCCACACCGGCGCCATGGCGGCCAACATCAAGATCTTCAATGCCGCCTGCCGCCAGACCGGCGTGGTGGTCGCGGATCAGCCCATGGATCTCCTCGATCTGTCCGCGGCGTTTTCCTCCCTCCCCCTGCCGAAGGGCAAACGGGTGGCCATGCTCACCCTGGGCGGCGGCTGGGGGGTGGTGGCCTCCGACCTCTGCATCGAATCGGGGCTGGAGGCGCCCCATCTTACCCCGGACGTCATCGCGGAAATCGACAAGATCCTGCCTCCCTACTGGAGCCGTTCCAATCCGGTGGATCTGGTAGGCCAGTTCGATCCGGCCATCCCCCTGCAGGTCCTGGAAACCCTCGTCAAGTGGGATCAATGCGACGCCGTGATCCATCTGGGAGCGGTGGGCCGGAACTACTTCGTCCGCAACATGGTGAAGGCCACCACAACGGCCGATCCCACCTATCCGGAAGCATTCGTCAACCTGGGGGTGGAAAGAGAAGCCCGGGGAGAAGAGGCCTTTTATAAAAAGAGCGCCGAGTTGATGGAAAAATACGGAAAACCGATCCTGGGGGTCATTCTCCTTGAGGACGAAAACACCAAAACGGTCACGGACGTGCCGGGGAGCCCCTACAAGGGAGTTACCTTCCTGACCCCGGAGCGGGCCGTCAAGGCCCTGGCCCGGATGGCGGAGTACCAGTCCTGGCTGGCCCGGGAGGAGTGTCAGGACAAGTTGCGGCAGTCGGCATGAGCTCCCTCTTCCTGATCCGCCACGGCCAGGCAAGCTTCGGAACGGGCGATTACGATCGTCTCTCCCCGAGGGGGATCGCCCAGGCGGAGTTCCTGGCAAAATACTGGTTGCAAACCGGACAGGAATTCGACGCCGTCTATGCCGGCGAGATGAAACGCCAGATCGACACGGCGGCCACGGTGCTGGCCCACTTCCGGGAAGCGGGGCGAAACGCGTTGGAGCTGCGGATTCTTCCGGAATTCAACGAATACGACTCCAAAGGCATCCTCGCGGCCCTGCTCCGGAATCAGGAGGTGGAAGATCTTGATATCTCTGGCTTTTATACCGACAAAATGGCCTTCCAGCGGCTGTTCGAAAAGGCGATCCGGCGCTGGATATCCGGGGAAGAGAGCATTGCCGGGGTGACCACTTGGGAGGATTTCCGGTCGCGGGTGGCCCGGGGCATAAAACGGGTAAGACAGGAAAACGGCCGGGGCAAGGCCGTCCTGGTCTTCACCTCCGGCGGGCCCATCTCGGCGGCCTTTCAGATGGCCACGGGCATTTCCGATCCCGGGACGCTGCACATCGTCTGGCACATCGTCAATGCCTCCGTTTCCACCTTTGCCTACGATGACGACCGCTTCAGCCTGACCTCCTTCAACGTCCGGGCACATCTGGAAATGGCAGGGGATCCCGCGCTGATTACCTACCGCTGACGGGATCGTTACAAGCCGCCGCCGCGGAGAGGCGGCCTCTGGCAAACATATGCCCGCCGCCAAGAAGATAAAAACTTTTGTTCACATCGCACTGAGGCTTTTTACCACGGCCGCGGTGAAAAAAAGGAGTACGAATGGATTTTCTGGTATCGGAGAAGATGCAGGCCGTCATCGCCATGATGACGGAATTTGTGGATAAGGAACTGATTCCCCTGGAGCCGGAGTTTTTGCGGAAGGACTTCCGCGAACTCCTGCCGGAGCTGGCGGAAAAGCGCCGGATGGTGAAGCGGATGGAACTTTGGGCCCCCAATCACCCCCGGGACTGCGGGGGGATGGGCCTGGATCTCATGGAACACGCCATGGTTTCGGAAGTGCTGGGACGGAGCCCCCTGGGCCATTACGTCTTCGGCTGTCAGGCCCCGGACGCGGGGAACATTGAAATCCTTCATAAGTACGGCACGGAGGCCCAGAAAGAAAAGTATCTTCTGCCCCTGGTAGCGGGAGAGATTCGGAGCTGTTTCTCCATGACCGAGGTGGACCTGCCGGGATCGAACCCCGTTATGATGGATACCACCGCCGTTAAGGAGGGCGGGGATTATGTGATCAACGGACAGAAATGGTATAGCACCGCCGCCGACGGGGCCGCCTTCGCCATCGTGATGGCGGTGACCAATCCCGGGGAGGCGCCGCACCTTAGGGCGAGCATGATCATCGTCCCCACCGACACCCCCGGTTTCAACCTGGTCCGCAACATCTCCGTCATGGGCCACACGGGGAGCGACTATTTCAGCCACGCGGAGATCCTCTACCAGTCCTGCCGGGTTCCCCAGGCCAACCTCCTCGGACCGGAGGGATGGGGTTTCGTCATCGCCCAGGAGCGGCTGGGCCCGGGGCGGATCCATCACTGCATGCGCTGGATCGGGATCTGCCAGCGGGCACTGGAACTCATGTGCCGCAGGGCCGCCCGGCGGGTCATCTCCATGGACGGCAAGACCCTGGCCACGCGCCAGATCATCCAGGCCTGGATCGCCGAATCGGCGGCGGAAATCCAGGCCGCCCGTCTGATGACCCTCCATGCGGCCTGGAAGATCGAAACGCTGGGCGTCAAGGCGGCCCGGGACGACATCTCCCTCATCAAGTTTTACGTGGCGGACGTGCTCCAGAAGGTGATCGACCGGGCCCTCCAGGTCCACGGCGGCCTGGGCATGACCGATGACACCATCCTCGCCTTCTTCTACCGTCACGAGCGGGCGGCGCGGATTTACGACGGGGCCGACGAAGTCCACAAGATGTCGGTCGCCAAAAGAATCTTAAAGAGGAGCGCATGAACATCATCGACGCAGCGCAACCGGTCCGGGCCGGCGAAGAGCTGGACATCAGCCGGATCGAATCTTTTCTCCGGGACGCCATCCCCGGATTGACGGGGGCGATCGCCGTCTCCCAGTTTCCCAGCGGCCACTCCAATCTGACCTATCTCATCACCGCCGGCGACCGGGAGTTCGTCCTGCGGCGGCCGCCGTTCGGCCGCAAAGTCAAGACGGCCCACGACATGGGCCGGGAGTATCGGGTCCTGAAGGCCCTGCGCCCCCTTTACCCCTATTGTCCGGAAGCTCTGGCCTACACCGAGGACGAGGTGGTGCTGGGCTGTCCGTTCTACATCATGGAGCGCCTCAAGGGTATCATCCTCCGCAAGGAGCCGCCCCCGGGAATGGATCTCTCCGCCGCCGCGGCCCGCCGGCTTTGCGAACGCCTTATCGACGTCTTTGTGGAGCTGCACCGGGTGGCATACCGGGGCACCGACCTGGAAGGTTTGGGAAGGCCGGACGGATACGTCCGGCGCCAGGTAACGGGCTGGTCGGAACGCTACCGGGGCGCCCGGACTCCCGATGCCCCTGATTGCGAGGCCGTAATGGCCTGGCTTCTGGAAAGGATGCCGTCCACCTCCCCGGCGCCCGCGGTAATCCACAACGATTACCGCTTCGACAACGTCGTCCTGTCCCCGGAAGACCCCCAGCGGATTATCGGCGTCCTGGATTGGGAGATGGCCACCATCGGCGATCCCCTCATGGATCTTGGGGGAGCGCTGGCCTACTGGATCGACCGTGAAGATCCTGAAGAAGTGCAGGCGATTCGCCTGGTGCCCACCCACCGGGAGGGGATGATGACCCGCCGGGAGGTCGTGGCGCATTACTGCGCCCGGATGGACTTCCCGGTGGACCATATGGATTTTTATTATGTCTTCGGCCTCTTTCGCCTCGCCGTCATCGCCCAGCAGATCTATTACCGATTCTACCACGGCCAGACGCAGGACCGGCGCTTCGGCATGCTGATCTTCGCCGTCCACGTCCTGGAAAAGAAGGCGCGGCAGGTTATGACCACAGGAAAAGTATAGGAGGAAAGAAAATGCAGAAAGACATCTTTTCTTTGCAAGGACGTCTCGCCCTGATCACGGGAGCCAGCCGCGGCATCGGCGCGGCTATCGCCCGGATGCTCGCCGACCACGGCGCTCGGCTGATCATTACGGCCAGAAGGGAGGAGGGATTGCAGGCTGTGGCCGCCGAGATCGCCGCCCGGGGCGGAGAGGCCTTTCCCATGGCTTGTCACCTCGGCGAAATGGAGCGGATCCGCGCGCTTTTCGACCGGATCCGCAACGATTTCGGCAAACTGGACATCCTGGTAAACAACGCCGGTACCAATCCCTTTTTCGGGGATGTCCTGAGCGCCGACGAGAAGGCCTGGGACAAGACGGTGGATGTAAATCTGAAGGGATACTTCTTCATGAGCCAGCAGGCCGCCAAGATCATGAAGGAGCAGGGCGGCGGCGCCATCGTGAACGTCGCCTCGGTAAACGCCGTCCGGCCGGCCCCTTTCCAGGGGATCTATTCCATCACCAAGGCGGGAATCGCGTCCATGACCCAGTCTTTCGCCAAGGAGCTGGCGCCATTCAAGATCCGGGTGAACGCCATCCTGCCCGGACTGACGGACACGAAGTTTTCCGCCCTCATGATCCAGAGCCCTGAGATCATGAAGATCATCCTCCCGATGATCCCCATGCACCGGGCGGCCCAACCGGAGGAGATGGCCGGTCTGGTCCTCTATCTGGTTTCCGATGCGGCTTCATATACGACCGGGGCGTGTATTCCCGTGGACGGTGGGATGTTGGCCTGACGAGGGGAGAATCGGGCCTCACACATCGACGATGAAGACCCCCCGCCAACCGCCCGGCGTTTCCGTGACCTCGGCATGATGGTAGGTAACGGCCTTGACCTCCGTTGCGAGGAGATGGCGCCGGGGATCGTAAATTTCACCGCTACAGCGGGCAGAGAGCAAAAAACCGACCGCGGACCGGGAAAAGGTCATTTCCCCCACTTCCTGGACAAGAAAGCCTTCTCCATTGAAAAGATAAAGTATTTCCCGGAGATAATTTATCCAGAGGTCCGTTGGATCCGCACCTTCGATGCGGATCTCCCGGGTCCGCGACGCGGTTACGGCGGTGCAGTCCGCAAGGAGGGAGAGGAGGGCCGCCGCCCCCTGCCGGAAAAGATCGGCCAGGGTCTCTCCCTCCACCTCGACGCCGATGTCGGCGGTATGGTCAAGGAACCGGAAACTCATCACCCACCTTCCGCCTCCCCGCACCGGGGCGTAACAACATGCCTCCCGGAACCCTTCGTTTTTCGGACCTCGCCTTGCCCGTGGGTGAGGAGCGGTTTCCCGGACTGCTTTTTCACCTTCATTTCCGGCGCTTTAGACGAGATGCGAATTCGTGATGCTTATTTACGAACAAGCTTTAAATATCCGTATCGAATAGTTCTCCATCCCCGGCACCGCCATCCATCTCCCCGGAGCCGTTATGCGGGATTTCCTCCGTTTCCTCCTCCCGCTCCACCCGGGCGATGCCCACAAGGCGCTCGCTCTCTTCGAGATCGATGAGCTTCACCCCCTGGGTGCTCCGGTGGATCAGGGACACCTCCTCGACCCGGAAACGGATGATCTTCCCCGCATCGCTGATGAGCATCAGGTCCTCCTCCCCAGTTACCTGGCAGATGCCGGTGACGTTGCCGACCCGGGGGGCCGTGCGGAGGTTGATGGTCCCCTTGCCGCCCCGGCTCTGGAGACGGTATTCGCTTACTGCCGTCCTTTTGCCGTAGCCCTTTTCCGTAATGGTGGCCATGGCGCTCCCCTCGGAGGGGATCTCCATGCCCACCACGGCATCCCCTTCAGCCAGCATGATCCCCCGGACGCCCCGGGCGCCCCGGCCCATCTCCCGGACATCCTCCTCATGGAAGCGGATCGCCATACCCTGACGGGTCCCAAGGAAGATGTCCTGGTCGCCCAGGGTCAACTGGACGTCCATGAGTTCGTCGCCCGCGTCGATGCCGATGGCGATGATCCCGGTGCTCCGGGGATTGGAGAAGGCCGCGAGATTGGTCTTTTTGATCACCCCCTGACGGGTGACCATGACGACATTGCGCTCCTCGGAAAATTCCTTCACGGGGAGGATGGCCGCCACCCGTTCCCCCGCGGCAAGACTGATGAGGTTGACGATGGCCTTGCCCTTCGCCGCGCGACCCGCCTGGGGGATTTGATAGACCTTCAGCCAGTAAACCTTCCCGAAGCTGGAAAAAATGAGGACATACTGGTGCGTAGAGGCGACGAAGATCTTCTCCACGAAATCCTCTTCCTTGGTGCCCATGCCTACCTTGCCGCGGCCGCCCCGGCGCTGGCTCCGGTAGAGGCTCACGGGATTGCGCTTAACATAGCCGGAGTGGGAGACCGTCACGACCATATCCTCTTCGACGATAAGGTCTTCGATATCGATGTCGTCGGAGCTGACCACGATCTCCGTTCGCCGGTCATCGCCGTATCGGGCCCGGATGTCCTCCAGTTCAGCGATGATGACCTCCAGGACCCGGTGGGGATGGTCGAGAATGTCCTGCAAATAGGCGATCTGTTTCATCAATTCCGCGTGTTCGGCGTCGATTTTTTCCCTTTCCAGCCCGGTGAGACGTTGGAGGCGCATCTCCAGGATCGCCCGGGTCTGGGGCTCCGTGAGGCCGAAGCGGGCGCCCAGGGCCACGGAGGCCTCCTGGGGATTCGCGGCCGCCTTGATGACGGCCACCACCGCGTCGATATTGTTCAGGGCGATGATGAGTCCCGCCAGGATGTGGGCCCGTTCCGTGGCTTTGGCCAGCTCGAAGCGGGTCCGGCGGACGACGATCTGCTTGCGGAAGTCGATGAAGCTCTGGAGAATTTCCTTGAGATTGAAAACCCGGGGCTGCTTGTTGTCGATGGCCAGCATGATGACGCCGAAGGACGATTCCATCTGGGTGTGCTTGTAAAGCTGGTTGAGGATGACGCTGGAAACCTCGTCCCGCTTCAGGTCCAGGACCACCCGGATGCCGTCCCGGTCCGATTCGTCCCGGAGATCGGCGATGCCCTCGATCTTCTTCTCCTTGACGAGTTCCGATATCTTCTCGATAAGATTGGCCTTATTTACCTGGTAGGGAAGTTCCGTAACGACGATGCTCTCCCGGTCGTTCCGGGCGTTGCGCTCGATCATGGCCCGGGCGCGGATCCGGATGCTCCCCCGGCCGGTGCGGTAAGCGGAGAGGATGCCCTCCCGGCCGTTGATGAATCCCGCCGTCGGGAAGTCCGGCCCGGGGATGTAGCCGATGAGTTCTTCGATGCTCAGCTCGGGATTGCGGATCAAGGCGATCGTCCCATCGACCACCTCCCGGAGATTGTGCGGGGGGATGTTCGTCGCCACCCCCACGGCGATGCCGGCGGTGCCGTTGAGAAGAATCGTGGGGATCTTGGCCGGCATGACCAGCGGTTCCATAAGGGATTCATCGTAATTGGGCGCGAAATCGACCGTGTCCTTTTCGAGATCCGCCAGAATCTCTTCGGCGATTCTCGACATGCGGATCTCGGTGTAACGCATCGCCGCCGGCGGGTCGCCGTCCAGGGAGCCGAAGTTGCCCTGGCCGTCCACGAGTAGGTAGCGCATGCTGAAGTCCTGGGCCATGCGGACGATGGTGTCATAGGCCGCCTGATCGCCGTGGGGGTGGTACTTGCCGATGATGTCGCCGACGATGCGCGCCGATTTCTTGTAGGGACGGTTCCAGCGGTTCCCCATCTCGTGCATGGCAAAGAGGACCCGGCGGTGAACGGGTTTCAGGCCGTCCCGGACGTCGGGAATGGCCCGGCCGATGATGACGCTCATGGCGTAGTCCATATAGGACTTCTTCATCTCGTCTTCGATATTCACCGGCAGATTCTTCTGAAAAAGATCATCCATGGTTGTTCAACTCTCCAATTTTTTTACAGGTCCAGATTGGTGGCGTAGAGGGCGTTTTTATAAATGAAATCCTTGCGGGGTTCGACCTGGTCTCCCATAAGGGTGGTGAAGATTTCATCGGCCACCACGGCGTCGTCAACGCGGACCTGCAGGAGAGTCCGTTTCTCGGGATCCATGGTCGTCTCCCAAAGCTGGGAGGGATTCATCTCGCCCAGACCCTTGTATCGCTGGACGGAGAGGGATTTTTTCCCGGCATTCATGACGAATTCGATGAGTTCCGACAATGACGGCAGTTCCTGCGCCAGACCGCCCTCTTCCAGACGCACCTCGAAGGGCGGCTCGCCGAGGGGGGTAAGACCGCCGAGGAGGCCGCGCAGCTCCGAAAATTTCAAGTTGTGAAACAGGTCGCGGTCGATGCAGGTGGTCGTAACGATGCCGTCTTTGGCGATTTTGAAGACCATCTTCACTCCCCCCCGATCCGGATCCTCCTCCACTGTGTAGCTGAAGGCCTTCTCTTCCCCCATGGCCATGGCGGTGCGTTTCGCCACCCGTGCCAGTGAGTCGGGGAAACGGAAGTCGTGGTCGGAGAAGGACGGATCACCGGCGAGAATCCTGACGATATCCCGGTCCTTGCCCTCCTTGGCGAACCTGTCGAGGACGCTTTCCGCCCGCATGGCCTTTTTGATCAGGGCGAGAAAGCGGTTTCCGGACAGGGGCGCGCCGCCGTTGTTGCGGACCATGACGCTCGCCTTGCCGACGCCGCTGTCGAGGATGTACTCCTTCATCTTCTCCTCGTTGTGGATATAGACCTCCTTCTTCTTATCGGCGATCCGGAAGAGCGGCGGTTGGGCGATGTACAGATAACCCCGTTCGATAAGCTCCCGCATATGGCGGAAAAAGAAGGTTAAAAGGAGCGTCCGGATGTGAAGGCCGTCCACGTCGGCATCGGACATGATGATGATCTTGTGATAGCGCACCTTGCTGATGTCGTAATCTCCCTCGCCGATCCCCGTTCCCAGGGCGGTAATAATGACCCGGATCTCCTCGCTCTGGAGCATCTTGTCGAAACGGGCCTTCTCGACGTTGAGGATCTTGCCGCGGAGCGGGAGGATCGCCTGAAATTTCCTGTCTCTTCCCTGCTTGGCCGAACCACCGGCAGAATCCCCTTCGACCAGGTACAATTCACTGCGCGCTGGGTCCTTCTCCTGGCAGTCCGCCAGTTTACCCGGCAGTGAGCCCACCTCCAGGGCGCTCTTCCTCCGGGTCAGTTCCCGGGCCCGGCGGGCCGCGTCCCGGGCCCGGGACGCCTCGACGCACTTGGCGATGAGCTGCTTGGCCACAGTTGGATTTTCTTCCAGGTAGGTCCCGATCTTTTCATAGACAATCCCCTCTACCAGACCCTTGACCTCGCTGTTTCCGAGTTTTGTCTTGGTCTGCCCTTCGAACTGGGGATTCTTTACCTTGACGCTGATGACGCAGGCCAGCCCCTCACGCAGGTCCTCACCTTTGAGGTTTTCTTTTCCTTTCATCAACTTGCTGCTTTCCGCATAGTTGTTGAACACCCTGGTCAAGGCGGAGCGGAATCCCACCAGGTGGGTCCCGCCTTCCGTGGTATTGATGCTGTTGGCAAAGGAAAAGATATTTTCGATATAGGTGTCGTTGTACTGGAGGGCCACCTCGACGAAGCAATCATCCCGGGAACCGCTCACGTAAATGGGATTTTTGTGCAGCACCCGTTTATTGCGATTAATATACTCAACGAAAGAGACTATCCCCCCCTCGTAGAAAAACTCGTTCTGCTTTTCCGTTCGCTCGTCGTACAGGACGATCCGGACCCCGGAATTTAGAAAAGCCAGCTCCCGGAGGCGGTTGGAAAGGATATCGAAGCTGTATTCAGTTTCTTCGAAGATTTCGTCGTTGGGCTTGAAGGTGACTTTGGTGCCCCTGCCCCGGGTCTTTCCGACCATCTCCAGGGGGGCCACGGGTGCCCCGTGGCGGTAGGACTGGGTATAGACATGGCCGTCCCGGCGCACCTCGAGATCGAGTTGCGAGGAGAGGGCATTGACTACCGAGACGCCCACGCCGTGGAGGCCGCCGGAGATCTTGTAGCTGTCGTTGGAAAATTTCGCCCCGGCATGTAACTTAGTCAGGACCACCTCCGCCGCCGAAACGCCTTCCGTCTTATGGATTTCCACCGGGATGCCCCGGCCGTTGTCCTCCACCATGACGCTGTTGTCCAGTCTGATCCTGACGGTGATCAAGTCGCAATGTCCGGCGGCGGCTTCATCAATACTGTTATCCACAACCTCGTAAACAAGATGATGAAGCCCCTCCTTACCGGTGGAGCCGATGTACATGGCCGGGCGCTTGCGCACTGCCTCCAGGCCCTCCAAGACCTTGATGCTGTCCGCGCCGTACTGTTCCTTCACTTCTTTCGCTCCTGATGCCGCTGTCTTTTCTTCTTCCATTTTATTAATAATATCCTATTCTTATAACTTGAGGGGCATGACGATGCACAGGTAATCTTCATTGCCCACTCCCCTGATCACCCCGGGTTTCATCCCTAAATTGATTTCAAAACCGACTTCATCTTCATCCACACCCTCAATGGCGTCGATGAGATAATGGACGTTGTAGCTGACGGCCAGTTCTTCGCCGCTATAGGAGACCTCGATCTCGTCGTTAGCCTCCCCCACATCGGGATTATTTGAATTAAGCACCATCAGGTTGTCGGCAAGGGTGAAAATGACCCCGTTGTAGCGTTCGCTGGAGATGACTCCCATCCTTCTCAGGGCGTGGAGAACCTTTTCCCGGCTGAATTGCAGCAATGTCCCCTTCTCCGCGGGAATCACCCGGCGGTAATCCGGATATTCGGCATCGATAAGGCTGATCTTGATAGTGAGATTACTGGTTTTCATGATGAACATGCCGTGGTCGATACCGATCTCCAATTCCCCTTCGTTTTCCGCTATTTTCCTTATTTCCAACATCCCCTTGCGGGGAACGATGACGCCTTTTTCCAAGGCCAGGCCGCCGGCGGAACCGGAAGGACCAAGGGCTACCGCCAGGCGGTGTCCGTCCGTGGCCACCATCTTCAGGCGGGCCTCGTCCCCGGCGCCGTCGGTCTCGAAAAAGATGCCGTTCAGATTCATCCGGATCTCGTCATTGGACACGGCAAAAACGGTCTTACGGACCATATTGGCAAACACCGTGCCGGATACCTTGAACAAAGGTATTTCGTCCGCCTCCACCACCTGGGGATATTCATCCGCCGGCAGCCCCGGGATCCGGTAAATCGCCTTGTTGCTTTTCATCGTCACCTGGTGCTGTTCGTTCTTGACGAAATGGATGGTTTCTCCCTGTGTTTCACGAATCATTTCATATAGTTTTTTTGCCGATAGGGTTATGTCGCCGGGAACCTCTATCCGGGCGTCATAACGGGAGATAAGGCCGATCTCCCGGTCCGTGGCCACGATCTTGATCCGCCCCTCCTCCGTACGGATAAGAATATTGTTCAAAATCGGAATGGTCGTTTTCCTTTCCACGATCCCCAGGGTCTTCTGCACACCCTCCAGGAAGGTATTCCTGCCGATGTGAAATTCCATCCTTGACTCCTTTCCTCTTTCTTTATTTTTTTAATATATATTTAAAGAACAGAATCAGTAGTAAGATCTGTCCACAAAGGGGAAGAAAACAAAAAACTCCGTTTTTACGCCCTTATTGGTTATGTCGAATTGTCGATAACTTCTTGATGTCCACGTTAATGAATGTTGTTCAACGCCTCTTCGATTTCCTCACCAAGGTTTTTCAGCTTTACGTCGGCCTCCATCATCTTGCCTATTTTTTTGCAGGCGTAGATCACCGTGGAATGGTCGCGGCCGCCGATCCGTTCGCCGATGTCGGGAAAGGAGGAATTGGTGAACTTCCTGGCCAGGTGCATGCACATCTGCCTTGCCGCCACGATGTTTTTGTTTTTCTTGTGCGATTTGATGTCGGAGCCTTTTACTCCATATTTGGCGCTTACCACCTTGATGATGTCTTCGATGGACAACTCCGCCCGGGTGTTGGTGCGGATCATGTGCTTGAGGACGTCCCGGACCAGTTCGATGTCTATTTCCCGGCGTTTGAGGGAGGAGTAAGCCACGATCCTCAGCAGGAAACCCTCCATTTCCCGGATGTTCGATTCCGCGTTAGAGGCGATGTAATAGGCTACGTTTGCCGGCAGATTTATGTTGTTTTCACTGGCTTTTTTTTCGATGATGGCGACCTTGGTCTCAATGTCCGGTGGTTGGATGTCGGCGATGAGCCCCCACTCGAAGCGATTGCGGATCCGATTTTCAAGATTCGGTATTTCCTTGGGAAACTTGTCACTGGTGACGACGATCTGCTTGCCCGCATCGTGAAGGGTATTGAAGGTATGGAAAAATTCCTCCTGGGTCCTTTCCTTGCCGGCGATGAACTGGATATCATCAATGAGCAGGCAGTCGATATTGCGATACTTGTCCCGAAAGCCCGGCATCTTGTCGTCACGGATGCATTTGATCAACTCGTTCATGAAGGATTCCGCGGAGACATAAACGATGTTCAGACTGGGGGCGAGATCGAGGGCCTTGAGGCCGATGGCGTTGAGAAGGTGGGTCTTTCCCAAACCGACCCCCCCGTAGATGAACAGAGGATTATAGCTCTTGGCGGTTTGTTCCGCCTGCTCCGCCACGGCCATGGCGGCGGCGTGGGCAAACTGATTCGAGGCGCCGATGACGAAACGCTCGAAGGAGTATTTCGAATTCAGCGAGGTTGTGAGCTTACCGCGGGCGCTTTTTCGAGGCGGCCTGTTCTCCCGGTCCGCGCCGGAATCGGGGGCCGCCTTCTCCAGGGACTTCTTTTCCTGGGTGACGATAAAATCGACCTGATATGACCGGCCAGTTGCCGCTCGGAAGGAATCGGCTATCACCTCGTAATGGTTTTCCAGCACCCAGTCGCGAAAGAAACGATTGGGCACGGAAAACCGGACGGTCTGTTCATCCATGTACATGATCTTGAGGGGTTTTATCCAGGTATCGAAATTATGTTCATTAAGATTATCTTTAATTATATTAAACACTTCTTTCCACTTATGATCCAATTTCCCTGCCCCTTGTCAACAACTTTGTCAACACATGTTGATTATTTACTTTTTTATGCCGTTCCTATTTCGTTGAGCAATCTGAAGATGCGGTTCAATTCGTCTCCGGAGGCGAAACGGATTTCGATGGTTCCCGATCTCTGGCCCTGCCGGATGTTTACCGCCGCCATGAGCCGCTCGGTCATTTGTCTTTCCATATCGATTATATATATGTCTTTTTTCTTTGTCTTCCCCGTTGTTTTCGCCGCGGATTTCTTCATATGGGTTACAAGCTTTTCCGTTCCCCGGACATTGAGATCCCTATCCAGGATCAATTTCAGGGCCTGCAACTGGAGGGAGGCGTCCCCCAGGGAAAGGAGTGCCCGGGCGTGGCCGCTCGTGATCGTCTTGGCGGCGAGGGCCTTTTTCACCTCCCCCGGCAGCTTCAACAACCGCAGGGTATTGGCCACGGTGGAACGGTCCTTGCCTACCCGGGCGGCTACATCCTCCTGGAGGAGTCCGAACTGGCCGGTAAGGAGCTGATATGCCTCCGCCTCTTCGATGGGATTCAGGGATTCCCGCTGAAGATTCTCGATGAGGGACAATTCCGCTATTTCCTGATCTTCGGCGCCGCGGATGATGATCGGCACCTCTTTGAGGCCGGCCTGCTGAGCGGCCCGCCACCTCCTTTCGCCGACGATGATCTCGTAGCCCCGTTCGCCTCTCCGGACGATTATCGGCTGTATTATGCCACTTTTCTTAATGGAATCGACAAGTTCCTGTTGCTCTTTCTCCGGAAAGGACTTGCGGGGCTGAAATCGGTTCGGGGTGAGTTCCTCGATTCCACACATGATGAAGGCGGGCTTGTTATCCAGCCCTTTGAGAAGATCGGGGAAGATCGCCCCGAGCCCTTTGCCGAGGGACGGTTTAACGGACATTACAGCCTCCCGTTCTGCATGATCTCCCGGGCCAGCTCCATATAGGCGGCGGCGCCCCGGGATTTGACGTCGTAAAGGATAATGGGGAGTCCATGGCTCGGACATTCCGACAGCCTCACGTTCCGGGGAATGACGGTGTCGAAGACCCGGCGGCCGAAGTGCTTTCGCACGTCCTCGCTGACCCGGTGCGACAGCAGGTTGCGGGCGTCGAACATGGTCAGGAGTATCCCCCCGAGATTTAGGTCCGGGTTGAAGCTCTGACGGACGAGCCGGACGGTGTTGAGAAGATTGCCGAGACCCTCCATGGCGAAGTATTCGCACTGGAGCGGGACGATCAGGCTGTCCGCCGCCGCCAGGGCATTGATGGTCAAAAAACCCAAAGACGGGGGGCAATCGATTATAACATACTGATAGTACTCGTTTATATCACCCAAGAGGCGGCGCAACCGCTTCTCCCGGTCGGCCATCGTCACGAATTCTATTTCCACCCCCACAAGGTTTTGATCCGCCGGCGCCACATCAAGGAAGGGAATTGCTGTTCCACGGATGATCTCCCCCAGGGAACACTGGCCGAGCAGGCCGTGGTAGATGTTCCGTTCCCGGATGGCGCTCCTTTCCATCCCGACCCCGGTGGAGGCGTTGCCCTGGGAGTCGCAATCGATGAGGAGGGTGCGCCGCTCCGCCGTGGCCAGGGAAGCGGCCAGATTGATGGCCGTGGTGGTCTTTCCCACCCCGCCTTTCTGATTGGCGATGCCGATGATTTTACGCATTATTTTACTAAGTTTTTTCCAGGACTTATATCTTGACTTATTGGGACGGAGACTACCACAAAACAATCTTTTTTGGAAGCCATTTTTTAGAAAAATCCATTATTTAATTTATTGAAATAATTAAATAATGGATTGAGCGGGAGTGATGTGGTCTTTTGACGCCGCCGCGACCTTCCGAAAGATGATTATTATCCTTGGATAGCCCAGGATGGGAAGGCGGAACGACAAGGTTTTTTCCCGATAAAGATCTTGAGAAGCGGCAGGTTCGTCCAGTTTTCGGGGCCCGCGCATGACCAGCAGCAGTCCTCCGGGACGGAGAAAATGGGCGCCCATCGCCAGGATCTCCGCCGTCGAAAAGGCGGCCCGGGACACCACGACATCGCAGTCCAACGCCAGCAGGCCCGTCCGCATGACCGCCTCCACCCGCTCATGGACGACTTCCACCCCGGTGAGACCGAGTTTACGGATTGCCTCCCGGAGAAAAGAAACCTTTTTCCTTGATATTTCCAGGAGATGCAGCTCAATTTCCGGACGGACGATCTTCAGGGGCAGGCCCGGAAAACCTCCCCCCGTGCCGATGTCGAGGAGGCGCAGACCCTCCTCCCCGGGGAGAAGGGGAAGGAGGGAGAGGGAATCGAGGAAATGCTTGACGATTATATCCAGAGGCGATCTCACCGCCACGAGACTGACCAGGCGGCTCCAGCGGAGCAGCTCTTCCTCGTAGGCGGCAAAAAGACGGAGCTGCCGATCGTCGAGAGAGATGCCCATCTCCGCCGCTCCTTCCCGAAGCGCCCGGAGGGGTTCTGGCTCGGGGGAGTCCACATCATGGAGGCCCAAGTTTACTTTCACCGTGGTTTGCCTCGACAACTATTTGAGATCATTGCATCTGTTATTGTCATCCCCTTTTAGGGGAAAATCAAAGCGGGGATGGGTCCGGCAGTTTATGAATATTGACGACATCGTAAAAAGTCCATATGCGGCGTTGCGCTTCATCCTTCGTCACGACGACGTAAGCACAAGTACGCCTCATTCCTCAGGATTAACGCGCCTTGCCTCTGGAGCTTCTTGCTTCGTCGTCTCCATCATGACTTTTTACGAATTCATCAACATTGTCGGCGACGGTATGCCGTCGTGAACGTTTCCTTCAAGCTCAATACGATGGTGATGGATCGGCCGGTACGGCGGAAAACGCGCGCGGACGGACCCGCTTCACCTCTTAGCGCCGGTAGTTCTCGTCGAGGAGTTCATTAATGCTTTCCATGATGACCTTCGTTGCCCCTTCAAACTGCTCTTTATACTGCTGCTGGGAAGACCGGGACAGAAGCTGGAAAGGTTCCTCGATGCGGAATGGCCGGAGGCGGTCGGCGCTGGAAAAGGGTTTGCCGATGCGATAGACGATCCGGCCCGTGCGGGCGAAAGGGAGGCTGTCGGGGTAAACCTGATCGGAATTGTTGCAGCCGATGGGTACGACCTTTTTCCCGGTGTGGAGGGCTACCTGGGCGATTCCCGTTTTCCCTTCCCCCAATTGGGTACCCCGGGTTCCCTCGGGGAAGATGATGAGACTCAGCCCCCGTTCGAAAAGGGCGATCCGGGTAAGGTCCGCCACCTTTTCGAGGATCTTTTCATAGAAATCCCGCATGAAATCTATGAAGCCGTCTCCGAAAAGGCGAATAGTTTCAGCTATATTAGCGTTATGGGCCTCAGTTCCCTCATCTTTGCCGTCTATGGCGTCCCGGACCCGTCGGTAGAGATCCCGGTCGATCCGCCGGGAGTATTTCTGGGTATAAAATTCTTCGATCAAATATCCCAGAGAGGGCACGGGGATCAGGTTGCACGAGTCCAGCCCCTTGCCAAGCCATTTGTTCCGATAATATTTGCCCTTCACCCAGACCGTCGTCCAGGGATAATGCCTGGACCTCCACAACTTGTACTGGAAGGGCCAGTAGTTGAACCGGTCGGTATGGTTCATGGCAAAGATGACGTTTTCTCCCTTGGGGATATTATCTATATTTTCCAGAACAATATCGACCTTTTGAAAGATGTTGTAATTGGGGCCCAAGACGAACGTCCCCAGAAACCGCTGCATCTGGGGGATCGTGACCAAATTGATGTTGTTCAGATATTCGAGATCGACCATGACATTTAGCCCTCAATGATTATTTGCGTTGTCGGCATCGGCCGGCCCCATCTTGCCGCTCATGATTCTGCCCCGAGCAGGATGGCGCGGACCCGGGCCAGTTCCGCCGGCGTATCCACCTCCACGGAATCGTTGACGGTTTCGACAACTTTTATCTTATATCCGTATTCCAGCGCCCGGAGCTGCTCCAGGGCCTCCAGACGTTCCAGCCTTCCCACCGGCAGCGTCGAGAAGGTCCGGAGGAAATGGCGCCGGTAGGCGTAGATCCCGTGGTGTTTGTAATAGTCGGCCGTTTTATCCCGGTCCCGGACAAAGGGGACCGTGGCCCGGGAAAAATATAAGGCGAAGCCCTGTTGATCGCAGACTGTTTTCACGGCGTTCGGGTGTCCGATTTCCTCCTCCCGGACGATGCGATAGATGAGGGTGGACATGGGGATGGCCGGGTCATTTATGAGGGGCCGCGCCACCTCCTCGATCTGGATGGGGTTGAAGAGGGGCTGATCCCCCTGGATGTTCACGACGATGTCCTCGTCGGCCAGCTCGAGGAGCGTGGCCGCCTCGTGAATCCGGTCCGTTCCCGAGGGGTGGACCGCCGCCGTCAACACGGCCCGGCCGCCGAAGGCCGTTACGGCATCGTATATCCTCCGGTCGTCCGTGGCCACGGTAACGAAGGAAACCAGCTCCGACCTTCTTGCCCGCTCGTAAACATGCTGGATCATTGGCTTACCCAGGAGATCCGCCAGGGGCTTGCCGGGGAACCGCGACGATTCGTACCGGGAGGGGATGATACAGACGATCTTGTGAGAGAAGCTTTTAAAGGTCATTTCTAAGAAACGTTTTCATCAGGCGTAGTTATGGTAATTTTGTCTGGGCAGTTCGTCAATGTTAGAAAATCGGGGATTATCCGTCAATAAAAAACGCGTGCAGTTGTTAAAGATGCGGGTCGGGCTGCTGCAGGTGGCCCGTCACATAATCCCGCACGGAGTCCTCCAGGGAACGAAAGGCAACTGGACAACCCGCGGCGGAAAGCTTTTCCATCCGCGCCTCGGTAAAATACTGGTACTGTTCTTCCAGACCGGGGGGCATGTCGATGTATTCGATCCGCTCCGGCAGGTTCATGGCCGCGAAGGTGGCCCGCATCAGGTCGTTCCAGGTTCGGGCCTTGCCGGTGCCCACATTGAAGATTCCACCGACGCCCGGGCTTTCCAGGAGCCACCACATCACCTCCACGCAGTCCTTTACATAAACGAAATCGCGTAGTTGACCGCCATCGGCATAGGCGGGGCGGTTGGACTTGAAGAGCCGGACTCTCCCCGAGGTCTTGATCTGGCCGAAGGCCTTGTGGACGACGCTCCGCATGTCGCCCTTGTGGTACTCGTTGGGGCCGAAGACATTGAAGAATTTCAGCCCGGCGACGGTCTTTTCCAGGCCCCGCTTCAGGACCCAGAGATCGAAGACCTGCTTGGAATAGCCGTACATGTTGATGGGCTTCAAGGTGGGGGTGACGGCGTCGGCATCGGAAAAGCCCCGGGCGCCGTCCCCGTATGTGGCGGCGGAGCTGGCGTAGATGAACCGGACACCGTTGCGGACGCACCAGTCGGCGAGGCGGCAGGAGTAGAGGTAGTTGTTCCGCCAGAGATAATCCGCGTCCCGTTCCGTCGTGGAGGAGCAGGCCCCCAGATGAACGACCGCCCGGGCGGTGAAGGGGACCTGGTCGGCATAGACCATCTGGAGAAAGTCGTCCTTGTGAATATATTCGATATAACGCAGGTTAACGAGATTCTTCCACTTTTCCGAAGAACCAAGCCTATCGACGATGACGATGTCTTCGATTCCCTGCCGGTTGAGCTTCCATACGAAGGCGCTGCCGATGAAGCCCGCGCCGCCGGTGACCACGATCATGTCTGCCTCTCCTCTGGCGCTGTTTCCAATAAAGACCTTATAACGCGCTCATGACGGCAAGCCGTCACATCCTCCTTGCCGCTTTCGCAATCCCTTCCTGAAGCTGCCCCAGCCTTTCCGCCGCCATCTTGATGGGGATGGCCATGAACAGTGTCCGTCCCATCAAGTCCTCCGCCCGGGGGATCATCCGGATGCTGTAATCCACCTTCCCCCGCCAGGACGGATAGGTGAAGGGGAACTTCTTGGAATTCGCCGTACTCCAGGCGATGAGATGCTCCCAGTTCGGTACGTAGTGCCACTTGTTTTTCTTGAAGAAGATCGCGTCGATTTTCTCCTCTCCCAGCAGGGACTGGAATCTCTCCGTGGTGGCGGCGTCGGGAAGATGGAAACCAAGGAAGGTGGCGGAGTCGCCGTCCGGATCGGGAATGTGGCGGAACGTCAAACCCGGGACCTGCTTCAGGATGCCCTTGAGGGCCTCCTTGTTTTGCCGCTGCGCGGCGATGATTTCCGGGAGCTTCCGGAACTGGGCCAGACCCAGGGCCCCCTGGAGTTCGTTCATCCGGTAGTTGAAGCCCAGCAGGGGATGGGCCTCCAGGGCCCGGTGAATCTTGGGGTTGTGGTCGTGGCCGTGGTCGTGATACCAGTCGGCACGCTTGTAGAGTTCCTCCCGGTCGGTGATGACCATGCCGCCCTCGCCGGTGGTGATGGTCTTGTAGTAGTCGAAGCTGAAGATGCCCATATCCCCGAAAGTACCGAGCTTTTTACCTTGGAAGCTGGCCCCGACGGCCTGGGCGGTGTCCTCCAGGACCAGGAGATGGGATTTCCGGGCCACCTCGACGATCCGGTCGATATTTGCCGGGGCGCCGCACATGTGGACAGGGATGACCGCCTTGGTGTAGGGGGTCATTTTATTGATGATGTCGTCGGGATCAAGATTGAGCGAGGGGTCGATGTCCGCCATGATCGGAATGGCCCCCACCTCGAGGACCGCCTCGTAGGTGGCGATGAAGGTGAAGGCCGGGACGATGACCTCGTCGCCGGGACCCACATCGAGGGCCGTAAGGGCCACCTTGAGGGCCGCCGATCCGGAAGTGACCCCCAGGGCATATCCGGCGCCGCAATAGGCGGCAAATTCCTCCTCGAACTGCCTGACCTTGAAGACTCCCTTCCGTTCCGCATCGAAGCCGTAACGCATCAGGACGCCCGTCTCCATGACGTCCATGACTTCTTTCATTTCTTCCCTGCCGAATAACTCAAAACCGGCCATGTCTTCTCATCCTCCTCAAAAGCTATCCAGTTCTATGTCGATCCATCCATTCCCGGCAACGGGCCGCAATCCCGCTTAGCGATGACGTCGGGATGTCGGTTTCCTGCCCGCGTTGGTCCTGGTTCCCGAGTCTGTTTCAGAAGGCATCTTCGTAAATCATCACCGCGTCTTTTAGGGTCACCGGCCGGGGGTTGTTCGCCAGGGGACGGGCGACGGTGAGGGCTATTTTGGCCAGCTCTTCGAAGGCCCCCTCCTCGATGCCCAGCTCTTCCAGGCTCGTCTGGACGCCGCAGTCGGCGATCAAGGCGCTGATGGCCTCCACGGCCAGGCCGGCCGCCTCCCGGAGCGGCATGTTATCCACTGTTTCCCCCATCGCCGCGGCGATATCGGCAAATTTCTCCAAAGCCCCGGGGAGATTGTAGTTCATCACGTGGGGCAGGAGGACGGTGTTGGCCAGGCCGTGGGGGATGCCGTATTTTCCCCCCAGGGGGTAGGACAGGGAATGGACGGCGGTGACGCCGGCGTTGGCCAGCCCCAGACCCGCGTAGAGGCTCCCGAGGAGCATCTTTTCCCGTGCGGAGATGTTGGTCCCGTCGTGAACGGCGGTGCGGAGATGCTCGGAAATCAAAGCGATGGCCTCCAGGGAGATCATCTCGCTTAGCGGCGAGGCGTTGATGGAGGTGTAGGACTCGATGGCGTGGCAGAGGGCGTCGATCCCCGTGGATGCCGTGGGTCCCGGGGGGAGGCTCACGGTGAGGAACGGGTCCAGAAGTGCCAGTTCGGGATAAAGGTAGGGGCTGTTCATCCCTTCTTTCTTCTTCAGATCGGGGCGGACGAATACGGAGGTGAAGGTGACCTCACTCCCCGTGCCGGCGGTGGTGGGGAGCATGATCTTGGGGAGTCCCGGACCGGGGACCCTGTTGAGCCCCAGGTAATCCACCGCCTTACCGTTGTTGGCCGCCAGGACGGCTACGGCCTTGGCCACGTCCATGGCGCTGCCGCCGCCGATGCCCACCACGAGGTCGCATTTGGCCTTCCGGGCCAGTTTCGCCCCTTCGTCGGCCAGGGAGATCTTCGGTTCCGGATCCACCCGGGCGAATATTTCTCCCTTCAGGCCGCCGTCCTTAAGCAGGTCCTCCACTTGCTCCTTCAGACCCGTGGCGGCCAACTGCTTGTCCATGATGATCAGGGGACGGGAAGCCGAAAATTCCCCGATGTGCTCCGGGAGCTTTTGAAAGGCCCCCCGGCCGAAAACGATCTTTTTGGCCCCGGTGAAGGAAAAGATTTTGTCCATGCGCATAACCTCTTTTGGAGTTCAGACGGCAGCCGGCGAACCGGCGCGCCCGTTCGCCGTGCATCATACATAATAGGGCGTGATAGTCAAATGAATTATCATGTTTGTCCAACACCCACGAACAATGAAAATGGTTTAAGGGAGATCGCATGGATGTGTTTTCACACTAAAATGGCTTTCTCAATAGCGACTCATTCCCCCTAAGGCGCCTTATCATGAAGTAACTTGAGCGAAGTTACTCAGAAGTCGTCAAAACGGGCTTATATTTTGCGGTCCACTTGTGCTATGAAAAAACCGAAAAAAGACGGGTTTGACGGCCGCCGCCGCCGTGCAGATCATCGATCGCGGGTTTGTATCAGGGGGCGCCGGGGCGTGGGGAAGCAAGGTCGGTGGCAAGGCAAATAAAGAATCTCAGGAGGGATAAATGATAAAGACTCGATTTTACTTATGTATATTCGGCATGGTCCTATTGCTGTTCGGATGCAAGCCGGCGGTCCTCAAGCAGGACATTCCCGTGTCCACCAATCCCATGCATGCCAGGATCTTCGTGAACGGACAACCGGCGGGACAGACGCCCGGTATCGTGGCCCTGGAAAGGAACCGGGATCATATCCTGACGCTGGTCAAGGAGGACTACCGGCAGGAAGACGTGGTTATCCGGAAGCAGTATCAATCGGACCGGGTATTTCTCAAGGCGGTGCAATCAGGGGTGAATGCAGGGCTTTTTCACAAGAACGCCGCCATGGGCATCAGCAGCGGCTACAGTTCCATGTCGATGCAGGAGGAGACGGGCGAAGCCTATGTGCTGGTGCCGCCGGCCGTCAAGGTGGATCTGATCCCCCTCCGGAAACCGTCGCCGGATAACGCGGTGGGGCAGAGCGGCACCGGCGCGGCCTCTGATAGCGGCGCCCCTGCCGGCAGCGGCAGGGCGGTGACACCGCCACCCGCCGCCACCGTTGCGGACGTTCCTCCCGCGGAAACCGGGCTGACCGCCAAGGATGTCCTCAAGGCCGGCATCATCGCCGGGGCGGCGGTGGGGGCGGCCCAGGCCAAGCCGGTGGAGAAGAAATGGGAGACTTCGTCCTCTTCCAAAAGCTATACGACTTCCGACGGCACCCAGGTAACGGAAAAATCCTCCACATCGGTTGGGGTGAGCGTGAACCCCGCCGGGATGGTCAACGCCCTGGACGTACTGTTCAAGAAATGAGGGAGGGAAGGCGATGAAAAAGTTAACGGCGGCAATAGCGGGAATGACAATCATTATGATGACCTCCGGCCTGGCGATGGCCTTCGGGATCGCCACCCTCGACAAGGTGAGCGTCCATATGACCAGGGTCCAGGTCGTCGCCCTCCTCGGGACTCCGGACCAGATCGATAAGGCGGCCGGCGGTCTTCAGGTGGAGGTTTACAAGGTGAAGGATGCCGAACCCCTGGTGGGCGCCGGCTGCATCTATGACGACGACCGGCGCCTGGCCGGCCAGACGTTCATCTTCCGGGGCGAGATGGGCCGGGATGCCTCCGGCCGGCTCCAGCAGCTCGGGTTTGTCGTCACGGAGGCAAAGGAAGGAACCTTCCGCCTCCTCGGCAAGGACGACGATACGGGCCGGCCGCTGGTGGTGCACATCGGTCACAGCGACGGTCTGACCGTGGTGACCACCTTGGATAAAGCCTTTTATGACCGGCAGGTCAAATGACGCCGTCGGCCATCGGCAATGAGCATCGATAGGGTTAAAAACCATTAATTATAAGTATTTGTGTAAAGATGGCTTGATTTTTTTCACCATGTCGGCCTTTCGGAATTTTCCCAAACGGTCCGGAGGAATTGAATTCTTTGAGGAATTCATACCTAAAGAGATTATTGATGTATTGACTGATTACAGCCCGGCATCTTATTAAGAGGCGCATTATCGATGAAGAATAATACCGTCAATATCGGCCGCCGGCTGCTGGAAGCCGTCACGAAGGAGCAGGTGGCAAAACTTCTCGACATTGTCTTTTCCCAGGGTGACGTTGATCGCTGGCAGGAAGGCATCATGAAGGCCGATCCGGACCTTGCGTTTACCCTCGCGCGCCTGCTGGCGGCTGAAGAAGGGAGCAATCCTCCGGACTCAGACGGCATGACGGAGAAGAAGGCAAGAATCACTCTGTCGGAAGGGCGTCTCCTGGAGCGCTGGCGGGATCTGTGGAGGCGCTGGAACGAGACCATAGCGGAGGTCGGTGATGAAGATGGCCGCTATGCCGTCCATGAACACCACTGGGAAGAGCCCTATTTCGACGACTTCAGTCTCGCAAATGACCTGGAGACCATTGCGGGGGAAATGTTGCCGCTGATCGACGAGGTCTTTACCCTCATCGATGAACCGGGCCTGTTCCGCCATGCCTTGGAGGGAATATCGGAAGCAATCGCCGATTATCCCGAATGGATGGGCGTTGAATATGATGAAGGATGTGAGTTGGGGAAGAACACCACCCGGTGTGTCCTCAAGTGGAGCCGACTGTCTGCCGGGGAAGGAACGGGGGCCGGGGCCGTCCTTCTGGAAATTATCCACCGCATGATAGCAACTGATGGAAAGGCGTATCTGGATAATGATGCTTGTGTGTCTTTTTTTGCGGAACTTCCTGACCACCGCTGCCGGGAGGTCTATGCATGTCTGGCCGCGAACGCGGAAAAGTATGATTTACAAAGGACTTATTCAATATGGCGTCGCGTCGGCGATTTGTACGAAGAAAGGTTCAATCCCGCGAAATATCTGGAAACTTGCGGGCGGTTCCTGGCGGAAAACTGGAAATATGGTCCGCCGTTGATTGACGCGGCGGTGGAAAGAGGCGATTACGGGGAAGCGGAGACATATCTCGTGAAAACCTTTGCCTCCCTTCTCCAGCCGGGAGACGGAAAGACATGGCAGCCCGAACTATCCATCCCGGAAGACTTCTTACATTCCTATCACCGAGAACATGTCGAAATCATATCGAAATTACTCGCTGCATGGGCGGATGTCTCCCTGCGCCTGGGCAACCCGATCCGGCGCGCCGCCGCCGTATTGCAGGGCGCCGTCCAGCGGAATCCCGATGATTGGGATACAATTATCGGCGAATTTCGTAAGCTCTCGGACCCATCGCTAAAGGAAGCCCTGCATCCCCTCTTTGTTCAATGGCGGGACCGAGCGGCCCGGGGAAGCCTTTCATATTGTCGACAATCCGTTGATGCCGCAGTCGGGGCATGGATCCACTGGCTCCTCGAAGCGGATCTGGACAGGGAGACGAAGGCGGACTGGTTCCGGGATAAACTGGGCCGTTGGCTTGAACAATTTCGCACATCCGCCAACAAGGACGCCGCGGCGGTTTTCAAGGCCCAGTGGCCCTGGCTTGTCCGGTTGACGAAGGACGTTGCGGGTGCGGCAGTCCTGGCGGCGGATTATCCAAATTTCACGAAAACGGTGCTCGGCGACGATCACGACGGCCAATCCGCTCTGGATATGGGCCGCCAATCGGCCTTGCGGCGCATGGCGCCCCCCGTTGATCTGCCCATGCTCTTAGGGATCTGGGCGGACCATCTTGCCGCCATTGTCCCCGATCCTTCCACCGCCCGCAATTCGCGATACACGGAGCAAGCGGACTGGATGACGGCCCTTTGCGAGATAAACCGCGACGCCTGCGACGGTCTGATTTCCCGCTGGCGAAAGGAACATAAGCGTAAGACGAGCCTGTGGCGCGATCTGCGGGCCAGGCAACTGCGGGTGTGAATCGAATCGGAGCTTTATCGAAGAGGGCCGGCATGATTACATGATGGAACGCAAGATCAAAGTGTGATCATGTAAAATCTGAAAATCATATATTACAGGAGATGGAGACGATGATCAAAACCATCAGCGCTTCGGAGGCAGTAAGAACCTTTTCGGATTTACTCAACGCGGTTAAATATAAGGGGGACTCCTTCACTATCCTGAGGGGTGGCAAAGCAACGGCAATGATCGTACCTGCCGAAAAGCCTGTCAGCACGCGAACATTAAAGGAACTAAGCTCTTACCTTAAAAATATGCCGGTTATTGAATAGAGGGATGCCTTTGCTGCCGACTTGGAAGATATTATCAGCGCCCAGCCGACCTTGCCGGAGACATCGCCATGGGTGTAATCTTCGATACCAGCAAAATTATTGACATGGAACGTAGTCGTCAAGAGGTTGAAGAACTTGTCCGTGGCCGCGAGAATGAGCCGTTCGGCATCAGTGTGGTAACCGTTGCCGAGCTGTTGCACGGCGTCGAGCGCGCCGATTCCGAGGATAGGAAAATAAATCGCCAGGCTTTCGTGGAAAAGGTAATGGAATTCTTTCCCATATTCGGTTTCGATGTTGCGGTGGCCCGAATTTACGCCCGCATCTGGGCGTCTCTGGCAAAAAGAAATCTCATCGTCGGCGCCCATGATCTCATCATCGCCGCCACGGCAATTTCACTGAATTATACCGTCATAACGTCAAACATCAGGGATGTAGCCGTCTAATTAACCGCATCTTCACAGTTTGAGAGGAATGTGTCAAGGGTTTCTCCAAAAAGATGAAGGAGGGATTCGATGACGGAGCAGCAAGGAGCCGGGAAGGAGAGGCGGCGATACTGGGAGGAGCAGATACGGCGATTTGGTGAGAGCGGGTTGACGCAGGTGGAATACTGCCGCCGCAATCAGATAAGTCGTGATCGGTTAAATTTGAGCACGGACTGGGTAATTGAGGGGGAATAGGCGGATTTTCGGACACGGAACG
>CAZNDG010000020.1:0-51149 GCA_964571695.1 uncultured Syntrophus sp.
ACCCCCGACATCCTGCTCCCAAAGCAGGCGCGCTACCAGGCTGCGCTACGCCCCGCACATCCATGTAATGGCGAGTCCCGATGCCACCCGCTCAGCGGCGGATTTCGGGAAAGACATGGTCCTGTAAATATCTTTTCAAGGCCAGGACGGCTTGCGACCGATGACTGGCAAGGTTTTTTTCTTCCGGCGTCAGTTCCGCCACCGTCTTTCCCAAAACGGGTACATAAAAGAGTGGATCGTAGCCGAAACCGTGGCCGCCCCGCAAGGTCTCCCCGATTTGACCAGGCCAGCGGCCGGTAAATTCCTCATATGTACCATCCGGCCGGTAGAGGACCAGAACACAGCGAAAAGCGGCGTCCCGCCCGGCCGGGGGAACCCCCCGCATCTCGGCCAGGAGCTTCCGGTTGTTTTCATCATCCGTCGCGTCCTCCCCGGCGTACCGGGACGAATATATCCCCGGGGCGCCGTTCAGACGGTCCACCTCCAGGCCCGAGTCGTCGGCCAGGACTGTCTTGCCGGTATAGGCGGCCAGGCTGCGGGCCTTTTTCAGGGCATTGGCCAGGAAACTGTCGCCGTCTTCAACAACCGCCGGGGCCTCCGGATAATCACTCAGGGAAAGGATCTCCAGAGGCAGGCCGGCGAGCATCGCCCTGATCTCACCAACCTTGCCCCGATTCTTCGAGGCGATGACCAAATGATATGGGACCGCCATTTAAATGCCTTCCCGAACCCCCCGGGCGATGGCTTGGGCAATGCCCTGCCGGCTTTTTTCATCGTCAAGCTTTTTCCGGTTGTCCTTGTTGGTCATAAACCCGATCTCGATGATCACCGCCGGGACATTTATCCCCTCCAGCAGCGGCAGGGGCGCCTCCCGGAGCCCCCGGTTCTCCTTGGGAAAGATCTCCGCAAGTTGTTTCTGGATATGCTGGGCTACCCGGACACTGTCGTTGAGATGCTTGTTTTTGGTCATATCGCCGATAATGGCCGCCGGATCGTTGCGGTTCTCTTTCCCGGTTTTGAACCCAGGAAAATACAGTTCGTATCCCCGGGCCTTGCCGCTGAAACCGGCATTGGCATGGAGGCTTATTACCAGGGCGGGATTCGTTTTCCGGATCAATTCGCTTCTCTCCTTCACCGACACATCCTTGTCGGCGGATCTCGTCAGCGACACCCGGCGATAGCCGGACGCGGCCAATTCCTTCTGAAGGGCCAGGGCGAGACGCAGATTCAGATCTTTCTCGTAGGCCTTGTCCGCGATCCTGACGCCCAAGTCCGATCCGCCATGCCCGGCGTCAATGACGATCGACCGGTCGCCACGTTCCGGCTGCGATCGGGACAACTCCGGCATCCCGAAGAGGACGGAGGCGCAGATTATTGTTAATACGGCGACAATCCTGAATCTATACATAGGCTCCACCTTTAAGCGTGGGCGGTACATACTTCATATCATCCCCGGCTGTCAACATGGAAGACTCCCTCATGACTTCTTCGTCCGTTCTATGGACAGCACACACTTCACCTTCTTCACTGCCGCCGCCACCCGGTTGAATTCCTGGAGATCGTGGACTTCGATGCGGAAATTGCAGATCGCCCGCAGATCCTGGGTGGTTTCCACCTCGGCATGGCTGATGTTTATATCCAGGGCAGAGATAACGGAACTGACCTCGGCGATCACCCCCTTCTTATCCTGGCAGATGACGAGAATATCCACGGGATAGGTCTGCTTGTCCTTTATATTCCAAGACACCTCAACAAAACGTTCGGGGTCCAGTTCCTGAAGGTTCGCGCATTGGCTGGTATGAATCGTAATCCCCCGCCCCCGGGAAATATATCCCACGATCTCATCGCCGGGGATGGGATCGCAACAATGGGCGAACTTCACGAGGACGTCCTCGATTCCCGTAAGGGAGATGCCCAGCGAGGCGACGTTTTTCGCCTTCTTTCTGGTCTTGTCCACGGCCGGTTCCTCGGTCTTGACGGCCGCTTCCGGGACAAAGCGGTTGACGAGGTGTTTGGCGGAAATGCGCCCGTAGCCGATGAGGGCCATCAAGTCATCGGGCGTGGAGATACTCTGCTCCTCATAGATGCCCTTGAGATCGTCGGATTTCAGAAACTGCGATAATTTGAGGTTCTGCTTCTTGAATTCCCGCTCCAGGATCTCCCGGCCGATCTCTATGCTCCGCTTCCGTTCTTCCGTCTTGATCCAGTTCTTGATCTTGGACCGGGCCCGAGAGGTCACCGCCCATTTCAGCCAGTCCTTGCCGGGATGATGACCCGCCTGGGTGATGATCTCCACGGTGTCGCCGTTTTGCAGTTCATACTTCAACGGCACGATGCTCCGGTTTACCCGGGCGCCGATGCACTGATTGCCCACATCGGTATGGATACTGTAGGCAAAATCGAGGGGGGTGGCGCCTTTGGGAAAAGACTTCACGTCGCCACCCGGTGTAAAGACGTAAACCTCGTCGGGAAAGAGGGCCAGTTTAAGATTGGCCATGAATTCCCGGGGGTTTTCCACCTCCTGCTGAACCTCGAGAAGTTCCCGGAGCTTCATGATCTGTTGATCATCCGAACCCAGATCCGCACGGCGCTCCTTGTAACGCCAGTGGGCCGCAATACCCTCCTCCGCCCATTCGTGCATCTGCCGGGTCCGGATCTGAATCTCCACGCGCTCCCCGTAAGGGCCGATGACCGTCGTATGGAGCGACCGGTAGCCATTGGCCTTGGGCATGGCGATACGGTCCTTGAAACGGCCGGGAACCGGTTTCCAGAGGGCATGGACTATGCTCAAGGCCTCGTAGCACTCCTTGTCCTTGTCGGTGTCCAGGATGATCCGGAAAGCGATAAGGTCATAAACCTCGTCGAAATCGATCCGCTGGTTCTTCATCTTGGCGTAGATGCTGTAAAAGTGCTTGGCCCTTCCCTCCACATCCCCATGAAGGCCGTACTTGGCGATTTCCTTGGTGATGATCCCCCGTACCTCTTCGGTGTACTGCTCCCGCTGTTCCTTTTTCTTGTCGATCCGGCGGGAGATTTCATAATAGGCGTCGTTGTCAAGATAAAAGAAGGACAGATCTTCCAGTTCGACCTTCATCCAGTTGATTCCCAACCGGTTGGCCAGCGGGGCGTAAAGTTCCAGGGTTTCGGTGGCGATGTAGCGTTGTTTTTCCGGGTTTTGGAAATTCAGTGTTCGCATGTTGTGCATCCGGTCCGCGAGGCGAACAATGAGGATCCGGAGGTCGGCGGACATGGCGAGGATCATCTTCCGGAAGTTTTCCGCCTGCCGCTCCTCCTGGGAACCGAAGGTGATCTTGCTGATCTTGGTCAGGCCGTCCACCAGGAAGGCCACATCCTTGCCGAAAGCCGTCTCGATCTGTTCGGTGGTGGTCAGCGTATCTTCCACCGTATCATGAAGCAGCCCGGTAATGATGGTCGCCGCATCGAGCTTCATGTCGGCGAGCATGCCGGCGACTTCCATGGGATGGGTAAGATAGGGCTCGCCGGACAGCCGCATCTGACCCTGATGGACGGTTGCGGAAAACACGTAGGCCTTCTCGATCATCTCCTGATCCGCCGGCGTCAGGTAGGATTGGGTTTTATCGAGGATGTCGGTTATACGGAGCATATGATTAGTGACAATTCCCGTGTTTGCGAACGATTCCCGGACAATGAGCGCCTCCTTGCCGGGCGAAATCCGAAAAGACGGCGCCCCATCCGACCCTTGTAATATAATGTTGATATAGACGCCAAGACGTCAAGTCGTCAAGTCGTCAAGGAAACGGTGGAAAAGACGACGTCCCTCTCATGGAGGGGGGTTACACACCCCCTTGATTCTTCCGTCCCGCCGGAGGTGATCAGAGGGAATATACCGCAGAGACTATTGCCGCCTTCGCCTCTGTCCCGGACAGGACATTCGTCTCCCCGGTGCTTCTCAGTTTGAGTTCCACCTTCCCCAGGGCCAGATTTTTGGGACCGATGGTCACCCGCATAGGGATGCCGATAAGGTCGGCGTCCTTGAACTTCACCCCGGCCCGTTCGTCCCGGTCGTCGAGGAGGACCTCTACCCCCTCCTCCGACAGTTCCGCGTAAAGTTCCTCGGCAGCCGTCGCCAGTGCCTTTTCTTTCATGTTCACCGGGGTGATGATGACATGATAGGGGGCCACGGCCAGAGGCCAGATGATACCGTTGCCGTCATGGCTCTGTTCGATGCACGCCGCCACGGTGCGGCCCACGCCAATCCCGTAACAGCCCATGACCATGTACTGTTCCTGCCCCCGGCCGTCGAGATAAACGGCCTTCATGGCCTTGCTGTACTTCGTCCCGAGCTTGAAGACATGCCCCACCTCGATGCCCCGGGCGAAACGGATTTCCCGGCGGCAGCGCGGACAGGGATCGGATTCCCTGATGACACGCAAATCGGCAAACTCCGCCACCTGGAAATCCCGCTCGAAGTTGACGTTTTTCAGGTGATAGTTCTCCTTGTTGGCCCCCACGACCATGTTGCGCAGACCGATCAGTGAATAATCAGCCAGAACGCGGCATTTGATGCCGATGGGGCCGACGAACCCCCGGGGGGAACCCGCCGCCGCCTGGATCATGTCGTCCATGGCCATTTCCAGGGCATCGCAGCCGAGGAGATTTTTCACTTTGATCTCGTTGACCTCTTCATTGCCCCGGACCAGGACGGCGACAGGGACTTCATCGGCGCTGAAGACCAGGGTCTTGACCACCTGTTCGGGAACGACGCCGAGAAAGGAGCAGACCTCCTCAATGGTTCTTACCTCCGGGGTATACGCCTCCTGTAACGGCAAAAGAGGCGCCTGTGTCTCTTTCGCTTCTGGTCTGGCAATCTCCGCCTTCTCCATATTCGCCGCGTACCCACACTCCTCGCAGTAAGCCATGGCGTCCTCTCCGGAATCGGCAATGACGAGAAATTCATGGGAGTAACTACCGCCGATGCTGCCCGTATCGGCCTCCACGGGCCGGAATTTTAGCCCGCACCGGGTAAAGATACGGTTGTAGGCTTCGAACATCTTCTGATAGCTCTCATCAGCCCTTTCGGCATCGACGTCGAAGCTGTAGGCGTCCTTCATGGAAAACTCCCGGCAGCGCATAAGTCCGAAGCGTGGACGGATCTCGTCACGGAATTTGGTCTGGATCTGATATAGGTTGAGAGGCATCTGCCGGTATGATTTGACCTCATTCCGGACGATGTCCGTGACCACTTCTTCGTGGGTGGGACCCAGGCAGCATTCCGAATCCTTGCGATCCCGGAACCGGAGAAGCTCCTTACCGTAAAAACTCCACCGCCCCGATTCTTTCCACAGCTCCGCCGGCTGGACCGTGGGCATGAATATCTCCTGGGCACCGGCCCGGTTCATCTCTTCCCGGATGATCTGTTCTACCTTTCTTATGACCCGATAACCCAGAGGCAGATAGGAATATACCCCACTGGTAAGTTTCCGGATCATCCCGGCCCGCAGCATGAGTTGATGGCTGATCACCTCCGCGTCGGAGGGCATTTCCTTGAGAGTCGGCAGAAACATTTGTGAGTATCGCATCAGGCCTCCTTTTTTTCCTGTATTATCGATCGGATTTCCGCCAGCAGCTCGGTGGCGAAGTCCGTTTCCTTGACCCTTCTGATTATCTTTCCCTTCCGGAAGAGCATCCCGGCTCCCCGGCCGCCGGCGATGCCGACGTCGGCTTCCGCCGCCTCTCCAGGCCCGTTGACGATACAGCCCATGACGGCCACCTTGATATAGGTCCGCTCACCCCGGAGGCGCCTTTCCACGGTTTGTACAAGTTTCGGCAAATCGATCTCGCACCGACCGCAGGTAGGGCAGGAAATAATCTCCGGACCGACCAGACGCAGTTTCAAGGCCCGGAGTATCCCGTAGGCGATGGGCAGTTCCCGGACCGGATCGCCGGTGACGGAAACCCGGATGGTGTCGCCAATGCCCTGGTGCAGCAGGGCGCCGATCCCGAGAGCGGACTTGATCGCGGCGCTCAACATGGTCCCCGCTTCGGTGACACCGAGATGGAGTGGATAGTCCACCCGGTCGGCAAGGAGACGGTAGGCACTGATGGTAGTGGGAACGTCCGAGGATTTAAGGGAAACCTTCAAGCTCAAAAAGTCCAGATCCTCCATAAGCCGGATGTGGGCCAGGGCGCTTTCAACCAGGGCTGCGGCAGTGGGGCCGCCGTGCCGGGCCAGCACTTCCCGCTCCAGGGAGCCGGCATTGACACCGATACGGATCACCGTCCCCTGATCCCGGGCCGCCCGGACAACCTCTGGCAGGGCGCTTTTTTTCATGTTTCCGGGGTTGATGCGGATTCCCTCCACGCCCGCCGCCATTGCCGACAAGGCCAGGCGGTGCTGGAAGTGGATATCGGCAATCAGCGGGATGCATATCCGCTTCCTGATAGCAGGTAACGCCGCCGCCGCCTCGTCGTCCGGCACTGCGACCCGGACGATTTCACAACCGGCCCGTTCCAGCCTGCGGATCTGAGCCACGGTTTTCCCCACGTCCCGGGTGTCCGTGGACGTCATGGACTGGACCGAAACCGGGGCGCCACCGCCAATTTGCACATTTCCTAAAAAAAGCTTCCGGGTCAATCTTTTGTCGTCCTTATCCATCTTCTTTCCCGACCGCGCCGCGCGGGTCATCTCTTGAGGCTAAACTAACCGAGACGGCCAAGGGCCTGGGCAATCCGTACAACCCCCGTCTCGATCTGTTGCCGGGAGGTGGCATAGGACATACGGATGTGATTGTCCGCCCCAAAGTCGGCGCCGGGTACCACGGCCACGTTGGCTTCGTCGAGGAGATATGCCGACAGTGAGGTGGAATCGGCGATGACCTTACCCTGAAAGGAGCGGCCGTAAAGCTGGGCCACATTGGGAAATACATAAAAGGCGCCCTGGGGATTGGGACAGGTAAGACCGGGAATCTTGTTCAGGGCAGCAACGATGACGTCACGTCGTTCCCGAAAGGCCTCCACCATCATGCCCACGGCCTCCTGGCTTCCGTTGAGAGCCTCTACCGCCGCCTTCTGGGCGATCGAGGCGGGATTGGAGGTGTTCTGGCTCTGAAGCTTCGTAACCGCGGCGACAATCGGCTCCGGACCGGCGGCGTAACCGATGCGCCACCCCGTCATTGCGTAGGCCTTGGAAACCCCGTTTACTATCACCGTACGGTCCTTCATCTCCTCGGAAACAGCGGCGATGCTGAAAAACTCGAACCCGTCGTAAAGGATCTTCTCATAGATGTCGTCGGAAATGACGGTTATCCCCATGACGGCCAGTACGGCGGCCAGGTCGGTCAACTCTTCCCGGCTATATGCGGCGCCGGTGGGATTGGCTGGACTGTTCAGGATTAGTACCCGAGTCCGGTCCGTAAGGGCCCCTCGCAGGAGCTCCGGTGTCATCTTGAAGCCCGCCGCTTCCTCGGTGGGGACGATGACCGGTGTCGCACCGGCCAAAACGACAATATCGACATAGGAAACCCAGTAAGGTGCCGGCACGATAACTTCATCTCCTTCTTCACACAACACCTGGATGAGATTGTACAGGGTGTGTTTAGCCCCGCAGGAAACGACAACCTGCGACCGGTTGTAGTCCAGGCCGTGATCGCGGTCCATCTTCGCGGCGATGGCATCTTTGAGTTCGTCTATGCCCCCCACCGGTGTGTACTTCGTGAATCCCGCCGCGATGGCCCTGACAGCGGCTGCCTTGATGTTTTCCGGGGTGTCGAAATCGGGCTCGCCGGCACCGAAACCGATGATGTCCCGCCCCTGTGCCCGGAGGGCGTTGGCCTTCATGGTAATGGCCAGCGTGGGAGAGGGTTTGATGCTCTGAATTCTCTTCGTTAATTTCATAAGTCCTCTCAATGGAAGTGATATTATTATTTCTGGTGGTTATACTTGGCCTGCAACTGCGCGAGGACGGCGTCGGGAACCAGACCCTTAACGGACCCCCCCAAGCTCGCCGCCTCTTTGATGAGGTTGGAGCTGGTGTAAAACCACTGATAGCCCGTCATGAGAAACACCGTCTCCACATCTCTGTTGAGACGACGGTTGATGAGGGCCATCTGAAATTCGTACTCGAAATCGGAGACGGCCCGCAGGCCGCGAAGGATGACGTTCGCCCCCCGACTCCGCACATAATCCACCAGTAGTCCGGCGGAACAGTCCACGTGCAGACGCTGTTCATCCCGGATCAGGACATCGCGGATGAGGGCCATTCTCTCCTCGACGGTGAACAGGGATGTCTTTACCGGGTTATAGGCCACCAGGACGATGAGTTCGTCGAACATCCGCAAGGCCCTGGTGATAATGTCGATATGACCGTTGGTAATGGGGTCGAACGACCCGGGGTAAACAGCGATTTTTTTCATCTCAATGTGACTCCTCCAAGGTATGATCAAAAAAGGTCAGCACCGTGTCGCCGTGTCGCCGCTCCTTGCGGAGGATGAATTTACGGCCGCCGACGGCCGCGGGGATCTCTTCCCTGACGGAGCGCTGGACGATCAGCATCCCGCCGGCGGCGATAAGATTCCCCCGGCAACAACACTCTATCATAGCGCCGATCATGTCCCGATCATAGGGAGGATCGGCAAAGACCAAGTCGAATCTCTCTTCCCGTCCGCTCAATATAACCACGCCGCCGACGGCGTCCATATTCAGGACGAGGGACCTTTCCGCCAGTCCCAAGGTGGTAAGCCGCTCCTTGAGCCTCCGGCTGGCGACGGGGTGCTTTTCCACAAACACCGCCGTTTTCGCACCCCTGCTCAGGGCTTCCATACCCACGATCCCGGTGCCGGCGTAAAGATCGAGGAAGTTGCAGCCGTTGAGAGGGGGAAGGAGATTGAAAAGTGATTCCCGGACGGCGTCCGGTGTGGGCCGTATGCCGCCTGTCTGGGGGGGCGGAATTCGTCTTCCCCGCATTTCGCCCCCGGTTATTCTCATCTTGAATCTCCGTTAAAAAAAGATGCCACACGCCCCATCTAAATGCGCGGAGACACCCTCACAGGTAATCCCGAACCAGGATTTCAGCAATCTGGACGGCATTGAGGGCAGCACCTTTCCGAAGGTTGTCGGAAACCACCCATATGTTGATGCCGTTGGCGATCGATTCGTCCTCCCGAATCCGGCCCACGAAGGTTTCATCCCGGCCGGCGGCGTTGATGGCCAGAGGATACGCCCGGTTTTTCGGGTCATCGACGACCTTTACACCGGGTGCCTTCGCCAGCAGATCCCGGACCTCGGCAGCGGAGATCTTTCTTTCGGTCTCTATATTTATGGATTCCGAATGGGCATAAAAAACGGGCACCCTGACCGTGGTGGCGGTTACGGCAATCGAATCGTCATTCATGATCTTCTTTGTTTCATTGACCATCTTCATCTCTTCCTTGGTGTAACCGTTATCGAGGAAGACGTCGATCTGTGGAAGGCAGTTGAAGGCGATCCGATGGGGATATACCTTCACCACCGGCTCCCGCATCCCCAGCAGAGACCGGGTCTGGTTACTCAATTCCTCGATGGCCTTCTTTCCGGTCCCGGATACCGCCTGATAGGTGGAAACGACGATCCGCTTGATACGGACGGCGTCATGGATAGGTTTCAGGGCCACCACCATCTGGATGGTGGAGCAATTGGGATTGGCGATGATGCCCTTATGCTTGTACTGGGAGATTGCCTCGGGATTTACCTCGGGTACCACTAAGGGGATATCGGGTACCATCCGGAAGGCGCTGGTGTTGTCCACCACCACGCATCCCGCCCGGGCGGCCAGGGGAGCAAACCGCTCGGAAACGCTGCCCCCGGCGGAGAAAAGACCGATCCGGACATCCGTGAAAGAATCCTCCTTGAGGACCTCCACGGGGAGACTCCGCCCCTTGTATTCCAGGGATTTGCCCAGGGAGCGTTCGGAAGCGAGAAGGAGCAGCTTGGCGACGGGAAAATTTCTCTCTTCGAGAATCTTGATCATTTCGTTACCCACGGCGCCGGTGGCGCCGACTACCGCAACATTAAAGGATTTCATATCTGTGTCTTCTCCTTACGGAAGTTTAATGGCTACTTTGCGGCCCCGGTTTCACCGCCGCACTCTTATTCTCCGTCGCCGTGCCTTTCCGGTAAAGCTTGACAATCAGCCAGATGGGCCCAGAGAGGCTGTATCCCGCCACAAAGGTGAATATCATGATCTGGGGCTCGGCGATTACCACTACCAGGACACAGACGATGACGACGAAGGACATAAATGGCTTTTTTGCGAAGAAATTCAAGTCTTTGAAACTGTAATACTTGATGTTGCTCACCATGAAGAGGGCCAGGACAAAAACCGAGATCAAGACCAGGGGATGATGGAAATGCCCGACCCCTCCCAACTTGTAATAGATCAGCACACCCGTGGCCACTACCGCGGCGGCACCAGGTATGGGCAAGCCATTGAAGACCCGGCTGTCGATGATGCCGATTTGGATGTTGAAGCGGGCCAGACGCAAGGCACCGCAGGTAACGAAGAGAAATGATACGACCCAGCCCCACCGACCGAAATCCTGCAACGACCAGGTATAGGCAAGAAGGGCCGGGGCGACGCCGAAGGAGACGAGATCGGACAGGGAATCGTATTCGGCGCCAAATTTGCTCGTTGTGTTGGTCATCCTGGCGATCCTTCCGTCCAGGGCATCGAGAACTGCCGCCACTAAGATCGCGACGGCGGCGACCTCGAATAGTCCCTTCATGGAGGCGATCATGGAGTAGAAACCGGCAAAGAGGCTGGCCGTGGTGAAGAGATTCGGAAGCACATAAATCCCCTTCTTCATCTTTTCTTTCTGAAAACGTGAACGTTCTTTCATGGCAATTCTCCTATGGGCGTTTCCCCGGCCCGCACCTTTTCTCCCACCTGGACACGGAGTTGGGCACGGGGCGGCATGAAGACCTCGAGCCGGGATCCGAAGCGGATCAGGCCGAACCGCTCCCCCTTGTTCACCTTCATACCCTTGGCCGCCCAACAGACGATTCTCCGGGCGACCAGGCCGGCAATCTGAATGACGAGGAGCTTCTCCCCGCCCCCGATATCTATGCGCAGGGCATTGCGCTCGTTATCCTCCGAGGCCTTGTCTAAATTCGCCGTGAGGAATTTTCCCGGATAATAGCGAATCTCATCAATAACGCCGCCGAAGGGAATGCGATTCACATGGACGCTGAAGACGTTCATGAAGATGCTGACTTTTTTCAGTGGCCCCGGCAGCAGCTCATGGCCGTCCACCGTTTCGATGCGAATGACCCTGCCGTCCGCCGGGGAAATGATGGCCCGGGGGTCGGCAGGAGTGGTACGCTGGGGATTGCGGAAGAACCACACCACCCAGAGGGTGGTCAGACCGAAAATCACCGCCGCCCAGGTCCACTGAAAATAAACGCAGACCGAAGTGATTAGAACTGCGGAGATGATGAAGGGCAGACCTTCCGCGGCGATGGGGCTGTCATGATTCATGGCGTCTTCCTCTCTTCAGTTTAATCGATCGTCCTTTGATTTTAAGGGAATTCGTCCTCCCTGTCAACATCGGCGGTCATCTAACTTGCATGGCGGGGTGCGTCTCATCAAAATTTCCTCGCCGGGTCCACGACGGGGCTCCCCTCCCCAGTCTTCTTGTACCTCCCCATGCGGAGCGCTCCGGCAGCGTTGCGGCGGCATCCCGGCACCATTCACAGTTCCCGCCGGAGATACACCGGCGCCAGTTGAACCGCGGGCAGGAGATCACCGGCCTCAGCCTTGCGGCGGGCGACAATCCCTGCGGCGGCGGCGCTGATCCGGTGCAGATGGGGGGGGGCGAACAGACTCCGGCCTTGGGGCCGGGCGCAGATAAGCTCTTGATAAACACCGGCGCCGCTGCCGACGAAGACCGCATCCCCTTCGATCCGGTTCGGTATTTCCTCGGCAGCGAGCAGGCAATCGGGGCTGAGGCGCGTCAGGGAACCTGCGGCGCCGCTCCGGTAAAAACCGGCATACACCTGTCCACGTTTCGCATCGATCAGGGGACAGACAAGGGTCGGAAAGCCCGCCGCGTTGACCGCCAAGGCCTCCAGGGTGGATACGCCGACAACGGGCCGGTCGTTGGCGAGGGCCAGACCTTTCACCGTGCTCACTCCGATCCGGACGCCAGTAAAGGAGCCGGGACCAACGGTGCAGGCGAAAAGATCCAGATCGCCGATCCGGACGCCAACCCCCTTCAGGAGATGACCGATGGCGGGAAGGAGGATTTCGGAATGATGACGCTCCACATCGAAAAAAACCTCTCCCACCGTCACATCGTCCCTCAGGAAGGCAACAGAGGCCGTTTTTCCCGAGGTGTCCAGGGCAAGCAACTTCATGGTTCGTTAGTAAATATCTTCGTGAAATCGTTTATAATCTTGATATCCAACCGGTCGATGTCCATCATGATGACAAAGATCATCAGCATTACGAGGAGAACGAAACCGATCTGTTGCGCCCTTTCCCGGGTCTTCATGCCAACCGGCTTGCCCCGGACCGCCTCGACGAAGTAAAATAGCAAATGGCCCCCGTCGAGAACGGGAATGGGGAGGAGATTGAGCACCCCGAGGTTGATGCTCAGGAGGGCCATGAACAGGACGAAAGGTATGAGGCCTTCCTTGACCTGGGCGCCGGCCATCTGGGCGATCAGGATCGGACCGCCCAGAGTCCGGGGGGAGATCACCCCCTCCAGGATCTTGACGATGCTGATCAAGGTGAGCTTGGTAATGAACCAGGTCTGCTTCAGGGCGGTCCACAACGCCAGGGCAGGATTCTGGCGCTCAATGACCGTCAGGCCGGCGGGGGATACCCCGATCTTGAAAGAGTTCGTTTCCTCCCCGAAGATGTTCTTCCCCTTCATTTCCCGGGGAACGATCCGCAACTCCAGTGGCACTCCCTGGCGGAGGACGGTGAACCTCATCTCCTTTCCGCCGCTCTCGGTAATCTTCACCGCCATCCTGTCCCAGCGGCCGACCACATCCCCGTCAATGGCCTGAACGACATCGCCGGACTTCATACCCCCCTCATAAGCCGCGGATCCCTCCTGGACACCGCCGACGGTGGTGGTCAATACGGGCACCCCGAGCATATAAACCCCGGCAAAGATTAGAATCGCCAGCATGAAATTGAAAAGCGGCCCGGCGAAGACGATGGCGATCCGCTTCCACACCGATTGACGGCTGAAAGAGCGTCTTTCCTCCTCCGGCGACAGCTCTTCACCATCCCCTTCCCCAAGGAGCTTCACATAACCGCCAAGTGGCACCAGAGACAGGAGGTATTCCGTTTCCCCGATCTTTTTGCCGATGAGCTTGCGCCCGAAGCCGAGGGAGAATTTCTGGACCCCGACGTCAAAATATTTCGCCATGAGGAAATGTCCCAACTCATGGACAAAGATCAATATCCCCAAAAGCACGATAACCGAAACGATACTTATGCCAACCAATCTTTCTTCTCCTCGATGATTTTAACGGCCCGTTTCCTGGCCTCGCCGTCGGCGGCCATGATGTCCCGAAGCGTGGGCGCGGAGACGACTCGATGCGATTTCATGGCGCCGGCGATAACTTCCGGGATGTCGGTAAAGAGGATCTTTTCTTCCAGGAAGGCCTGGACGGCGATTTCATTGGCCCCGTTGAGCACGGCCGGCATGGTCCCGCCGATCCGGAGGGCGTCGCCGGCCAATGACAGGCAAGGAAAACGGTCGGCGTCGGGGGGGTAGAACTCCAGGGCCGGAATGTTTCGGAAATCGAGAAACTCACCGGTGTCTGCCAGTCTCTCGGGCCAGGAAAAGGCATAGGCGATGGGCACGCGCATATCCGGATGTCCCAACTGGGCAAGCACCGATCCGTCGCGATATTCCACCAGGGAGTGAACAACGCTCTGGGGGTGGACGACCACGTCGATTTGTTCCACTTTCACCGCGAAGAGCCACCGGGCCTCGATTATTTCCAGCCCCTTGTTCATCATGGTGGCCGAATCTATTGTGATCTTCCTGCCCATGGTCCAGTTGGGGTGCCGGAGGGCCTGGTCGGGCCGCACGCGCCGCAACTCCTCCCTGGTCCAGGTGCGGAAGGGGCCTCCGGAGGCGGTGAGGATAATCCTTCGGACCTCCCCGGCGCTGCCTCCCTGGAGGCACTGGAAAATCGCACTGTGTTCGCTGTCCACAGGGAGGATCCGCACCCCTTTTGCCGCCGCCTTTTCCATGACCAGCGCCCCGGCCATGACCAGCGTCTCCTTGTTGGCCAGCGCAACATCCTTGCCTGCCTCCACGGCAGCCACAGTGGGGATCAGTCCAGCCGCCCCCACCATGGCCGAAAGCACCAGGTCGTTTTCAGGCAGGGCGGCGATTTCCTTATATCCATCAGGTCCGGACAGGATCTTCAATTCACGGGGCAGTCCCGGCTCTTCTCCGAGCCGCAGGGCGCATTCCTCGTCGAAAACGGCGACGATACGGGGCCGGAACTTCGCGATCTGCTCCCGAAGCAGGGCGATATTCCTTCCCGCCGCCAGGGCGGTCACGCAAAAGCGGCCGCGATTGCCGTCGATGACCGCCAGCGCCTGCGTGCCTATAGAACCGGTGGAACCTAAAATGGTGATATTCTTCATGAGATAAAATAATAGCGATAGTAGTGCACGCAGGGGGCGATAAAAAGGAGGCAATCGAGGCGGTCCAGGATGCCGCCGTGACCGGGCAGAAGGGTCCCCGAATCCTTGACCCCCGCGGTGCGTTTCAGCACCGATTCGCACAAGTCGCCAAGCTGGCCCAGGACGCTGGCGAAGAACCCCAGGACGATGGCGTGCCAGGGAAAGAGCTGGGGCAGGAAAAACCAACTGAAGATCAGGCATCCCAGCACGCTGCCGGCGACAAGACCCAACACCCCTTCGACGGTCTTTCCGGCGCTGACCAGGGGCATCAGCTTCCGTCGTCCCCAGGTGCGCCCCACGTAATAGGCAGCCACATCCCCGGAAAAGGCCAGGACGATGACGAAGAAGATCCACAGCGCCCCCGCTTCCCCCCGGCGCAGCCAGATCAGATGAGAGAGGAGGAAAGAAACATAAAGGACGCCGAAGATTATCTTCATCACCGGCGTTAGGTTGAAGTTTTCCTTTTTGATCCTGGCCAGATAGAGGATGAATACCGTCAGCATGGCCGCGCATAGAATACCGAGCAGCATCTCCGGCGAGCCCAGGAAGAAGACAACGGGAATCAACGCCGAGATGACCAGGGCCTGAATTTTTTCGTGGACTTGAGACGCATCCAGGACCATGTTGCTGTATTCATGAATCCCCAGGAGGATTACCGCCGCGATGAGGGCGAAAAAAACCGTTTCACCGCCCCAGGCGATTACCGCAAACAGTACGGGGACCACGACTATGGCGGTAAGCCAACGTTTTATATGGGAATTCACGAGGAGGCTCCCTTCCGGAGCTGTTCACTGGTCAGACCGTATCTCCTCTCCCGGCGCTGATAATCCGCAATGGCCGCGAAGAGATCCCTCTTGTCGAAATCCGGCCAGAGCACCTCGGTAAAAAAGAATTCCGTATAGGCCGACTGCCAGAGGAGAAAATTGGAGATCCGAAACTCGCCGCTGGTCCGGATGAGGAGATCGGGATCAGGTATGCCGGCGGTATATAGATAGGCGGCGAAGGATTGCCGGTTGATGTCCCCGGCACCCAGCTTTCCATCCCGAACGTCTTCGGCGATCCGACGGACCGCCCGGATAATTTCATCCTGGCCGCCGTAGCTGAGGGCCAAGTTCAGGACCATGCCCCGGTTCCCCGCCGTCCGGTCCATAGTTTCGGCAAGCAGTTTCCGAACTGGCTCCTGGAGACCGGCGATGTCGCCGATGGCGTGCAGGCGGATGTCGTTCTCCATCATCTCCGCCAACTCGGAACGAAGATACTGCCTGAGGATCTGCATCAGCGCCGCCACTTCCTGATCCGGACGCAACCAGTTCTCCACGGAAAAGGCATACAGGGTCAGATACTGAATGCCGATTTCCCTGCATAACCGGACGGTTTTCCGGACGGCCTCCACCCCCTTCTGGTGGCCCATGATCCTTCCCAAGGCATGTTGCTTCGCCCAGCGGCCGTTTCCATCCATGATGATGGCAATATGCCGGGGAAGTTTCCGCAAGTCGATATCCGCCATTACTGTTCCCCTGGCGGCGACGCCGGAGATACGCCGGCGTTTGGGCTTACGATGACTTGGGAACGGCGGTGGAGACTCACGCCGCCGCCGGTGCCGGGAATTAATACGGCGCGCCTATGGTGTGAAATGGACGTGATGGACATGATTTTCGCGTAACATATCGCCGGGCTCTTGGCAAGCAGACTTTAAAAAAATGGGGAGCTTGCCGTCTCCCCAAAACATCTTCCACCGCGCCGTCAGGTCGGCGATTCATCATATCTCCATAATTTCGCTTTCCTTGGCCGCCAGTATGGATTCGAGCTTCTCGATATACTTGTCCGTTCGCTTCTGGACCTCATCCTGGGCGGTAAACATCTCGTCTTCAGAGATCTTGTTTTCCTTCTTCAGGGACTTGAACTGTTCGTTGGCATCCCGCCGGGCATTCCGCATCTTCACCTTGCCCTCTTCCGACATCTTCTTGACGATCTTGACCAGATCCTTGCGCCGTTCCTCCGTCAGAGGAGGAATGGGCAGGCGGATGATCTTGCCGTCGTTGGAGGGCATTAGACCGAGTTCGGATTTCTGTATGGCCTTCTCGATCGCCCCGATCACCCCGGTATCCCAGGGCGAGATGACGATCAGGCGGCTTTCGGGAACCGAGAGGCTCGCCACCTGATTCAGCGGCGTGGGGACGCCGTAATAATCAACTTTGATGCCGTCGAGAAGCGCCAGTGAAGCCCTTCCCGTTCGCACCTTGCTGAAGCCCTTCTCCATGGACCCCAGGATCTTCTCCATATTATCTTTCAGTTCCTCGTATACGACTTCTTTCATGAATCTAACCCTCCACGAGCGTTCCAAGCTTTCCGCCGCAGATAGCGGCGGCGATGTTCCCCTTTTTTCTCAGGTTGAAGACGATAATGGGCAGGCCGTTTTCCCGACACAGGGAAATAGCAGTTGCATCCATTACTTTAAGGTTTTTTGACAAGACTTCGTTATATGATATTTTTTTATACATTATCGCATCGGGATTACCCACCGGATCTCGGTCATAGACGCCATCCACCTTGGTGGCCTTCATGATCACTTCCGCCCGGATCTCCACCGCCCGGAGCGACGCCGCCGTATCGGTGGTAAAGAAAGGGTTCCCCGTCCCACCGGCGAAGATTACCACCCGGCCCTTTTCCAGGTGGCGAATCGCCCGGCGGTGAATATAGGGTTCGGCAATCTCGCGGACCTCCAGGGCGGATTGGAGGCGGGTGGCGACGCCAAGATGTTCGAGGGCATGCTGCATGGCCAGGCAGTTGATCAATGTTGCCAGCATCCCCGTGTAGTCCGCCGCCGACCTCTCCATCCCCCGTTTGGCGGCTTCACCGCCCCGCCAGATGTTGCCGCCGCCGATGACGATCCCCAACTGGACGCCGAGTTCCACCACCGCCCGGATCTCCCGGGCGATCTCATTTACGACATCGAAATCGATGCCGAAGGAGCGCTCTCCCTCCATGGCCTCACCGCTGAGTTTCAGCAACACCCGTCTATAAACTGCCCTTTTCATATCATCAGGATTTGATTTCTTCCCCGAGCTGGAACCGGGCAAAACGCCGGACGATGATGTTTTCGCCGGTTTTGGCGATCATTTCGTTTACCAGGGTTTCTACGGTAATATCCGTATTCTTTATGAATTTCTGCTGGAGGAGACAAACCTCCTCGTAATATTTTCTCAGTTTCCCCTCTATGATCTTGTCCCAGATCTTTTCCGGCTTTTTCTCCGCCAGGAGCTGGCTTTTGTAGATTTCTTTTTCCCGCTCCAAGGCGTCGGCGGAAATTTCCTCCGGACGGACATAGAGGGGATTAGAGGCGGCTACATGCATGGCCAGATCCCGGGCCATGGTCTGAAAGGCCTCTGTCTTCGCGACAAAATCGGTCTCGCAGTTCAACTCCACCAGGACGCCGATCTTACCGCCCATGTGGATGTAATGGGCGATCGTGCCGTCCTTGGCGGCCTTGGAAGACCGCTTTGTCGCCGCCGACATCCCCTTTTTTCGCAGATAATCGACAGCCTTTTCAAAATCACCCGCCGCCGCCTTCAGCGCCTCTTTACATTCCATCATCCCGGCGTTGGTCTTATTTCTCAAGGTTTTAACCATTTCCACTGTAATATTCACGTTCTTACCTCCTCGTTATTCTTCATGAAATCCCGCGGGCTCATCATCATTCCGCGGCCTGAGCGGCGACGACGCTATCCTTGGTCTCGATGCTTTCGGGGACATCGCTTTCTCCCTCATCGCCTATCGCCACCTCACGGACCGGGTCATCCTTGTCGCTTTCGGCCTGGATACGTTCCTCGAACTTCTTCTTCCCTTCCAGCACGGCTTCAGCTATCTTGGCCGAAAAGAGCTTGATCGCCCGGATGGCGTCGTCGTTACCGGGGATTATATAATCGATATCGTCGGGATTGCAGTTGGTATCCACCATGGCCACGATGGGGATCCCCAGTTTCCTCGCCTCCTTGACCGTGATGCTCTCCCGCTTGGGGTCCACGATGAAAAGGCCGCCGGGACGGCCTTTGATCTTGCGGATGCCGCCGAGGATCTTTTCGAGTTTTGCCTTTTCCTTCTGCAAGGAGAGGATCTCCTTCTTCGGAAAGGCCCGGATCGAGTCGTCTTCGATCATTTTATCCAGGGTGTTTAGCCGGTCGATGCTTTTCTTGATGGTAATGAAATTGGTGAGCATCCCTCCCAGCCAGCGCTGGTTCACATAGGGCATACCGCAACGGCCCGCCTCCTCCCGGATGGACTCCTGGGACTGCTTTTTCGTACCCACGAACAGCAGCTCGCCACCGTTCGCCACCATATTCACCACGAATTCGTAGGCCTTATGGAAGAGGACGACGGTCTGTTGCAGATCGATGATGTAAATGCCGTTTCTCGCCCCAAAGATATAGGGCTTCATTTTGGGATTCCATTTGTTGGTCTGATGACCGAAATGGACCCCCGCCTCCAGCAGCAGCTTCATGGAAATGTGTGCCATACAAATACTCCTTCGTTGTTTTTTTCCGCCATTCCCTTCCCGCGGGCTCAGGACTTCTCCTTGGAGGCGAAGCAACAAAAAGCCCATCCGGGAATGTGTGAAATTCGGGCAGATTTATCATATTGCCGGTTAACACGCAAGCCATATTTCCCACCCATTCAATATATTTGAGAGCTTTGCATAACTGCGTAAAAATGGTTCGCAAGCGGCGAATCAAATGTTTTTCGCCGTTGCGTGATTGAACTTAACAATTGGTAATGAATAAGGTTTATACGTTACCCATTCAGAGGCGAAAAAGATTTCTGGGCTGCGGCGAAGCCATTTTTCAAAGTTCTCATATTTATGTTGTCCCGCGATGAAGACGCTCAGGTATGGTAGTGGGCGTTGATCTTGACGTACTCTAAGCCCAGGTCGGAAGCGAAGACCCGGAAGGACTTTTTCCCCCTCCCCGCCCGGAAGAGGACTTTGATCTCCTCCCGGCTCATTATTTCTTTCAAGATCTCTTCGTTCCCGGTAGTTTTCCGCCCCTGGCGAAACAGGGAAACACCGTCGAAGAACAGCTCCACGGAATCTACGGAAAGCGGCACGCCCACCGCCCCGGCCGCGGCGATGATCCGCCCCCAGTTGGGATCGCCGCCGTAAAAGGCCGTTTTGACAAGATTGGAATTGGCGATGGCATAAGCCATCTTCCTGGCCTCTCCCGCCGTCCGTGCCCCTTCCACGGTGATTTCCAGCAGCTTGGTAGCCCCCTCGCCATCCCGGACCATGTCCCTGGCAAGCTCGGTCATGACCTCCGTCAGTAACCCACGAAAGGCAATGAAGTCACGGCCTCGCTCCTCAATCCTCCGGTTTCCCGCCACGCCGTTGGCCAAAACCAGCGCCGTGTCGTTGGTGCTCATGCAGCCGTCCACGGAAATGGCGTTGAAACTGCGCTCCACACCGTATCGAAACGCCAGGTCCAGGGCCTTGGCGTCGATATCGGCATCAGTCATGACATAGGCAAGCATCGTGGCCATGTGGGGTTGAAGCATCCCGGCGCCCTTGGCCATACCGCAGGCGGTAATTTCCCGGCCCCCGATCATCCGTTTCCGGATGGACAGCTTGGGATAACGGTCCGTGGTCATGATGGCCTCCTCGGCATCCCTGATCCCCTCGGGATGCAATCCCGCGACAAGCTTCGGTATGCCTTTCCGGATCTCATCCAGGGGCAGGCGGTGGCCGATCACCCCGGTAGAGGATACCAATACGTAGTCTTCCTCTATGTTCATACACCGGGAAAGGGCGCTTCCCATGGCCAGGGCATCGAAATAACCATCTTCGCCCGTGGCGGCATTGGCGTTGCCGCTGTTGGTGAGGATAGCCTGAGCGTATCCGCGGCGGACCCGCTGCCGCGAAACAACCACCGGGGCAGCGGGGAAGGCATTGGTGGTAAAAACACCGGCGGCCCGGGCGGGTTTTTCAGAATAGATCAGCGACAGATCCTTCGCCCCCGTCTCCTTGATCCCGGCACTTACGCCGCTGGCGAGAAAACCGGGCACTTTGATTTCCTTTTGCGTCATCATCCCATCCTTGCGCCGTCTATCTGCCGCAACACTTCTTAAATTTCTTGCCGCTGCCGCAGGGACAGGGGTCATTGCGGCCAACCTTCTCCTTCTCCCTCTTCACCGGCGTCGCGCTCACGTCTTCGCCCCGGCTGAGGATGTAATCATCTTCGGCCTGTCGCTGCATCTCTTCGATATCTTCCTCCCGGCGGATCTGGACCAGGCAGAGCTTTTCCAGGGTATCCTCCTTGATCCGCTGGATCATGGCCATAAACATATCATAGCCCTCTTTCTGGTACTCCCGGACGGGATCCTTCTGCCCATATCCCCGGAGGCCAATCCCCTCCTTGAGATGATCCATGCCGAGAAGGTGATCCTTCCACTGGGCGTCGATGCTTTGCAGCATGATCATGGTCATGATGTACTGCATCAGCGGAACACCGAAGTTTTCCTCCTTGCGGCGGAGATGGGAATTGACGGCGGCGGTGACCGCCCCTTCGATCTCCGGAGCGCTCATCTCCCCTTTCTTCTCGTGGAGATTGAGGCGCAGGGAAAACCGCTGGTAGATCCGGTCATCCAGAGACTTGAGGTCCCAATCCTCGGGATTACCTTTTTCGTCCACATAATCCGCCACCATGTCGGCTACCGTCTCCTCGACCATCCCCTCGATATCCGTCCAGAGATCCTGACCGCTCAAGACCTTCCGGCGCTGCTCATAGATAACCTGCCGCTGCTTGTTCATCACGTCATCGAATTCCAGGAGATGTTTCCGGATGTCGAAGTTCTGGCCTTCCACCCGTTTCTGGGCGTTCTCGATGGCCTTGGAAACCAGGCGGTTCTCGATGGGTTCGTTCTCCTCGATGCCGATGCGGTCCATGATGGCGGATATCTTTTCCGCCCCGAAGATCCGGAGGAGGTCGTCCTCCAGAGACAGATAAAAACGGGATGAACCCATGTCCCCCTGGCGCCCCGACCGGCCTCGGAGCTGGTTGTCGATCCGGCGGCTCTCGTGACGCTCCGTACCGAGGATATGAAGTCCCCCCAGGTCGGCGACGCCGTCCCCAAGCTTGATATCCGTACCGCGTCCCGCCATGTTCGTGGAGATGGTCACGGCGCTCCGTTGTCCGGCCTGGGCGACAATCTCCGCCTCCCGCTCATGATGTTTGGCGTTGAGGACATGGTGCTTGATCCCCGTCCGAGTGAGCATGGTACTCAAGAGTTCCGATTTGACTATGGAAATCGTTCCCACGAGTACCGGCCTGCCCTGGCGGTGCATCTCCTTGATCTCCTCGATGGCGGCGTGGAATTTTTCCTTTTCCGTCTTGTAGATCACGTCGTTGTGATCATTGCGGATCATGGGCATGTTGGTGGGGATGACGACGACATCCAGCTTGTAGATCTTCTTGAACTCCTCCGCCTCGGTATCCGCCGTGCCGGTCATCCCGGCCAGTTTTTCGTACATCCGGAAATAATTCTGGAAGGTAACCGAGGCGAGGGTCTGGTTTTCCCGCTCGATCTTCACGTGCTCCTTGGCCTCCAGGGCCTGGTGGAGACCGTCGCTGTAGCGCCGGCCCGGCATGATCCGCCCCGTAAACTCGTCAACGATTATGACCTGGTCGTCCTTGACCACATAGTCCACATCCCGTTTGAAGATCGTATGGGCCTTCAGGGCCTGATTAACATGGTGGAGAAGCTCTATGTTTTTGGGCTCGTAAAGGTTTTGCACCTTCAAGTACTTCTCCACCCGGGCGATCCCCTCCTCGGTTAGGACCACCGTCCTGGTTTTCTCTTCGATGGCATAGTCCGTGTCCTTGCGGAGCCTGGGAATGACCTGGTTGATTCGGTAGTATTTATCGGTGGATTCCTCGGAGGGACCGGAAATGATGAGCGGGGTCCGGGCCTCGTCGATAAGGATGCTGTCCACTTCGTCCACGATGGCATAGTGAAAATCCCGCTGTACATAATCCTCCAGGGAGAATTTCATATTGTCCCGCAGATAGTCGAAGCCGAACTCGTTGTTGGTCCCGTAGGTGATGTCGGCGGCATAAGCATGGCGACGTTCCTCATCTTCCATGCCGTGAACGATCACCCCGACGGATAGACCGAGAAAATTGTATATCGGACCCATCCAACCGGCATCCCGGCGGGCCAGGTAGTCGTTGACCGTGACCAGATGACAGCCTTTGCCCGTCAGGGCGTTGAGATAAAGCGGCAGCGTCGCCGCCAGGGTCTTGCCCTCGCCGGTTTTCATCTCGGCGATCTTGCCCTGATGGAGGACGATCCCGCCGATGATCTGGACATCGAAGGGCCGCATCTGCACGGTTCGCCGGGCGGCCTCCCGAACCACGGCGAAGGCCTCGGGGAGCAAATCATCCAGAGAAGAACCCTTGAGCAACAGCTCCTTAAACTCCGGGGTCTTGGCTCGGAGTTCGTCATCTGTCCGGGAAGCCATGGCGGGCTCGAGACGGTTTATCTCATCGAGGACAACGGATATTTCCTTTATGATCCGATCGTTTTTGGTCCCGACGATCTTTTTCAGTAAAGCCCCAATCATGTTTTTACCTTTAAAAGAAAAATTCCGGCCCTATCCCGCCGGAATTTCCACTTACGGCGAGATCCGGAACGTAACGTTTTCAACGTTCGGCCAACCCGCCCGCTCAATATTCATTTGTTTCGATTCACTCTTTGGCCACAAACAGCAGCTTGTCACCAATCGTCACCTTGTCTCCCGGGGAAACATAGATCTCCGATACCTTGCCGCTGATCTCCGCGGTGATGTTGTTGAGCATCTTCATGGCCTCCAGGACGATGAGGACCTGTCCCTGGGCCACATCTTCCCCCTGCTCCACGGAGATGTCGTTCACCGTTCCGGTGAGATGGGAACGGATGTCCCCGGCCTTCCAGGCCGCGTCGATCTCCTTGGGGGACATGACGGTCTTTTTCTGCTTTTTGCCCCCCTCTTCCTCCTCCTGTTCCGTAACGATTGGCTCGGGGTGATGATCGATGATCAGATAGGTCGCCGTATCCCCCGATTTGGTCTTGCGCTGGGGACCGATTTCGACACTGTGGAGCTTACCCTCTGCATCGGGGATGTCGAACTTCTCCCCCAGACTGAAACCGCCCTTGCGAAACCAGATCCGCGGCGAAAGCACCCAGGTCTTGCCGTAGGTCGATTCGAACTTGAAGAAGTCCACCGCATCGTTGGGATGCTGGAGATAAAGCGTCAGTTCGTCATCCGTCGCGGCTCTCCCCAGGCGGTGCTGCAGCACCTTTCTCTCCACCTCCAGATCCACGTCCTCGATCTTCTGGTAGCAAGTGTCGCATTCCACGATCTGCTTCCAGTCCGGACCGAAGACGGCGCGGTAGATCTCATCGGAGGGCATATAAAAGGGGAGATCACCATAGCGTCCCAGCATGAGGTTCTTCAGGTCGTCATTGGCGTCCTTGTAGCGTTCCCCCTTCAGAACATTGTTCACCGCCGTCGTCCAGAGGATCTGTGACCCCGGCGTTACGCTCCACCAGTTGCCCAGTTCCACCTGCACCCTGGGGAGCTCCTTCTGGAGAATCTCGGGCATCTTCTGGAGAAATCCGCCCTTGACGGCCTGTTCGAAGCTCGATCCGGTGGCGCCACCGGGAAGTTTGTGGATCTGCACGGTGGGGTCGAAGCCGAGGAACTGGGATTCGAAATCCCGGTAGTATTCACGCTCCGGACGGAGTTTGTTGGAGGTTTCGATGACGGCCTGGCGGTCCAGCCCCGCGGCCTGATAGCCGTAATCCGCCAGGATGTCCACCACGGACAGGAGCGGGGGAGGTCCGTAGAAGCCCGTAAAGGCGTGATCGCTGGCGTCCACGATCTTCGCGCCGTTGATTACCGCCGCGAGTATCCGGCCGATGTCTTCGCCGTCGGTGTTGTGCCCGTGATAATGGATGACGAGGTCCGGATACCGGTCATGAATGGCCCGGACCAGATCGCCAATCCGCTTCGATGTCCCCAGGCCGCCGTGATTCTTGATGCACAAGAGGATGTCTTCCCCTGTAACGTCCAGGATCTCCCCCACCTTGCGGACATAGTACGCGTCGGTATGCTCCGGCCCCGTGGAGAAGCAGATCGAGGGCTCCAGGATGCAGCCCGCCGCCTTCACCTCCTCGAACACCGGCACCATGTTGGGTATATGGTTCAGAAAATCGAACACCCTCCAGACGTGGACATAACGGGCGAAGGTGCGAACCGTCATCCGGACCACATTGTCGGGATAGGGTCGGTAACCGAAGAGATTGATCCCCCGGCAGAGGGTCTGAAACATCGTGTCCGGCATCCGCTCTCCTAAAACCTGAAGCTTCTCCAGGGGATTGATCTGCTTGCGCAGCATGTCCACATGGACGGAAGCGCCCCCGGTAATCTCCAGGGAGAAGAAGCCCGCCCGGTTCCGCTCCTCGGCAACAAGCAGTTGGGTGTGAGGCATGATCCGGTTCTTGAAATCGGACTGGGAAAGATCCCGCTCCGTGTTGGTGACATAATAGCCCGGCTGCCTTTTTATCCTGTCCAGGACGTATTTCACGCCTTTCTCTCTCATTTCCCGGGGGGTGATGCGCGGCTCGCCTTCCCGGTGAAGTTCTTTTTTTCTCGTTTTTTTCATGTCCTCTTTCTCTTGAATATCGATTTAGTAGGCATGCCGGTTGATCTTCCGGGCGTGAATCTCGGCGATGAGTTTGCCCAGTTTGGCGATTTCCCGTTCCGCCTCCGGATAGTCGAATATCTCCGGATGGGTGTCGATATAGCCCGTGTCGAACTTGCCGGCCCGGAAATCCTTCTCGTCGCAGACGGCCAGATAGAAGGGAATGGTCGTCTTGGGGCCGACGATGATGAATCCGCGGAGGGAACGCTTCAAACGCTGGAGCGTCTGCTCCCAGTTGTACCCCCTTATGGTCATCTTCACAAGGAGGGAGTCGTAATCCGTCGGGATACGGTATCCCTGATATACGGCCCCGTCCAGCCTGACCCCCGGACCTCCCGGAGACTGATATACCTCCACCCGTTTTCCTCCTTCGGGCATGAAGTTGTTCTTGGGATCCTCGGCGTTGATGCGGACCTGCACCGCCTTGCCGTGGAGGTGAATGCGTTCCTTCGGTATATCCAGGACCGCGCCTTCGGCGATACGGATCTGTTCCCGGACGATATCGATTCCCGTCAACTCCTCGGTAATGGTATGCTCCACCTGGAGGCGGGTATTCATCTCCATGAACCAGAACTCGTTGGTCCGGGCATCCACCAGAAATTCCACGGTGCCGGCGTTTATGTAACCCGCTTCCCGTGCCGCCCTGACGGCACAATCATACATCTCCTCCAGGACAGCCTCGGGTAGGTCCGCCGGGGCGATTTCCAGGAGCTTTTGGTGCCGCCGCTGAATCGAACAGTCCCGGGAACCCAGATGCATGATATTGCCGTGCTTGTCCGCGAGGATCTGGATCTCCACATGCCGGGGGCACTCAATGCATTTTTCCATGTAGATGCGCTCGTCATTGAAGGCCGACAGGGATTCGGAACGGGCCAGGGGAAGCTGCACCATTAGATCCGCCTCGTCCTTGACCTTGCGAATCCCCCGCCCGCCGCCGCCGCAGGAGGCCTTGAGCATGACTGGATAGCCACAAACGCGGGCGAAGGAAAAGGCCTCGTTCACCCCGTCGCCTCCCTTGAGGATGTCGGCGGTGCCGGGAATGAAGGGTATCCCCGCGCGCTCCATGATGTTCCGGGCCACGACCTTGTTGCCCAGATCGCTAATTACCTGGGGCGGCGGACCGATGAAAATGATCCCCGCCTTTTCACAGGCAGCGGAAAATTCCGGGTTTTCGGCGAGAAATCCATAGCCGGGGTGAATGGCGTCGGCGCCGGTCTTCCGGGCCGCCCAGATGATCCTGTCGATGTCAAGGTAATCCTTCCGGGGACCCTCGCCGATCATGACGGCTTCGTTGGCCTGGCGGACATAATAGGCATCCGCATCGGCCTGTTCGTAAACGACCACGACGTCCAGGGACATTTCCTGGACCGTGCGCATGATCCGCAGGGCAATTTCACCGCGATTGGCAATGAGCACTTTACTGATCTTCCTGTTTCTCTTCGTCATGGGATTACCTTCCTTGAAAGGAGTTACATTTGTCGATATAAGTCGGCCTTTATACTTATTGCTGGAATTTCTGTCAACATCATTATTGTAAACGAAAATTGTCTTGACATCGCGGGAATTGTTAAGCTAAGCAGGCCGATCACAGCGCCATTCCGCCATTGCGTCATAGAAAGGAGAAGTCATGGCCAAATATGACTCCAAGTCATTGAGAAACATCGTAATCGTCGGACACGGATCCACGGGAAAGACATCCCTGGGTGAATCCTGCCTCTATGTATCCGGGAAGACGGACCGCCTCGGGCGGGTTGACGAGGGGACCTCCAGCCTGGATTATGAACCGGAGGAGCAAAAAAAGCGGATTTCCATCAGCGCCGCCACCACTTCCGTGGATTGGCAGAAATGCAAGATCAACATCATCGACACCCCAGGGGATTCCAACTTCTCCTTCGACACCCAGAGCTGTCTCCGGATCAGCGACGCGGCGATCGTAGTGATCGACGCCGTGGGGGGGGTAGAATTTCAGACCCAGAAGGTCTGGGAGTATGCCGATTTATACCAACTTCCCCGTATGATATTCATCAACCGCATGGACCGGGAACGGGCCGATTTCCATACCGCCGTGGCCAGCATTAAGGAAAAGATGGACGTCAAGGTGACGCCTATCTGCCTGCCCATCGGGGCACATGATTCCTTTCGGGGAATCGTCGATCTGATGACAATGCAGGCCCTGATTTATGACGACTTGAAGGGGACCTTCAAGACCGCCGATATTCCCGCCGATATGAAGGAAGAGGCGCAGAAATGGCGGGAAACCATGGTGGAAGACATCGCCGAATCCGACGAGGCTATGATGGACAAATACCTCGACGCCGGTGAACTGACCGATGAGGAACTGAGGGGCGGCCTCAAATCCGGGGTGCACAGCGGTACGATCATTCCCGTAGCCTGCGGCTCCGCCCTGAAGAATATCGGTACGGGCCTGCTGATGGATATGATCGTCCTTTATCTTCCCTCGCCGGTGGATCGCGGGCCGGTTAAGGGTAAGAAGCCAGACGGGGAAGAAGAGGAGATACGCCTCCCCGAGGAAGGCGCCCCCTTCTCCGCATTGGTATTCAAGACCATTGCGGATCCCTATGCCGGCCGGCTTACCCTCTTCCGGGTGTATTCCGGCGTCCTGACACCTGAAGCGGGTATGTACAACGCCTCCCGGAAGCTCTCCGAACGTTTCGGCAATATCTTCTTCCTCGAAGGCAAGACCCAAAAACCCACGGAAATAGTGATTCCCGGCGACATCGCCGCCTTTGCCAAACTCAAGGAGACGGGCACCGGCGACACCATCTGCAACGAAAAGCATCCGATCACCTATGAAAAGGTGACGCCGCCACCCACGATCATGTCCTTTGCCATCGAACCCAAGAGCCGGGGCGACGAAGACAAGATCGTCTCATCCATCAACCGCCTTATCGAAGAAGACCCGACCATGCATTTCCACCGGGACGATCAGACCAAGGAGATGATCATTTCCGGGATGGGTCAGATCCATATCGAGGTCGCCGTGGAGAAGATGCGGCGAAAGTTCGGCGTGGAGGTGAATCTGAAAACTCCCAAGGTTCCTTACAAGGAGACCATCAAGGGCAAGACAAACGTCCAGGGCAAGTATAAGAAGCAGTCCGGCGGCCGCGGCCAGTACGGGGACTGCTGGCTCGATATCGAGCCCCTCCCCCGGGGCTCCGGCTTCGAATTCCAGGACAAGATCGTGGGCGGCGTCATCCCCCAGCAGTACCGCCCGGCGGTGGAAAAGGGGATCGTGAAGGCGATGGAGGAAGGCGTCGTCGCCGGCTATCCCGTGGTGGATTTCAAGGTATCCCTGGTGGACGGCACCTATCACACCGTGGATTCTTCGGAAATGGCCTTCATGATCGCCGGGTCCATGGGTTTCAAGAAGGGCGTTCTGGCCTGCCAGCCCATACTGCTGGAACCGATCGTCAACATCTTCATCGAGATCCCCGATGAGTACATGGGCGACGTCATCGGCGACCTCAACGGCCGCCGGGGACGCGTGCAGGGCATGGACACCAAGGGTTCCAACCAGATCATCAAGGGTCAGGTGCCTCTGGCGGAGATCCTCAAATATGCCCCCGATCTACGTTCCATGACCAGCGGCCGGGGCACCTTCACCTACGAGCTTTCCCACTACGAGGAGGTGCCGGCCCATATAACCGAGAAGATCATCGCCGAGTCGAAAAAGAAGGATGAGGCGGAGAAATAATTGATCAGGGCAGCGGTTATAACGGTAAGCGACAAGGGATCCCAGGGTCAAAGGGAGGATGTGAGCGGCCCGGAAGCCGCCCGGCTCCTCGCCGCCGCGGAGGTTGAGGTGCTCTCCATCCGGATCGTTCCCGACGAGGTGGAAGACATAAAGGAAATCCTCATCGAGATGGCGGACCGCCAGGGGGCGGATCTTATCGTAACCACCGGCGGCACCGGCGTCTCCCCCCGGGACGTCACCCCGGAGGCCACCCGCGCCGTCCTGGAACGGGAAATACCCGGCATGGGTGAGGCGATGCGCCGGGCGGGACTGGACGTTACCCCCCACGCTATGCTCTCCCGGGCGTTGGCGGGGATCCGCGGCAGGACCTTAATCGTTAATCTGCCTGGAAGTCCCCGGGGGGTCCGGGAAAATCTGGCCGTAATCCTCCCCGCGATTTCCCACGCCGTAGCCAAGATTCAGGGCAGCGACGCGGATTGCGCCATTTAGTTATGGGTCCGGAGCGATCTTATCCGCCCGCAGCGCCACTACTTCTTCTCCCAGCCACCGCGGTCGTTTTGCACCCACCAGCCGGCCTGTGACTTTTCCCGCCAACTGTTGGCAAAGATCTTCCTGATCTGCGCCACCGACTCCGGACCGAGTTTGTTTGCCTGGGCGATTTCCCCGTACAGGGCATTCCGGTCGCTGTTTTCCTGATCGATAAGCCGGTTGGCCTGACTGCGCTGCGCCAGATTCAAAGCGGCGGCATCCCGGAGTTCGATCAACCCGTTGTTGTTCTCCCCCACGGCGCCCTGGTCATAAAGAGTCTTCAACTGGGGAAATCTGTTTTTCATTGCGTCTTTAAGGCCCCGGATGGCAGGGGTGGAAATGTCGATATTCATCTGCGCGTAGGCCGGCTGCAAGCCGAACCCGAAACGTTTCCAGATCTCCGCTCCACTCGACGGCGCCGGCGCCGCCGGGGTGTCGCCGGTCTTCTTACGGACGTCGTCCACGATCTTGTCGGCAGCCTTCTGCACCTCCGCGGCCGGGAAATATACATTGACCGTCACACAGGCCGCAATGAACAAAACCACCAGACAGCCGCAAACCTTGCATATCGCTCTCATAGGTCATCCTCCGATAAATTGATCCGCATTCATAACACATCCGGGCGACTACGACACACTTTTCTCTTCCTGCCGGGACTGGCGGATGCGACCCACACGCTCCGCCATGTCCTTGAAGCTGATGGAATTATCCTGATTCTGGTTGATAATGTCAATCCCCCGGAGCCATGCCCGGCGCACGAGATATTCCGTCCCCCCATCGTGAATGAGCCCCCGGAGGGAAAATATATCGTCCGCCAAGGCACAGCGGATGCCGATTCGGCTGTAGGGGTACTCTTTGAAAAACATGTTCAGGCCGCTGCTCATCAGCGATGAAACCGCCCTGGAACCGGTGCTGATGATGGAGAGGTTCTCGATGGCGTCCACGCTTATCATCCGGGACGTATTCCGGCTCTCGTCGGACATGATGACCAGTTCGAAACGGGAGGGCTGTCCGTATTCCATTCGGAAGTCGTTCAGCTCTCCCCGGATGAGTCCGGTCATTCGTCCGATCTCGATGCTGGCCGTAAGCGCCTCCAGGTCGATTCTTTCGAAGACGGCGTCACCGCCGAAATAACGGGCTTGAGAGAGGAGACGGCCACCAAAAAGATTGTCAACGGCAACCCTTCCGCCGAACGTCTCCAAGACAAGCGCCCCGCGGGCGGTCCAGAGGCCTTCCTGAAAGGCCAGGGGGGAAAAGCTGCCGTTGATGACCCCGGAAACAGGAATGGGCAGCGCCCGGCCCGTCAATTCCTCGAGGTCGATCCCATGGATCTCCAAAAACGTCTTCATCCGCATTTCCGGCCGCAAAAGATCCTCGGCCTGCAAAGCCGCCAGGCGGACCTCCCCACCGAAAATCGGCACTGCAACGGGTTCCGGCATGGCAAACCGGTTGCCGGAAAAGACGACCGGCGTAGCGAATCCCTTTATCCGGATATCTCCTTTTTCGAATCCGGAAAAAGCCATTGATCCCCGCCGGGGATCCGCCGGGGGTTGAGGGATCACCTTTCCGGCCAGCGCGAGATCGTAGGGCAGCGATATCTCGATCCCGGCCAGGACAAGCTGGTGGGACGGTGATTGGAGCGATCCTCCGTGGAGGTCGAATTCGCCGGCGATGGTTGTTTGTTCCGGCGCCGCCACGGCCACCAATTCAAGATCCGCCGCTCCTTCCACCCGCAGGTCCTGAAGCTCCGGATAGTTCTGCCGGAGGAAATTTTTCGCCAGCACGGAAAAAAGACGGGGGAGCGATACACCCCGTGCCCGGAGGGAAAGGATTTTATGCTCGGGGGAAAACCGGGCGGAAAAACTATAGTCGCCGCTCCGAAAGATATCGCAGGTTCCGTCAGCGGCAAGGGAAAAGGGATTGGGGACAAAGTCTCCACTGGAGACGACCTTCACCTTCTCCCCACGGAAATCATTGTAGTATGACGCCCAGAGCAGTTCGCCGTCCCCGCTCTCCATGGAAAGGCGAAATTTTCCGGGGCGTCCTTTTTCCGGCGCTTCCAGCTTAAGTTCTACCCGTCCGGAAATCCGTTCCCCCGCTTTCGTCCCGTCCGCCGAGGCAAATCCCCCTTCCCGGAAATCCACGACGATATCGGCTTCCCATACCGTCGTCCCGTCCCGGGTTTTACCCTGGCTTTCCAACTCCAGTCCGCCGCGGCCCTTGCAGGTCCAACCACGGTAATCCGCGGGGAGCAGAGGCCTGGCCAGGGCGAAGACCCCCGCCAGATCCAGCGCCGGGGCACGGAGGGAGGCATGCCAGGAAAGCGGTTGGACCCTTCCCGAAACCCGTCCGTTCAGAACTCCCAGACCCGCTCCGGACATCTTGGCGTCAATGATCGTAAATTTCGATGTTCGCTGATCGTAGGAGGCCTGGAGATAAGCCTCAAGGCCTTTGCCGATGGTGGGCTCCGACCCTTCCTTCCGGGATAGAGATTCCGCCTCCGCATGGGCGTTATTTAGGGTGAGGACTCCCCCATCCAGACTGACCGCCGACGCCAGTGAGGCCCCGGTAAGCTTCAGATCGCCGTAGGAGCCCTCGGCAAGAAAAAGGCGCAGGGAACCGAAAGCAGACGGACGAGGAGAAAAACGGCGAAATTCCAGGGCGGCCTCGCCCACACCCCGGGCCTCCATATCTCCGGCGCGGACACGGAAGCTGCTCCGGCCCGAGAGCTTTCCGCGTCCCGCCGGATCGAAGTCGCTGATCGTCATTTCCAGGCCCGGGATGGAATATACGGCCCCGGGGGCCTTCAATTCCAGGTGTCCGCCCTTGACGACCAGCCGCTTGACCGGGGGGATCTTTCCAAGCACGGCGAAGGGGTCGGATTCCGACTCTTCATCCTTCAGATGAAAGGTGAATTTCGGACCTTCCAGAACGATCCTCTCCACCCGGAGCCTGAACCCCGGGGCGAGATTGCCGTCTATCTCAGCCCTGGCCATGGAAACCGTAAAGCCCCGCTCGTTACTGGAGCGGATCAGGAGGCCCTGTACATGGCCCCGGAGATGATGGTCGAAATCGATGTCATGGACTTGCAGATGTATCCCGGTCATCGGCTCCAGGGCCGCCGCCAGGGCGTTGACGGCCCGAGGAGACTGCACGATGGTGAGCAGGACCGCCGCCAGGACAAGGGGTCCGGCAACGACGAGCATGGCCGCGATGATGATCTTTCTCTTCACTGCCGGTCCAATCACGAAAAGAAACGGCATGTCGATGGTTCCGCCGTGGGTGCACCGACCGTCAAGGCGAGGGAGGGGCTTGCTCTTCTATGATCGGTGGGGGCTCGTTGGCCCTGATTTCCCGCCGCAATTCCCGGATCGTCTTGTTGAGCTGGGAGATGGTCCGGTTGAGGCGAAAACGCTCGACGATGCCCATGAAGCCGGTAAAGACGACCCCGACCAGAAAGCAGACAAATATCAACATATAGGCGGGAAGGGTGACGTTAATGACATCCAGATACCGCAATTGTACCGGAAAGGTATTGGCGAGGGAGAAGGTGACGATAATCATGATGAGGACCACCACAATCACGGTATAGACAATCTTCATAATCAAGCCTCCTGGCGATATTTATGACTGAAATCGGCTCAATGGGCCGATTTCTTGAAATAGGGCCGCAAGTGCTCCCAAGTCCGGATTACATCCTCGGGAATGACCCGAACATCACCGACAACACTGACGAAATTCGTGTCCCCGTTCCACCGGGGAACCACATGGACATGGAGATGATCTTCAATGCCTGCCCCCGCCGCCTTTCCGAGGTTCATCCCAATATTGAAGCCGTCGGGACGGACGCTCTCCTTGAGGGCCTGGACCGACAAGGTTACCAGGTCGAAGATCTCCGCCCGCTCCTCCGCCGTGAGTTCTTCCAGGCTGCTGACATGGCGGCGGGGAATGACCATGAGATGGCCGCTGGTGTAAGGATAACGGTTCATCATGACAAAGGCGCGCTTCCCCTCCAGGAGGCGGAGATCGCCACCGGGACAGGTTGCCCCATCGGCACAGAAGACGCACTCTTTTATCTTCTCGCCGCGGATATAGGTAATTCTCCAAGGGGCGCCGATGGCTTTCATAACACGTGCAAAATTATCATGACCACCGCGAAAAATACAAGTGTTATTTGGATATGGTTGTTGACATTTTCCCCGGTGATCGTTTAGGATGACGGCAAATTCAACCGACCACGAGGACGGCCATGTTGGAAAAAACCCTGGAAAGGATTGCCGAAAAGGTTCTCGGCTTTGACGAGGCATCCCTGGCCTCCCTGTGGAAGAAGTACAAAGAACGGATGGAGCGTTTCGATGCCTCCCGGGACTGGGAGCGGGCCGTCATAGTCTTTTTCATCATCAATGCGGTCCGGGCGAAAAACCAGATCTTCAACGAAGAGATCCGCAAACAGCAACACGCACCCACGCCTCTCCCATCCCATAAGTCAGGAGCGGTCGGTCGGAAAAAGCCGGCCCTGAAACTGATCAAACCGGACAAAACATGATGTCGGCGAAAAACGATCCGGATATCGCCGTCGTCACCACACGCATCGAAGAACTGCGGGAGCTTATCGCCTACCACAACCGCCGCTATTACCGCCTCGACGATCCGGAAATCTCCGACGCCGCTTACGACCGCCTCCTCGACGAACTCCGGGACTGGGAAGAGCGTTATCCCGAACTTGTCACCGCCGCTTCCCCCACCCAGCGCGTGGGAGCGGCGCCGCTGGAAAAATTTACGGCCTTTCCCCACCCCTCGCCCATGCTCAGCCTGGCCAACGCCTTCACCGAGGAAGACATCCGCGATTTTAACGACCGCCTCCTGCGTCTCCTCGCCGGCGGCGACACGATCACCTACGTCCTCGAACCCAAGTTGGACGGGGTGGCGGTCAACCTCGTTTATAAAGGCGGCATCCTCGTCGCCGGGGCCACCCGGGGGGACGGCGCCGTCGGTGAGGATGTCACCCTCAATATCCGCACCATCGCCGGCGTCCCTTTGACCCTCGCCGGCGGTGCCGCCACCGAAATCCCCGCTCGCATCGAGATCCGGGGGGAGGTGGTTATCGCCACCGCGGCCTTCCGACGCATCAACCGGGAAAGGGAAGAGGCGGGCGAAGCGTCGTTCGCCAATCCCCGCAACGCCGCGGCCGGTTCCCTGCGCCAGTTGGATTCCCGCATCACCGCCCACCGCCCCCTGGATTTCTTTGCCTATGCCGTCGGGATCAAGAAGGGAGGGACGGAATTGAAGAGTCAGTGGGAGGTCCTCGCCGCCCTGAAAACCTGGGGCTTCCAGGTGCACCCCTTAGCCCGCTTAGCCGAAGGCATCGAATCCTGCCTGGAGGGATATCGCTCCCTCCTCGCGCAGCGGGAAGAACTGAGTCATGAAATCGACGGGATGGTGCTCAAGGTCAACGAACTGGCCCTCCAGGCGGAGTTGGGGGCCGTCTCCCGGAGTCCCCGCTGGGCGCTGGCCTGCAAGTTCCCCGCCCGTCAGGAAACCACGGTCATCGAAAAAATCGACGTTCAGGTGGGCCGGACCGGGGCACTAACCCCCGTGGCGATCATGCGGCCGGTCCGGATCAGCGGCGTCACCGTCAGCCGGGCCAGCCTCCACAACCAGGACGAAATCGACCGGAAAGACATCCGCATCGGCGACACCGTGATCGTCCAGCGGGCCGGCGACGTCATCCCCGAGGTCGTCAAGGTCGTTCCCGGCCGCCGCACCGGCAGGGAGATACCGTTTTCAATGCCCGCCACATGTCCGGTATGCGGAACCGATGTGGTCCGCCTCCCCGGCGAAGCAGCCCATCGCTGCATCAACATCGCCTGCCCCGCCCAGGTCAAGGAGCGGATCGTCCATTTCGCCTCCCGGGGCGGCTTGGACATCGAAGGGCTGGGGGAAAAAATGGTCTCCCGGCTGGTGGATGCGTCACTGGTCAAGGACCCGGCGGACATCTACTCCCTCACGGCCGCCGAACTGCTGGTCCTGGAGAGGACGGGAGAAAAATCGGCGGGAAATATCCTCCTGGCCATCGCCGCCTCGAAAAATCCCCCCCTGAAAAAGCTCATCTTCGCCCTGGGCATCCGCCAGGTGGGGGAAAGCATGGCCAAGACCCTGGCCCGCCACTATCCCGGATTGAAGGAGCTCGCCGGCGCCGGCGCCGAAGAATTGACGGCAATCCGCGATCTCGGCCCGGAGGCCGCAGGGAGCATCACCCGCTTCTTCCGGGAACCGGCAAACATCAGCTTTCTGGCCAAGCTGGAAGCCGCCGGCGTCGTCCCCGTCAACAGCCTCTATTCCCCTTCCTCCCCGGCGGTGGGGAAACTGGCCGGCAAGACCTTCGTGATCACCGGCGCCCTCACCGAAATGACCAGGGAAGAGGCAAAACGCCGTATTGAATCTCAGGGCGGCAAGACCACGGAATCGGTTTCGAAAAGGACCCATTACGTCGTTGCCGGCGCTTCTCCGGGATCGAAGCTGGAAAAAGCGCAAGCACTGGGAATTTCCATCCTTGACGAACCCGCCTTTTTTGCGTTATTGGAAACGCCGTGAAAACAGCCATAGATCTCAACTGCGATATGGGGGAATCCTACGGGGCCTACACCATCGGAGGTGATGCCGGGGTGGTAGCCTACATCACCTCCGCCAACATCGCCTGCGGTTTTCATGCCTCCGACCCCACGGTGATGGACCGCACCGTCCGCCTCTGCCGGGATAATAATGTCGCCCCGGGCGCCCATCCCGGTTTCCCCGACCGGGTAGGCTTCGGACGGCGATACATGGATCTGACCCCCGAAGAACTCATCAACGATGTAATCTATCAGGTGGGGGCCATCCGTGGTTTCCTCGCCCGCTACGACCTGCCGCTCCAGCATGTAAAGCTCCACGGCGCCCTGTACAACTATGTGGCGACCCGGGAGGAACTCATCCTGCGGATCGCCGGGGCGTTGCAGAAACCCTTCGACAATCCAGTCTTTTTGACCCTCGGGACCATTAGGACCACGGAACTGCTGGATAAATGCAGACAAGAAGGCATCCGCCTGGCCCTGGAGGCCTTCCCGGACCGGCGTTACACCGACGCCGGAGAGCTGCAATCCCGCCGGGAACCCGGGGCGGTTCTCAAGGACCCTCTGGAGATTGCCCGACGGGCGGTGGCCATGGCGACCCGGAAGGGCGTGGAAAGCGTCAGCGGACGCTGGCTGGAAATGGATATCCATACCCTCTGCCTCCACGGGGACAACAAGGAGAGCATGGAGTCGGCGGCGCTGATCCACCGCTCCCTCCTTGATGAGCAGATCCAACTGCGCCCCCTGGGAGCGATACTGCCATGATCATCCAACGCTACACCGAAAACGCCCTGCGGATCATCTTCGGTGCCGCTATCGATCTGGAGATCCACGAGCAGGTCCGGCGGGCCTTTTTCATCTGCCGCTCCCTAAATCGCCGGGAAATACTGGAGATCGTTCCCTCTTTCTGTGCCTGTGTGATCACCTATGACGAGGAACGAATTTCCTTCCCTAAACTCACCGCCCTGCTCCAGGAGCGCCTGGCGGATCTTTCCGGCGCGGAAATGCCGCCGCCCCGGATTCACGAAATACCCGTTCACTACGGCGGCGAGTACGGACCTGATCTCTCCTTTGTGGCCGGCCATTGCCACCTCCGCCCAAAAGAAGTCATCACCCGCCATACCGGGGAGCTCTATACGGTTTATACCGTCGGCTTCACCCCCGGCTTCCCCTATCTGGGGACCCTCGACGCGGACATCGCCGCCCCGCGTCTGGAAACGCCCCGGACAAGGATTCCAGCGGGCTCCGTGGGCATCGCGCAGCGCCAGACCGGAATCTATCCCTTTGAATCCCCCGCGGGGTGGCAGATCATCGGCCGCACCGATGCCAGGCTCTTCGATACCGGGCACCCGCCCTACAGCCTCATGCAAATCGGAGACAAGGTGCGCTTTTACGAGGTCCCCTGAGCTATGGACGCCGCCGTCACCATACGCAATCCCGGTCTCATGACCCTGATCGTCGATCTGGGACGCAGCGGTTACGGCGATATGGGGGTCCCTTCCTCTGCCGCCCTGGACGGTTACGCCTGCCAAGCCCTCGCTGCCCTTCTGGACTCCCCGGACACCCCGTTGCTGGAAGTCATGGGACCGCGGTTCGCCCTCCGGTTCGACGCCGAAGTGACGTGCGCCATCACGGGTGCCCGGGTCAAGGCCTTTCTGGACGACGTCCCCCTGCGCCCCTGGGCTTCCTTCCGCGCCGGAAGGGGAAGCATTCTTCGCGTCCGTGAGATCACGGAAGGCTTCCGTTACTATATCGGCTTTGCCGGCGGCCTCAAGATCGACCGGGTCATGGGCAGCTACACGACCAATCTGGAATGCCGATTCGGCGGCTATGAGGGACGGGCGCTGAAGGGCGGCGACATCCTGTCGCTGGCGGCGCCGGGGCAACCGGAAGTCCGGATCTTACCCAACCACTGTATCCCTCCCATGGCCTCCCCTCATCGGCTTCGGGTCACCTCCGGGCCGGAGAACGACTATTTCACCCCTGATTCACTGGCGTCTTTTTGGGATAAGGGCAACCAGGAACTCTTTACGGTATCCATGCATCTGAACCGGACGGGCATCCGCATGGAAGGAAAACCGCTGTCGTTCCGGCCCGAGGTCCCGAAAAGCATCATCTCGGAGGGTATTCTCCCGGGGACGGTGCAGATCCCGGGCGACGGCCTGCCCATCGTCATGCTGCACGAAAGGACCATCGGCGGCTACGCCCGGGCAGCCACGGTGGTCCGGGCAGACCGGGACCGCCTCGCGCACCTGCAACCCGGAGACCTGGCTTGTTTCGAACGGATAACCATCGAGGAAGCGGAGGCGCTATGGCGGGAAAAGAAGGACCGCATGGAAGCCTTCCCGCCGCCGGGGAAATGAGGCGCGTGCATGTAACCGCGGCCGGTAGGGTCCAGGGGGTCGCCTTCCGCGCCTGGACAAGAAAGACGGCCTTGTCGCTGCAACTCACTGGCTGGGTGCGCAATCTCCCCGACGGAGGCGTGGAGGCGGTCTTCGAGGGACCAGAAGAGCAAGTGGAAATAATAATCCACATGTGCGCCGCCGGTCCGACCCTGGCGGAAGTGACAACCATCTCCGCCCGGGAGGAAACGTATCTTGGGGAGTTCACCGGCTTCGTCATCCGCTACGACTGAAGCGGGTCGCCGCTCCCGCGGTACCGGATGCAGTCGCCGGCCGCAGACAAGGTGTGATTTCGAGGCCGGACAAGGCTCTTTTTTACCTTGACTTACCGTTTTCATCCTCGTATAGTTCGCAAGTTTTTCAGCCTGTAAACCGCGTCAATGACGCATAAACATTAAGAAAGGGAGGAGATCTATGAAGAAATTACTGTCAGTTTTTCTGGTATCAGCGGTTTTCATCTTTTTCATCGTCGCGCCGGCGGTAGCCAAGACGACATGGAACGCCAATTCCGTCTGGCCCCCGAAAAATAACCACAGCATCGGTCTGGAAGCATTCGCCAAAAAGGTGAAGACCGCGACCAACAGCGAGCTGGATCTGGTGGTCCATTCCGGCGGTGCCCTGGGTTACAAGGGACCTGAACTACTCAAGGTGGTCCGGGACGGCCTGGTACCCGTTTCCGACATGCTCATCAGCGGGGTGGCCGGGGATGAGAAACTCCTCCAGATCGTCACCCTGCCCTTCCTGGTCCGTAATTTCGACGAACTCCACACTTTGATCAACATTGCCCGTCCCTATTTCGACAAATCCGCCGAAAAATGGGGCCAGAAGATCCTCTATACCGCCCCGTGGCCCGGAGCCGGCCTCTGGACCAAAAAAGAAGTGAAGACCCTGGCCGACCTGAAGGGGCTCAAGACCCGCACTTATGACAAAAACGGCGCCCTGGTCATGGAAGCTGTCGGCGCCACGCCCCTGGCCCTGCCGTTCAGCGAGGTTTACACCTCCCTGCAGACCGGTGTCATCGATTCCGTCATGACCTCATCCCCTACGGCAGTGGATGCAAAGTTCTGGGAGGTCCTCAAGTACTTCGAACCGCTTAATATCACCATCGCCACGGATATGGTCACCGTAAACAAGAAGGCCTTCGACAAGCTCCCCAAGGCCCAGCAGGACGCCCTGGTGAAGGCCGGTCAGGAGATGGAGAAGAGCATGTGGGCCAACGTGAAGAAGTGGGACGGCAACATGGTCGCCATCAGCAAGAAAAACGGCATCAAGGTGGTTGCCCCTTCCAAGAAGCTCGTCGCCGATCTGGAAAAGATCACGGAGAATATTCGCGCTGAATGGTTCAAGACGGCCCCGCCGGAGGCCCAGAAGATTTACGCGGAGTTCAGAAAGAAGGTCAAACGCTAAAGACGCAACCGCGGATAAAGCGGAAAAGTCTGTTCCAGTTTTTTGCGAACATGAATCGCCACCGGTGATTTCAGATCATGTGCAGGGGCCCCGGAGTGAGGTCTTCGGGGTCCCTTTTCATTGCCGATCATGAAAAGATTGATAAAGATAATCGACGCCCTTTCGGGGGCCAGCGGCTGGCTGGCCGGGACAATGACCGTGCTGGCCATGATCCTCGTCATTGCCGAGATCGTCTGGCGGACGGGTTTTTCGAAGACCATCTATATCAGCGACGAGTATTCCGGTTATCTGATGACCATGATTACCTTCTGCGGCCTCGCCTACACCCTCCGGGAGAGGGGTCACATCCGAATGATGATGCTCCCCCATTTCATCAAGGGCCGGGCGCGCATTATCTTTGACATGATCTGCTTCATAGTAGGGTTTGTCTTCTGCGTTGCCTTCACCTTGTTCACCTTCGTCTTCTTCTGGGATTCCTACGTCCACGGCTCCCGTTCCATGCATGTCTCGGCGACCTATCTGGCCGTTCCCCAGTTTTTCATGCCCTTCGGCGCTGCCCTCATGACCCTCCAGTTTTTTGCTGAGTTCCTCAAGGCAATCGCCCGGCTCAGAAACGATACGGATGGGCTGAGGATCCTCGAAGAAAGCGACGAACTGGGAAGATGAAAGAAGCGGCAAGCACAAGGGACAAACATCATCCTTCCGGATTCACTGGGCCGGAAAGACCGGGAAGGATTGGCGCGGCATGGATTTAGGACCGGTATCCGCGACCATCCTGGGCCTCCTCATCGTCTTCATGGGGGGATCTATCTGGATCGGCATCTCCCTGTTCATCGTGGGCATCGGGGGCTTTTTCTTCTTCAGCGACGTCTCCTTCGGTTCCATCCTTTCCAACATCGCCTGGAACAACACCAGCAGTTCGACCATGATGGCCCTGCCCTTTTTCATCTGGATGGGGGAGATCCTCTTCCGGAGCAAGATCTCGGAAAATCTCTTCAAGGGCCTGTCACCCTGGATGGACAGCATTCCCGGAAGGCTCATCCATGTAAATATCATGGCCTGCACCTTCTTCGCCGCCGTCAGCGGCTCCTCCGCCGCCACCACGGCCACGGTGGGAAAGATCACCGTCCCGGAACTCAAACAGCGGGGATACGATTACGCCCTCTCCATCGGCTCCCTGGCCGGCGCCGGGACCCTGGGCTTCATGATCCCACCCAGCATGGTGATGCTCGTTTACGGGATCATCGGCGACGTCAGCATCGGCAAGCTTTTCATAGCCGGTTTCATACCCGGAATCATGATTGCCCTCCTCTTCAGCTTCTACATCATCATCCGCTGTCTCATCAATCCGGCTCTCGCCCCGGCGGGGAGCGAGCATCATACCTGGCGGGACCGTCGGGAAGCGATCCCGGCCATCGCCCCGGTGATCGTCCTGATCTTTGGGGTTTTGGGAAGCATCTATCTCGGATGGGCGACACCCACCGAGGCCGGCGCCATCGGTGTCGTCGGGGCCCTCTTTTTCGCCGCCCTGACAAGGAGTCTCACCTGGTCGGTCTTCAAATTGAGCCTCATCAACTCCGTCAAGACGAGCTGCATGATCATGCTCATCGTCATGGGGGCCGCCTATCTTTCCAACGTCTTCGGCTTTTTGGGCATTACCCGGGCGCTGACCACCTTCGTCACGGAGATGGGACTTTCCCCCTACACGCTCATCATCATCCTGACGGTCCTGTATCTGATGCTCGGTTGCCTTATCGACGGCTTCTCCATGATCGTCATGACGGCACCCCTCGTCCTGCCCCTTATCGAGGCGGCTCAGTTCGACACCGTCTGGTTCGGCATCTACCTCGTCCTCATGATCGAGCTGGCCCAGATCACCCCCCCCGTGGGATTCAACCTCTTCGTCATCAGCGGTCTGAACAACGACGACCTCTTCCATATCGCCCGGGCCAGCCTGCCTTTCTTCCTGCTGATGCTTCTCGCCACGGTTCTCCTCACCGTGTTCCCCCAGCTCGCCCTCTTTTTGCCCGGCATGATGTAAAACGACATCGTAAAAGAGTCGCCATCACAAGCATTAAGCTTCGCTTTCAATCCGCCGGAAATCAATACCCTTCATGAAATACCGGCTCCCCGCCGGCGCGGCAATGACCAAAACGCGTCGCATCCGACTTTGTCACGAGGTCATCGCTTCTTTACGGGCTCTATGTTAACGGAGCTTCAGACCGCCTCGATGGTGGAAGGCGGCTTGGTGGCGATGTTGTAGGTCACGCTGACCACTTCGGGCAGTTTGGAGACAATATGAGAGGCCATCTTTTCCAGGATCTCCCAGGGGAGGTGGGTAGGCGCGGCGATCCGGGCGTCAAGGCTCTCCCAGCAGCGCACCTCGATCTGCATCCCGAAGACCCTTTTACCATCCCGCATCCCTGTAACCCGGTCTTCATGAAGGACGGCCAGGTACTGGAAACTCCCGGTCCCCGCCAGAATTTTCTCCACGATGGTCGTGGCCTTCCGGACGATGCGGACCCGCTCCGGCGTAACCTCGCCCAGGACCCGGGCCGCCAGTGCCGGTCCGGGAAAGGGGATGCGATTGAAGAGGGCCTCCGGCAGTCCCAGGGCCTGCCCCACCTTCCGGACGCCGTCCTTTCTCAGTTCCACCAGGGGTTCGATGATCTTGTAGCCGAATTCCTTCTGGGGATCGATGCCGATCTGGGCGAAGATGTTGTGCTGGCGCTTGATGCCGGCCACGGTTTCATCGATGTCCGTGAGGATCGTGCCATGGAAGAGGCATGTGGCGCCGCTGTCCAGAATCAACTTCTTGAATACCTTCCGGTAAAAAGTCTGGGTGATGGCCTCCCGCTTCAGCTCCGGATCGGTAATCCCCTTCAGGGCGTGAAAAAATTCCCTGCCCGCCGGGACGATCTCCACCTTGATCCCCAGGGCGGCAAAGAGATCGACGACCTGCTTGCCTTCGCCCTGACGCATGAGGCCGGTATCGATGTAGTAGGAACGTAGGCGGCCTCCCAGGGCTCGATGGCCCAGGGCCGTAACCACGGAGGAATCGACACCGCCGGACAGCGCGTTGATGGCGAGGCCTTTGCCGACGACCCGGCGGATCTCCTTTACCTTCTCATCAATGAAACTTTTCGGATTTAAATCCTGAACCTTGATTTCCCTGCTCATCTTTTCTCACCCTGTTTACCCTTCATTTAAATTCATTGAAATTTCTTCAGCACCCTGCCGAACCCTGCGATGGCATTCTTTATCGTGGCATCATCGACGCAATAGGCAATCCTGATGTATCCCGGACATCCAAAACCGCTGCCCGGAACCGTGAGGATCCGCTCCTCCTGAAGGGCCTTGACAAAGGCCACGTCGTCGGCGATGGGAGTCTTCTGGAAGAGATAAAAGGCGCCCTCCGGCTTGTTGACCTCATAGCCCACGGAGGACAGGCCTTCGCATAGGAGATCGCGCTTGCGTTTATATATCCCGGCCTCCACATTAACTCCCTGGAGACGGGCGATGACCCGCTGCATAAGGGCCGGGGCGTTGACGAAGCCCAGCATGCGGTTGCACAGGACCAGGCCGCCCATCAGATCGGCGACGTCCTCACATTCCGGATGGACGGCGACATAGCCGATCCGCTCCCCGGACAGGGAGAGGCTCTTGGAATAGGAAAATACCAGGATGCTGTGACCGTAAAGTTTCATGACGGCGGGGACCTGAACGCCGTCGTACAGGATGTCTCTATAGGGTTCATCGGAGATGAGATAAATAGCCCTGCCGTAATCCCGGGACTTGCGCTCCATGAGATCGGCCAGCCCCTCCATTGAGGCCGCGTCATAAACACGGCCGGTGGGGTTGTTCGGAGAATTGATCAGCACCGCCTTGGTCTTTTCATTGATGGACGCCTCGATGGCGGGCAGATCCAGGGAAAAGTCTTCCCGGGTGGGGACGGTGACGGTAACGCCGCCGCCGTTGTCCACGTAAAAACGGTATTCGACGAAAAAGGGGGCGGGAATGAGAACCTCGTCGCCGGGATCGAGGATGGTTTTCAAGACGACGTTGAGCGCCCCCCCGGCTCCGACGGTCATGACGATCTGCTCCGCCTTTATGGCCACTCCCTGCCCCCGGGAAAGATAATCCGCCACGGCCCGCCGCGTCTCGGGATAACCGGCATTGGGCATATAGGCATGCTTACCCGGGACATCCGCGGCGGTCACTTCCTGGAGGGCCTGGCGGAACGCCTCCGGCGGCTCCACATTGGGGTTTCCCAGACTGAAATCATAGACATTCCCGGCCCCGAATTCCTGCTTGAGACGTATTCCCTCTTCGAACATCCTTCTGATCCACGACGATTGCGTGATAAACCCCTCGATCTTCTTTGCGATGGCCATAGCCGGTCTCCTTTAAACGACGTGTATTTTTGTCCGTCCGGAAATGAGGCGGTGCCGTTCTTTTCCTGAGCGGAGCGGAGTATAAGAAGAGCGCCATGGGATGTCAATGAAAAAGCATGAACCGATCGATGATTTTGCATGGCGCAATAAAATATAATCGCTTTACATCTTCCGTTTTTGTATTTAGCATAAGGCGCATTTGACCACCGGAAGGGAAGTTTATGGACATAATAATTTTGACCGTCCTGGGAATAGCGGCTACGGCGTTCATCATCCTCAAAAGATGGATGGAAAGCAGGCGCTACGGCAAATTCCAGCCGAGCGGGGACATTACCGAGTCATTCGAGTCATTCCGCGTGGAGGCAAACAAAAGATATTACCTCAGCGGCCCCGATACCTACCCCCATGCCATTATCGGCATCGAGAAGGAGTGGAGACTTGAGACGGATTTATGGAAGCAAAGGGATCTATCCGGACACACCATGAAGGAACTGGTTCAGAACATGCAGTCCAGGGCACTGGAGCGGAATCTGACACTGTACGGATTCCACATCCTTGACGATGGAGATCGAAACATCGGCGTTTGGTATTCCATAATGGGGCTGAATATGACCGTCGAGATCCAGGGGGAAGACAGTGTCGTCATACACACGCCTCCCATCGACACCTACGGCGCCAATTGATGTCAGAATTGGAAAGGTCAACATCATGAAAAGATCATTAGCCGCCATCGCCATCTTTTTCCTAAGCGTATTTACCGTCCTGTTCTCAGCGTGCGCCAATTCATCCCAGGAGTCAAGCGGGGCAAAAGATGGCCAGGAGCGGGCCGTCCCCGTAACGGCGGCGACGGTGATCAGTAAAGAAATGCCCATCGAAATCAAGACATTCGGAAATGTCCAAGCCAAATCCAGCATCCAGATCAAAGCGGAAGTGGACGGCGCCCTGGCCAAGGTGCATTTCCGCAAAGGCCAGAATATCCGGCGGGGAGATCTCCTCTTCTCCATTGACCCGCGCTCCTATCAGGCGGCGCTGGCCCAGGCGCAGGCCAACCTCCTGCGGGACCGGGCGTTGCTAAAACATGCCCTGCTCACGGCGCAGCGGTCCAAGGAACTCCTCCAGAGGGGATATATTGCCCGCAGCGACTTCGACAAGGCCCAGTCGGACGCCGATGCACTATCGGCAACGATCAAGGCCAATGAGGCCGCCGTCGCCCACGCCAAATTACAGGTGGAGCGATGCACCATCCGCAGCCCGATCAATGGGAAGGCCGGCGATCTGCTCGTATCCGAGGGGGCGCTGATCAAGGCGAAAGACTTGACTATGGTGGTCATCAACCAGCTACGGCCGATTGAGGTCTTTTTCAGCATCCCCCAGGCGGACCTTCCGGACGTCCGCGGTGAGATGTCCCAACGGAAGTTGAAGGTCAAGGCCAACCTGCCGAAGGATAACCGCCCCCCGGAGGAAGGGGAGCTGTTCTTCATCGACAACGCCATCGATAAAAGCACCGGCACCGTTCAACTGGCCGGCACATTCGACAATGAACGGGATTTGCTCTGGCCCGGACAATATGTGCTGGTGACTCTCGTGCTGGCGGTCCAGAAAGACGCCCTGGTGGTACCATCCATAGCCGTCCAGACCGGTCAGGAGGGTAGATTCGTCTTTGTCGTCAAGCCGGACCGCACCGTCGAGGTCCGACCGGTTACGACCCGCATGGCCGCGGGAGGGGAGACGGTGATCGAGAAGGGCTTGCAGGCCGGGGAGCAGGTGGTCACAGACGGCCACCTCGGGCTTGTCCCCGGCGCCAGGGTAGAGATCAAGAACCCCGCGGCAGACACGGCGGACGGCACGATTCCGCGGGGACATTCATGAACCTCTCCGGGCTGTTTATCCGCCGTCCCATCATGACAATGCTCTGCATGCTGAGTATCGTCTTCTCCGGTCTGATCGGCTATCGTCTCCTGCCCGTGAGTGACCTGCCGGCAGTCGATTTCCCAACGATCAGCGTCAGCGCCTCCCTTCCCGGCGCCAGCCCTGAAACCATGGCTTCCACCGTGGCCACGCCTCTGGAAAAGGAGTTCGCGACGATCGCCGGTATCGACTCCATGAGTTCCGTAAGCAACCAGGGCTCCACCCGGATCACCCTGCAGTTCGTCCTGAGCCGGGACATCGACGCCGCCGCCCAGGACGTACAGTCCGCCATCTCCCGCGCCGGCCGACGGCTGCCGGAAAATCTGCCCACCCCGCCATCTTTCCGCAAAGTCAATCCCGCCGACCAGCCGATTCTCTATCTGACGTTGACGAGCCCGACCCTGCCCATGTCCGTCCTGGACGAGTACGGTCAAACCATGATCGCCCAGCGGATATCCATGGTGGCGGGGGTTGCGCAGGTACAGGTTTACGGATCCCAGAAGTACGCCGTCCGGATCGAATTAGACCCCAACGAGCTGGCCTCCAGGGGTATCGGCATCGATGAAGTATCCACCGCGGTAAGCAATTACAATGTGAATCTCCCTCTCGGAACCTTGAGCGGGCATCAGAGTCTATCAACGATTCAATCGGATAACCAGCTCAAGGAGGCAAAACAATACCTGCCCCTCATCGTTGCGTACCGAAATGGCCAGCCGGTGCGGCTTCAGGAACTCGGGGTCGTACGGGACAGCGTCGAAAACGACCGGGTGGCGGCGTGGCATGTCACACCGCAGTCCATCAGCCGCTCCATCATCCTGGCCATCCAGCGACAACCGGGAACGAATACCATCCAGGTCGCCGACGCCGTCAAGGCCCTGCTGCCCTCATTTCGTGAGAAACTGCCGGCCTCGGTCTCTCTGGGCATCCTCCGGGACAGCAGCATTCCCATCAAGGAATCGGCGAAGGATGTGCAGTTTACCCTCTACCTGACCCTGGCCCTCGTGGTAACGGTTATTTTTCTCTTCCTGCGCAATCTCTCGGCGACCGTCATCCCGAGCCTGACCCTACCCGTGTCGTTGATCGGCACTTTTGCCGTCATGTATCTCCTTGATTACAGCATCGACAATTTGTCACTCATGGCCCTGACGTTGTCGGTGGGTTTCGTCGTCGATGACGCCATCGTCATGCTGGAAAACATTGTCAGGCACATGGAGATGGGAAAAAGCCGCATGCGGGCCGCCCTCGACGGTGCCCGGGAAGTGGGTTTCACCATTGTGTCCATGACCCTTTCCCTATCCGCCGTTTTTATCCCCGTGCTGTTCATGGGCGGCATCGTCGGGCGGCTCTTTCGGGAGTTTTCCGTCACTATCGGCGTGGCGGTCCTGGTCAGCGGCTTCGTCTCTTTGACCTTGACCCCCATGCTATCCAGCCGGTTTATCCGCACCCCTGGGAAAGAACGGCACGGCAGGGCTTATCGGGCCATCGAGGCGGGGTTCGAATCCATGCTCAGGTTTTACAGCCGCACCCTCCTTACGGTCCTGGCTCATGGGCGCGAAACCATGATCTTTTCCGGGGTGGTCCTCGTGGCCACAGCCGTTTTGTTTTACGTCATCCCGAAGGGTTTCATCCCCTCCGAAGACCGGGCTCAGATCTCAATACAAACGGAGGCGGCCCAAAATATCTCTTTCGAGGCCATGGTTCAACACCAGCTTGCCCTGGCGGATATCGTCCGGCGTGATCCCAACGTGGCCCGGTTTATGTGCAGCGTATCATCCGGCGGCAGCAGCGGATCCAACACGGGAAACATGTTCATCGTCCTCAAGCCGCGCCGGGAAAGGGATCTCACCGCGGATCAGGTGATTGCGGAACTCCGTCCCAAGCTCGCATCCGTTCCCGGCATCCGGGCCTATCTGAACAACCCTCCACCAATCAATCTCGGGGGTCGCATCTCCCGGAGCATCTACCAGGTGACTTTTCAAGGCACGGATACGAAAGAGCTGTTCAGCTATGCCGCGAAAATGGAGCAGCGGATGCGCGCCATGGAGGAACTGCAGGACGTCAGCAGCGACTTGCAGTTGAAGAATCCGGAACTGCACGTCGAAATCGACCGCGATCAGGCGTTCATCATGAACGTCACCCCGAGGCAGATAGAAGAGGCCATCTACAGCGCCTATGGAGATCGCCAGATTTCAACCATTTATACACCGAACAACGATTACCAGGTAATCATGGAACTGCGGCCCGAGTACCAGAGTGACCCCTCCGTGCTGTCCATGCTCTATATCCGCTCCTCCCAGGGGCAACTGGTGCCCCTCCGGGCGATAACGAAGCTCAGGGAGGACGTCGGTCCCCTGTCTATAAATCATTCCGGACAGTTGCCCTCCGTGACGGTCTCCTTCAACGTCAAGACGGGCTTCTCGCTCGGTCAGGCGGTGGAAAAGGTGCGGGGCATCGCCGGCGCCTCCCTGCCCGCCGGAATGACTTACGCGTTCCAGGGCACGGCCAGGGCCTTCCAAGCTTCTCTTGAAAGCATGGGCATCTTGCTTATCCTGGCCATTGTGGTCATCTATATCGTCCTGGGCATCCTGTACGAAAGCCTCTATCATCCCATCACCATCCTCTCCGCCCTGCCCTTCGCCGGTTTCGGGGCCCTGCTGACGCTCATGGCCTTTCGTTCCGAACTGTCCATATACGCCTTCGTGGGCATCGTCATGCTGGTGGGTCTCGTAAAGAAGAATGGGATCATGATGGTGGATTTTGCCATCGAGGCCCAGCGGCAAAAGGGTAAAAAGGCGCATGACGCAATCCACGAGGCGTGCCTGATTCGTTTCCGGCCGATCATGATGACCACGATGGCCGCCCTCATGGCCGGTCTGCCCATCGCCCTCGGATACGGCGCCGGCGGCGAATCCCGCCGTCCCCTGGGACTGGCCGTGGTCGGAGGACTACTCTTTTCCCAGACACTGACTCTTTATGTCACCCCTGTTTTCTACATCTACATGGAGAAATTCCGGTCACGCATCGCCGGATGGATCAGGAAAAGGTATTCCGAAGAAAGTCTGACCTAAAAAACGATAGGATAATCTTTCCCGCGTCCCAAATTTTTTCTTCCCCCACAACGATATGTAGATTGCCTCTCAGTTCGCGCTGACGAGAATGTCCATCAGACTGATCCAGATCATCACCGTCGGGTTCACTGAGATCAATCAATGATCTTTTTCCGTCTCATATTCATCCTAACCACGATTGTGGAAAATCGTTTCCTTCCCGCAACCGTTCAATTCCCTCATTTACACACTCATTTATTCCCTCGCTTGTTCCCTCATTCCAATCCGCCATCCAATCCGCCATCCAATCCGCCACTCACCCCGCCATTCACGCCGCCACTTATTCCACCACCTAAATAGGCTTTGATATTTTCCACTAGATTTTGCAGATAATAGCTATGAAAGTAACGAAAGCAGATCCGGTCATCCACGGTTTACTGTCAGAGGGGCAGCAGCGGAGCGGGGAGATACTCCAGGTTCCGCAAGCGAAAGCCGATATGCTTCCCAAGGGCACCCTCAATGTCCGCCGAAAACAAGGCCTCGGGAAGGAGCACCTTTACCATTACCTCGTCCGGCGGGAAGGCAAAAGGGTTTTCAACCAGCATGTCGCTGAGCAGGATATGCCGGCGCTGCGAGAGCGGATCGCCGAGCGGGAGAAATGCCAGGCAGAGATCCGGATCTACAAACAGCGCCTGGCCTATCTGAAAAGGCTCCTCAAATGATCAAGACTACGCTGGAACACCTTAAAAACCATTGGCTCTTCATCCTCGCAGCCCTGCTGATCTTCTGTGCCGCAGCCGGCCACTCCGCACCCATCCGTACCGTTACCGCCACCATCGCCAGGATCAAGGACGGCGACACCGTATAGGCCGTCACCCCGGAAGGGATCAAGCTGAAAGTCCGCCTCTACGGCATCGATGCCCCCGAGACCGCCAAGGGCCAAAAGCCGGGAGAGCCATTCGGCAACCATGCCCGGGACTACCTGGCGGCGCTGATCAGTCAGAAGGCTGTCCTGGTCGAGATACGCGACATCGACCGCTACCGCCGCGCATGGTCGCCGTCCTCTGGCTTGGGGAGAGGAACGTGAACCAGTAGATGCTCAGCGCCGGCATGGCCGAAGCCTATGGGGAGTATCTGAAACAACCCTATCGCACCCCCTTCATCCAGGCCGAACAGGTAGCCAAGGCTCAAGGAAAAGGGATCTGGTGCCAGGGAAGCAACTATGAACGGCACTCTCAGTTCAGGAAAAGGATAGGGAGCTGAGCCCGGAGATGATCAGGAAATTCTTGTCGTTTCGCCTTAGATATTGTATAAGCTCCACTGATTTTGGTCATTCACAAGTTTATTCCCCTTTCATGCTCCCAGGAGACCGAGTCAGCCATGGATAATCGATTCTTCGAACGCCCCATCCTCAACTCTCCCTACGAATATCCTAAACGGCACTGGGAACTCGACACACAGGGTCAACCGACGCAACAGATCATCGAAAAACGCCGCCGGGCCGATTTCATCACGCCGATCCCGAAACCGAAGAAACGCAAAGGAACGGCAGGGGTCCAAATGGATCTGGTCCTTGACGAAGGCAAGGGGCTCTCGACCGCCGCTCAGCAGTACGAAACAACCTCCAAGATCAACGAACTTCGTCGCCATGTGGACGATTGGCGAAGCATCCCCAACCCGAACGATTGGCGCGTGACGCCAGAAACGGCCAGGCTCCTCCAGCACTGGCGGCATCACAA
>CAZNDG010000021.1:0-50078 GCA_964571695.1 uncultured Syntrophus sp.
CCCCGATGCCAAGGCGGTGCCCATCATCATGCACCCCGACGTCCGCCGGGACCTCCTCTGGATGAAGGCCTACGTGGAAGGGATCAGGGCCATGAACCTCTTTGTCGCCTTCTGCCTCGACATGGCCAAGGTCGGCGACACCCCCGAGGAGCGGGCCAAGTACCTTGGCTTCGCCGAACTACTGACCCCGATCTGCAAGGCCTATTCCTCAGATATGGCCTGCCTGATCACCTCCAAGGCTGTCGACGTCTATGGCGGCTACGGCTACTGCCAAGAATACCCGGTGGAGCAGTATATGCGGGACTGCAAGATCGCCTGCCTGTATGAGGGGACCAACGGCATCCAGTCCCTGGACCTCGTGGGCCGGAAGCTGGGCATGAACAAGGGCATGAACGTCATGAACATGATGGCCGAGATCGACGCCACGATCAAGAAGGCAAAGGGTATCGCGGAATTAGCCAAGTACGCCGCGAAGCTCGAAGAGGCCTATTTTGCCATCGTCGATCTGACCATGACCTTCGCGGCCCTGGGGAAGAGCTCCAGCTTCCTGATCCCCATCCTGAATGCCTCGCCGTATCTCGACATCTTCGGTGACATGATCCTCGGGCATTTCCTCCTCCAGGGCGCGTCCATTGCCCAGGAAAAGCTCGATGCGATCTTTGCGGCGAAAGGCGCGGACAGCATCGGCAAGAAGCGGGCCTTGGTCCATACCGATCCGGATGTGGCCTTCTACGAAGGGAAGATCGCAGCGGCAAAGTTCTTCGCTATCGAGGTCCTGGCATCGGTCAAGGCAAAGTGTGAAGCGATCAAACTAGGAGAAAAGACGCCGATCGAAATGGCCAACGAGTCCTTCGCGGCATAACTAATGAATATTACCGTGATCACGGCGGCGATGCGACCTGAGACGGCATACATCGGCCGCCGCTGAGAACGGCAACAAAAGAGGAGGAAAACTATGTCCTACGAAATCAAAAAAGCGGCCGTTTTAGGGGCAGGCGTCATGGGGGCTACCATTGCGGCCCATCTGACCAATGCGGGGATCGAATGCTATCTGCTGGATATTATCCCCTTCGATTTGACCGATGCGGACAAGGCGAAGGGTTTGACGGAAAAAAGTCCGGCCTGGCGGAACCGTTTTGCCGCCAACGGCCTTGCGGGCGTAACGAAATCGAAACCGGCGAGTTTCTACAGTAAGAAAAACGCCGCCATGATCACCATCGGCAACTTCGAAGACAATCTCAACTGGCTGGCCGAATGCGACTGGGTCATCGAAGTCGTGGTGGAAAATCTCAAGATCAAACAGGAACTCTTCGCGAAGGTGGAGAAGGTAGTGAAGCCTACATGTATCGTTACTACCAACACTTCTGGTTTGCCCATAGTAGATATTACCGCCAAGTTCAGCAAGTCTTTGAAGGAACGTTTCCTGGGCACCCACTTTTTCAATCCGCCCCGCTACATGAAGCTCCTGGAGATCATTCCGGGGAAAGAGACGAAGAAGGAAGTGGTGGACTACATGATCGCGTTTGGGGAGAGGGTCCTCGGCAAGGGCATCGTGGTCTGCAAGGACGTTCCCAACTTCGTGGGCAACCGGATTGGCGTCTTCGACATCTCCAACGCCGTGCGGCTCATGGTGGAAAAGGGGATGAAGATTGACGAGGTGGACGCGGTGATCGGCAAGGCTATCGGCCGCCCCGGCAGTTCCATCTTCGGGACCCTGGACCTGGTTGGCCTGGATACGGGCTACCACGTCATGAAGAACCTCTATGATGCCGTACCTGACGACGAGGCTCGGGAGACCTTCATCCCCCTGCCCTTCATGGACAAAATGTTCGAACTCAAGTGGCTGGGAAACAAGACCAAAGGCGGCTTCTACAAGAAGACGAAGGACGCCAAGGGCAAGAAATCGAAGCTTATGCTGGATTATGAGAAGATGGAATATGTTCCCGCCGGCAAGCCCAAGTTCGAATCGGTGAGCGCGGCGAAGAAGAAATCCGACGAGGGCGTGGCCGCAACGATCAAGACGGTGTTTTACGGCAAGGATGCGGCCTCGGAACTGGTCCGGGAATATCTCTGCAACAACTTCATCTATTCGGCCAACCGGGTACCGGAGATATGCGACAATATCACCGCCATCGACAACGCCATGAAGTGGGGATACAACCACGCCCTGGGTCCCTTCGAGACCTGGGATGCAGTAGGGGTGAAGGAATCCGTCGAGATCATGAAGAAGATGAAGAAGAAGGTTCCCAAGAAGGTAGAGGAGATGCTGAAGAAAGGCTTCGAGACCTTCTACGCCAAGAAGGAAGACGGGACCTACTACTACGATTTCGAAACGAAGAGCTACGTGAAGATCGGCGAGAACCCCCGGATCATTCTCCTGCCCTCCCTGAAAGAGCGCAAGATGGTGATCGCCACCAATCCGAGCGCCACGTTGGTGGATATCGGCGACGGCGTGGCCTGCCTGGAGTTCCATACGAAGATGAACGCCCTGGACGATATGATCATTGAGATGATCAACAAGAGCTGTGACGTGGTCGAGAAGGACTTCCTCGGCCTGGTGGTGGGGAACCACGGCGCCAACTTCTCCGCCGGCGCCAACATCTTCAAGGTCCTGCTCCTCATCCAGATGGGCGATTGGGATGTCCTGGAGGCGATGGTTTCGGGTCTCCAGGATGCCAATATGCGGATGAAATACCTCTCCAAGCCCGTGGTGACGGCTCCGGCGGGACTGACCCTGGGTGGCGGCTGCGAGGTCTCCATGCACGGCGCCAAGTGCCAGCCCTGCGGTGAGACCTACATGGGCCTCGTGGAAGTGGGTGTCGGCGTCATCCCCGCGGGCGGCGGCTGCAAGGAGATGATGGTACGGATGACGGAAGGCATTCCCGACGGCGCCGTGGCGGGTGGTCTGAACCTCCAGCACTTCTATGCCAAGGCCTTCGAGAACATCGGGACCGCCAAGGTGGCAACCTCGGCGATGGAGGCCATGGATCTTGGCTTTATCCGGAAGACCGAGGGCATCTCCCTGAACCGCGATCAGCAGCTCTGGGACGCCAAACAGGTAGTCCTGGGCCTCGCCAAGTTCTACAAGAAGCCCCGGCCGGTTATGATCCCCGTCATGGGCGAGAATTTCCGCGGCATGGCCGAGGCGATTCTTTACAACATGCAACACGGCAAGTTTGCCACGGAATACGACATTCACGTCGGCAAGAAGGTGGCCTATATCCTTTCCGGCGGCGACTGTGCGGAAGGGACGCTGGTTTCGGAGCAGGAAATCCTGGATCTGGAAAAGGAAGCCTTCCTCAGCCTCTGCGGCGAAAAACGCAGCCAGGACAGGATCATGCACATGCTGACCACCGGCAAGCCCCTGCGGAATTAAGATAAACCCTGGATCGGCCGGCCGCCGGTGGTTCGGACCATCGGGGCCGGCCCCCTTTAAGATACACGAAGGAGGAAAATCATGAGTGAAGCTGTTATTGTTGAAGCCGTACGCAGTCCGGGCGGACGTTACAAAAGAGGCGGTCTGGCCGCGACGAGAGGCGATGAATTCGGCATTGAGGTCCTGAAGGGTCTTTTGGCCAGGGTCCCGCAGTTGAAACCGGAGGATGTGGACGACGTAATTGTAGGCTGCTCATTTCCCGAAGGGGAAACGGGAATGAATTTAGGCCGCGTGGTCGCCATGGGCGCCGGGCTGCCCATCACCACCTCCGGCATGACCGTCAACCGTTTCTGCTCCTCGGGAGTTCAGGCCATCGCCGACGCCACGGCAAAGATCCGTGCGGGCTGGTCGGAAGTGATAATCGCGGGCGGTTGCGAAACCATGACCCACATCCCCATGGGCGGCGGGATCTTCCGTCCCAGTCCGGCCTGGAAGTTCGACGGCTCCATGCCCAACGTCTATGTTTCCATGGGCGTGACGGCGGAGAACGTCGCGGCGAACCACAATATTTCCCGGGAAGACCAGGACAAGTTCGGCGTGGAGAGCAACCGCAGGGCTTATGAGGCCATCAAGGCGGGAAAATTCAAGGAAGAGATAATCCCGATCACCGCCTATAAATACAAGGTGAAAAACGGCAAGCGGATCCGCGAGACGGCGATTTTCGATATGGACGACGGCGTCCGGTGGCCTACGACAATCGATGACCTGGCAAAGTTGAAATCACCCTTCAAGGCCGGCGGGTCGGTCACGGCGGGGAACTCCTCCCAGATGACCGACGGCGCGGCGTTCACCCTGCTGATGACGGCGGAAAAGGCCAAGGAACTGGGCCTGAAGCCCATCGCGAGGCTGGCCTACTACGCCGTGGCGGGCTGCAAGGCGGAAGAGATGGGAGTGGGTCCCGCCTACGCGATTCCCAAGGTCCTCAAGATGGCCGGGCTGACCGCGAAGGATATCGACGTCTTCGAGATCAACGAGGCCTTTGCCTCCCAGGCGATCTATTCCTGCCGCACGGTGGGGATCGAAGACCGTTACTGGGCCGGTGACATCAACCCCAACGGCGGCGCCATCGCCCTGGGCCATCCCCTGGGATGCACGGGCGCCAAGCTGACGGCGCAGTTGCTCCATGAGCTGAAGCGCCGGAACGCCAAGCGGGGCATCGTTTCCATGTGTATCGGCGGCGGCATGGGTGCCGCGGCTATCTATGAAATGCTGTAACCAGAGTTTCTTCTAACGACTACCCCCTCCTTAAAGGCCCTCCCCAGCAATGGGGAGGGCCTTCCTCCCCTCCAACCCCGTTTCGCCCCGGCCCTTGAGCAGGGGCGGAAGCATTTGACTTTTTACAAGGTTATCAACTATTAGATCCGTATCTTCAAATACGGCCGTTTTATCAAGCAGTGTGATGATGATTACTATCCGGATATAATCGCGCTGGGCGACGGTAACAGCGGTATGGCCCCGCGCCGGCGCCTGTCCGGGGAACAGAGGAAGGATTATGAAAATCAAAGCGGGTTTTGTTCAATTCAATCCGGAGTTCGGCGCCGTTGAGGAAAATCTCGCCCGGGCCTGGGCGCTCCTCGCGGCGATGGACGCCCAACTCGTCGTCCTGCCGGAGTTTTTCAATACCGGATATTTGATTGCCTCCCGGGAGGAAGCCTGGAGCCTGGGGGAGGAGGTTCCCAAGGGCCGCACGACCGTTGCCCTGAGCGAAATGGCCCGGGAGAAGAATCTGCACATCGTGGCGGGTCTTATCGAGAAGAGCGGCGACAAACTCTATAATGCCGCGGTCCTCATTTCTCCCGGAGGCTACGTGGACAAATACCGGAAGATCCATCTCTTCAACGAGGAGAAGCTGTGGTTCGCCCCGGGAGACCGAGGCTTTGCCGTCCACGATCTCGGCATCGGCAGGATAGGAATCATGATCTGTTTCGACTGGTTCTTCCCGGAATCGATGCGGGTCCTGGCCCTACAGGGTGCGGAGGTGGTCTGCCATCCCGCCAATCTGGTCTTGCCATTTTGCCAGGATGCCATGATAACCAGGTGTCTGGAAAACCGCGTCTATGCCATCACCGCCAATCGCACCGGGACGGAAACGAGGGCCGGCAAGAGCTTCCGCTATACCGGTAGGAGTCAGATCACCGCTCCGGGGGCGCAGGTGCTTTGCCAGGCGGATGCCGGGACGGAAGAGATAGGGACGGCGGAGCTGGATCTGGCGGTGGTCAGGGATAAAAAGATCAATGCCTACAATGACCTGTTCGCCGATCGACGGACCGGGCATTACGCCAAGATCCTGTCCTGATTGTCACATGGGGGAGCGGCGGTGCCGGGGTGATCTCACCAGACAGGATTTTTCGGGGTCACGTAGGAGTCGATGGTAATGGTGCGGTGTCCAAGGCCCGGTTCCGGATTGGCCGTGCGTAGGGTCAGGGTCACCTGGATGTGGCGGATTTGTGAGCATGCGGTGACGGGGGCGGTAAGGAGGTTGCCTTCACTGTCGTAGTAGGTAAACCGAAGCGCCTGAACATGGTCCGCTATTGCCTGGTAATCATCGCCGGCGGCGGCTTTGCGTCCCAGGATGTGAATCCCCTCCCGGCTGAAAAGGCCGTACGTCACGGCTTCGGTTTCTCCCCGGGCGTGGCTGCCGTCACCTGCGGCGAGGATGAATTGAACGCTGTCGGCGTTTGCCGCCAGGAAGGCGCCGGGCGGGGAAGTGGCGCTTCCGTCGGGACGGCGGCCCGCCATGCGTATTTCCCTCACCATTCTATCCATAGCCGTTCTTGCCTGCTGATGCATTGCCGCCTCCTGATCTTGATTGTTGATGTTACCGTCACGCATATTTAAGGCCCTTTTAATACCTGTGATTGTCAATTTATATTTATTATCCCGAAATAGTCAATGGAAATAAGCGTTTGAAGTGTGACATGCATCACTTTAAACGTGTGACGATGTTCACATATTGATTGTAGGAAGAGATCTCCGTTTTTTTTCAATCTCGTCATTTCTTCGTTGTGGAAAAAGAAATATTCTGTCATAAGGAAGATACAGCTATAAAAGAGGAAAGGTAACAGGCAATTATGGCCCTGGTATCGCTGTTAAGACGAATGCCCCTTTTCGAAGGTCTTGCCCATGAGGAGATGGAAGCCCTGGCCTCGCTCCTGCGGCTGCGCTCCGTAAAAAAAGGAGATGTGATTTTCCGCAAGGGTGACGAGGGGACAAACCTTTACGCTATCCTCCGGGGATGCGTAAGAATCACGGTGCCCACGGCGCTGGGCGATGAGATTGCCGTGGCCGTCATGAAGGACGGTGAATTTTTCGGCGAGATGGCCCTGTTGGACGGTATGCCCCGCTCGGCGTCAGCGTCGGCCGGGGAAGAGACGCAGTTGGCGATCCTTGAGCGTAGCGATTTTCTGAAGTTCCTGGCCAAACGCGACCATGCGATACAGGCGATCCTTATGGCCCTTTCCTGGCGCCTGCGCAAGACCGACGACCTCATTTCCGAGATATGTTTTTCCAGCCTCTCTCAGCGGCTGGCCAAGCGGATCATGGATCTGGCGGATGACGAATCCGGCGAGGGGCGGCAGGATTCCGAACGGCAAATCAACATGACCCAGAAGGAACTCTCCGAGATGTTGGGCGTCTCCCGGGAGAGCGTCAACAAAGAACTCAAGGTGCTCCGCGACAAGGAGATCGTCCGGACGGAGCGGGGAAAGATCATCGTATCCGATCTGGAGCGCCTCAAGAAAAGGTCGCGATAAGGCGATTCCCAGACCAGGTGTCATCCGGGGAAGGGAAGGGCGAGGGAGACGAAAAGCTCAATTGTGCCATGGTGATCGACTACCCAGGACGGGCGGGTGGAAAGTTGTTACGGCGGGGCCATGCAGGCCGGCTACCGCTCCGGTGGGCGGTGCAGGCGGACAATCGATCCGGCGGGGCCGCATAGACGTACAATAGTTATCACGAGGCCGCACGGGCGGGAATAGACCGATCCCGGGGTGCGGAAGATCTTTTTGCGGGGCCGGCAAATTTTTCTTGAAAACGCCGGGCCGTTGGTTTATAGAGGGGTCACACAAGGGCGGTTAACTCAGCGGGAGAGTGCTACCTTCACACGGTAGAAGTCACTGGTTCAATCCCAGTACCGCCTACCATGAAAATCAAGGGGTTGCTGGTTCACAGTAACCCCTTTTTCTTTGACGACCTTAAGGTGAAAATTGGTGGCACCATTAAGGCGGCCAAAGGCCTTTACCAGAAGCCCCTTTCCATGCAATTTTCTATGAAGGTCAGCGACCTTTTTTGCCCCTCGGCGAAATATGCGGACAACTGCTTGCCCACATCGGGATAAAGAGGACATTCATAGAGCTTGGCTATGGAGACCCAGGCAATGTCCAGGGAATGGGTGTGATCAGGCCTGACTTTGGGAATGCCGTGCACCGCCATGGCCGCGAAGACGATATGCAGAGTCTGGGGATGCCGTTTCGTGCCGGGCGCTTCCCCGACAAGGACAATGTCACCCACCTCCACCTTTACCCCCAGTTCGTTCTTCCATTCGCTGGTTATGGCCTCATGGAGCGGCACGTCTCTGTCCACCCCGCCCCCCGGCAGGGCATATACGTCTTTGCCCCCGTAAACATACTTCATGCAGAGGATCTCTCCGGCCTGTTCGAAGACGGCTGATACCCGAACTCTCATAAGCGCTCCTTTCTTTGTCCTGTTAAGCGTAATGTTTAGCCTGGCAGACCATAGCCGCCGGCTCGGCGCCGCGGGTGGAACAAGTCGCGCCGTTATTTACTATTGTACCGGGATGAAAGGCGGAATGCAAACGATCTTTCCGCAATGACCGTTCGGCTTGAGCCGATATCGATCCGGAAGGGGTTCAGGGAAGGGCGATCTTCAGAGTGCCGCCGCGCCCCAGGATGTCATGGAGATGTATGTACCCCTGGAGTTTTTTCCGGCCGTTGACGACCACCAGGGTGGTGATTTCATCCTTCTGCATGGCCTCGATGGTCTCGGCGAGAGAGGCGTTCTGGTCAATGGTCTTGGGGGTTCTGGTCATGATGTCGTCGATGGGGCCTTCGGTGTCGATAAGGCCTCTTTTGATCAGGCGGCGGAGGTCGCCGTCGGTGAAGATGCCCCGGAGGATGCTCCTGCGGTCCATGATGAGGACGAAGCCCTTGTTGTTGATGTCCATCTCCTCGATGGCCTGGGCGACGGTGGCGCCGGTGAGGACTTTCGGTGTTTGGCCGCCGGCGATCATCACCTCCCGGACCCGAGCCCGGAGGCGGGCGCCGAGGTTGCCGCCGGGGTGAAACTTGTAGAAATCCGCTTCGTTGAATTTCCGCTTTTCGATGAGGGCCACCGCCAGGGCATCGCCCATGGCCAGGGCGGCGGTGGAACTGGAGGTCGGCGCGAGTCCGAAGGGGCATGCCTCCCTTTCCACCCCCACGTCGATGACGAGGTCGCAGGAGCGGGCCAGGGTGGAGGCGGTATTGCCCGTCAGGGCGATGAGGGCGGCGCCGATCTCCCGCACGCTGGCGACGATGACGTTTAGTTCGTGGGTTTCGCCGCTGTTGGAAATGGCGAGGACAACGTCGCGCTTAGTCACGATGCCCAGATCGCCGTGCATACCCTCCACGGGATGGAGGAAGATGGCCTGGGTCCCCGTGCTGGTGAGGGTGGCGACGATCTTCTTTCCGATGAGCCCTGATTTGCCGATTCCAGTGACGATGACCCGGCCACGGGAGCGGTAGATCGTTTCCACCGCCCGGGTGAAGTTGTAGTCCAATTTTTCGATGAGTCCGGCTACGCTTTCCGCTTCGATCTTCAGGACGTCCCGGGCAAGCCGGATAGAGAGTTCATTTTCCATGTGGCAGCAATGTTTAACTTTGACCTTTTAGGTATTGAATCTTCATTCTTTTCCCCCCGAATCCGCCTTCATGATGATCACTTGCCGGCTTTTGACCGCCGGCGTAAGCAAGGCGGGTTCCATGTCGGGAGAGGGACGCTATCAGAAAATATTGCCGCTGACAAGGACGTTTTTCCACCGGTGAGGGCCTTCTCGTTGACAGGTGCCCCGGCGGTACTTATACTTTCTTGAAAGAGGAGGAACAATGGCGGCGGATAGAGTTTTCCGGAGGCGCTTAATCGGCGGGGCGGTGATCCTGGTATTTTTGATCCTGATGGCTGTGCGGATGGAGATCATCGGCCTTCCCGGGGGCGGGCCGGGCGGGGATGGGTCGCGGGCAACCGGAAAGGCGGCCTTGACAACCCCACCCGTGGATCGGGACGTCTGGATGAATATCTACCAGCAGGGCCAAAAAATAGGTTATGCCCACCGGATCGTCGGCCCCGCAGGCGTGGAATTCCGCATCCGGGAAGAGATCTTCATGAAGGTGCGGACGATGGGGATCGTCCAGGGCATTGCCCTGCGGACCGAGAACACCCTGAATAAAGATCTGGCCCTCGCCTCTTTTTCTTTCGATCTGAAGTCGAATCTCTTCGCCTTCCATGCCCGGGGACGGGTCGCGGGAAACCGCCTGCTGATCGACACCCGAACGGCGGGGGAGGAACGGCGTTACGAGGTGTCCCTGAAGGAGCCCGTCCATCTTTCCCAGGGGATGTTTGCCGGCGTCGCCGCGGCCCATCTTGCCCCGGGACAGGAAATAACGATCCCGATCTTCGATCCCATGACCATGGGATCGCGGTCGGTAAAGCTGACCTATGCCGGTGAGGAAAGGATGGACGTTCAGGGGAAGACCATTTCCCTGCGGAAATATGCCGTCGATTTCATGGGCGCCCGGCAGTATGCCTGGCTCGATAAAGAGGGCGATGTCGTCCGGGAGGAGGGGATGCTGGGCCTTGCCCTGGAAAAGACCAGCCGGGAGGACGCACGTTCAGGGGTGAGCGCCGCCGCCGCCGATTTGACTGAACTGGCCTCCGTTGCCGCCGGTCGGAAACTGGAAGACCCGCTGGGTTTGCAATCCCTGACCGTAAAGCTGGCGAATGTCGATGCCCGTCCCTTAACGCTTTCCGGGGGCCGTCAGCGTTATGACTCCGGGGGCCTCCTCACCGTTCGCAAAGAACGGCGCGGCGGTCTAAACCCCGGCCGCTCCGGAAATCTGGAAAACCGGGATGTGTACCTGGCGGCGACACCCTTCATCCAGTCTTCCCATCCCGACGTCCGCGTCCGGGCCGGGGAGATTGTTGCCGGCAGCGCCGGGGACGAGGAAAAGGCGCGCCGGATCGTCTCCTGGGTCCACGGGAATATCGAGAAGCGCCCCGTGCTCTCCGTGGCCAATGCGGTGGAAACCCTGAAAAACCGATCCGGCGACTGTACGGAGCATGCCGTCCTGACCGCGGCCCTGGCCCGGGCGGCGGGCGTTCCGGCCGTCATGGAGGCGGGACTCGTTTATCAGCAGGGGCGTTTTTACTATCATGCCTGGAACGCTTTCTGGCTTCCCTCCTGGGGCGGCTGGGTCACCGCCGATGCCGCTTTGAACCAGTTTCCCGCCGACGTGACCCACCTGCGTCTGGTCCGGGGCGAGGCGGAAAGGCAACTGGATCTCATGGGCGTCGTGGGACGGATAAAACTGGAAATCAAGGACATGTCGAGATGATCGAACTCAAAGAACTGACGAAATATTACGATCGAACCCTGGCCGTCAAGGACCTGAACCTTTCCATTGCCAAAGGTGAGATCTTCGGCTTCATCGGTCCCAACGGGGCGGGAAAAACGACGACGATCCGCATGATGGGGGGCATCCTGTCCCCTTCTTCCGGGGTGGTGCTTATCGACGGGCAGTCGCTGGCGGAGCATCCCGTGGCGGTGAAGACGAAGATCGGTTTTATCCCCGACCGACCGTTTCTCTATGAAAAACTAACGGGTTGGGAATTCATGCGCTTTTCCGCCGACCTGTTCGGGGTGGACGGCGGCGGTTTCGTTGGCCGGGCGGAGGAACTGCTGGGCGACTTCGCCCTCTTCAACTGGCGCCATGAGTTGATCGAATCTTATTCCCACGGGATGAAACAGCGCCTCATCATCGCTTCCGCCCTGCTACACGATCCGGCGGTGCTAATCGTTGACGAGCCCATGGTGGGACTGGACCCGGGAGCCATCCGCATGGTCAAGGACATCTTCCGCGCTCTGGCCTCCCGGGGGACCACGATCTTCATGTCCACCCACACCCTAACGGTGGCGGAAAACCTCTGCGACCGCATCGGCGTCATCCACCGCGGCGCCCTCATCGCCCTGGGAACCATGTCGGAGTTGAAGGCATCCACCCTGCTCCGGGAAGGGGATCTGGAGGAGGTGTTTCTGCGCCTGACCGAAGAGGAGACGGGATCGTGAACGGCGTCCTCACCCTGCTGAAACCGCGGTTCTGGTCCTTCCGGAACGGCAGCCTCTCTCGGGGGGCCTGGGACAACCGGGCCCGGCTGTACTTCTTCAGCTTCATCGGGTTGGGCTTCTGGCTGGGGATCTTCATGATCTTCTACCGGGTCCTCACCTATTTCAAAGGGATCGAGGGCTTCGGCGACATCCTCGCCTTCAAGCTGATGTCCATGGTCATCATGACCTTCTTTGTGCTGCTGATCTTCAGCGGCGTGATCGTCACCCTGTCGAAGCTCTACATCAGCCGCGACCTCCCCCTCGTTCATTCCCTTCCCGTCACCCCGGGGGAGATATTTCTTGCCCGTTGGATGGAGAGTCTTATCGACAGCTCATGGATGGTGGCGCTGTTCAGCCTGCCAATCTTCATTTCATACGGCCTGGTTTTCAAAGCGGGCCCCGCCTTCTATCTCCTGTCGTTGCCGGCGGTTGCGTCCCTATGTCTGGTGGCCTCGGGATTGAGTTCCCTGGCCGTTATCGGGGCGGCGACGATATTGCCGGCGGGCCGGATCCGGACCCTCGCAGTCTTTTTCGGCGTCGTCTTGATCCTGTTCGTCGTCGTGGCCGTGCGGCTCATGCGGCCGGAGCAGTTGATGAACCCCGAAACCTTCCAGTCCGTGGCCTTTTATCTCCAATCCCTAGAGACCCCCGGTTCCCCCCTGCTACCCGCCACCTGGACCTATGACGGTATCCGGGCGGCCCTAACAGGTCGCTGGGGCGAGGCTGCCTTTCATATCTCCCTGTCCTTCACGGGCGGGCTGTCGCTCCTCATGGTGAATCTGATGGCGGCGGAAAAATGGTACTTCCGGGGCTATTCACAAGCCCAGACGGCGCCGTCGCGTCTGGTCGCCGTTCCGGACTCCGGCCGGCGCTGGAGCGTGTTCCTGTCCTTTCTCCCGCCGCCGGTGCAGGCCCTAACGGTGAAGGAAATCAAGAGCTTTTTCCGCGACCAGACCCAGTGGCCCCAGTTGTTTCTCCTTTTGGCGCTGATCGTCGTATATCTCTATAATTTTTCCGTCCTCCCCCTGGACCGGACCCCCATCAGGACCGTCTATCTCCAGAATCTCTTTGCCTTCCTCAACATGGGGCTGGCGGGATTTGTCCTGACGGCCATAGCGGCCCGCTTCGTTTATCCGGCGGTGAGCATGGAGGGTCAGGCGTTCTGGATCATCCGCTCTTCGCCCGTTACCCTGCGAACCTTTCTGATGGTGAAATTCTTCATCTATTATCTTCCTCTGGTGTTCCTGAGCGAGGTACTCATCGTGGTCTCGAATCTACTTTTGGAGGTGACGCCGTTCATGATGACCCTGTCCGTGATCACCGTCTTTTTTATGACGCCGGGGATCGTGGCCCTGGGGATCGGTTTCGGGGCGGCCTATCCCGATTTCACCTCGGAGAATCCCACCCAGTCCGTTACAAGTTTCGGCGGACTCCTCTACATGACGATCTGTGCCGGCTTCATCGCCCTGATCATCGTTTTGGAGGCGGGACCGGTTTATGCCGTCTTCATGGCGGGGATCAGGGGGCAGATCCTGACCGCCCCGCAATGGTTCTGGCTGATCGTCTCCTTCGGCTTGGCGATTGCAGTCTGCGTCCTTGCCGTGGCGGCGCCTATGCGGATGGGAGTGAAGCGCCTGGAACGCTGACTTATCATGAAAATGAAATTATTCTGCTACGTGGTTCCCAACGGGGCATGAGAGTTTTTCGCGTGTTCCACAATATTTTATTGGTAGGTGTGCAGGCCCGGCAGGAGGTTCACGCCCAGATATGTGACGAGGACGCAGATGAAGCCGATGACGGCCATGACGGCCATGGGTCTTTCCCGCCAGCCCCGGATGTAGCGCGAGTGGAGCATGATGGCGTAAACGAGCCAGGTTACGAGCGACCATGTCTCCTTGGGATCCCAACTCCAGTAGGAGCCCCAGGCATAGTGCGCCCAGATGGAGCCGGTCATGATCCCGATGGCCAGAAATACGAAGCCCAGAACGACGCTCTGATAGATCAGATCGTCCAGGACGGCGGGGGCGGGGATGAGGACTACGAAGCGGGCCGGGATAGAATTTTCCGGCGGCGCGCCGAGGTTGCGGTCGTTCTTTCCCCTCGCCGCGGCCCCGTCCGGGCGGGAGTTTTTTCCGGCCCGGTCCAAAGATCCCTTCAGGAGCATCATGAGACCGGCGGCGAAGGCCACGGTGAAGGCGGCATAACCCAAAAAGCAGGTCACCACGTGAGATACCAGCCAGTTGCTCTGCAGGGCCGGGATCAGGGGCTGGATGCGGCTGTCGATGTGGGGGGACAGGGAGGCGTAGGCCATGAACAAAAAAGCGGCGGGGATGACAAAGGCTCCCAGGCTCTTGTCTTGCGTGCGCCATTCGAAGAACAGATAGACGGCGGTTATGGACCAGGAAAAAAATATCAAGGATTCATAAAGGTTGGATAGGGGGGCATGTCCGATGCCCATTTGGTAGGAGGCGATCCACCGCAGGGCGAGGGCGGCTGTCTGGGCGGCAAGGCCGGCCAGGGCCGTGAGGGAGCCAAGCCGACCCCAGGATTCGCGGCCGCTCACCATCCGCATGAGGTAGAAGGCAAAGGCGGAGAAATAGACAAAGGTGGTGGCGCTGAGGATCTTGGCGTCGATCATTACCCCGCCTCCCCGTCGGCGCCGATGGCGGCTGTCAGCCAGTTAAGTTCCCGGTTCATACCGGCCTCGTTCCTGTTGCTCCGGCCGGTGACGCTGATTCGCGTCCCATCCCCCGCCGTTTCCAGAAGAATCCAGAACTGCCGGTGGGATCGGAAATAAACAGTCAAAAGACCGGCCATCAGCAGGGCGGCGCCCAGGGCGACCACGGGGACGCCGGGATCGCGCGCCGCCTGCAGTCCCGTGTAGGGCCGCCGTTCCGGCATGCGCAGGGAAAAAACATAGGGGGCGAAAGAGGCGGGATCGAACAGGGGAACCTGCTCCAGGATGCCGGGATTGGCGGCGACGATCTGCTCGATGGCCGCAAATACCCAGAACTGGCGGTTGCCGGTCGGGGCGGCGACGCCCAACTTGGCCGCGGGACCCATGTCCATGAGGTTGTCCTCCACCCGGAGGATCCGGACCGTCGCCTTGTGCTCCGGGAGGGCGAAGGCCATCTCCGGGGTGATTTCCACCTCCATGATTTTACTGTCCCGCCGGGAGACCGTGAGAACCGGATTGCCGCCGGGCATGACGCCGTAGGAAGACTGGTAGAAGCGAATCCCTCCGAAGGTGACGGGATGATTCACCAGTACGGCGGCGGATTGTACATCCCGTCCGTTCTGGTGAAAGGTCAGATCGGAGCGATAGGTCTTCGGGGCGCCGTTTTCGTAGAACTCCAAGATGAAACGGTCGCAGCGGACGGAGAACGGCAGGGCCTTTTCTCCCCGCCCGCCCTTGAGGGATACCACCGCCGCGGATTCCCCCTCGGGGATGTTCATGTAGCCCTCAAATCCCAGGAAGAGACCGACCATGACGCCGGCCATCATGATCAGGACGCCGGCATGGACTATCAGGACGCCGAAATGGGAAAAGGCGCCCTGGTTGGTATAGAGAAAGATCCGTTCTCCCCGGTCCCGGCGTTCGACGGGGCCGGCAATCTTCTTGAGCAGCGACGTCAGTCGGTCCGCCGCTTCCGCCCGGGGTCGCTCCGTGGTGATGATCCGATCGGCGGAGAGATCGGCGAACAACCCTATCAGCTCCGGGTCGCCCTTCGACCGGAAGCGCCGCCAGGTTCGGGGGAGGCGGTCGAGAGAACAGACGATGAGGTTGACGGCCAAAAGCGCCATGAGGGTCACGAACCAGAAGGAGTGAAAAACGTCGAAGGCCTGGATATTCAGCAGTAGGGATGCCCAAACGGGACCGAGACGGGCGATGAAAGGACCGGCGGCTTCCTGTTGGGGGATCAGCGTTCCCAGGATCGACGCCGCTGCAATGGCGATCAAGAGGACGACGGCCAGTTTTACCGATGCGAAGAAGGAACGGAGTGGATTTTTTTTCGCCAAACGATCTTCCCTGTAGGTGACAACAAATAAAAAAATTTCCGGATTTAACCGGAGTTTTTACGGTCGCTTTGCGTTGCCGCCGGCCATGGCCGTCTGATCATCTCCCATGTTCATAACATGATGACGCGTCAGGTCCCTATTCCTTGCGGGTACCTATTGAAGATGCAAGCACTCCCCATGATCCCGCCCGCTCCGTCCTGCGGCCTTTCATGCTCCCGGCGGACAATGCGGCGCCATCATACCATCCCGGATTAAAATAGCAATATGAAACTCATCAAACTTTTTCTTGAAGATAACGGCGATATGTGGTTCAATACAAGCCTCAGAGGGGTTTGCCGCCCGGCAAGATTCACGCCTTAACCGGCGTCAGGATGAATCTCCGGGGGAGCGCGGAGTTCAGATAATGAAAATATCCCGGAGACCAGAAATAGGCTCCAAAGAGTTCATTAGATGCTCCTGAGATGTGTTTCTTAGTTTATTCTTCCCTTACACTTCATGGGGTTAGGGAGGGAAGCCGCAATGGTTCGCAGACGTAACGCTTACGGTTGTTCCAGAGAGTGGTGCGTAATGACAAAGAAATCATGCGTCTTTTTGTGGTCTCTATTCGCCGTCCTTTTGGTATTTCCCCTTTCCTCGCCATTTGCCGCCGCCAGCGGCTGCGTTTCTTGTCACACCAATCCGGAGCTGCTGAAATCTCTTTACAAACCGCCGGTCATAGCCGCGGGCGCTGGGGAGGGGTGAGCGGGGGCGCCTCCGCCTGTTAAGGCAGAGCAGATGTACCGTGGGTATCTGATCGACAAGGGGTTGATCGGGACGGATTCGCACCTCAAGGCGGGTTGCCCCTCTTGCCACCGGGGCGATGACCGGGCCGCAACCCGGGAGGAGGCCCATAAAGGGATGGTCAAACGGCCCTCGGATAACATCGCGACCTGCGCTGCCTGTCACAAGCAGATATCGGCCAACTACGCCAAGTCTCTTCACTATACCACTATCGGCCAACGCAACGGCGTTATAAAGCGTATGTCCGCCGAGGAGGTCAAGCAGTTCGACGCCAAGGTGTTCGAACAATCATGCCGGAGCTGCCACGCCTCCTGCGGTGGCTGTCACGTAAAGGCCCCTCCCGTCGCCGGGATCGGCATCGGCCTTATCAAGGGACACAAGTTCGTCAAAAGGGATGAGGGCAAGACCTGCGCCTTTTGCCACGGCGGGCGGGTCTATACCGAATACACGGGGGAATATGGGGGACGGGCGGACGTCCATTACCAAAAGGGAAAGATGTGCGTAGATTGCCACAGCAAAGAAGAGATGCACGGAGACGGGAACCTCTATCTCTCCAAGAATGACGTCAAGACAAGACCGGCGTGCAGGAACTGTCACAAGCTTGGGAAGGAAACCAAGCTTACCGCCCGACTTTCTCACCGCAATCACCAGGGAAAGGTTTCCTGCTACGGCTGCCACTCCGCCGGTGAGTACAGAAATTGCAGCGACTGCCACGTGGAAACCCACTCCCACGCCAAACCGGGCTTCTCCCTGGGTTTGAGCCCCCGGGAAAAGAAAACGCTGACCACCCTGCGCCTGATTCCCACTATTAGAGACACCTTCAAGTCGGCGGGCATCAAGATGGAACGCTACGACGCCCTGCCTAATTACTGGGATACGCCGGCCCACAACATCCGGAAGCGGACGGCACGGACCCGGTCCTGCGACGTCTGCCACGTGGAAGGGAAGGATTTTCTCACCAAAGAAAAACTGATCAAGAACGGTTCGAAGGCCAATGAAAAACTGATTGTAAAACCAAAACCATTGAACAGATGAAGGAGGAGATATCATGAGAAAGTTCAGATTACTGGGTGTTTTATTGGCGATTATGCTGCTGCTGCCCATGGCGGCCCTGGCGCGGGACATCACCCCGCTGGTATCCACCGATTGGCTCCAAAAGAATCTCGAAAATCCCCGGATCGTTGTCCTTGACGTCCGGAAGGTGGAGGAATACAAGGCCGGCCATATCCCTAAGGCCGTCAACGCCTTTTACGGTTCCTGGGCCATAAAGAGGGGAGAGCTGTTGAACGAACTGCCCGCCAATGACGAACTCTTCGACATTATCGGTGGGGCCGGCATCGATGCCAATTCCCTGGTGGTCGTCGTCGGCAAAACGGCAGCCGTACCGGACCAGTTTGACATGACGCGGGTGGCCTGGACCCTGAAGTATGCGGGTGTCGCCAATGTGGCCATCCTCGACGGCGGCCAGGACAAATGGGTGAAGGACGGCAAGGCGATCTCGACGGACGCCGTCCGGGCCAAGGCCAAGGCCTACCGGGGAAGACTCAACCGGGGGCTCTTCGTGAACAAGGATTACGTCCTGAACAGACTGGGCAAGGCGGTAATCCTCGATGTCCGTGCCCCCGCCTTCTATGAAGGCAAGCAGAAACTTCCCTTTGTGCCGAAGGCCGGCCGGATCAAGGGCGCCGTCAATCTGCCCGTGGGTCAGCTCTTCACCCCCGAGGGCCTCTACAAGGATCAGGCGGCCCTGGCGGCGCTGGCGACGGCGGCGGTGGGCGCCGACAAGACTAAGGAGATCATCGCCTACTGCGATACGGGCAAGACCTGTACCTCCTGGGCGTTCATTCTGTCCGACATGCTCGGTTATCAGAATGTGAAGATCTACGATGGTTCGACCATGGAATGGCTGAAGGACCCCGCCGCTCCCGCGGAACCGTAAGCCCATGTCCGAGTCTCCGGGGAAAAGGCCGCCGCCGTTTCCCCGGAGAAACATAAATGCGGATCCGACCGCGGGACGGCTGTCGATATGTATGAGATGGGGATGAAGAAGGCCTTGATTACCGCACGTTTTGCCGTCGTAGTGATTTGTTTTTGCCTGCTTTCCACTGGTTTGTCCGGTGCCGAGGTCCAGGCGAAGACCCATGCCGACGTGGTATTGAAAAACGAGCTCGGAGAGACCATCGCACCGGACCGGAACCGGACGGATCCCTACAGTCCCCGGCGCACCTGCGGGGGCTGTCACGGTTATGCCACTATCACCTCGGGTTACCATTTTCAGCAGGGTTTCGACGAGATGAGCGACCGCTACGATCGACGCCGTCCCTGGATCCTCTCCCCAGGGATGTACGGCAAGTGGCAGCCCGCGGCGGCGGCGGCGCTCCTGGCACCGAAAAAGAACACCCATGCCCGGCAGATAGATCTCTCCACTTACGACTGGATCGGTGGCGGCAAGTTCGACGATCAGGGCCGGGCCGTATCGCCGGCCTGCGGCTGGTGCCATCCGGGCGGCGGACCCATGGAATACGGCCGGAAGGACGACAGCCGGCGCGATCTGTCCCTGAATCATCTGCAGGCGGAAAGCCGCGGCAAGGCCGCCCATGACGGCGATTACAGCTCCCGCTCCACGCCGGACGGGCGGAGCCGTTTCCGGGAGAGCGGGGTGGTGGAAGCGGATTGTCTGATCTGCCATCAGCCCGGATATCGCCTGAAGGAACGTAACCGCCAGTTGACGCTTAGAAATTACCGCTGGGCGGCCACGGCGGGGGCGGGTCTGGGGTCCGTTTCCGGGGCGGTCTTCACCTACCGCAATCCCGCGGCCGGCCCGGAACATCCCGATTTTATGACCGGCGTCTGGGAACTCTCCCGGCGACCCGTGGTCAACTATAATTGGAAGGAACGGAGGCTCTTCACCCCCGACGGCCGGCTGCGGGGAAGCGTTTTCGGCAAATCCGTCGGAACCGCCAATTGCCGGCAATGCCATGGGGAAGCCGACGCCAAGAACACCGGGACGATCCATACGGAACGCTTCGACGTTCACCTGGCGGCGGGGATGCGGTGTACGGACTGTCACGGACTTGTGGGGCGAAACGCGGCGGAACGGCGGCGGCATCAGATAGCCAAGGGCTGGTCTCCTCACAACACCGTCCGGAACGATCTTAACGGCGCCGGTATGAAGACCTGCGTGAACTGCCATCTCGAAGGCGGCTATGCCGCGGCCCGCAAGGGCATGCCGGAGGCCGCCAGGAATCCCGCGGAACGTCATGGGGAAAAACTCAACGGGGCGACTTTCCACACCTTCATTGTCCAGTGTTCCGGTTGTCACGCCGTTGCCCAGCCCGCCCGGGGGTTGTACCTCCTCGATATGAGCACAGGGGTGGAAGTCGGCTATACGTCTGACAATCTGAATCGGGTGGTCCGGCCGGAGGATTACGCCGCGCCGGCGGCGAAGGCCTGGAAGCCGTGGATCACCCGGCTGAATACGGGGAGGGACCGACAGGAGCGCTATGTCCCCTATGTCCCCAAATTGTTCCAGTGGTTTGGGGAAAAGAAGGCCGACGGCGCCGTCAAGCCCATCGCCCTCCCTGAGGTGAGAGCGGCTGTTCGGACGGTCCGGGGGGTGGGGGCTATAGAGGTTAAGGGAGCCGACGGACGGACCATAAAGCAGCCAGCGGTCCTCGCGGATGGTGACATTCAGAAAATGATCGGGGTCCTCACCAAACGGGGCTTCCGCAACGTCGTCTATGTTTCCGACCGTATTTACGCCCTGGACAAGGGAAAGCTGGTCGCCTCAGACCGGCCGGCGATGGAGCACGAAAAACCGTATCCGGTGGAGCACGGGATGGCGCCTATCGCCGGGATGACTACCTATGGCGGGAAGGGAAACCCGGATGGCTGCCTGAATTGTCATGCCGACGACGCGGCATTTTTCTCGAAGCTGAAGGTAAAGAACATCCGGGGCTTTCTCAAGAACGACTACCCGGTTTACAAGGAGCCGGTCTCCGAGCCCCAGATGTATGACTGGGGCATGTCCCTGCCGCCGATGTTTGAATGAGCGGAGAAGGAAAGGCCATGCGAAAGATTGGTGGTATGTCCATGCTGCTGGCGTCGGCGGCGTTCCTCTTGTGGCTGGCGCCGGCCTGGGGACAGAAACCGGCGGCGCCGGAGATAACGCCGGAGCAGCTCCGGCAGTTGCTGGATCAAAAGGCCGATGTTGTCCTCATCAACACCATGAGCGCCATCGAATGCCGGGATCACGCCATACCCGGATCCCTCTGCCTTCCCTGTGAAACCTTCACGGATCAAATCGACAAACTGCCCGCCGACAAGGGAAAGAAACTGGTTTATTACTGTGAAAGCGACCTGTGCCTCCGGAGCTACAAGTCGGCAAACAAAGCGAAAGAGCTGGGCTACCGGGATGTGTCCGTACTGAAAGGCGGTCTGCCCGGATGGAAGCAGGCCGGATACAGGACGGTGGCTCAGGAGCGGATACCCCGGAAGGCCATCTCGTCGGTGAAGGCGTCGCGGCTGAAAAAATGGCTGGAAGAGGGGAAGCCGATATTCCTCCTCGACATCCGTTCGGAGGATGCCTTTCGTCAGGGAGAGATAAAAGGGGCCGTCAACATCCCCTTCTATCGTCTGGACCGTCAATATTCCGATCTCCCCCTGGATCGGCAGATCGTTCTAATCGATGAGCGGGGTTTCAGGTCCTTCCTTGCGTCCTGCTATCTGTCCAGAAAAGGCTACGATACCACCAGGCTTTTCGGTGGCATGGAAAGCTGGCAGAAGACCCTGAAGGAGTCGAACCGCAAGCCGGCCGGGAAGAAGAAATAGGCGAGATGGGGAAAATGACTGTTATCGGACAGGATGCTCTATATGGTTGTGCCGAATCGCCATAATCTGGTTCATGTAACTATGGTTTGTTTAAAATGATGAATAATTGCCGGATGTCCAATGCCCGCCGGAAACGATGCGGGATCTTTGCCTGGTCTGTTGCCGACCATCCTTTCCCCAGGTGGGAAAAGTCAGCCCTGTGGTTAGCGGTGGCCATGACGGTGATCTTCTTTCTGTTCACCGTTCCCGGCGGCGTGATGATCGGCGAGGCAGGCGTCGCCCCGGGACCCGAAGTCTCCGCCGGCCAATGCCTGCGCTGCCATGACGGATATAAATTCCGCGTTGCCTTCCCCGCATCCGCCCACGGTAACATAGGCTGCACGGGCTGCCATCGGGGGATCGACGATATCCGGCGTCACAGCACCGGGGAGAAGAAGACCGCGCCGGTGTCCTGCGGTAGCTGCCATGAGAAGATAGCGACGGAATACCGGTCCAGTTTCCACTACGTTCAGGAGGATTTCCGCTGCTACGACTGCCACCGCGGCATTCACGCTCTCCAGAAGGTGGCCCGCAAAGACATTAAACGCACCATTATCGAAAGGTGTACCGAATGTCACAGCAACGACGAATATGTCGCCTCCGGTCACAGTGAGGCCCTGCTGAAGGGAAACCAGGATGCGGCTGACTGTTCCGATTGCCATGGCCTGCATGACACCCGGGTCTATCATACCGCTCTGGACAAATATCCCGATGAGGCCAGGGAGTTCTACACGGGGAAGTGTAAGCGCTGCCATTCCGACGCGGCGATGATGAAACGGAACAATCTATCTGCCGACCTCGTCCGCTATTACGAGGAAACCTATCACGGGAAGGTCCAGAATGTAGGCTATCCCTCCCGCGTCGCCGGATGCGGGGACTGCCACACCACCCACAACATCCTGCCCAAGAGCGATCCTCGTTCCAGCATTCATCCCAACAATCTCGTCGCGAACTGCGGTCGCTGCCATAAGAGCTTTCACGCCCGGTTCGTGGACTACAAGGCCCATCCGAACTATCGGGACCGCAAGAATTATCCCTCCCTGTTCTGGACCTTTGTCTTCATGTCCGGGCTTTTGGCCGGGACCTTCCTCTTTTTCTGGACCCACACCTTCCTGTGGTGGCGAAAGACCTATTGGGAAACCCACCGCATGGAGAAACTGGGCATCAAAGCCCACTGCTCCCTTTCCGAGGCGGACCGGATTCAGCACGTCCAGAGATTTTCTCCCGTCGAGAGGGTCATGCACGTCCTGCTCATCATTTCGTTCTTTGTCCTGGTGATGACGGGCTTCCCGGTGAAGTATCCCGAGGCGGTATGGGCGGGGATTCTCATGGATCTATGGGGAGGCGCCCACAATGCGGCTCTGTTCCACCGTGGGGCGGCCCTGGTGCTCATCGCCATCGTGGCCTATGTGGGGTGGCTGTCCTTCAAGTTCCTCTTTCCCAAGGGGAAGGGAACTCGCGGTTGGATCGGCCGGCTCCTGGGTCCCGATTCGCTGTTCCCTAATCTCAAGGACTGGGAAGACCTCAAGGGGATGATCCGCTGGTTTTTCGATCGGGGCGAGATGCCGAAATTCGACCGGTGGACCTACTGGGAAAAGTTCGACTTCATGGCGGTCTTCTGGGGAATGTTCGCCATCGGCGGTTCCGGGCTCCTGCTTTGGAAACCGGAGTGGTCGTCCTATCTTGTGCCCGGCTGGGTGCTGAACATCGCGGCCATGGTCCATTCCGAAGAGGCGCTGCTGGCGGCGCTGTTCATCTTTACCGTCCACTTCTTCAATACCCACTTCATCCCCACGAAGTTTCCCATGGACCGAATCGTTTTCACCGGCTCTTATACGATGGAAGAACTCAAGGAACAACGGCCCCTGGAGTATCAGCGGCTCCTTGAAGAGAACCGCCTGGGAACCATCAAACGCGACCATCCGGGCATTCCAGTGAAGCTTGTCTCCGCGGCCTTCGGGCTGGGGAGCCTGGCGGTGGGGCTGACGCTGACTATCCTGATTTTCTGGGCTATTCTCTTTTGATGAACCATGATCGAGCCGGGATATGCCGGCTCGATCCGCCGGGATTTATTTACCCTTTCCCTTGGCCATGGCCTTCATGAAGGTTTCCTGGACCTCCCTGGTATTGAAGAAGGCGGAATTCCACGCGGCGACGAATTTTAAGCCGTCATCCACGCTGTGATCCTCCATGTAGTTAAGGACCTTCTTTGTCCCCGTCACGGTTGCGGCGGAGTTGTCGGCGATTTCCGCCGCCAGTTTCAGCGCCCCGGCCATGAGGTCTTCCTGGGTGTCATACACCTCGTTGAGGAGCCCCATGCGGAGGCACTCCGCGGCGGTGAAATCCCGGCCAGTGTAAGCCATCATACGGGCGTTCCCCTGGCCGATGATCCGTGGCAGGCGGTTCAGGCTGCCCATGTCGGCGACGATGGCGATCTTGGTTTCCCGAAGGGAGATTATGGCGTCTTTTGTGGCCAGGCGCATATCGCAGGCTGACAGGAGATCGAGGCCCGCGCCGATGCAGTGGCGATGGGCGGCGCCGATATAGATTTTGTCGCCTTGGGCCATGCGGGTGAATCCCTCCTGCATCTGGAGGATCAGTTTGTAAAACTCCCCTCGTTTTTCCGGTGTCCCCCCCTGAATGGTTTCGGAAAAGGCAGTGAAAAAATCGAAGACGTCGATGCCCACGCTAAAGGACTTGCCTTTGCCGGCCACGACGATCACCCGGACGTCCGGCTCCTTTTCCAGATCTTCCACCACGGGGGCCAGATCGCGCCAGAACGGCCAGCTCATGGCGTTGAGCTTTTCCGGGCGGTTGAGGTACAGGATCGCCGTTTGCTGGGCGGGTATCTTTTCCACTTCGAAAAACTGGTAATTGTTCATATGTGGGAAACTCCTTTCGCTAATAGATGTTACGTCCCTTCCGGGCCATTGAAAACCATTTCGCCGGCGGCGAAACACTCGCCGCTTCCAGGCAGCTTTCTATAGCATGTTTTCATCACCAGCGGTAGGAACTCTTTCCCGGTGGTTGAACATACCGTATTTCTCTGGTATGGGACAAACCATGGTTCCCTGGAAAGAAATCAATTTACAACGGCCGGGGGCAGGCGACCAGCGGTGCCTGTTTCTTGCCGACGCCCATCTGAGGGATCCCCACGAGACCCATTACGGGGTCTTGAAGGAATTCCTTGCCCGACTGGCCGGACCGGATACGCCGGGATCCGGGGACGGAACGTCCCGGATCGCGGTCCTCGATCATCTTTTTATCCTCGGGGATTTCTTCGATTTCTGGTTCAGCCGCCGGGAAAAGATATACCCGGGATTCAAGGAAATCGTCTCCGTATTGAAGGACCTCCAGGCCGGGGGTGTTGCCGTTCATATCTGCGAGGGCAATCACGATTTTTTCTTGTCCTGGTATTTCTCCCACCTTCATGGCATGAGCGTCTATGAAGACTGGGCGGTCCTGAATCTGGACGGGAAGAAGGCCCTCATCGGTCACGGCGATCTGGTCGATGATGAGAACCATCGTTATCTACGCTTACGGCGGCTTCTCAGGAGTAGGACATTCTTCGTTCTGCAGCGGCTACTGCCCCTGTCATTGCTCTGGACGATTGCCCGCGGGAGTTCCCAGGTCAGTCAGGAGTATATGGGCGGTGCCAAGGAGGATATTGCCGCCAAGATGGCGGGATTTGCCCGGGATAGATTCCGGGAGGGATTTGACGCCGTGATCCTGGGGCATTGCCACCACGCCGAACTTCAGGAAGGTTTGGAGTCGGGGCGGAAGACTGTCTTCGCCACCGTGGGGGACTGGATCACGGGTCGCGACTATCTCCATTATCATGACGGGGGCTTTTATCTATGCCGCTATGATGATAGGATAACAGGATAACGCTGGACAGGCAGTAAGGGGTATGTTAAGCATGACCATCCCGAACCGCAAGGAGCTACCCATGAATTTCGGCGCCCTCGAACCCGAATGCACGGCATATGACAGCGCGCTTTTTGCCGTTATCCCCGTCCCGTACGATCTTACCTCGACCTACCAGCCTGGTTCACGCCAGGGTCCCGGGGCCATCCTGGCGGCGTCGGCCAATATGGAACTCTATGACGAGGAACTTGGAAAGAGCACCTACCGACAGGGCATTTATACAGCCCCTCCCGTAGAGGTGGATGCCCGGGGTCCCGAGTACATGGTATCGGCCATCCGCCAGTCCGTGGCCGACGTGTTGACGGACAACAAGATACCGGTCCTGCTGGGGGGAGAGCATGGCGTGACCTTGGGCGCCGTCGAGGCCGTCAAGGCTGCGTTTCCCGGCCTGCAAACGCTGCACCTGGATGCCCATGCTGACCTGAGGGATACCTATCAGGGAACTCCGTACAGCCACGCCTGCATCGCCCGGAGGATTCAGGAGCTCTGCCCTTTGGTCCAGGCTGGTATTCGGAGCATGAGCGAAGAGGAGGCCCTCTTTCTGCGGGGAGGCGCCGTCAAGTCCTTCTCATCCGACTTCATCCTCGACGACCCTGCCTGGGCCGAAAAGATCTGCGCCCACCTGAAGGGGGATGTCTATGTTACCATCGACCTCGACGTCCTGGACCCGTCCTGCATGCCGGCGACGGGAACCCCGGAGCCCGGGGGAGTCTCCTGGCGCCACCTTCTAATGCTGATTCGTCTGTTGGCAAAAAAGTGCCGCATTCGGGGCTTCGACGTCGTGGAGTTGTCGCCGCTTCCCGGACAGGTGGCCCCTGATTTTATGGCGGCAAAACTTATCTATCGGATCATGGGTTATATAAGCGGTTAGGCCGCGATCCCGCGGACAAATATTCTGTGGACTACTGAGCGAAACAGGTACAGACAGGCAGAGACGCGATGACCGAAAATCTGCAAGTCTCCTATATTTCCGTAATTCCACCGGTGCTCGGCTTCTTTGTCCTGACAGGCCTGTCCCTCCTTTCCATCTTTCGGGGCGGAAAAAATCCCACCAACCTCCTATTCGCCGCGATTTGTTTCATGGGCGCCCTGATCAACGCCGACGTGGCCCTGGTGAATCTGATCGCCGACAAAGGGCTGGCTATCATGATAGACCGTTTCACCTACGTAGTTTTTGTCTTCAGCCTGCCTATCTATATCCAGTTTGTACATCATTTCCTCGGGATCAGGAAACGCCGCTGGCTTGAATACGCGGCCTACGGCTGCAGCGTCGTTTTTCTCGTCTTGACGCCGACGGATCTTTTCATCAAGGGCTTCGCCGTGTTCGACTTCGGGATCATCGCCCAGGCGGGGCGTGCTTTTCACTGGTTTTCCGTCCTGGTGAGCTTTACGGTCTGTTACTGTCTATATACCCTCTTTGCCGGGATGAAGCGGACCCGGGACAACCGGAAACGCAATCGAATCAAGTATATTTTGTGGGGTTTGGGCCTCAGCTCACTCCTCATATCTCTTAACATCCTGCCGGTAAGCGGGTTCGACATCTATCCCATGGGGAATTTCAGTTTTATCCCCGCCGTCATCCTGGCCTTCGGGGTCCTCAAATACGATCTCCTCGACATGGGAGCGGTAATCCGCCGGGGGACGATATATTTTCTCCTTACCTTGGTTTTGACCATCTTTTATGTGATCCTCATTGCCCTGTTAAATGCCCTGCTGATGTGGACGGGGGAAAGCCATCCCGTCCTGCTGCCGTTGCTGCTGGCGTTGTTCATGGTCGTGCTGTTCAACCCCCTGCGGGAAAAGGTAAGGATTTTTATCGACAGGCTGTTCTTCCGGGGCAAGTATGATTACCAGCGCCTCCTGAAGGAGGTCAGCGGCCAGATGACCAGGCTGCTGCGGGTCGATGAGCTGATGAATCTGCTTCTGACCACAGTGGAGGCATCTCTCAAGCCTACACATGTCCGCCTTTTCACCGTCAACGCGCAGGGAGGTTTCCTCCAATTGCGGCGGGGAGGAGACGATGCTTCTGAGACGTCCCCGCCGATGGAGATCCCCGGAGATCATCCGTTGCTTGGGTATCTGGGGGAGACGAAAAGACCACTTGCGGATACCCTGCCGGCCGATGCGGGAATGCACGAGGAAGAAACCACGGCAGTTGCGGAACTGATCGAAACCTGGGAATCGGCGTTGATCCTGCCCATGTTTTCCAAGGAAAAGCTGATCGGCATCCTCGATCTGGGACAGAAAAAGTCCGGGGAGCTTTATGTCCACGAAGATGTGGAACTTCTTGCCACCTTGGCCAACCAGAGCGCCACGGCGCTGGAAAATGCCCGGATGTACGACGAGTTGGAAGATCTAAACCGGGAGTTGGAAAGGAAAGTCGAGGTGCGGACCGCGGACCTACGCCAGGCCCTGGCGGAGAAGGAGCGGACCCAGCAGCAGCTTATCCAGTCGGAGAGTCTGGCGGCGATCGGCCAACTCGTCGCCGGCACGGCCCACGAACTGAACAATCCATTGGCCGGCGCCTCCAGTCTCCTGCAGAGCAGCGCCGAAACCATCCGCGACTGGCCGGAAGAATTGCGGGATCGGGATGAAGTGATCGACGATCTCCTTTTTTCCCTGAAAGAGTTGAAGCGGGCCGGGGACATCGTCAAAAGCCTGCTCGACTTGTCCCGACAGACCCAGACCTACATGGAGCCGGTTGATATCAATACGGCGGTCGACGACGCCTTGCGGGTTCTTTTCAACCAGTTCAAGAACCTGCCTGTGACCATCGAGAAGGTTTATGAAGAGGGGCTGCCCCCGGTGGAGGGGAATTTTGCCAACCTGGGCCAGGTTTTCATAAACATCATCAAGAACGCCTTGCAGGCGCTGCCGGAAGGTAAAGGCACGGTCCGGATCAGGACCGGCCAACTCCGGGATCGCGATGCCGTTTTTTTTGAATGCCTGGATACAGGGGTGGGGATGACGGTGGGACAACGCAATGATATTTTCAAGCCGTTTTTTACCACCAAGCCGGTGGGCAAGGGAACCGGACTTGGACTCTACATATCACATGAAATAGTGAAGCGGCATGGGGGTGAAATTACCGTCGCCAGCGATCCGGGGAAGGGATCGGTCTTTACGGTCGAGCTTCCCTGTTAGAGGAGGGAGAAATGATTGTTCTGATCGTCGATGATGAGGAAGGGGTGCGCAGATCGTTGAGGAAGGTCCTGGAAAGGGATCAGTACGGGATTCTCGCGGCGGAAAACGGCCAGGAGGCCATTGAGATCGTAAAAGATAACAAACGTGATATCGAAACGGTCATTTCCGATTACAAGATGCCGGGTCTCAACGGTCTGGAGACCCTGATCGAGATCGGCCGCCTCAACCCGGAGATTACCAGGATCATTCTGACGGGCTACGCCACCATGGGGAGCGCCATCGAGTCCGTGAATGCAGGTATAGACGGTTTCCTGACCAAACCCTTCGACAACGTCGAACTGCGCGCCAAGGTCAAGGAATACAACATCAAGAAAAGACTGAAACAATTCGTCTCCGAACCGGTACTTAACGAGCTGCAGCGGGACGTTGCCGATATGTATCCTAAAAAGCAGAACATCAGCGTCATGTTCACCGACATTCGCGGTTTTACCGGTATGGCGGAAGGCATGAATCCCATTGATTTGTCGGAGCTTATTAACCGCCATTACTTCTCCCCTCTGGACCAGATCATCTATGACTACCGCGGCACCCTGGACAAGCATATCGGGGACGGGATAATGGGCATTTTCGGCGCCCCGAAAGCGGCGGCCGACGATACGGAGCGGGCGGTGCTCGCCGCGCTGAAGATGCGGGAAGAGATGGCGGCGATTAACGCGCGGCTGTCGGAGGAGGGGAAGAAGATCGGCGTGGGGATCGGGATCAGCACCGGTGAGGCGATGGCCGGCATCTTCGGGTCGGCGAAGAAAAAGGAATACACCGCTTTCGGTTTGCCGGTTAATATCGCTTCGCGCCTGGAGCATCTGGCCCTGGAAGGCCAGATCCTGATCTGCGAGCGGACATATGAGCTGGTACGGGAACTGGTGGCGGTGGAGCCAATGGGCTCGTTTGCACTGAAGGGGATGCAGCGCCGGGTGGATATCTTCAACATCTCCGGGATAAAATGACCGTTTGATGGTCTTGGATCAGTCGGCCGCAACATTGATCAATAATTGATTACATTTAGACCTTTGAAAAATGGCTTTGCCGCGGCTCGGAAATCTTTTTCGCTTCTCAATAGTTAGCGTATAAATCTTATTCGTTACGAGGTGTTAATCTCCATCACGAAACGGAAAAAACATTTGATTCGCTGCTTGCAAAGCATTTTTCCGCAGTCACGCAAAACTCATGCATTATGTACTTGCTTGTTGCCATGCATTTGAGGATGCCAGGAAAACGGAAAAAGCTTGACTTATGAAGGATAGTGATCTAAAAGGCCAAATTAAACAAAACATTGACGCGGGGTGGAGCAGTCCGGTAGCTCGTTGGGCTCATAACCCAAAGGTCAGAGGTTCGAATCCTCTCCCCGCTACCAAGAAAATCAGGGGCTTAGGCCCCTTTTTTATTTACTGCTGAGGGCCTTGCAGTAATATTGCAGTAATTTCCCCGCCGGACGGAGGCGCATTGAGGAAAAAGTGGAGCTTCCGGTAGGCCTCCCGGGCGTCGCTTTCATCCACCGTATTGTATCTCTCGAACATGCTCATCGTCTTGTGCCCCGTAATCTTCATGATCACGCTGCGGTCGACGCCGGCCTTGCGCATGTTCGTGTTGAAGGTATGGCGCAGATCGTGGAACCGGAAATCCTCGATCCCCGCCTCCCTACAGGCCCGCTTGAAAGAGCGCTTGATCTCCCGGATAGGGCGTCCCTCATAGGTGAAGACCCGGTCGTGCTTCAGATGCCGGACCTTCCTGAGTTCGGTGAAGAGCCGCCGGAGCTCCCCGTTCAGCGGGACCCGCCGCGGCTCCGAGGTCTTCGTGTCCGCGGCCAGCAGGTCGATGACCACTTCCTCCAGCCTTGCCTTCTTCCAAGTCAGGTTGAAGATCTCGCCCGCCCTCATCCCCGTGTAGTAAGCCGTTGTGACGATATCTGCCGCGTATTCCGGCAGGGCCGCCACCAGGGCCTGATACTGGGCGTGGGTGATCACCCGGTCCTGCCGGTTATTCTCCGCGAGCTTGGAGACCTTCAGGCAGGGGTTCTTCTCCACCATGTCCTCCCGGAGGGCCAGGTTGAAAATCCGCTTCATGATCTCCAGGAAGCGGTTGACCGCGGCCGGTGCGTAGGATCCTTTCCCGCGCCGGCAGCGGCGCTTCAGGAGCCGGTGCTGGAAGGCCTCGATCATGGCCGGTTTGATCTCCCGGACATTGCAGTTCCAGAACTCATCTAAAAGAACAGCCATCCTTGATACGTCCTGGGCGTAGGAACGCTTTGCCTGCACCCTCGGCAGCCCCAGGTACCACTCCGCCAGCTCCCGGAAAACGAATTCCCGCTTCGTTTCCAATCCCAGGTGCCGCTTCTTTTCCCACTCCAGGATCTTCTGGACGAAGATCGTATCGGCCAGGCGCTTGCTCTCGCCCGCTTTTATGCAGGCGTACTTCTGCTTTCCCGTCCGGGGATTGATGGCACTGGGATACTCGACGATCCAGGGACCGAAGGGCTACCCGTTTTTGTCCTTTCTCCTGTAAACTCCCATATCCAATTCCTTTCTCTCTATGTGAGAAGGAATCGGCAAGACAGCGATTTAAAGCACCACCTCCTTTCCAAGGTTCTGAAAAGGAATTATGGCACAGACCGCCGCCCTGTCAATCGGTTTGTTATTGCGTTTTCCTGATGAAACCTTCAGTTGATCTTCTTGAGCCGGTCGAGGTACTGGTCCACGTCTCGCCGGTCCCATTTCAGGAGCCGGCCGATCCGCTTCGTCGGGATCTGGAATCTTCCGAGGGAGATCTGATTCCGGATCGTCTGCGGTTTGAGGCCGATGTAGATTCCCCGCTCCTTGATGTCCATCATCCGCTTTTCCATGGCGCCCTCCATTGGAAAGAGTCCTCCTATTTCACTATGTCCGGACGGAGGTGCCAGGGGACAAAATATTTTTGATTTTCTTTGTCGTCGAATCGAAAGGGTGATATTTTAACAACGTTTCATTGCACTCCCCGCTCATGCGCACCGTTCGGCATTGGCTTGCTCACCGAAATGTTCACGCTCGTCGCCGTTTCAGGAAATTGATCACGGTCCTTCCGCTACTGGAAGGCGGCTGCATGCCGCACCCGGTGGCGGTGTCCGACGACCGGAGAAGGGAGTCATTTCTCCAGCCTGTTTCCTGCTCTCCCTGTGCTGTTTGCCTGTATTCGATCTCGAAGGACCGTTGATTACGAAGATCATTCAGCGGCTATGAGGCTTGTCTTTTCCCGGGGCCTCCTTCGGAAATGATCGGATTCCAGACCACTCCCTGAGGACGCCGCCCCGGATCTATCCCAAAGTTCCAAAGAATCGGTAAGCAGTGTCGGTAAGATCAATTTTTTAGTCACTCCTTGAAGCCCATGCCGCACCCACCGTCGCATGGGCTTTTCGTTTGCCGGGCTCCGGAAGGTACTGGAGTCCACCGGCTTCCGGACGCTCTACCAGACCTTGAGGACCGAATGCCGCCATCTGGCCCCCTTTGCCGATCACTGTGCCCTCATCGCCTTCTTTCACGACCGGGAGGCGGACTACGGTGAAAAGGACATCATCCTCCATGAAAACCTTATCGGCCGCTACCGGCAGGGCGGACAGTATGAAGCGCTCGCTGCATTCTTCCTGGTTCTGTTCTCACCGGCGATCGCGAACCTCAACGCCAGAGGAAGGCGGTTCTACTCCGAGATCGGCGATGAGGATCTGATCCAGGAGATCTGTGTGGCCTTGCTCCAGACGATCCGGACGGCGGAGATCGGCCCCCAAAAGGTGGCTGCACAGATCATCGGCCGGTTGAAAAACAACGTCCGGACGGTTTTCCGCCGACGGTTCCGGGAAATGAGGAATGTACGGCCAGGTAGACGGGAAGGCGTGGGGCAGGGTATTGCGGCAAGACATCGTCTCTATCCGGATGATGATGGCGTGCCTTATGACTGGAGTGGAAAGACCGAGGAGGCTGTTACAGACCGGCCCGGCGAGGAGACTGCCGCAGATCATCGCATCGACAGCCGGCAGAAAGATAACCTTCCGTCCGTTCCGGACATTTCCGCACTTCTCGATGACCTGGAACGGCACAAGGTCATCAACCGTGCGGACCGAGAGATCATCGAGACCATGGTGATCGACGGCTTCCCGCTGAAGGACATCGCGGCGACCCCGACAGAATACCAGCGACTGAAGAAGCGCCGCCAGCGGGCGCTCCGAGCCATCCGGGAAGACCTCCTCCATAATCACAAATAAAAAGACCGAAAAGAGATTGATATTGGGTCCGAATAGGGCTATATTGTAGCCACAAAGATTCAAGGAGGTGCGATATGCCAGACACCATGATCCGCTCGCGGATAGATGCATCGTTAAAGATCGAGGCGCAGTCGCTTTTGGACGGGATGGGCCTTTCCATGAGCGAAGCCATCCGGCTTTTTCTCCACCAGGTCGTGGCAGAGAAGGGATTGCCTTTTCCCGTCAAGCTGTCGAAGGAGGCGGCCGAAGAACACGATCGCTGGTTCCGGCAACAGGTCAAATCCGCCGTGGAAGAAGCGGACAAACCAGGTGCCGTTTTTATCCCCCATACGAAGGTGCGTGGCAGATGGGCTGCCAAGCGTAAAGAACTGACAAAGCGGGAGGGCACTCAACAGAAAACAGAAAACGGAGAGGCGGGATGATATATTCATGGCATATGATTCCCGATACATTCTATGACGCTTGACATTCCAAATAGATTCATCCATTTTAAACCAGCCGTTGGGTCTTTTTCCGACAACGCTGCGAAAGGAGTGGAAACATGAGAACCTATACCGCCGTTATTGAGAAGTGTCCGGACACGGGGCTTTTCGTCGGCTATATTCCGGGACTGCGCGGTGCTCATTCCCAGGGGGAGACTCTGGACGAACTCAATCATAACCTCAAAGAGGTGGTTGAGTTACTGCTGGAGAATGGCGAACCGGAATTGGAGACGGAATTTATCGGTACCCAGAGCGTTGTTGTGGCCTAACGATGGGAACCCGCGCCGTACTGAAACCCTCTGAAGTCATCAGCATCCTCGAACGTCTCGGTTTTGTGGAGACACGCCAGAAGGGCAGCCATAAACAGTTTCGCCATGATGATGGAAGGGGAACCACGGTTCCTTGCCATGCAGGGAGAGACATCTCACCTATCCTCCTCCGTCAGATCGCCCGTGACATCGGCCTGACCATCGAAGAATTTCTCAAGCATCGCTGATGCACCCTTGCGTTATTCCGAAAAGCCGCGAAGAACGATCATTCGGCGACCTCCGCCTTCCTCAAGCTTAGGTATACCTGCCATCCGATAATTACTCCTCAACATATCGAATCAAAAAGCATAAATATTTTTGTTCCCTGAATGGCCCTCCCGGACATAGTAGGATAGGGGGCTGCCGTCCTGCGGGATTCGTTCCGGTCGGCCGCGGCGGTGGTCCTCCTGGTCAGGGAGGGGATCATGGCCAGGACGCGGATGATCAAGCCCGAATTTTGGGATGACGAGAAGCTCGCAAAGGTGTCCAGGGACGCCCGCCTGCTCTTCGTCGGACTCTGGAGCAACTCCGACGACTACGGCGTTGTGAATGGCCATCCAGCCCGGCTAGAAAACCGGATCTTCCCCTACGATGAGATTCCGCTCGAGATATTTGACGGTTGGCTTTCTGAGCTCGCCGCAATCCGGGTGATCATCCCCTTTCTCCATAACGGTGAACGCTACTGTCACGTTCGAAACTTCCGCCGGCACCAGACCATCAACCGCCCATCGGGGGCCCGGAACCCCGCGCCGCCAGAAACACCTGAAGACGATGGGGGAGATCCCGAAAAATCGCCGGAAGAGGGTGGGGGCGAGCCAGAAACGTACCCGGACAAATCAGGGGGCCCCGAGGACCCCGATCTTTCCCTGGGCGCAGCTCCGGCGGCCGGCTCAATGATCCCTCATGTCTCCCTCATGCAAGGCATGGGCATCGAAAAGGGGAGCTTGCAGGAGGGCTCAGGTCATGCTCACGGAGTACTCAGTGAGCCCTCAGTGAGTACTCATGGAGCACTCACTGCCCAAACAGAAACAGAAACCGAGACAGAAGAGAAAGAGAAACCGAAAGGGGGGTGTGGGGGGAAGACGAAACCGGTCGGTGCCGGAGTCCGGGATCGCTTCGCCCGCTTCTGGAAGGCCTACCCGAAGAAACGATCCAAGGGACAGGCGGAAAGGGTCTTCTTCCGGATCGATCCCGACGAGCAACTCTTAGCGACCATGATCGCCACGATAGAGCGGGCCACGACATCGGAGGACTGGTTGAAGGAGGGCGGAAAATACATCCCCTATCCGGCGACGTGGCTCGGTGCGCGGGGATGGGAGGATGAGATCGCAGCGCCGCCCCTGGCAGGCGCGGTGTCGGAGGTGACAGCGCGCAACCTCCGCACCCTGCGTGACTGGAGGTCGCCGCCATGAAGGATGAGAACCGTTTCCGTGAGCTGATGACCGTCCTCGGGGAGATCCACGATCGGCAGATTACCCGGCTCCTGCTTGATTTTTATTGGCGCATCCTGGAGCCCTTCCCGGATGAGGTTTGCATACGGGCTTTTCACGAACTGATCGGCAGGGCGAAGTTCTTTTCCAAGCCGGCCGAGTTCCTTGAGCTCTTGGAAGGCCGGTGCGGGGATCAGGCCACCGCCGCATGGCTGGACGTCTTCGCGGCGCTCAAGCGGTATGGCAATTACCAAAGCGTCCGCTTCGCCGATGCGGTGATCCACTCGGTGATTGAGGCGATGGGCGGCTGGGTGAACTTCGGCCTGATGGCAGAGCGGGACCGTTCTTGGCGGCAGAAGGAGTTCGAGCGATTCTATGCAGTCATTGCCGGGAGGGAAGGCAGCCATCCGGCCTATCTTGCCGGGATCCACGAAATCAAGAACGCCGCCGGCGGGTATCCGGTGCAACAGGTGATCGATGTCCCTGGGCGTCAAGGGATGAAGCAGCTTCCGAGAGGGGATGCCAAAGGCTTCAATGATGTGGTTCGTCTTCAGGGTGAGCAAGGATGGCGAGAAGGTGAAAGTGGTCAAGAAAGTGAACAGGGTGAGGGTGGTGGGGAAGATTATGGTGATGATGATGGTCGTCATCTGCATGATCAGCGAGGTGCTGCCGGGTGCGTTCTATGAATCAGGGAAGATGCAGCCAGGATTTGGGGAGGCCTCCAATGACCGATGAACGATGCCGCCTCTTTGAGGATTGTCTCGCGCCGCTCTGCCCCTTGGACCGGAGCAGCCTCAAGGGGATCTGGTATAGCGATGAGGAGATCTGCCGCTCCCGGACCAACGGCAACCTGCCCTGGGTAAACCATCGTCCCGGAACGGCCACGCCCATGAACCGCCCTTTTCGAGGGAGGAGAAAAACGATGGATGAGCAGACGAAGATCTCGGTGCGGATCGGCCAGACGACGCCGGCGCCCCTGAAGCGCTTCTATCGGGTGGACGAGGTGGCTGTCTACTTTGCCATTTCGGCCCGGACTGTCTACCGCCTCCTGGACATGGGGGATCTCCAGGCAACCTGGATCCGGGGCTGCCTGCGGGTCTCCTCCGCGGAGGTGCAACGCTTTGAGGCCTTGCTTGCGATGGACGGCGAGTGAGAGGGTTTTGTTTCTCCTATCCCAATGCCTCAAGGTTCAGGGTGTATTGATCATTCACGCACGTCAATAGATTCATTCCCATGAGTTTCTTCAGATCCCGCCTGGCGGTCCGTTCACTGACATTCCGGTACAGCGCGTTCATGGACGGCGTATTAAACAGATCCTGGAGCTTGAACGGTTTGGCGTCCTGGAGCTGGAGCAACAGGGTCAGGAGGTCATGCTGACGCTGGATAATCGCCTTTTCCCGGTGAAGAGCGGCAAAGTAATCTCTCAAGGCCAAGCGCCGGATGAAATAGGTAATCCGGTTTTTGATCTCCTCCAGCGAATCGATGACCCCTTTCAGCACAAATTTTATGAAGGGGGAAACGTCACTTTCTTTGTCCTTGCGGGTGATGGAGAAGGCACAAAAGTATTCGTCCATATTCCGGTAGTAGTAGTTGGAGAGCATCGTGGGGACATATTTCTGCCCGGACAGTCTCAACAACAAGGCCTCGATGATTCTTGCGACCCTGCCGTTTCCGTCGCTGAAGGGGTGGATCAACCCCAGGTGATAGTGCGCCAAGGCCGCGCGGAGGTAGGGGTTCGTGGCAAGCATCTGCTCGCTGTTGATCCAGAGGATGAATTCCTGCATGAGCTTTTCAATGTCCGGAAGGCATTTGGGCGGCGTATAGACGCCGCCGTGATCCTTGTCGCCCACCTGGACCTTATGGTTGCGGTACAGACCGGGGACATTGTAGGGATGGTCGATATGCGCCGTGATCAAGGCGTGGACCTTCTTGATCAACGCTTCGTCGATCACCGGGGGTGTCGATGCCGGCGTCAGTTCCCTGATGAATTGATAGGCCGCTTTGAGATTCCTGATCTCCTGCTCTGCCCTGGCGGACTTCTCGGGCTGGCCTGTTTCGCCGATGATCTTTCCGACCTCTTCTTCCTTCAGGGGGTTTCCTTCGAGCGCTGCCGTCCCGAAGATGGATCTGCGGATGAGCGTCTCCTCAAGTTGGGACGACCAGGCAGGCAAGATGGGAAGGTCGCTCACCGTCTTGTAGAGAACCAGCCCCCAGACATGGAGCGTTTCGATCTCAGGGTCCTGGTGTCGGCGGCTGAAGATAAAGTGACCCGACTTAAAGGTGGGGACTTTTTTGATTAGATCCGTGTCCATGATTTTGTCACCCATTTATTCTGTCGTTAAAGTATTTTGCACATATGGCCTGCTGGAAAATGTCACAGTATCCGGCGCCGGCTGTCCTGGTGTCGTTTTATAGATGAAAGCGGCCTTTTTATAACCTCTGACACCAATATTGTCAATGAAAATGTCACATAATATGAAAGTTATTTCAAATTGATATGAAAATATGAAGATAAAATTTGTCACATTATGTGTCAATAGAATATCTCTTGCTGTCCACCGCCGCCGTGGATAGAATTACCAGCAAATAACAACAAGTGCAGGTAATATTATCCATTTTGCCAGGCTCTGCCGTGTGGAAAAGATCATGCGCCCCTATCTGGAGGCCACGCTGTGACGAATCCCCGTCTCCGGAATATCACCGCTTCGGTGCATCAACGCCAACCCGTTGGCTGGCCCCTGGACCATGGCAAACCTCATAACTCTAGGATGACGATCCGCCTCCTGCATTAATCCTTGCCTGTCATTGACAAGTGATGCCCTCCTTCTTTGCTTTCTGAAGTTCGCAGCATCTACCATCACCCCTAACGCCGTGCTTCGCAAATTCGGCCAAGGAAGGCCGGAAACAAGAAAGGAGGGGGTCATGATAGAGCAGGTGAAAGGCAAGAGCGGCCAGGCCAAATGGACCTTCATGGTCTATATGGCCGGGGACAACAACCTTGACGGCGCGGCCCTCCGGGACATTACCGAGATGGCCAAGGCCGGATCCACCAAGGACGTCCACATCCTGGTCCAGCTCGACCGGATCGAGGACCAAAAGACCCGGCGCTTCCGGATCACCTCGGGCGGCGGCTTCAAGAAAGACTGCATCGAAACCTTTAGCGAAACCAACACCGGCGACCCCCAAGTTCTTTACAGCTTCGTGAAATGGGCGGTGGACAATTATCCCGCCGATCGGTATGCCCTGATCCTCTGGAACCACGGCAGCGGTTGGTGGGAGGATACCAAGAGCCGATCTACAGGCCCCGCCCCGGCAGATGCCGCATCCCTGGCCAGCATGGGCAAAGCCGCCGATCCGGCCCGTAGGCGTCCCCACCGGCCACTCTTCCGCCACGCCTTCCCCCAGGCCCATCGGAGCATCTGTTACGACGATACCTCGGGCGGCGACGCCCTGGACAACCGGGAACTGAGGGTCGTCCTGGCCGGTGTCTGCGCCCTTCTCGGCCGGAAGATCGACCTTCTGGGCATGGACGCCTGTCTCATGAACATGCTCGAGGTGGCTTGGCAACTCCGGGATTCCGTGAACGTCATCGTCGGTTCGGAAATCGAGGAGCCCTTCGACGGCTGGCCCTATGCAGAGATCCTCTCCCGCCTCGCCGCCCGGCCCCGCCAGGACGCCGCCGCCCTCGCCCGTTGGATCGTCAAAAGTTATCTCCTCTCCTACAAAGGAAAAGACGAGACGGTCACCCAGTCCGCCCTGGATCTGAGCCGCATCAACAACGTGGTGAGGAAGATCGACGTCCTATCCGGGACCCTTCTTGCCGCCCTCGAGACCGACGCCAAGCCCATCGCCGCAGCCTGGAAGAAAAGCCCCCGCTTCTACGACGACAACTATATCGATCTCCTCTGTTTTGCCAAACAGCTCCGCCGCCTGCCGGCTCCCGATCTCCGGGCTGTAGCAGAGGCTCTGATCGCCGCCCTGAAGCCAGGTAAGGGCCGCCTTACCCTCAGCCAGGGGAAGATTGGCAGGGATGTCCGGGGCACCGGCGGCCTGTCGATCTACTTTCCCGGCGACCGGATCAACCCCGCCTACCGGGCCCTCGACTTCTGCGCCGATTGCCGGTGGCCCGTCTTTCTCGAGAGGTATCTGCGATGACCGACAGCGCCAACAACAGCAATGACCGCTACAACCGGCTCCTCCTGGAGAGCATCGGGAAGCTCTCCGGCCAGACCGAGGAGCTGAACCACCGCTACGCTGCCCTGGACAAGACGATCTGCCTCCTCAAGCAAGCCTATGAGGCGAGCCTCCAGGCCGATCACCAGGTCATGGCGGATCTCCTCGCCCAGGTACGGCGGATTACCACCATTGTCGAAGACCTCGGCTGCCAGGACCACGCCCGCCGCCTTCGGGATTTTCAAAACAGGATTGCCGCCCTGGAGGCCTACGTCACCCCGTCGAAGTGGGCGACCCGATTCATCGCCGCCTTCTTCCAGAAGACAGGCTGGATCTTCGGCGCCCTGATCATCGGCTCGATCGGCTACGCGATTTACCAGGTCGCCGTTGCTCTTCTCAGGAGGTCCTGATGTCCGTTTTTATGAGGTGGCGTCAAGGCCACCCACCCCGGCCCGCTCCACAAGGCGGCCGGTTATTTCAAAAAAGGAGGAACCAAAGCATGGCAAAAGCAAGCAGAGTCGGAAGGACAGACCTGGTCGGGACCGTAGCCGGTACCACGGAGCTGACCAAGGAGAACGCGAAGAAGGTGGTGAACGCCGTCCTGGAGGGGATTCTCACCGTCCTGGAGCAGTCGGGGTCCATCCGGCTGGCCAACTTCGGGACCTTCACGGTCAAGCAGACCAAGGAGCGCCAGGGGATCAACCCCAAGACACAGCAGCCGATCACGATCCCGGCCGGCTACCGGATGGGCTTCAAGGTCTCCCAGTCCTGGAAGAAGGGGATGGTGCTGCGGAAGCGCGAGCAGGAGCGGGACAAGATCAAGGTCCACCTGCCCAAGCACGACGCGAAGGCCAAGATGGCGGCCAAGGCCAAGGGAAAGAAGAAGTAAACCCACAGGCCGGAGATGGCCCGGCGAAACCGCCCGCCACATCGCATTCCGGGTGTGGCGGGCTCCCCTTTTGTCCGGGTGTGGATTTGGGGAGGGCGCAAACAAAACACGCCGCAATTTGATGGGGCTTTTTTAGGAGGCAGGCATGGTGCATCCAATTCCGGGCAGCGGTATTGCACAGACGTATCTCATCACCGATGAGAAGGACAACTTGATGGTGGTCGATTGTGGCAGCGTCGGCGCTGCCCGGGCCATTGAGGATTTCTGTGTCCATACCATCAAGCGCTCTCTCATGGCGATCCGGATCATCGCCGCCACCCATTTTCACATCGATCATATCGGCGGGATCGCTGCACTGCTCGCGAAGTGCTCCCCGAAAACGACGGTTCTGTTTCATCCCCTGGTTAAGGCTTACCTGAAGGCAGGTCGCCCGCTTTCCCCCATGCGGAACTGGGTCACCGGTCTGCTACCGAGGCTGATTGCTCACGGTTTCTTCGGCGTCCAGAAATGGTCGGACCTGGCTTTCGACGGTCCGGCGGGTGTGCCCCTGCCTTTCTTCCGGGATTGCCTGCGGGTCTCCTATGCGGACCGGATCAGGTATCTCGATGGAAATCGCCTGCCCCGTTCCCGGATCGGCTTCGGCGGCTGGGAGGTGATCGCCGCGCCGGGTCATACGGAGGAGTCGGTGGTCTTCTACAACGAGGCCTCGGGGGAACTCCTCACCGGCGATCTGATCCTGGGTCGGAAGAGCGGGCGGGGTTACGTGAACCGGTTCTGCTGGGATGAGGGGCAGAGCCAGAGTGCCTTTGCCGCGTTGGCGGAGAATCTCCACGTCCGGATCATCTTTCCGGGCCATGGGCCGGTATTCTGGGCGCTGAAGATGCCTTCGGGAAGGTCGATGGCATCGGGGGCGACGAGGAGAATCGGCAGTGCCGCAGGATGAGGTGATGTCAGGGTGTGGGGGCGTGGAGCATGGGCGGTGGTAGGCGGAGTCGGTTGGATGTGCGTGATGCTCGGGAGGCGTTGCCGTCGCGTCGAAAAAAATCACAGACGGCTGTAAGGAGGTGCGAGGTGGAAGCCCTGCCAAAACTGGAACGGGTCCGGCACTTGACCATGACCCCCGGCATGAAGCTGGTCGTCATGTCCGACATGCACCGAGGGGACGGTTCCGGGGCCGATGATTTCGCCAAGAACTCCCTGATCTATCGTTGCGCCCTGGAGTATTATCTCGGAGAAGGTTTCGCCTACATCGAACTGGGCGATGCCGAGGAACTCTGGGAGAACGATAATTTCGACCAGACCTACATCACCCACACCCCGGTCTATGAACTCCTGGCCAAATTCCATGATCCTGCTCCGGCAAAGACCCGCTACCTGAAGGTGTGGGGGAATCATGATCTCTATTGGAAGGACCACGAAGCGGTCTATCGGACGCTCTTTCCCGGGATCGAGATTCACGAAGGGATTTTCCTGACGGCTCCTAAGGGTACGGGATGCGGTGCTATCCTTCTCATCCACGGTCACCAGGCAGATCCGAAATGCAGCGGCGAAGGCGCTGCCGTCAGCAAGTTCTTCGTTCATCACTTTTGGTCGGATCTTCAGCGGTGCGGCGCCAAGGACCCGACCCGGGCCGCCCTCAATCTCGGCCTGTGCAACGAGGTGGACAGGCAGCTCCACGAGTGGGCGAACCACAATGACCAAGGCATTGCCGCGATCATGGCCGGTCACACCCATCGGGCGGTATTCGAGAATCTGTCGCTGACGGAGCGCCGCTACCTGGAATCCAAGATCAAGCATCAGCTCGACGGAAGCTACTACAACACCGGTTCCTGCGTCCATCCGCTCAGCATTACGGGGATTGAGATCACCCATGAAGTCGGCCCACAGCTCCGGTTGGTGGAATGGGGGCAGGCAACAGAGGGGCATTCATTGACTATCCAGCGGGCAGACTGCTGCACATAGAAGCTCCTTCCTGTTTTGGCTCATTTGGGGCTATATCTCGCCTACCTGAGCCAAAGCACGAACCAATCGTGCTGAAGATACCAATGAGAAATGGAAATGGCAATATCCCGGCTCGGGGATACCGCACAGGTATTTCCATTTTACGTGTAATTGGCCTGAACCTAGGGACTGGATGAAGGTTAAAATTTAAAAGAATTACGCAGGTCATCCAAAAATTCCGATGCGGGTTCTACGCCGGTCACCAGGAGCCGATCCCGGGCCCGGGTACAGGCCACATAGAGAAGGTGGCGTTCCGTGCTGTAAACCTCTTCCAGGTCAGCGTCATCGGCCACCGCTTCAATTCGCTCCTGGAGAGGAATGACCTCGTCGTCGCAGGCCATCACTGCCACCGCCTTGAATTCCAGACCCTTTGCCCGATGCATGGTGCCGATCGAGACGCGGCCGTTGGTCGGTTCCACTTGCTCGTCCAGGACTGCAAAGGGGTAGCCTGCGTCCATGACTGCCCGGAAAGCGCGACCCATTTCTGCGGCAGAACGGACGAAGACTCCTATCTCATGAGGGATGATCCCCTCTTTTCCAAGGCCCCAAAGCCAGGCGCTCACCGACTTGATTTCCTCGTCCAAATTGGTCAGGATTCTGATAGCAGGGGCAGGCCCGTTGAATACGGATACCGTGCCTTCCCGCTTTTCCGTATTGCCGTCCACATCGGATATTTCCGGGCTCAGCAGGCGGTCGGCCTGCATGCGGATTTGATGGGAGGTCCGATAATTGATGTGCAGGGTTCGGGAGCGCCCCCGGATATCCACACCCACGGATTTCCATGAGAAGGGCTGTTGGAAAATCCGCTGGCCCAGATCGCCGGCGAAGAAAAGGCCGTTTGGCCTATCTCCGCCGAGCGCTGCCAAAAACCGCAACTGTGGGACGCTGACATCCTGTGCCTCGTCCACGACCGTGAAATCGAATGGTGGGTGTTTCCTGTCATCAATATCATTGGCCAACCGGGTGAACAGTCCCGCCCAGGTGATCAATCCCTGCTCCTGCAGGTGCCCCTGGACCCGTCCAAAAATGGACCAGAGCACGATGCGCTGTTGCTCCGGGAGGCGGGTCTTTCTTCCCAGTCGCCTGACGTTCCGGTATGCCTCCCAGGAATCCAGTTGCCAGGCGTCCACCACCTCTTCCCATTCCGTCATCAGAAAACGGGGGCTGAACTTTGTAGCTTTGTCCTGTCCGGATGCCTCTTCCAGCAATTTGCGGGTTGTCTCGCGGGAAGCCAGTTTTGCTCGGCCGAAGCGGGCCTCATAGAGCCGTTTGCCGATGTCGTTGATGGCGTGAACTTCCAGCCGCTCGCCCAGACTAGGCTCGCTGTGGATCAACCGCCGGACCTTGTCCTGAAGGGCATTGGACAGGGTGTCTGAAAAGGTGGTAAGGAGTACCCGCGCCTCAGGATAGGTCCGGGCCAGATAAACGGTCCGGTGCAGCGCCACGATTGTTTTCCCTGTCCCTGCTGACCCGGAAACCTTTGCAGGGCCGCTGTAATCCTTCTCCACCCATTGACGCTGCTCCGGATGGAGAAAGAGAATCCATTTATCCCACGGAAAACTCAGTGCGCGTTCCAATTCTTCGACATTGTGGATGACCCGGAACCGGCCCTGGGCAGCAGGGTGGTCGAAAGGCGATGGGGCTGTTTTGGGCTGTGCATCTGCCGGCGAAGGCTCTGTGCTAACATTATACTGTATGGTCGGCCTTAATGGTTCAACCATGATCGGTTTGCTGCCGGTCGCCAATTGCAGGAGTGCTTCGGCAGCCTCAGCCGGAAGATGATCCGCCAACGCCAAGAGACCGTCCTCATCGGCCCTTTGGACGTCTTTCAGCCATTCCGCCGGTACTCCATAACCAAGGAGGGCCTCGGCGGCCACATGGGCAAAGATCGGATTTTTCGGCTTCTTTGTCTCCTCAGCCTTCACATAAGCGGGTATGACAATCTCCTTGACCGTCTCCCTGATCTCCACCATCTGTGCCGCACCCGTTTGCGGGTGGGTTTCCAGTTTCCGCCGTTCCGCCCAGTGGTAGGCATTGTCATGGTGACCCACATAGCAGAGAAGCAAACTGTCGTCGGACCTGTGAACGATCAGCCGCAGATCGGCACCGACCCTCACCGACCAGAACCGCTTGTCTTTGGCCTTGTCCAGCTTATGGAACTGCATGCTGGGACTGGCCGGATTCAGTTGCAGATCGAAGGCGGTGGTCTTAACAAGTTTCTGCTCTTCTCCGGTGAGTTTGGCTAGGCTATCGGTGAAAGTGTCGGCTATGCGAAAAAACATTTCTTCATCAATTCCAGTCCCAAAGTAAAAAACCACAGCAGGTCTTTACAAAAGCATCATTATCCCCCAAACCAGTAAGATGATGCCTCGGGTTTGTCCCAATGGTTTTTTTCCTTCATGGCGTCTGCCACGCCTTGATAACCGGGGAACAGTGTTGCCACATCAATGCCCTCTTTGAATAGCAATCGAAGTAACTTAGGCGCCTCTCTGCACGGCAGCGTCATGCGAACCATTACATGTTTATTCCAGTTTAGTTTCTTCCAGCATTGGTCAACTATTTCATCTACTGTTTGTGTATTTAGCTTGCCTTTTCGTTGTTGGTCTTTCTGATCAAGCAGTTCCGTCGTGAAAACCCCACTCTGAGCATGGAGATTTGGATTTGAGGCACGGGGAGCAGTAATGGCGTACACGGCCATCTTCGCCTTGCCTGCTGGAAAGCCATCATGGATTACCCACTCCAGGTTCAGTGCCCAGATGCAAAGGACATCTTTACTTGATCTTTTTAGTGATTCCAAATGCCTTATCGCTGCGAAGTGGGTTGCAACCAATGGGTTTTCCGTCCAATCGAGAAGACGTGTACATACACCATAATGCTGAGCGAGGGCGAGCAGTGGAAGCAACGTGTCGCAGGGCCATTGTTCTTCGATTTCTTTATGAAGATAATTGAAGGCACTTGGCGTTCGCAAGAGTGTACCATCGGTCGGTATAGCTAAACCCTGTGCATCGACGGACCAAAAAAATTCCTGGAGCCTGTCAAATTCAGCACGTATTTGATCTTTGTTGTTTAGTTGAATGCCCTTCGGAACATGCGTAAAACCTAGTTTGGCTTCTGGACGCAATGCACTGGGAAGAAGTTTGTAGCGGTCGTCACGCAGGCCCCGGAAAACCCAAAACCGCCGTGTTCCATCCCATAAGGGGCTCTTGTTGCTGAGCATATCCAAGAGTTCTTCTGCAGAAAGACAATGTACGTGTTTGATGGCTGACATCTGGCTGATCCTTATTATACTGGCTTTTACGAGACGAAGGTCTATCTACTCATCATCTCCCTGTGGCCCCAATTGTATGTACTTGAGCTCATATTCATCAGGGTTGGATGCGACTTCACTAATGATGAATGTCCATTCGTATTGAGGATCTGTGTCGAAATCATCAAACCGATTTTTTAACTTTTTAGTTACAAGGATGGGAAGGCTTGCGGGCAGCCAGCGAAGGCTTGGCGTCACTGGCAAGTGATAGAAGGGGGGTCTGATATTGCCCGGAGTTTCAACTTCCATGAAAAGATTGAAAACAGTTTTGTCAAGAGATGAGCTGCCCGGAAATTGCCGTCCAAGATTGGCGTTGTGCTTATTCAGTTTGTTCTTCCCACAATCGAACTGCGATGTAGATTTGATGATTATGTAATAGTTGTTATCATCAGAAGAATTAGCGGTAATCTGGCCTCGGCATTGATATAATCCCATTCTCATCCTCCTTTTTTTATTAACATTAATGATCGCAAAGGAACCTCATACTCTAAACACCTTCATTACTTCATCCCCTAAATGATTAATGACCTTCACGGCAATGCGGCCGGAGCTGGGCTTGTCGAAGGGGCGGGAGGTGTCGCTGTTGAGGGTGGCCCAGGCCTCCTCGTTGATCTCGACCTTGAGAGTCGTCTTCAGTGACTTGTAGGGATCGTTGGCACCCAGGAAATAGGCGTGACGGACGAAGAAGCTCTCCTCGTTGTAGTCCGTGTCGATGAACCAGCAGGCGATGCCTTCGGCGCCGTCGCTCAGCACCTCGCCGGTGTTGGGGTGGAAGACGTCCACGCCGTTGACCTTGACCCGGATCTGACCGTTTTCGGCGTCGAGGATGTCGATGTCCGGCTCGCCGAAAATGACAAAGAGGTTCCCTTTGCCGGTGTTTTTCAGGTCGCCCGCCATGTGGAGGTCGGCATTCATCCGGGCCTTGAGGACGGGGATGCGGCCCAGCTTGTCGAACTCCGTGGAGCGGGCATCGTAGTTGAAAGCGCAGGCGATGAGAACATCGAAGTCGGCGTCGCCGGCTTCCCGGGCAGCAGCCACCAGATCGGGCCGGGAGACAGTGCCGAATTCCGGCCCGAGAAAAATAGCAGCCCGTTTTTCGATGCCAAATTCCCCCTCACCCTTGCCCTCTCCCGCCAGGGGAGAGGAATTTGAGGAGGCACCCTCGATATAGCGGCCTTCGGCGCAGATCAGTTTACCCGGCCAGGGACTAAGGGAGGTAAAAGAAATCTTGTCTTCCTTATGGGCCTGCTGGACCCCAGAGGTCTTGAGGTTTTCCAGGATCATCCGGGCGAAATCCATCACCTCGCCATATTCGCCCTTGGGGTCCTTGACGCCGTCGATCAATTCGTCATTCTCGTCCACCCCCAGGACGCGGTGGGGCGAGAGGCTCTCGACGGTGAAAGGCCCGGCCACGCGGACCGTCTTTTTATCCTCGTAGGGTTTGTCGTAGAGGTACTCGAACTCGGCCTTGGCGGCGATGGAGGCGTCGATCTCCTTCTGGCGGGCGATACGCTGCTTCCACCACTCGGCGTGAAGTTGTTTTGCTTCGCTGGGCCATGGATCGGCCGGCCGTTCCGGTAATGTCTTTATGGAGAAATTGCGCTTCAGATTGCGGTTGATTGCAAACAAGAGCTCTGCAATTCTTTTGGCATTGCTCTCGGCACCGCGGGCCTGCTCGGTCTTGAGGGCATAAAAAAGCTCCTGTGTCTTGGCATCCCATGGATATTCAGCCTCCCGGGGGATCTCCCATTCTTCCCACGCCCCTTTTTCTCCCTCTCCTCTCGCGGGAGAGGGCTGGGCTGAGGGGCCAGATCGTCCAAGGGCCTTGTTGAGCTTCGTACGCAGGGGTTCCAGATTCTCCTGGAACTTCTCCCAGATGACGTCGATCTCAGTGTTGTTGGCGATCGACTTCAGGGTGATATGGGGCACCCGCTCGTAGACAAAGCCCTGGCGGATGTCGCCACGGGTGGGCGCAGTGGATGGTTCGGATCGGGTGATTTCAGCCTCTTTGATCTGACCGTTGTGGCTGTCGGCGAGGAGGTAGAAGGGGTAGCGGGCGCCCATGATCCGGGCGCGGGCCAACGCGAGAGCCACGCGGGAGGTGTCGATGGTAATCCAGCGGCGACCCCACTGCTCGGCGACATAAGCAGTCGTGCCGGAGCCGCAGGTGGGATCGAGGACGAGGTCGCCGGGATCTGTGGACATGAGTATACAGCGCTGTATCACTTCTGGAAGTGTTTGAACAACATAAAGTTTGTCAGATGCAAAGCCAGAGACCCCGGTATCGAGCCACGTTGCATTAATTGGCTTGACTGAATAATCATCAAAATACCGTTTATAACTTAACGTTTTCCCACCACCCAGAAGGCGATCAACTCGTCTTAGGCGCTCCATTCCAACAGGATAATTAGCTTTCCAGTGTGTATTCTTCGGAGGTGTGTAAGTTTTCCCATTCAGTTGGATAGGCGTCTCTTCTTCGGACCCGCCTTGCCCTGTTACGTTATCGTAACGCCATATTCGCATACCTGCGGGAATGGCTGCTTTCCCTTCCTGCTGTTCCACAGACATAGATGAAGACATTAGTGAGTCATCTTCTATCATTCTATAATTCTGATCTTCAATGTGGCTCTTCGGCGCATAAAGGCTTCTAACCTTTGCTGCCTCAAAATCTTTTGAATACCACAGCAGATTATCTCCTATGCGACTGAGTCCTTTCGTTGCAAACCCTCCAGTAGTTCTGTACAGGACACATGAAATAAAATTCCCTTCCCCAAACACCTCATCCATGACCGCCCTTACCCGGTGCACATTCTCATCGCCAATCTGGACAAAGATCGACCCGCTTTCCGTGAGCAGATCCCTTGCCACGGTCAGGCGGTCGCGGAGGTAGGTCAGGTAGGAATGGATTCCATCCCGCCAGGTATCGCGGAAGGCTTTGACCTGCTCGGGCTCGCGGGTGATGTGGTCCACGTTGCCGTCCTTCACGTCCCGGCTGGTCGTGGACCATTGGAAGTTGGAATTGAACTTGATGCCGTAGGGAGGGTCGAAATAGATGCACTGAACCTTGCCCCGCAGCCCCTCCCGCTCGGCGAGGGAGGCCATGACCTGGAGGCTGTCGCCCAGGATCATGCGGTTCGTCCAATTGGCGTCGTGCTGGTAGAATTCGGTCTTGGCGGCTTCCGTGGAGATGCCGTTGAAGTCGGCGAAGAGGTCGGGCTGGGTGCCGGGCTTTTCCGCCTTGGCCTTCTCCGATTGCCGCAGCAGGTCGTCGATCAGGACCTTGGGCTTGATCTTCTCCTGGATATAGAGGGGCGGGGCATGGACGATCAGGTCCGACCAGTCGCGCTCGTCCTTGCCGTGCCAGACGAGCTGTGGATCGAGGTCGCGGTTGCGGTCGGCCTTTTCCTTCTCCAGGCCGGAAACGCCGCGATCGTAGGCCACGCGGAGAGGCTGTTCCTCCTCTTTTCGCAGGACCGACTGGTATTCGGCAGTGGGGATGTGTTTGCGCCGCGCCTCATTGTGGGTGAGGGTCTCGACGGTCTTCCTGTTGTCTTTGTTGGCCATGATGTCATCCTTGCCCAGTCAAAGCGGCATTGGGGGAGTGGTTCTCGGGCCATGCCGGCCGAGGGATCAATGCTGGCAAACCTGGAGCGTGAGGCGCTCCGCCGAACTGCACACCTTCAGGAGGCTCAGGAAATTCTTCAGGGTCGGGTTCCCTTTCGGGCCGAGCATGCGGCGCAAACTCTTCTCGTTGATCTGCAATTCCCGGGCAATATCGGCGATCGATCCGGTGGCGTTCAGATAGTCGCGCAGCAGCGCCTTTCCCGTTTCGATGTCGTCCATCAGGAAGGCGTTGGTCGCCTCCACGATCAGATCGCCTCTGAAATCCGGGTCCGACTTCACCCGGGCCATGACCGTTTCCCTGAAATCTCTCGTCAGCGGCATTGCTCGTCTCCCCTTATAGTTGTTTCTTTCTTGTCCGATAATCGATCCAGTGCGCCTTGGCCGTTTCGATGTCCCGGGATTGGCGCTTCTTGGCGCCGCCTCCGACCAGGATGATCAGCTCCTCGCCATCCATGCCGAAATAGACGCGGTAGCCGGGGCCGTAATCGATCTTTCTTTCGTAAACGCCGCCCCCAACACTTTCTATGTTCGACCGGTTTCCCATGCCCATGCGGATCAGGGCCGTCGTCACCTTGGCGGCCGCGCGGCCGTCGAGCCCATCGAACCAGGCGCGGAACGGGCTCGTGCCTTTCATGGTCAGATACTCGAGAATCTTCATGCGGCCCTCGATGATCGGTTAGATGGTAACATGAGTGTTACCAAAAGTAAAGGCAAATCCTCGCAGCATGGTTTTCACGGTTAGCGGCAAAGGGTGTTGTCGATCATCTTGTTGAACTCGCCTGTGACCCTGGCCTCGAAATCGGCCTCGATCCGGTAGACCTCTGTGAACTCGGCAAAGGCCCAGCGACCGTATTGCTTGAGGTTGTTCACCCCCGGTACCCAGTAATTGTCCATGGTGAGCTTCTTTTCCTTGGCATCTTCCCGCCGGTAGCCCTTGATCTCGACGATCAGGTGGAGGGAATCGGCTTCCCCATGCCCATCGTCCACAAGAAGGATGAAATCCGGGATGTAGCGCCGCATCTCCGA
>CAZNDG010000022.1:0-33159 GCA_964571695.1 uncultured Syntrophus sp.
CAGAGGCGAAAAAGATTTCTGAGCCGCGGCGAAGCCATTTTTCAAAGGTCTCGTATTGATGCCGACGACACCGGCGACAGCTTCTCTATTGACTTTCCCCAACCGATAGGTTATGATCACTCGAAAAATCACAGGGTTTCTTTGCCGGTCAAAGTAACCGCATCATTTTCCAAGGTCCTGCGACCCACAACCGCCAGTCAGATCAAACGCATTCCCATCTCCATCGATTTATCAGGCAGGGCAAAACAAACCACCAAGGGAGAGCATAACTATGTGCACTATTTGCGGACATTTTGCCCAGGAAGAACCGATAGCAGCAACGGACATCTACGACATGCTGAAAAAAATGGAACACCGGGGGCCGGATATGCACGGCGTCTATCTGGATGGCGCCGTGACAAGACATAAGAGCGTCGAGGAATTCAAGTCGCTTCTGAAACAGAAAAGCCATATCGCCATGGGGCACTCCCGCTTGGGGATCATCGGCTCGGAAGATTTATCCCAGCCGTACACCTCCTGCGACGGAAAACTCACCCTGATCAAGAACGGGGAGATCTATAACTACGAAGCCCTCAAATCGCTGCTTCTATACGGCCATCGCCATAAAACGACCAGCGACAGCGAGATATTGGTTCACCTCCTCGAGGAGTCCTATCGAGGCAATCTCCTGAAGGCGGTAAAGCGGGTGATCGGGATCATAGACGGCATGTACGCCTTTGCCGTCACGGACGGGGAGTCCGTCGTCCTTGCCCGGGACCCTATCGGCAAGAAGCCCTTTTATTATATTGAAAGCGGTCCCGTCACCTATTTCGCCTCGGAAAAAAAGGCCCTCTGGAACGGCACGGAGGAGCCGGTACGGCTTCGTCCCGGGGAAATCGTCTGCATCGACAAAACCGGGCGGTCCAACCACACCGGCGTGGCGATCCAGATGCCGCAAATAGATATCGTGGATTTTCGCGACGCCGTGGAACGATACAAGATCGTCCTGGTAAAGGCCATGCAAAAGCGGTTGGCCGGCCTCCGGGAAGATCGCCTCGGGGTGATATTTTCCGGGGGGATAGACTCGGTCCTCATCGCCAAGCTGATCCAGCGGGAGGGTAAAAATATCACCTGCTACTGCACCGGCACCGCCGATTCGGGGGACATCCTGGCGGCCCAGAACGTGGCGGGGGAACTCGGGCTGGAACTCAAGACCGCCATCATCGACGCCGAGCTGGTGCAGGGCATCCTCGCCGAGGTGATCCGGAACGTGGAGGAGGGGGGCCTCCTCCAGGTGGAGGTAGCCATCCCCATGTACCTGGCGGCCAAGATGGCCGCGGAAGACCACATTCGCGTCATGTACACCGGCCAGGCGGCGGACGAGCTGTTCGCCGGCTATCCATGGTACAGCGACGTCTTGAAGGAATGGGGATATTTACGCCTCCATGAACAGCTTTGGGAGGACCTCAACTACCTCTACGACGATACCCTGGAGCGGGAAGACAAATTGACCATGTCCCACTCCATCGAGTTGCGGGCCCCCTATCTCGATCGGGACGTCATCCGGACGGCCATGCGCATCTCGCCGCGACTGAAGATTCAGGGCAGCGAAGACGAGCTTCGCAAACGGGTCCACCGCCAGGCCGCCGTGGAGTTGGGGGTTCCCCCGTTCCTGGCTTTCCGCGCCAAGGATCCGGCGCAATCGGGTTCGGGTATCCACCAGATCATCGAGAATCTGGCCCGGTCTCAGAACGTCGCCCTCGATACGGAACTGGTTACGGAAAATATCAAGATCGACAAGGGAAGCCTGTACCGTTATGGGGAAGGGGTTTATGGAGAGGCGGTGGCACGGGGCTATATTCAAAGCCTCCACCGGGAGATCCTGAATGAATATAAACCGGCGATTCTCAAATGAAGTGGTGATTATTCCATGAAAAAGCTCATTACCCTGGCCCAGATAAGCTGTGACGCCCAGGGCTTCCAGAACCACATCGAGCGGATCAAGTCCATCATCGCCGAATATCGGTCTTCCGATCTCATCGTTTTTCCCGAACTGATCCTCCACGGCCACCCTTCCCGGGAGCGTCCGGAAGGATTTCTCTACCGCCGGCTCGAAGGGCGGGAGCGGCGTCTTTCCGAAGACATGGCCGCCTATGTCCGCGAGTTGGACGCCCGGATCATTATCGGAGAGATCAGACGCAGGGGGGATATGTTCTACAACCTGGCGACCTATATGGACTACGCCACCGTGCAGAGCTACGCCAAGGTCCATGTCCACTGGACGGAGCAGTTCGTTCCCGGCCGCGATTTTCCCGTCCTGTCAACCCCGGCGGGCCGACTGGGCATGACCGTCTGTTTCGATTCCGCCTTCTGCGAAATCGGCCGGGTCCTGGCCCTCCGGGGCGCCCAGATCATCGTCAACATCGCCGCCGTTCCCAAGAGCTTTCCCGTAAAGTACATGCGCCGCCGTCTGGCGGCCCTGGCCCTGAACAACCAGCTTTTTGTCGTTTACGTCAACAGGCCGGGTCCTTTTTTCTCCGGTTCCAGCGCCGTTTTCGATCCCCACGGCGACATCCTGGCCCACGCCGGGGAAGGGGAAGAGGTCTTGCATGTGGAGATCGATCTCGAAGTCATACGGAGCTGGCGGGAAGAGGAAGACATCTACGGCCGCCGGCGTCCCCTCCTCTACAGGGAAATCGGGGCGGAAAAGCAGAAGCGGCAGGGCGGCAGGAAAAAGTGGGAGGCCAAAAAGGAAATATCGTCTTATTTGCCGCCGCCGGGGGCGGCGCGGCAGGCAGGAGGAACCCATGGATAGAATGCCCGGTCGAGGCCCGGCAAGTTTGCGGCGACGTTGGCCGGTCTTTGGTCTTATCGTTCTCCTGGCCCTTTGTCTTTCCTTGGCCGGTTGCGGCAATCAGGGAAAGAAGGAAAACGGCAACATCCTCAGGTTTTACACCTGGAAACCGAATCAGCCTGAGGTCTGGGAAGAGATCGTCAAGATATTCGAAGCGGAACATCCCGGGGTGAAGGTCTGGCGCGAGATCGGCCCCCATTCCTCCACCTCCTTCCATGATCTTTTGGCGCAAAAGCTCAAAAACCGCAGCAAGGATCTGGATGTCTTCCTTATGGATGTGGTCTGGCCGGCGGAGTTTGCCGCCGCCGGCTGGGCCCTGGCCCTGGACGACCGTTTCCGGAAGGCCGACCGGTCCCGCTTTTTTGCCAATACCATTCAAGCCAACACCTACGGCGGAAAGATCTACGGCGTTCCCCTGTACATCGACGCCGGCATGCTCTATTACCGCCGGGACCTCCTCGCCAAGCACCACTTCAAGCCGCCGGAGACGTGGCCGGAACTGGTAAGGCAGGCCGCCGTCATCACCGCCGGAGAACGGGGCATTTACGGTTTCTCGGGGCAGTTCAAACAATACGAGGGGCTGGTCTGCAACATGATGGAATACGTCATGGCCAACAAGGGTTGTCTCGTCAACCCCCGGCAGGGGAAACCGGGCCTTGCGGAACCGCCGGCCCGGGAAGCCGTTCTCTTCGTCCGGGATCATCTCATCGGAAATGCAGCCCCGGCCGGGGCGCTCGCATACGAGGAGCCGGAATCTCTGGCCCTCTTTGTCCAGGGCAAGGCGGTATTCCATCGTAACTGGCCCTATGCCTGGGAGGCGGCCAACGATCCCGCCCGCTCCCGCGTGGCCGGCAAGATCGGCGTCGCCCCCCTGCCCGCCTTTCCCGGCGGAAAAAGCCATGCCGCCCTGGGGGGCTGGCAATTGGGGATCAGCCCTTATTCGGAGAACAAGGACCTGGCCTGGGACTTCGTCCGGTTCCTCACCAGCGACAGAATCCAGAAGCACTTGGCCCTGAAGGCCGGCCTGGCTCCCACGAGAAAGGATCTTTATGACGACCGGGAGATATTGGCGGCCTGCCCGCAGTTCAAGGAAATGAAGGGGGTGTTCGTCTCCGCGGCGCCCCGGCCTGTCAGCCCCCTGTACCCGGCCCTGTCGAATATCATGCAACGCTATTTCAGCCGGGCCATCTCCGGCGCCGGCGCCGGCATCGATCAGGAGTCCCGCTTGGCGTCCGAGGAAATGGAGAAGATATTGACCCTCGCGCCTTGAAGAGGCAGGATTTCATCATGACTATTCTCACCCGGAACATGCATGGCCTCTCGCCGCGGCGACGCCGGGAAAGGCTCTTCGCGGCGGCGCTCCTTTTCCCCTGTTTCGCCTTTGTCGCCCTCTTCGCCTTTTATCCCATTGTCCACTCCCTGTATCTTAGCCTGCACCGGATCATCCTCGGATTACCCGGACTGGCTCAGCCCTTTGTCTATCTGGAGAACTACCGCCAACTCTGGGGTGATTCCGTCGCCCGCCACGCCCTGACCAATACCATCCTCTTCGTAGCCGTCTCCACGACCTGCGAGCTATTCCTGGGCCTGGCCATGGCCCTGACGATCAACCGCAGTTTCCGGGGCCGGGGACTGATCCGGGCCGCCGTCCTTATTCCCTGGGCCATCCCCACGGTAGTGGCCTCCCAGATGTGGCGGTTCATCAACAATGATCACTACGGCTTTCTGAACTACCTGCTCTTCGGAAACGACCTGGCCTCCTACCAGGCCTGGCTGGCCGATCCGTCCTTCGCCATGGTCGCCATCATGGTCGCCGACATCTGGAAGACCTCCGCCTTCGCCGCCCTCATCATCCTGGCAGGGTTGCAGACGATCCCCGACGAGCTCTATGAGGCGGCTCGCCTGGACGGGGCCACAGCTTGGCAGCAGTTCGCCCGGATCACCCTGCCGCTGATCAAACCGGCCCTCCTCATCGCCCTTCTCTTCAGGACCATGGACGCCTTTCGCGTCTTCGACCTGGTCTTCGTCATGACCCAGGGCGGCCCGGCGGACGCCACCAACGTCCTGCAATTCTACGGCTATAAGAAGATGTTCGCCGAGGGTCTCCTCGGCTACGGGGCGACGGTCTCGGTCCTCGTATTCCTCATCGTCCTGGGCCTTTCCCTTGTCTATGTCCGGTTTCTCGGCGGGGAAATGCGGGAGGAAAAACCATGACGGCATACCTCCGGCGCCTCCTCTTCTTTCTGGCCCTCGCCCTCATCGCGACCTTCAGCGTCCTGCCCTTTCTCTGGTTCATCGCGACGTCGCTGAAGACCCAGGTGGAGGTAACCGCCATTCCGCCCACCCTTTTGCCCTCCTTCTCCCTGGCTTTCTATCGTTCCGCCCTGGATGACTACCACCTCCTCCACTATCTGAAGAACAGTGTCATTGTCGCCGGTGCGGCCACCGTGGGCACCATTGCGATCTCCCTTTTCGCCGGATACGCCCTGGCCCGCCTCCCCCTCAGGCACAAGCCCCTTATCATGGGGAGCCTGCTTGTCGTCGCCATGTTCCCCCAGATATCCATCGCCGGACCGGTCTGGCAAATCCTCGCCGCCCTAGACTGGCTGAATTCCTATCAAGGACTGATCCTACCCTACATCACCCTGTCCCTGCCTTTGGGGGTTTGGATCATGACCGGCTTCTTCAGGGAACTGCCCCGGGAGTTGGAAGACGCAGCCCGGGTGGACGGCTGCAGCCATCTGCAAACCCTCTTTCGCGTCATTGTCCCCCTGGCGGCGCCGGGGGTCTTCACCGCCGCGATCCTTGTCTTCATCTATGCCTGGAACGAATTCTTCTTCGCCCTCCTCATCATGACCCAGCGACCCTACCAGACCCTCCCCGTGGGGATCGCCCTTTTCCAGGGGCAATACACCATCCCCTGGGGGGAGATCGCCGCCGCCTCCACCATTGCCACCATTCCTCTTGTCCTCCTCGTCCTCCTCTTCCAGCGGCGGATCGTCCGCGGCCTCTCCGCCGGGGCCATCAAAGGATAACCCATGGCCGGACTCAGGGTAGAAAACCTTACCAAGATCTACCACGGCGCCACCGTAGTGGACCGCGTCTCCTTCACCGTCGCTCCGGGAGAATTCTGCATTCTCCTGGGCCCCTCCGGGTGCGGAAAAAGCACGATCCTGCGCCTCATCGCCGGGCTGGAGGAGCAGGAGGGAGGGAACATCTTCATCGGCGACCGCGACATCGGGGTCCTGAATCCCCGGGATCGGGACGTGGCCATGGTCTTTCAGAGCTACGCCCTCTATCCCCATCTCAGTGTCTATGAGAACATCGCCTTCCCCCTAAGGGTGCGGAAACTCCCCGCCGGGGAAGTGGACCGCCGGGTCCGGGAAGCCGCCGCGCTCCTGGAGATCGCCGAGCTACTCCCCAGAAGGCCCCGGGAGATTTCCGGCGGGCAGCGACAGCGGGTGGCCATCGGCCGGGCTATCGTTCGCAGTCCGCGGTTGTTCCTCTTCGACGAGCCCCTCTCCAATCTGGACGCCAAGCTCCGGGCGGCCATGCGGGTGGAACTGGCGGCGCTGCACCGCCGACTTCAGGCCACCACCCTCTATGTTACCCACGACCAGGTGGAGGCAATGACCCTGGGGCAAAAGATCGTCCTTATGGACAAGGGGGCGGTGCAGCAGATCGGCTCGCCCCGGGAGCTCTACGAAAGGCCGGCCAACCTCTTTAGCGCGTCTTTCCTCGGCGCGCCGCCCATCAATCTCTTTACGGGCCGCCTTGTGACGGGGAGCGGCGACGGCATGACCGTTCGCTTGCCCGACTTCCAGGTCAACGCGGGTCGGAGGGCAAACCTCGCCCCCTATGTCGGGGGGGAGGTAACGGTGGGAATCAGGCCTGAGGCCGTCCGAATCGGCACGGGATCTCTCCAGGGCATCCTGGAGCACATTGAACACATAGGTTCGGAGACGATCCTCTATATCCGGATGGGGGCGGACCGGATCATCGCCCGCGCGGCGGCGGATTTTTCCTCACCCCTGGGGACGACCCTCGTTCTCGACTTCGATCCCCCCTCACTACATTTTTTCCGCCAAGGGCAGCGGATATAAAAAAGTCCTTATATTCAGAACCATGAACTTGGTTTAAGGAATCAAAGGTCTTTTTACTGAGGCCGGCAAGATGGAGACATAGGCAAAACGACCTCGCTAAGAAACCCCGAGCTCTTTACCCAAATCCCTGAACTGCTTGGGGAATTCCGGCTGGAAGTTGAGGAATACCGGGACCGGATACACGGCGCCCACCTTCTTCCCCGCTTCCGGAAGGGCCTGAACCAGTTCCGCAAGCTGGCCGCCGGGGATGGCGAAGACGATTTCGTCGTCCTGGGTCAAAGAGAAGATCCGATCCCCGGTGCCGGGGATCGCGATCCGGGGTGCCTGGGTACGGAAGGGCGCCAGGAGGTACTCCGTGCACTCCACCTTGCCGCCGAAATGACCCTCCACCCGCTTCCCCTTGTTATAGGTCCACGCCTGGACCAGTTTCATGATCTGGGCCGGATTGCCGTAAAACACGATCGTGTCGGGTGCGAAGGTCGCCCGCGCCAACGGGGCGAGGAGGATCGCTTCGTATTCGTCCTTCGCAAGTCTCTGGATTGTTTGGGCTTCCGCCCGGCCGATCTCTTCGGTTTGCGTATAGCTGCCGATGCCGAACAATTTTCCCAGGGCCGCCGCCGTATCCTCAGCATCGCTGTAACCGAAGGCGAAGGCCGCCGGGATGCACACGATGTCCTCTTTGGTCAGGCCGACGGTCCAGCCGTAAAGGCGCGCCATGGTCACCGCCTGGCAGACGGCGACCCTTTTACCGAGCGCCACCGAAGGCCGCCGCGTCTTTTCCGGGAAATCCGCCTTGCTTTTCAGGAACTTGACCGCCACGGGGGACGTCTTGAGTTTTAAATAGTTGCTGATGAATCCTGCCGCTTCTCCAAAGTTCTGACCGCTCATCATCCTTCCCTCCTTTGTTTTGCCGTTAACATATAAGTCGCCACAACATATCGAAAGTTATGGCTAATTGCCGCGTCCGCGCCGGGCAGGGCGGATCAGGCCAGCGCCTTCCTCCAGACCGGACTGACGCTGCTGAGAAAGAACAGATCGGTGACCGTGCCGATGGGGTCGCCGCCCATTCGGGTATAGAATATCCAGGCCGTGTCCCGATAGCGCGGATTGCTGGACCAGAGCATCTCCGCCGCCCCGGTGTCCCGCGCCTTCTCGAAGAGGGCGGTGAGCAGTTGCCGGCCCAGCCCGCCCCCGCGGGCATCGGGAGACAGGAAGGCCGTCAGCAGACCGACGGCATCGGTTGCCGGACTTGTTTTATACGGCGCCAGCTTTTTATTGAGCCCCCCGAATCCCATCACGCCGAGGACCTTGCCGCCCCCCTCCTCATCCCGAACCACCAGATAATGACTGCCGGAGGTTGGGGATAAGCTCTCGCGGATGGTGGTCATGGCGCCCGCCGCTTCCTCCTCGATCACCTCGCCGTCCTGGCGGACCCAGTGCCGGACGATCGTCAGGACGCCCGGCAGATCCCTTTCCGATAGTCTGCCGATGATTATCTTTCCGTTCATGTCGTCTATACATCCATCCTTATAGGTGAAACTGGACCACCTGATCCAGCAGGGGCAATTTCTTCACTCTGAACCCTTCCGAATCGTGGCCGGACCTGGCGCCCTCGCTGGCCGCCAATCCAAAGAAACAGGCAAACCGTTCCAGAAAGCGGAGCGAATAAATGAATCGCACTTCTTGTTCCGGCGAGAAATGGCTGCCGGCCGGCTGAACCTGCGCCAGCAGATCAGGGAAGGCCCGCAGGAAACAGTCTTCATAGAAGGTGCTGCTCCTCCACTCTTCGCCATACCTGAACAGCAGGTAGAGACTGAATAGAAATGACTGCTGAATGAAGGGAACTTCTTCCGTATAGTCGCCATAGGCCCAGTTGTATTCCCGGACGAAGACCCGGAACAGGCGCAGATAGATGGCGGGATGTCCCTGATCTACCAGCAGCTTCCGGCATTCCCTGCTGAGGGTGAACTTCCCCTGGGCCTTCCTGATCAGGCCGGCCAGTTCGGCTGCCAGCCTGGTCGTGTGCAGCTCCCTGAACTCCGGTTCCGATCTCAACTCGCCAAACCGCCACCGGTCCTGATACTCTTCGTCACTCAGATAGGTCCTGGCTGCTTCCCGGCAGAAGTTCCGCGGCAGATTGCCGGTGGTGGTCGCCTTCATCCCGTCATCGCCGATCCCCTCTGCCAGCAGCTTGAACAGGGACAGGATCGGGGCTTGCGGGTCGCTTTCGAGACGGGACGGGAAGGTAACCAGATGGGGGGTAGCAAAGGGGAAATGTAGAAACCGGTGCATCTGCTCTGAAGACAAGCCATGAAAATCAGCGAGCGGCTTGCGATTGCGTTGTTCCATGTGCCGCTGCATGAAAGCGTTGACCTCGTCCAGGGAACCGAAATTCTTGCCCTTGATCAGCTCCTTCAGCTCGTCCATTACCGGCCCCATGACACGGCGATGCTCATCGGCGGCCTGTTTTTCCGCGCAGCATCGCTTGTATTTGCGGCCACTGCCGCAGGGACAGGGATCATTTCTACCTGGTTTCATCGGTTGCCTCCCCTTTCATAGTCCCTTGTCATTTAATCCCATTCCATAAAGTTCTCAACTTCGCTGAAGAATATTCTTGGGCATGGCGGTTGCTCATTTCAGGGGGTATGCCGGAGCTCCGGCATGGGATAACCAATTGATAAATAAGGGGAAAATAGGTGCCACCCAAAAGTTTGCTCCCGAAAAACTTTCCGTTATCGTAAGTCATTGGGTCAATTGTTTACTCTCATAATACCAACGCCCTCAGAAGGCAATGAAATAGTTGCCAAGAGCGCCGTCGGTCTCGGTCGATGCGGCTATCGGTGTTCCTATGGCTCTCGGCGGCTGATGTTTTCGATTCGGGAGATATGTTTCTTATCGAAGGAATAGACCTCGGAAATATTGAGCTTTTCTGCAAGGGCAGCAATATGGCCGTCCACAAAATCTACATTTTGATTTTCATAGATCTCCAAAGCCCTGCTCACTATGGCGCCGTTGATCACTTCCAGCCCCGGCGTGGAGAGAATGGCGCGGATCATGGGCGTAATCGCCGCCGGCTTCAAGCGGTAAGACGATTCCAGCACCCAGGTCAATTCCGCCAGCACGAGGTCGGAGGTGATCAGCTTGACCTTGCCGGCGGTTGCCGCATTGAGGAGCGCCTCAACACGATCAGCTTTTTCAGGATCATCATCGGTTAGGTAACGAACGAAAAGATTTGTGTCCACAAAAGACGTCTTCATTCGCTTTCGCCCTTGACTCTTTCCGCAACCGCGGCCTTGGCCTGGTCCCGTTCCGCGGCAAAAGATGCCGCCGATCCAGATGTCTTGACCGCGCCACGGAATGATTTCAGAGTCTTAACAGGCTGCAAAACGATCCGATCGCCCTCCTGGATGAAGGATACCCGGTCATTGGCCTGGATGTTCAGCAGCTCCCGTATGGTTTTGGGAATGGTAACCTGTCCTTTGGAGGTAACCGTGGATAACATATTTCCGACCTCATCGAATATTCTTACCAGCTATTATATGTAAGAAAATATGGGCTGTCAATCCTCTTTTCCCCTGTGTCTTTGCTTTCCTGATTTACCGTCATTCGCAGGAAGACCGGGATGACCTGATCATCCGGATTCCCGTCCAGACCAGGACGGCGGCGAATACGATTTTCAGCGTCGATTCCGAGAGATAATGGGCCAGGGAGCCGCCGGCGAAGGCGCCGATCACAATGCCGGGAATTAGTCCGGAGAGTGCTGGCCGGGCCACATTTCCCAGCCGCCAGTGGGTGTAGGCCCCCACGGCGCCCGCCGGCACCATGGCCAGCAGGGAGCTTCCCTGGGCGGTATGTTGATCGAACCCCGCCAGCAGCACCATCCCGGCGATCATGATCGCCCCTCCGCCTACGCCCATGAGTCCGGAGCAGAATCCCGTCAGGGCGCCGGTGCCAAGAAGGAGCAGCGACTTGACAAGGGCCGTCTCCGGCTGGACGAGGGTGGGGAGGTGTGGCTTTGCCATGATCAGCACGGAGATGAACAGCAAAAAGAACCCGAAGGACCGCTTGAGTTTCAATTCCGGAAGCGCGGAGCAGTATTTAGCCCCCAGTCGGGCCGGCCAGAGGGCGCCGCCACCCAGGAAAAGCGCCGCCCAAATGTCCAGGGTATGGTGGAGGGCGTAGGTTGCCGCTCCGATTATCCCTGTAAATATAAGGGCTACCAGACTGGTGCCGTGGGCCTGGTGCTGGCCCATCCTCGCCATCCCGACCAGCAGCGGCACCATCACCACTCCGCCCCCGAGTCCCACCAGGCCGCCGAAGATACCGGCGGCAAAACCGATCAGATAGTTTGTGAACATGAGCGATCTCGGGAATCGTTCCCTGCCCGGAGCGGACGGAAGATTGCCGGAAGTTCCTGCGGCAGGCGTCCGTCCACCTCCTGCCGGTCAGGGCCTGGTGCCGACAACAAAGGGCCAGTGGAGATCGCAAGGCACCCCCATCTGCAGCCAGGAGTTGCGGGCGTCCAGCTCCTCGTTGATCCGGTCCCGAATCGTTTTCAGTGCCCCGTCGCCGCACCGGACCTGAAGATCCTGGGATGCCGCGGTGATCATAACGGGCGGATCGCCGCCGATTTCCCGCCGGTAGAATTCCCCGGCCTCCTCCGCGACGTCCGCGGCAATGACCAGTTCGTGAATCAGGAAGGCCTGCATTTTTCCCCCGCTTCAGGATTTCGGCACGAAAGGCATGAAGGCGTATTCTTTATCCCGGACCCGAAAAGAGGCCTTGTTCTCGTCGTTTTCCTGGATGAGGCCCTCGATGATCCGTTTGCAGCCGAAGTCATAAAAGGTGATCTGATGGGTCGGCATCTCTTCCGGTTTCAGGTCCTTGTAGGCCTGTCGCTGTTCTTCCGGGGAGAGTTGGCGGATGGTCAGCTTCTGGCATCGTTCCCGCTCTTCCTGCTCGCCGCTCCGGATCGACAGTACATAGTTTCCGTGAAACTTGATGGGCATCTTGATTTCCACAGTCCCGCCTCCTGGAAAAAGTTGTTTGTGGGGATGTTAAGAGATGGATTTTCATAGCACACGAGCACGGTTATATCCACAGGAAATGATGCCGGGCCAGGGGAGGGACAAAGCCGGATGTCTTTTCCCGAAAGGCGACTGGACAGGGGAAGATGCACCGGTAACTTGTTTTGTTTCTTGAATAATCTTGACACAACATATCGTTCACGGTAAGAAATAGATGAGAAATATCCCGCATCAAGTATTTTACGAATTAGACACGCAAAGTATCAGGAGGATTACCCGTGAAAAATATCCCTGTTTCCATCCGTTATCTTGTCATGGCAATGTTCTGTCTGACACTTTGGTTGAGCGGCACCCGGGAAGCAATGGCCGGCGGGCCGATCGATTGCGGTTCTAAACCGATAAAGGTTGGCTACTTCAAGCTGGGTTACCGTTTTTATGTGGACGGCGGACAGGAAAAAGGCATGAACGTGGATATCCTTGCAGAAATCCGCAAGCGCACCGGATGCAAGTTCGTGTCCCAGGAAATGTCCTTTGCCCGCATCATGGCCGATCTGGCCAGCGGCAATCTGGATGTAAGCCTTTCCGGGATCTGGAGCGCCGAACGGGAGCGCACGTTGTGGATGATCCCGTCCATAGCTTCGAAAAACTATGCCGTGATCGGACCGGCGGCCCGGACATCGGTTCGCAATGCGGAGGATTTTTTCAAGAATAAAAAACTTCAATTTGGCGTCGTGCGCGGCTACACGCACAGCAAGGAACTCGACCGGTGGCTCGTAAAGATGCGCCGGGAAGGACGGGTGGAAGAGAGCGCCAACGTCGATCTTTTATATGAGAAGCTGAAGGCCGGGCGTATCGATGGCATTTTTTCCTTTCCCTTCGTTTATCGCAAGATATTGAAAGAAATGAATATAATGGATAATGTTTCCATTCAGGACTGGTCCCCGGGCGACAAGGGCATTATCGGTTGCACGATGCTGACCAAAAGCCGTTTTTCCGAAACCGAGGCCAATCGCTGGCGCGCCCTGATCAGGGACATGCAAAAGGACGGAACCCTGAAGCGCATATTCACTCGTTACGTGACGGCTGCGGAAGCGGATCAGATGCTTGCTTTTTGATCTTTCAGGCGCCTTTCTCCTGGGAGGCTAACCTCAGACGACGTACGGATAATAAATGATCGTGGGCAAATCGAGGTCTTTCGCAAATTGCCTGCTTGGTTGCGCGACATCTGTCTGGGCAATTCGCTTCTTGATTCCATATTCCTTTTAGGCAGGAGAACGGCCCCCCGCATATGAGCTACTGGCAATCACTGTCCGGTCGTCTTTTCAAACTGGTATTCGGCAGTTATCTCATCCTGGCCATTTTCGTCACCGCCGTACAGCTTGTCCTCGAATATTCATCGGTCCAGCGAACAATCGGCAGTGACCTCGCCTCCCTGGGCCAATCTTTCCATGGCGGGGTGACCGGGGCGATGTGGGAACTGGATCGCCCCCTGATCAATACCATGGCGCAAGGGATTGCCCAGTCTTCCATCGTCACCGGTGTGAGAATTTCCTCAAATACCGGTGAAACTTTTGCAGCCATTGGCAAGGTTCCTCCATCCACGGTTTCGGTGTCCGACGGTATCTTCGCTCCCTTTCAGTTCCATGCCGTGCGCCTCTGGAAGGAAACGCCGGGAGGAACGCGTGAAATCGGCCAATTGGACATCTTTTCCGACCGATCCGTCGCCCTGGATAGAATAAAGTACAGCTTCATGGTCATCTTGATCAACTCCATCATCAAGACGACCGGCCTCTGGTTAATCTTTTATCTGGTCATCTCCCGGGGTTTGTCGCGACCGATTTCCAGATTGACGGAGGTGGTGTCCCAAATCAAGTTCGCGGCGGAATCGAAAGAGGCGATGATGCTTGAATATCGCCACAAAGATGAGCTGGGAACCCTCATAGAATCGATGAATAAGATGCAGGAGCGGGTCTTCGCGGCGCGCAGGGAACTGGAGGAAGTAAATCTCCGCCTGGAAGCTACCGTGGCGGAGCGCACCAGGCTCCTTTCCGAAACCCTCGATTTCAACGAAACGCTGCTGCTGCGTTCACCGCTGCCCATGGGGGTTTACAATTCAAGCGGCCAATGTGTGCTGGCGAACAATGCCATCGCCGATCTCGTCGGGGCGACGCGGGAAGACTTGCTGGCCCAGAACTTCAGGAACATCGATTCATGGAAGACCAGCGGATTGCTCGCTCACTGTCTCGATGCCCTGGAGCATCGCACGCCCCGGCAAGTTGAAATAAACATCGTCACTTCTTTCGGCCGGATGCTGTGGCTCGATTGCCGGCTCCTGCCCATGTTCATCAACGGCGAAGACCATCTGCTGCTCCAACTCATCGATCTTACCGAGCGTAAGAAGATTTACCTGGCCCTGGAGGAACAAACGCGCATTGCGCGGGAAATGGCTGCCCAGGCAGAGCGGGCCAATGTTGCCAAGAGCGAATTCCTGGCGAACATGAGTCACGAGATTCGAACGCCGATGAATGCCATCATCGGTTTTACCGGTTTGTCTCTCAAGACGGAGTTGACGGATAAGCAGCGCGAATACCTCGAAAAGATCGCTTCCGCGGCAGGATCGCTACTCGTGGTCGTCAATGACATCCTCGATTTCTCCAAGGTCGAAGCGGGAAAGCTGGAGATGGAAGCCGTTCCTTTCCGGCTCGATGAGGTACTGGACCAAACCGCGGCCGTTATCTCCGTGAAGGCGGCGGAGAAGGGCATCGAATTTGTATGCTCCGTGGAGGATGACGTACCCCCGGTCCTGGTTGGCGATCCCCTCCGTCTGGGTCAGGTGCTTCTTAATCTGACCGGCAATGCGGTGAAGTTCACGGAAGCGGGACGTATTGTGGTGAAGGCGGCGCTGGTGGACATGGACAGTGCCCTTTGCCGGTTGCGTTTTTCCGTTGAGGATACGGGAATCGGTATTCCCGAAGAAAAGATCGAAGAAATTTTCACGGCCTTTTCCCAGGCGGACGCCTCCATTACCCGCCGTTTTGGAGGTACGGGCCTTGGTCTGGCCATAAGCCGCTACCTGGTGGAGCTGATGGGGGGGGAGTTGTCCGTGGAAAGCATCTTCGGCCGGGGAAGCACCTTTTTCTTTACCGCCGTATTCGGTGTAAGAGACGGGGATGAAAGAATGGTTCATCCGGCTCCGTCTCATCTGACGGGGCTCAAGGTTCTGGTAGTGGATGAGAACCAGGCCGCCCGGGAAGTCCTGCTGGATCAACTCCGATCATTCCGTTTTGAAGCCTTTGCCGTCACTTCCGGCGCGGCGGCCCTTGGGGAACTGAAATCGGCGGAAAGACCTTACGAACTGGCAATCATGGAATGGAAGATGTCCGGAATGGACGGGATAGAGACGGCGAGACGCATCCGGGAGGACGATCGCTGGGGGCATATTCCCCTGATGGTCATGGTCACGGCCCAGGACCGCGATGAAGCCATGCGGAAGGCGCAAGGATTGGACATCGCTGCTTTTCTCGAAAAGCCGGTAAATTCTTCCCTCCTCCTGAATGCCGTCATGTCAGGCTGGGAATGCGGTGGCCGCCGGGAGTCAAAGGCGGCGGCCTTGACGGCGGCCGAGTCGGATATCGGCACATGGATTGGAAGGGCAAGGGTATTGGTGGTGGAAGACAATGTTTTGAACCGCCAAGTGGCGGTGGAGATACTGGTGGGCGCCGGGCTGGTGGTGGAGACGGCGGCGAACGGCAGGGAGGCCTTGGAGGCGCTGGAAGCAACTGCTTACGATGCGGTGTTCATGGACATTCAGATGCCGGTGATGGGGGGGTATGAAGCGACGGAGCGGATCAGGCGGGATGATCGATTTGCCGGTTTGCCGATTATTGCGATGACGGCCCATGCGCTGAAGGGATATCGAGAACAGTGCCTTGCGGCGGGGATGAACGATTATGTAAGCAAACCCATCGATCCTGGACGGTTGTTTGCCGTACTGGCGCGGTGGATAAAGCCGCGGGAGAGAGTTTTCGAATCGGCGCGGGCGGTGGATGCGGATAAGAAACAAGGGGATGCTGACTTGCCGGCAGTTCTCCCCGGTTTGGACATTAACGCCGGGTTGGCCAGGATCAACGGTAACCGTTGTCTCTACCGGTGGCTGCTGGATGATTTTGTCCGGGAGTACGGATCGGCGGCGGAGATACTGCGGGGGTTGATTGATAGCGGTGATCAGGAAGCGGCGCGGCGTCTTGTCCATACGCTGAAGGGAGTGGCGGGAAACATTTCCGCCGTGGACGTCCAAGAGGCGGCCGGCGCTTTGGAAACGGCTCTGGGAGCTGATATGGGGAGCTATGAAGCATTATTGCTTGCCCTGGAGGCGGCTTTGCGTCCGGTCCGGGAAGGCATCGGGAGGCTGGTTTCGGAGCGCTATGAAAAGGCGCCGGGGGCGGACGGGTCCGCTGCGCCCCCGGACAGGGAGCGGATCGCCTCCCTGGTGGTGGAACTCCACCGCCTGCTCCAGGATTTCAATCCCGAGGCGGAAGGAGCGTTTTGCATCCTTAAGGACTCCCTGGGCGGTGTTCCATTTCCCGCTGAAATGGACGCCTTGGATGAATGTATCAAAAGGTTCAAATTCAGAGACGCCATGGGGGAACTTCGGAAAATTGCCGGGGTGCTGGATGTTCCCCTGGAAGAACGGACATGAGGAATGATACATGCAACTTGATATTCGCACTTTAGCCTTTGTCCTGGGCCTTACCCATATCTTCCAGGTAATCGTCTTTTCTTATCAATACTATATAAACAAGGACACCTATCAGGGGATCGGCTGGTGGCTCCTCTGGAGTCTCAGCGCCGCCGCGGGATTCGCCTTCATTCTCGTGCGGGGGGTCCCCGGGCTGTTCACGCTTTCTATAGTCGGAACAAATACTCTGATCGTTCTGGGGGTGATATTCCTCTATATCGGCATCGTACGTTTTTTCGATCGAAAAGAACACCCCATCCTGCCGGCGGCATTGTTCGGTATTTTTATGGTGCCGTTTCTGTATTTTCATTTTATCGACGACGATATCCTTGTCCGCAGTATCATTTTAGGCCTGAGCATGGCGGTCATAGCCTTTTTGTCCGTTCATGCCCTGCTTGTTTACCGCCATCCATCCGTAGCCGTGTCGGCGAACTTCGCCGCCTTTTTTTTCCTGCTCCATGGCGGCTTCTTCGTTTTCCGGCCTGTGATGTTGGTTATAGACCAAAAATCACTGGATTTTTTTACCCCGACGCCCCTGAACGTCGCCACATTTATAGACGGTTTGTTAGGCAGCATCATCTGGACGCTGGCCCTGGTAGTAATGATCAACCAGCGCTTGTATGCCGAAATGACCGCCGCCAAAGAAGAGATGGACACGGTATTCAACACCAGCCCCGATGCCGCCGCGCTTTCCCGGATAAGCGACGGCGTCATAGTCCATGTAAATGACGGGTTCTGCGCCCTCTCGGGTTATTCCCGCGCGGAGGTGATCGGCAGGTCGAGCCTAAAAGTCAACCTTTGGAAAGATTACGATGAACGCCGTCGGGTGTCCGCCATGATCCATGAAAAAAAAGCCATTCAGGATTTCGAGGCGGAATTCCGGAACAAAGACGGAACGACACTCTATGGATCGATGTCCGCGAAGATTATCAATCTGCATGGAGTGCCGCATATGATCAGTATTACCCGGGACATCACCGCCCGCAAGCATGCGGAAGAGGAACTGAGAATAGCCAAGGAGGCGGCGGAGGCATCATCGAAAGCCAAAAGCGAGTTTTTGGCGAACATGAGTCACGAGATTCGAACACCTATGAACGCCATCATCGGTTTTTCCGGTTTGGCTCTGAAGACGGGGATGACGGAACGGCAGCGCGACTATCTCGAAAAGATCGAGTCATCGGCGCGTTCGTTGCTGGCGGTGATCAACGATATTCTCGATTTTTCCAAGATCGAGGCGGGAAAGCTGGATATGGACTCGATCTCTTTCCGGTTGGACGAGGTGCTGGAAAACATCACGGACATCGTTTCGGTGGATGCGGCGGAGAAAGGGGTTGAATTTGTCAGCTCCATCGGGAACGACGTACCTCTTTGTCTGGTCGGCGATCCCCTGCGGTTGGGGCAGGTGCTCCTGAATCTGGCCGGCAATGCGGTGAAATTCACGGGAGCGGGACATATCGCGGTAAGGGCAGAACTGGCGGAGATGACAGGTGATCGCTGTCGGCTTAAGTTTTCGGTTGCGGACACGGGGATAGGCATTCCCGAGGCGAAGATGGCAGAGATATTCACGCCCTTTTCCCAGGCGGATACGTCTATTACCCGCCGGTTTGGCGGTACGGGTCTTGGATTGGCCATATCCCGTTATCTGGTGGAGATGATGGGCGGCGAGGTGTGGGCGGAGAGCGTCGCGGGCCGGGGGAGCACCTTTTCCTTTACCGCCGAATTTTCCCTGGGTGCCGAGGACCGCGAGGGGTCCTGTCCGGTGCCGGTGGATCGAAAAAAGCCTGCCGGGGCGGTAGGAGACGACCGGTTCCCTGGGGTAGCGAGGCTAGATGCTGCGGCGAGCGTGGCGGAGTTGGACATTGGCATTCGATTGGAGGGAGCGCGGGTGTTGGTGGTGGAGGATAATGCCCTGAACCGTGAGGTGGCGGTGGAGATACTGTCGAGTGCGGGTCTAACCGTGGAGACGGCGGCAAATGGTCAAGAGGCTCTGATGATGTTGGCCGGAGCTGATTACGATGCGGTGCTCATGGACATCCAGATGCCGGTGATGGGGGGATATGAAGCGACGGAGTTGATCAGGAGGGAAGGGCGTTTTTCCGGGTTGCCCATCATTGCTATGACGGCCCATGCGTTGCAGGGTTATCGGGAGCAGTGCCTGGCCGTGGGGATGAACGATTATGTAAGCAAGCCCATTGATCCCGGGCAGTTGTTTGCCGTGCTGTTACGGTGGGTTAAACCGCGGCGGGGAGTTGACGGCGCCACCAGGGAATTGGGGAAGGATGGAAGGAGGGATTCTCTGCCGGAGGATTTGCCCGGTTTGGACGTCGTATCCGGGCTGAGGCGGCTCAACGGTAATCGTCGTCTCTATCGGCGGTTGTTGGATGATTTTGTTAGTCAGTATGGATCGGCGGCGGATGAACTGCGGGTGTTGATTGGTGATGGCGGTGATCCGGAGGCGGCGCGGGATCTTTGCCATTCTTTGAAGGGAGTGGCGGGGAATATTTCGGCGTTAGCGGTGCAGGAGGCGGCCGGAGCTTTGGAAGCGGCGCTGGCGGCGGTGGACGGCGGGGCTGGACATGAATCGTTGTTGCCGGCCCTGGACAAGGCGTTAAGTTACGTTCTGGAGGGCATCGAGAAGCTTCCACCCGAGAGCGGAGGGCAAGCCCCCGGTGGCGACGGCGCTGTGAAGTCCCTGGACATGGCGCGGATCGAGCATCTCATTGAGGAGCTTCATCGCCTGCTCCAGGAGTTCAATCCCGAGGCGGAAACAGCATTTGCCGTCCTTAAGGATGCCCTGCGCGGCTCGGCTTTCACCGGCGGGATGGATAATCTGGAAGCTTACATCAAGAAGTTCGACTTCAAGAATGCCGCACGGGAACTTCAGCGAATCACTTTGGCAGCGGCCATTCCTCTAAAGGAGCAGACATGAACGAAAAAAAGAAAAAACAGACGGTTTTGATCGTTGATGATCAGCCGGCAAACATCCGCATCCTTCTGGAGATCCTCAAGACCGATTATGAAATTAGAGTGGCCATAGACGGTGAGACCGCCCTCGATATCGTCCGGTCCGACAATCCCCCGGATCTCGTTTTGCTGGACGTGATGATGCCGGGGATCGACGGTTACGTAGTCTGTGAACGCATGAAAACCGATCCCCGTACCTCCGACATTCCGGTTATCTTCATTACCGGAAAGGGGGATGAAGAAGACATGGTGCGGGGATTTCAGTGCGGCGCCGTCGATTATGTCGTCAAGCCGTTCAGTCATGTCGTCGTCAAGGCCCGGGTCAAAACACATGCGGAATTGAAGAAATTCCGGGATGTTCTGAAAGATCAGAGTATTCGAGACGGCCTGACGGGCATTGGCAACCGCCGCCGGTTCGATGAATTTCTTGCCTCAACCTGGGATTTTGCCAGCCGTAAAGCGCTTTCGATTTCGGTAGTTATGATCGACATTGATTATTTCAAGCTCTACAACGACAACTACGGCCATCAGGAAGGGGACGAATGCTTGAAGAAGGTGGCTAAAACCCTGGAATCCTCCCTGCGGCGCCGGATCGATCTCGTGGCCCGCTATGGAGGTGAGGAATTCGGCTGCATTATGCCCGGTACCGATCCGGATGGGGCCGTAATGATGGCGGAGAGATTTAGGCAAAACGTTCTGGCCCTGGAGATTCCCCACGCTTATTCCCCTGCCGGTCGTTTCGTCACGATCAGTCTCGGAGTGGCCGCCATGTATCCGTCCCGTGAAAACACCGTGGAAGAGCTTGTGGGCAAAGCCGACCGGGCTTTGTACAAAGCCAAGGACAGCGGCAGAAACCGTGTCGAGTATCAGGAATGAGCGAGCCGGCTCGCTTCCCCCGGTCTTTTAGAGCGAATGCCAGATGGTGAAGATGCCGAGGGCCATCAGGAGGATCAGGATGACCCGGCGGTACGTTTCCTCCCGGATCTTGCCGAAGAAGAAATGTCCGGCGTAAGTGCCGATGGCGAGAGGCGCCAGGGAATAGAGGAACAGTTGCCGGACCTGGTCCGTCATCAGTCCGGTGTAGGCCTGTGCCCCCACGACCATGAGGCCGGAGAAGAAATAGTAGCCCTGGAGGGTGGCCTTGATCAGCTCCTTGCGCCAGGGCTGCAGGGAGACATAGACGATTACCGGCGGGCCCGTCGCGCTGAAGGCGCCGCCGAAACAGCCGGACAGGAAGCCGGTGAAATATGTCCAGAAGCCGCCTATCTCCCGGCGGACAACCTTGAAGAACAACCCGTAGAGGGAATAAATCACGAGGATGATACCTAAAAAGACGAGGATCGCCTGACCGTTCAATCTCTTGAGGAGATAAACGCCGATGAGGACCCCTGGCGCCGCCCCGAGAAAGAGGGGCCAGATTCGCCGCCATTCCAGATCCTTCCAGAGGGGCGCCAACAGCAGGACCGTCAGGACGACCCCGACCATGGAAGTCAGGGGGATGGCCGCCTTGACATCCAGAAACAGGGCCAAAAGGGGCAGGGAAAGGAGGACGGAACCGAAACCCGAAAAACCCTGAATGAAGCCGGCCATGAGCATGATCGCCCCGAGATAAAAGTGGATTTCCGTCAATATGCCGCCTCCCTCACAGGGACACATCATAATAGAGTCCGCTTTATTGTCAATGGAAAAAGGATCGCCGTATTCTGTTGACGCCCGGTACCGCCGGCGGTAATATCTCCCAAAACCCTATTTTCATGCTTCGTGATGCTCCACGGGGCAGGAAGGTTTTTTACGAGATCATAATTATTGAGGAGGTTGGTTCATGAAGGGCGCCATGATCAGAAATCTGTGTCCGGAGGAGTACTATACCGATGAGCGTTGCTTCATCCGGGAGCTGTGGAATTCGCCGGAAGATGAAGGGGTGTCCGTGGCCCGGGCCCGGGTGGCGCCGGGGGTGACGACGGCATGGCATCGCGTGCGGGGGAGCTGGGAGCGCTATATCGTCCAGGAGGGCGCCGGCTTGGTGGAGGTGGGGGACCTGGCGCCGACACCGGTGGCGCCGGGAGCCGTGGTCGTCATTCCCCCCGGCGTACGCCAGCGTATCACGAGCACCGGCCCGGAAGACCTGATCTTCCTGGCCGTTTGCACCCCCAGGTTCACGCCGGAGCGATACGAACAAATCTGAAGGCACCGCCGGGGATTACGTGTCTCCGGCGCGTAGGCCCGCGGAGAAAAGGTCCTTTGAACCTCGAACCTGACTTTGGCGACGGCGGCGGGAGAACGCCCGGTCTGGGGCGGGATGGAATATCGGGCTCCAAAGGCCAAAGGGCCGCACGGTTCGGAGACGCCGCGCCGATCCGTCCCGGGGCTATCGGGCCGCCTCCGGCATCAGCAGCCGTTCCTTGAGGAGGGAATAGCGCTGCTGCTGCTTGTTGTTCTTAACGGCGATGGCCAGGGCCTTCTTCGTCCCGATAACGACGACCAGTTTCCGCCCTCTGGTCACGGCGGTATAGATGAGATTCCTCTGGAGCATCATATAGTGCTGGGTGAGCAGGGGGATTACCACGGCGGGATATTCGGAGCCCTGGCTTTTGTGGACGGTCACGGCGTAAGCCGGGACGAGTTCGTCGAGTTCGGAAAAATCATAGGTCACGAAACGGTCGTCGAAATGGACCTTCAATTCCTGCCCTTCCGTATCGACGTTAAAGATCCGGCCGATGTCGCCGTTGAAGACCTCCTTATCGTAGTTGTTCCGGATCTGCATGACCTTGTCATGGTTCCGGAAGGTGTTGCCACCCCGTGATATGCCCCCTTCGCCGGGGTTCAGCGCTTCCTGAAGGGCCGCATTGAGGTTCGTCACCCCCACCACCCCCCGGTTCATGGGGCTCAGCACCTGGATGTCATTGACGGCATGGAGGTGGAACCGTTTCGGAATCCGCTCCTTGACCATGGTAAGTACCGTTGCCAATACCTTTTCCGCCTCTTCCTGGTGGATGAAGTAGAAGTCCGACAACGTTCCCGGCGTGGTTTCCGCTTCCGGAAGAAGGCCCTGGTTGATCCGGTGGGCGTTGACGATAATGGAGCTCGCCTTGGCCTGTCGGAAGATCTCCCGGAGTTCCACCACCGGCGCCGCCCCTGACTCGATGATATCCTTCAGGACGTTGCCCGGCCCGACGGAGGGAAGCTGGTTCACATCGCCGACGAGGATCATGGTTGCCCGCGGAGGAACGGCCTTCAGGAGATGGTGCATGAGCATGATGTCGATCATCGAAGCCTCGTCGATAATGAGGATATCGCAGTCCAGGGGGGAGTGCTCGTGCTTCTGGAATCCCCCCTTGAGGGGACTGAACTCGAGCAGGCGGTGGATCGTCCTGGCTTCCCAGCCCGTGGCCTCGGCCATTTTTTTCGCCGCCCGACCCGTCGGGGCGGCAAGGAGGATCTTCGTCCGGACGGTGCCGTAGATCTTCAGGATGGCGTTGATGATCGTGGTTTTGCCCGTGCCGGGGCCACCGGTGATGATCATGACCTTGTTTTCCACGGCTGTCCGCACGGCCTCGATCTGTTTTTCCGCCAGGGCAATGGCCAGTTGCTCCTGGACCCAGGCCAGGGCCTTGTCGGCGTCGATTTTCCGGACCTGCTTGGGGGAGGCAATTAGGGCCTTGAGACGGGAGGCGGTCTGGCTTTCCGCGAGGTAAAAGGGGAGTCCGTAGATGGCCCGGGGTTCCGTATCCCCCCGGTTTTCCACGGCGATCGTCCGCGCCGCCGTCAGGGTCTCCAGCGCCGCGGCGATGAGGCCCGCCTCGATGCCGAGGATGTTCATTGCCTCCTGGATGAGGATCGGTTCGGGGACGAAAACGTGTCCCTGCTCGGCCAGTTGATTCAGGACGTAAAGAAGGCCCGCCTCGGCGCGAACGAGGGATTCCTTGGGCAGACCCAGCTTTTCCGCAATCCGGTCGGCGGTGATGAAACCGATGCCGAAGATGTCCGCGGCGAGGCGATAGGGATTTTCCTGAACGATTTTTATCGCTTCCCGGCCGTATTGCTTGAAGATCTTGGCGGCGAAGCCCACGCTGACACCGTGGGTCTGGAGGAAGAGCATGACGGTACGGATCTCCTTCTGTTCGTTCCAGGCCTTGCGGATCATGGCGATCCTTCCTTCGCCGATCCCGGGTATTTCCTTGAGCCGCTCAGTTTTGTTTTCGATGATCTCCAAGGTCTTCCGGCCGAATTTGCCGACGATCCGCTTGGCCATTACAGGGCCGATGCCCTTGATCAGACCCGAGCCGAGGTATTTCTGCACCCCGTAAACCGAGGCAGGGGTCTTGGTCTCGCAGATGACGATCCTGAACTGCCGGCCGTATTTCTCGTGGTTGGCCCACTCCCCCTTCATGGCGACGATTTCGCCGGGGGTGGGGCGGATGAGATTGCCGACGCAGGCGACCAGATCCTTATGCCCGGAGACTTTGACTTTGATGATGGCGTATCCGGTCTCTTCGTTGAAATAGGTGATATGTTCCAGGAGACCCTGCAGGTCCGTGAGATTGGCTTCGATCATCATTGCTCAATGCGTTTCAAGTTCGATCCGCGTCTCCTTACAGCCGGCATAAAGGGCGGCTTTCCGTTCCAGCCGGTATCGTTTCCCGAGCCCGGTCGGTATTCGGGGTTACGCGACGGCGGCCCGATCATTGACCGGCGGTCCGCCGCAACCGCCTGGGAGTTCGTTTGACATGATTTGCAAATATTTTCAAGGACAGACTCGGAATTGCCTCCCCCGGGAAGTCAGGCAATGACGACATCGCCAAAGGTCAAACAATAAACATTTGTATTTTTAAGGCAAATAGTTTAGCTTGGGCGGCGGTTGCGGGCGGCGTCGTAAAAAAGGCGTCCGGGTCCGCACGGATACCGGGAAGGATTTAAAAAGTGATAGGAATCATAGACTATAAGGCGGGCAACCTCACCAGCGTCGCCCGGGCCCTCCAGTACCTGGGCGAGTCCTGGACGGTTACCGCCGATCCGCGCGAGCTTGCCCGATGCGACCGGATCATCTTTCCCGGCGTGGGGGCGGCCGGGGAGGCCATGACCAACCTCCGCCGTCTGGGGATGGACACCTGGCTCCGGGAATGCCTTGCCGCCGGTACGCCCCTGCTGGGGATATGCCTCGGCACCCAGGTGATCTTTTCCCATAGCGAGGAAAATGACACCCCTTGCCTGGGCCTGGCGCCGGGCCGGGTCCGCCGGTTTCCCCACGGCCTGCGGGAAGGGGAAAGGGTACTGAAGATCCCCCATATGGGCTGGAACCGGGTGGAATTTTACCGCCCCCATCCCGTCTTTGCCGGCTTGCCGGTGGCGGCGGAATATTATTTCGTCCATTCCTTTTATCCCGAACCCGCCGATACGGCTCACATTCTGGGCCGAACGGAATACGGCCTTCGTTTCTGCTCCGCCCTTGCCCACCGGAATCTGGTTGCGGTGCAGTTCCACCCGGAGAAAAGCGGTGCCCCGGGGCTGCGGATCCTGGCCAATTTCTGCCGCTGGGGAGGCGCCGATGCTCAGTAAAAGGATCATCGCCTGTCTGGACGTTCGGGATGGAAAACTGACCAAAGGGATCAGATTCCAGGGCAATATGGATATCGGCGATCCGGTGGAGGCCGCCCGGATCTATTACGAGCAGGGGATCGACGAGATTGTTTTCTATGATATCACCGCCTCCTCGGATGGCCGGAACATCATGCTGGAAGTCGTCCGCCGGGTGGCGGAAACGATCTTCATCCCCTTTTCCGTAGGGGGAGGCATTCGTAGCGTGGAGGACATGCGCGCCGTGATCCTGTCCGGGGCTGAAAAGGTGAGCGTCAATTCCGAAGCGGTGAAAAACCCGGATATCATAGATGAAGGCGCCCGTGCCTTCGGCAGTCAATGCGTTGTTTTGGGGATGGATGTCAAGAAAGTCGCCGCCCGTCCGGAGATCCCGTCGGGATATGAGATCGTGATCCATGGAGGCCGGATCTATACAGGGCGGGATGCCCTGCAGTGGGCAAAAGAAGGGGAACGCCGGGGCGCCGGGGAGATCTGCCTGAATTCCATCGATACCGACGGCACCCAGGAAGGGTATGAGAACGACCTGACCTGCCTGGTTTCCGCGGCGGTGGGGATCCCCGTAATTGCTTCCGGGGGGGCGGGGAGGCCGGAACATCTCTACGCGGTCCTGACCCGGGGAGAGGCCGATGCCGCCCTGATCGCCTCCATCGTCCATTACCGGACCTATTCCATCGGTGCAATGAAGGAGTATTTGCACGAACGGGGCGTCAAGGTGCGGAGGGAATGGTGAAGCCGGTATCTCCTGAACATGCTTAATCTCTATGGAATTTTAAACGGAGCTCAGTCAGGAGGTTTGCGGGACCTTAGACAAGATCGATTCGTCATGCCGGACTTGACCCGACATCCGGTGTTTCAAATTATTCTTGATTCCCGCCTGTACGGGAGTGACGAAATGGGGGATGGGGTAATCATTTATATTTACGTAACAAAACACATCCCCACCTCAGCTCTCCCCTGGAAGGGGCGAGTCATTTGCACCTTTTTATGGGGGCACCAACAATGGTGAGCAATGGCTCCTGATACCTCTATATACACAACTTACGCGGCTGGGGAGGCCATGGAAGGGAAGCGAAAAAGAGGCCGGCATCCTGGTTTACAGGGAGCAAGCGCGCCGGTACGGGTGGCACATCGGGGCGGCAGGGGGAACGCCGGCCGGGGCGGTTTTCTTGTCGCGGCCGCGGTGTTGCTGATCGTTTTTCTCTGGGCGGTCCCACCCGGGGCCGCGGAATTCCGGACCATGACCTTCCTCCCCCAGTGGCTGCCCCAGGCACAGTTCGCCGGTTATTATGTGGCCTATGAAAAGGGATTTTACCGGGGAGAGGGCATCGACCTGAAGATCCTCAAAGGGGGCCCGGATGCCCCCGCCGCCGCCATGCTGGCGGAACGGCGGGCGGACTTTACCACCATGTTCCTCTCCGAGGCCATCCAGCAGCGGGACAAGCAGATTCCCCTCCTCAATATCGGTCAGATCATGCAGCGTTCCGGTTTCATCCTCGTGGCGAAAAAGGAGCGGGGGATCACCAAGCCGGCGGATTTGAACCACAAAAAGATCAGCCTGTGGCCGAACTTCCAGGTTCAGCCCCAGGCCTTTTTCCGGAAGTATGGCCTGAACGTCAAGACCGTCGTCCAGGGGGCGACCGTCAATCTATTCTTGCGCGGCGGTGTCGATGCCGCCTCCGCCATGTGGTACAACGAGTATCACACCATCATCAACGCCGGCGTCAACGAGGACGAGCTGACGGCCTTCTTTTTTGACCGGCACGGCCTCAACTTTCCCGAAGACGGGATTTATGTCCTCAAGGAGACCTTCGAGCGGGATCGGGAAGGCTGCTGCCGGTTTGTCCGGGCCACCCGCAAGGGGTGGGAGTACGCCTTCGCCCATCCGGAGGAGGCCACGGACATCGTGATGAAATATATCAACGAGGCCCATACGGGCGGCAACCGGGTCCACCAGCAGTGGATGCTCAAAAGGATGAAGGATCTGATTCAGCCGGGGGAGGCCAGGATCCCTATCGGCGCCCTCAATCCCGGCGATTACGAGACTGTGGCCGGTGAGTTGCGGAAAAACGGCCTCATCAAGACCATCACCCCCTTCGGTGAGTTCTATGCCCCTTGTCTGGAAAAACCTTAAAGATGCAGGTCGGGGAGGCCTGGCCTTCCGGATGTCGCTCTTCATCCTCACTGCGACGGCGGTGATCTTCGTCGCCGCCTTCGGCTACAGTTCCTATTACTTTCGCAATGAGATCCTCGCCAATGTGGAGAGGAATGCCGAAGCGGTGACCCTGGCCACGGTGAGCAAGATCGAGGTGATCCTGGGAGGCGTGGAGAAGGTTCCCTCCTATCTGGCCCGCAATCTTCAGGGCGGGAAGCCGACCTTGCCGGCCCTGCAGAAGCAGATCATCGATCTGCTCCAGACCAACCCCGAGATCTTCGGTTCCGCTGTTGCCTATGAACCCCATGCCTTTGCTGAAGAGACCCTGTATTTTGCCCCCTATATCTGCCGGGGTAAGTACGGCGGGCTGGTGCCGTCGTTTTTGGGAAACGAGGAATACCAGTATTTCTACTGGGACTGGTACCAAATCCCCAAAGAACTGGGCAAGGCCGTCTGGAGCGAACCTTACTTCGACGAAGGAGCGGGAAACATCATGATGTCCACTTATTCCGTTCCATTCTATACCTACCGGGGGGGGGAGAAGGTTTTCACGGGGATCGTGACGGCGGACATCTCCCTGGAATGGCTCATGGAAATCATCGAGAAGCTCACCCCGCATCAGGCCGGCTATTCCTTTCTCATCTCCCGCAACGGGGTTTTCGTCTCCCACCCGCGGAAGGACTACATCATGCGGGAAAGTATCTTCAGCATTGCCGAGGCCAACAATGATGAGGACTTAAGAGACATCGGCCGGAAGATGACCCGGGGTGGGAAGGGGTTCGTGACCGTGAAGAGCCAGTTCGCCGACCAGGCGGCCTGGATGTACTACGCACCGCTGCCGACGTTGGGCTGGTCCATCGGGGTGGTCTTCCCGGAGGATAAACTCTTTGCGGGGATCAACAGGCTCAGGGCCGTTATTCTCGGTATCGGCGGCGCGGGCTTTCTTGCCCTGCTGATCGTCATCTTCGTGATTTCGGGGACGATCACCCGACCCCTGCGGATCCTTGCCGACAAGGCGGGGGAGATCGCCAAGGGAAATCTGGAGGTGGAGGTGCCCGCGGTCCGTTCTCACGACGAGGTGGCGGCCCTCTCCCATTCCTTTCAGAACATGCAGGTGGCCCTGAAGGAATATATCAGCAATCTTGCCGCAACCACCGCGGCCAAGGAGCGCATCGAAAGCGAGCTGAAGATCGCCCGGACAATACAGATGAGCTTCCTCCCCAAGCGTTTCCCGCCCTTTCCGGAAAAGGAGGAATTCGACATCTTCGCCGCTCTGGAGCCCGCGAAAGAGGTGGGCGGCGATCTTTATGATTTCTTTCTCGTCGATGACGATCATGTCTTCTTTTCCATAGGCGACGTCTCGGGAAAAGGGGTCCCGGCGGCATTGTTCATGGCGGTGACCAAGACCCTGATCAAGGGCATAGCCGGTCAGTCCGTCTTCCCATCCCACGCCCTGGAACAGGTAAATCAGGAACTCTGCAAGGATAACGACTCCTCCATGTTCGTCACCGTCTGTTGCGGGATCCTGAATATCAAGACCGGAGAACTCCTGTTTTCCAATGCCGGACACAATCTTCCCGTGCTGTTCTCCGCGGGCGGGGAGGTCGGTTGGCTCAATTCACCCGAGGGATTCCTATTGGGCATCATGGAAGATGCCCGCTACGAGACCCTGCGGCTCGATTTGAACCCCGGCGATACCCTCTTGCTCTATACCGACGGTGTTACGGAGGCCATGAATGAACGCAAGGAGTTCTTTTCCGACGCGGCGCTGTTGAAGACCCTGGCCGCCTGTCCGGGCCGAGATCCCGAAGCCCTGGTGGAATGCGTCTTTGGCGCGGTTAAGGCATTTGCGGGACAGGAACCCCAGTCGGACGACATAACGGTCCTCGCCCTGCGGTATCGGGGCCGGGCGTAAGGCCGGACATCGCCTCGCTACCGGTCGGGAGGGTTAACAGCAAATTAGGGTTATGGCCGGCGGGGGGGAGAATCGACAGGAAACGATCGGGGAGATGGAAACGCTCCAGAGAGCGAGGCGGCTTATATTTACGCGGGCGGCGCTGCCCCCGCCACGGGTCAGGATATATCAGAGAAGGCCGTCAAACCCCGTTCTTCAAGGTGGGGATATAAGGCCGAAAAAGGATAGTTTCAAATGAATGGTCATGTTTGTCCAACACCCGCGAAAGATGAAAAATGTTTATAGGGAGATCGTGCAGATGCATTTTCTGACTAAGGGGGAAAAGTTATGAAGGCCCTTTATTTGTCAAGGATCTGCGATCTGAAAACGGACCGGCGGCCCCTGGCGCTGGTGGAAACGGAGCCGCCGCAAGCGGGGCCTGAGGAAATTGTCATTGAAGTCGGCGCCTGCGGGGTCTGCCATACCGAACTGGATGAAATCGAAGGACGGACGGCACCACCCTTTTTCCCCGTGATTCCCGGTCATCAGGTTGTGGGACGGGTGGTGGAGAAAGGCGACGCCGTAACGGAATGGCGGCTTGGAGACCGCGTCGGGGTGGGCTGGATCTATTCGGCCTGCGGAGAATGCGCCTGGTGCCGCTCGGATCGGGAGAACCTCTGTCCGGAGTTCCGGGCCACCGGTCGGGACGCCCACGGAGGCTACGGGGAGTTTATGAAGGTCCGGGGGCGGTTTGCAGTGGCCGTTCCGGAGAGCTTTACCGATGGCGAGGCCGCACCCCTCCTATGTGCCGGTGCCATCGGTTACCGTTCCCTGCGCCTGACGGGCCTGCGGGACGGTCAATTTCTTGGTCTGACCGGTTTCGGGGCCTCCGCCCACCTGGTTTTGAAGCTGGTGCGCTATCTCTACCCGACAGTGGCGGTTTTCATCTTCGCCCGGAGTGAGAGAGAACGCATCTTTGCCCGGGAATTGGGGGCGGACTGGGCGGGCGACACAGAAGCGGCGCCTCCGGAACCGCTCGACGCCATCATCGATACCACGCCGGCCTGGCGCCCCGTCGTCGCCGCGTTGGGAAATCTCAAAAGCGGGGGGCGACTGGTCATCAATGCCATTCGAAAAGAGGGAACAGACCGGCACCTCCTAACGGATTTGGACTATCCGCACCATCTCTGGATGGAAAAGGAGATCAAGAGTGTGGCCAACGTAACGCGCGTGGATATAAAGGAATTTCTCACTTTGGCCGCCGCCGTGCCTCTCAAGCCCGAATTTCGGGAATATCCCCTCGCCGAGGCCAATGCGGCCCTGCTGGAACTCAAGGAACGGCGGATCCGCGGTGCCAAGGTTTTGAGAATCAAGACATGAGGAAATATGCCGACCTTTTTTTGGCGGCGGATGAGCTGCTTCCGGGATGAAACACACCTTACGGCAGGCCGTAACAAAGGGGATGAATAATAGACCCATCCCCACCTTAATCCTTCCCCTGAAGGGGAGGAAATTAATTGGTTACGGAAGTCAAGCGCACAGGAAAGCATTTTTAGATGAAACGGATGGATATATATTTACGCAAGAGGCGCAGCGCAGGCAATACTCAGGACCCATCCGCCCCCTAAATGCTGAACGCCGACAGGGAGATCCCCTTTATAGTCATTTAACTCTGTCAGCTTTATCCAGACTGGAATTGCGCCGGTTCGGTAATCGCCGTAGGGGAACAGAGCTGACTACGGTACGGAAACGGCGCGGCGAACTCCATGCCCTGCGGATCAAGAAACCCCTCCCTTCCGTCTGTATCCCGCCTCCCTTCGGGAAGGGATTGGCATTACTATGTCCGGTTTGAAAAATGGCTTCGCCGCAGCTCAGAAATCTTTTCGCTTCTCAATAGTTAACGTATAAATCTTATTCTTTACGAGGAGTTAATCTCTATCACGAAACGGCGAAAAACATTTGATTCGCTGCTTGCGAACCATTTTTACACGGTTACGCAAAGCCCTCATTGCATCGGCAAAAATAATTCGGCGCGAAAGTATGTTGACAAGGAAAGCCTTTAAAAGTACAATTCTTAGCCAAGGGCCGATAGCTCCCGGATGATCAATTTCTCCTCGTCTCACAATAGTTCTCGCTGATGTTAACATGCTCCAAGTGATTTATATTTAAAGATAATCAGTAAATGTTTCATGTGAAACACCGAGTTTTCAGCCTCCCGGCAGGAGCGGGCGCCGCGGTGAACGAAAAATGCCCTGAAATCAGCGGAGCTGGTTACTGTTCGTACTGGCCCTCTTCCCACAAGAAGACCATTGGTAAAAGAAGAAAATTTCAACACAACATCTCATAATCAAAGGAGGGATTCATATGCAAGCGGACATAACGGAGCTGAAAAAAAAGGCCGCAGCCCATGCCGTGGGACTTATCGCCTCGGGCATGGTGGTTGGACTCGGTCACGGCAGCACGGCCATTCATGCCGTCCGTTTTTTGGCCGAACGGTTGAAATCGGGAGAGATAAAGAATGTCCTCTGCATTCCCTGCTCCCTGCAAGTGGAGGAGGAGGCCCTGCAATCCGGGATGCCGTTGACCACCTTTGAAAAACACCCATTGATGGACATTACCATCGACGGCGCCGACGAAGTGGATATCGAGTTGAATCTCATCAAAGGTGGCGGCGGGGCGCTGCTCCGGGAAAAGATCGTCGCCCAGGCAAGTCGCCGCGTGGTCATTGTCCTCGATGAGAGCAAGTGCTCTCCGTTCCTGGGCAAACAACGCCATTTGCCCGTGGAGATTGTCCCTTTTGGCTGGAACACTCATGTGTTCTTTCTGGAATCCCTCGGCGCCAAGATACGGATCCGACGGAATGCCGATAAGAGCCTCTACCATACCGATCAGGGAAATCTCATTGCCGACTGCAATTTCAACGAGATTCTCAATCCTCGTGAACTGGCGGCGAAAATCAAGACCCATGCCGGGGTGGTGGAACATGGACTGTTTCTCGATCTGGCTACGGATGTCGTTATTGCCGGGGCTGGAGGCGTACGTCACCTGAAACGGGACAGGCCGGCGCCGGCGAGCCGGGGGGATATCGAATAAAGGTGCCGGATCTTTCGCACTGGCGCCGTGCTGATCTTATTCTTCCCATATCCCTGGAGAGCTTGTCCGGTCAATCCATATCCCGCCCATCTTGAGGGTCGATCCTTTTTGGTGCCGTCTTTTCTCTCCGTGCGGCGACGCTGTCGTTGTCCGTCCATGGGCATCAGTGCCCGGCGGCCCAAAGGGCGATGTTTCTCCTGGGAACGGTCTCCGCGGTGCGTCGCCGGGCGATCGTGTGCCCGAGGAGATACAACTGGGGATTGAACTCGATCCGTTCCAATGTCTTGGCCGTTATCATGGCAGTCTGTCCCTTTCTTGACCGGTTTTCTTTTCAACACGATGATAATCGAACGCCACGTGTTTTTCTATCGGCAGAGCGATGAAATGCCGTTGGGAAGGAGGAGGAAAGAAGCGCCATGCATCCGGCGGCAGCCGCATAGGTATTTGTCCGACCTGCGGCAACGATCCCGGGCGGCAGTGACGATCGGGGCAGATTTGTAGGACGGGGATAGTATTGCCTGGGGGGAATTAAATCCCGACTGATCCCCTGACATGGTCCGGGGTGTGGGATGGGGGCGAAGGCCCGGCACATTATGCGAACGGACAATGTTTTGTGAGCGGACGTGAAAATTTGATTGTTTCCTCCATTTAGCAGGGCAAGGGGCATTGTCCGAAGTCTTGCCACCCGGAAAGCCACCGATTAGGTCGCTGGCGGCATACTTATATCTTGCCGGTGCCTATAATCCGCCGAGACCGACGG
>CAZNDG010000022.1:33259-48581 GCA_964571695.1 uncultured Syntrophus sp.
AAGGACTGTCAAGATGGATGATCAAAGAGAGACAAATCGGCAATCAGCCGTTTTTGAAAATTTGCGTCTGATGATTATCGAAAGTTGCCAAACAGAGAATCTTGCGGAATTTCAGCTTTTATGGGGATGCTGTCAGAGATGACGAACTTATGATACAAAAGTTTAAGGCAACGCGGTGGGGTATATTCACCCGCATAAAAATACAGACTCCTGTCTGGTGAGGCAGTGGCTGGCCGGAGGGCTCATGTTAGCTAATGCTTGAAGCCCGAAGATATCCCTAACTCCTGCCAGGGGAGAGTCATTTCAGTTCGTAGCGGAGAAGCTTGCGGCGCAGTCCCTCCCGGCTGAGACCCAACAGGCGCGCGGCCTCGGACTTGTTGCCCTTGACGCTCCGCAACGTCTTTTCAAGCAGAAGACGTTCCGCCCTTTTCACCGGCGGCAGGAGACTGTCGAGCTTCTCTTCCGGACCGTATCCGAGGATGTTTTCCGAAAGGTCGCCATAGTTGATTTCGCTGCCGGAAGTGAGGGCGATGGCCCGCTCCACCTCGTTTTCCAATTCGCGGACATTGCCCGGCCAGGAATAGGCGCACAGGCGCTCCCTAACTTCCGGGGAAAAGGATAGCGGTGTCCGGCCCATCATTCTTGCCCCCCGTTCAGAAAAAAAGTCGAGGAGAAGGGTAATGTCTTCCGGCCTCTCCCGCAGGGGCGGGATATGGAGATTGACGACATTCAGCCGGTAATAAAGATCTTCCCGGAAAAGACCTTTGCCGATCCGTTCCTTGAGATTCCTGTTGGTAGCCGCCACAATACGGATATCCACGGGGATTGAGGTCCTGCCGCCGATGCGTTCCACCTGGCGATCCTCGATGACCCGGAGGATCTTTCCCTGGGCCGCCAGGGGCATGTCGCCCACCTCGTCGAAAAAGATGGTCCCGCCCTGGGCCTGTTCCAATTTCCCGATCCGCTTCTCCACCCCGGTGGCGACGCCCTTTTCGATGCCGAAGATCTCGCTCTCGAAGATCGACTCCGGGATGGCGGTGCAGTTCAGCGCGATGAAAGGCCGGCCGCGCCGGGCGCTTTTATCGTGGATGGTTCGGGCAACGAGTTCCTTGCCCGTTCCCGTTTCACCGGTGATGAGGACGTTCACCGGCGTGTCGGCGATCCGGTCAATCTTCCTCAGAAGATCCAGGACGGCGGCACTGGCGCCGAGGATCGGCGTGGGTTGAAGGGACCGCTTGAGGGAATGCTTCAAACTGACGTTTTCCCTGGCCAGAGCCTCTTTGGCTGCCGCCAGTTCCTGCTGGATCTGTTTCAGGTCGGTAATGACCTCTTCCAGAAGATACTCCCTCGCTTCCAGCCTTACGGTCATCATTCCGAAAGATTCCGCGAGTTCAGTCACCAGGGGCGGATACAGTTGCGCTTTGGTAAGTTCGAATAGCTCTCCCATATCCCGGTATTCCCCTTCCGACACCTCTTTGCAAAGGACTATCAGGTGCTGAAAGAGTGCCTGCGGGTCGCCGGTTTTCATTTCTTTTCCATCGGTACGGCAAGAAGTTTTTCGATGACGGGGATATCGGCGCCGGGGACGATATGATGACCGTCGATGATAAAATATGGGGTGCCTTCGACACCGAGCCGGCGGCCCTGTTCCTGATGGGTCTTCATAAGTTCCTGTACCGCCGCTCGTTCGCAGAGAACCAGAGTCTTTTTATCAAGGAGACCCCGATAGCTTTCCTTATAAGCCTCCTGGGGGTCCGGAGCGCAGAGGATATGACGTACCTTATCCGCCGAAGATTTGGAGAGGGGATAGAAAAAAATGTAGCGTGTTAAATCGTCTTTCCCGGACAGTGCCTGGGCCGCTTTCCGGCAGTAGGGACAGTCCGGGTCCGTAATCTCGATTATGGTGCGGCGGCCGGATCCGACCTTGAGGGCTTTAGCCAGGGGCAGGTTACTCGCCCGCGCCAGGATCTTGTCGTTGTGGCGCTGCCGGGTGATGTTTTTCCCTTCCATGGAAAAGATGTTTCCGATGATCAGGCATTTGGCATCCGGGGCGTAATAGACGATGCCGCGGGCCGTCTCAACTTCGTACAATCCCTTGATGTTCGAAGGCTGTAGAGACTCGTAATGCAATTGGGGGAAGTTTTTCTTAAGCGATGCGTCCAAAGATTCTTCCGCGGCGGCCACCGAGGCCATGCCACAGCAAACCAACCCGATCAGGAAGACGATAACTCTTTTCCCCATGAAACAAATCCTCTTAGGGTATAGATTGTTGATGGTCATAGTTTCTTCATCCACCGGAGAGTTCTCATGAATGCGGCCGCTTGACGAACAGGGAAAGTATGTTCCGGTCATGATCCCGCCGATATTCTACTCGGTCCATGAGCTGCCGGACAAAAAAAATTCCCAGTCCCCCAATCTGGCGCTCGTCGATGCCCGCGTTTATGTCGGGATCATTGACGGAGAGGATATTGAAAGGTATTCCCGTGTCTTGGATCCGGATCTCCAGAGTGTCCTCCGGACCGGGCTGGAAAACCAAAGCCACATCTCCGGTTGTGGCGGGGTAGGCGTAATTGAAAATATTCACCAGTATTTCTTCCACGCAAAGCTCGATCTCGCGGATTCTTTTGAGATCGAATCCCGCCTCTTCCGTGAACGAGGTGACAAAATCAAGCATTTTTTGCAGATAGGCAAGCTGGGCGGGAACAACAATGCCGGTTGGGGTATCCATAAATATCAAACCGGTTTAAAGCTGTTTCAAAGCCTCTGCCTCGGTATCGAAGATAGTGAATATCGATCCGAAACCGGATATTTTGAACACGTCTTTGACCGGGCCCTGAAGACCGGCAAAGACCAGTTTTCCTTCCTTGGTCTTCAAAACCTTGGCAATAGCGAGAATACTGCGCAGGCCGGCGCTGCTGATATATTCCAAATGATCCATCGCCAGTAGAAAGGTTTTTTCCCCGGCGCCGATGGATTCCATGAGATTTTTTTCAAAATCGGGCGCCGTAACGGCATCGATTCTGCCGCTGACGGAAACGATCAAAACATCCTCAACCATCTTTTTATTGATTTCCATAGGCCCTCCTCGCTATCTTTTTGACTGCTTTGCACGGGTAAGACAAGACCGGCTCCAGAACATCCCGGTGTTTGCCCGTATCTTCGCAAAATGCCAACTGGCGAAAATTCCTGTCACAAATTTCTATCCATGTCAAAGGTAATTTCATGCCGCTAATTGCTCTTGACGAGACCCTTGGTTTGTCATACATCTTGAAATAAAGAAACGAATTAGGGAGGCTTGGATAAGGTGGATAAGAAAAGGTATGAATTGAACGTTCAGTTGGCGCAGATGCTCAAGGGCGGCGTCATCATGGACGTCACCAATGTCGAACAGGCAAAGATCGCCGAGGATGCGGGCGCTGTTGCCGTTATGGCCCTGGAGCGGGTGCCGGCGGACATCCGGGCCCAGGGGGGGGTGGCGCGCATGTCTGATCCCGCCATGATTGCGGAAATCAAAAAGGCCGTCTCCATTCCCGTCATGGCCAAGGCCAGGATAGGACATTTCGTGGAGGCGCAGATCCTGGAAGCCCTGAAAATCGACTACATCGACGAGAGTGAGGTCCTGACCCCCGCCGATGAAGAATGCCACATCGACAAGACTGCTTTTTCCATTCCGTTTGTTTGCGGCGCCCGCAATCTGGGTGAAGCCCTGCGTCGCATTGCGGAAGGGGCGGCCATGATCCGCACGAAAGGGGAAGCGGGTACGGGCAATGTCGTTGAAGCGGTGCGACATATGCGGGCCATGAATCGGGAGATCCGCCAGTTGGCAGGACTGCCCCGGGAAGAGGTGACGGGCTTTGCCAAGGCGAATGGGATTCCTTACGAATTGGCCCTGCAGGTCCGGGAACTGGGCCGTTTGCCGGTAGTAAACTTTGCCGCCGGCGGCATTGCCACGCCCGCCGACGCCGCCATGATGATGAAGCTTGGGTGCGACGGCATTTTTGTCGGCTCCGGAATTTTCAAATCCGCGGATCCCGCCCGGCGGGCCCGGGCCATTGTCAAGGCGACGGCCTATTTTCAGGACCCGCGGAAGATCCTGGAGGCGTCCATGTATCTCGGCGAGGCCATGCCGGGACTGGAAATCGGCTCCATTCCGGAAAATCAACTCCTCGCCGGAAGAGGCTGGTAAAAGGCATTGCCGGTGATGATCGGGGTTCTCGACTTGCAGGGAGACGTGGTGGAACATCTCGATCACCTGGACCGGTTAGGGGTGTCCGCCCGGCGGGTCAAAGATCGATCCGATCTTGCCGATCTCCAGGGGCTGATCATTCCCGGCGGCGAAAGCACCTGTCTGGCCAGACTTCTGGTAATTTTCGGCCTCGATGCGGCCATCAGGTCCGCTTACCGGCGGGGGGTGAAGATCTGGGGCACCTGTGCGGGCGCCATTCTGCTCGCGTCACGGGTAACGGGGGAAAAGACGCATCTGGGTCTCATCGATATGGAAATCGAGCGGAACGGCTTCGGAAGCCAGTTGGACAGCTTCACCGGCAGCGCTCTCATCCCGAAGGTCTCCGATGTGCCCGTTCCCCTGGTCTTCATCAGGGCGCCAAAGATAAGGAGCGTCGGCCCTGGGGTGGAAATCCTCTGGCAGGCAGAGGATTATATCGCGGCGGTGGAGACCCCGGAAGGGCTGGCCACGGTATTTCATCCGGAATTGACCAACAACCTTGCCTTTCACCGCTATTTTGCCCGTAAGTGCGGCCTCGGCACCAGACCCGCGTTGCCTTTGGAAGAAGATTCCTCTTGGACAAACACCAGTTGGACCCGCCACATGCGCGTTGTCCCGGTATGACAAGTTCGCCGTTGCCGACCGTCCACCAAAGCGCTTTCATGCCCATAAGCGGGCACAAGGAATAATTAAAATATCCGGCTACTTGGGGACATTTTAACGTAATCTCCTCCCCGTCCCCGCCTCCTACCTTGAAGGGTGGTGATCTAAAAATTAGCAGGTCTGCATGGGGTGTAACCAGTTCCGCGGATAAAATGCAATCCTTCTGAGTAACTTAACTCAAGTTACTCCAGGATAAGGCGCCCCAGGGGACGTGGGTCGTTATTGAATCAGCTTCATCCTCTCTCCGATAATGCGGGACTTGCCGTGTTCCTGCCTGCCTTCATAAAAGATTTGCAGGCGGTTAAGATAAACTAACAGGGCTTTCTTCCACCCTCGCCGGGAAGCGATTTCCATGGCGTCCTGAAGGATTTCCTCTTCTTCGTATCCGGACAGAACCAATCGCCCGGTGATAATCAGACGGGAAAGATCGTCAGGCGTCTCTCTCAGATCCTGGAGAAGACGGACCCTTTTGTGGACATCATGCTTCGCATTCCCTTCCAGGAGGTCTTTTTGGGCGGCGGCATAAGGGGACGGCAGCAGCTTGCTGTCGGTCCGGTCAAAAAATCCCTTTAGAAACGCCAAAAAAGCGGCATTTTCCCGATCCGGATGCACGGCTTGAATGTTCTGGAACTCCCCGTCGTCAAATGATTCCAGCAGGGCGGTCTGGACCGCATAGCGGTTGAGATAGGCTCTGCCCAGCAACGCCAGGTCGCCGCTTTTTTTGATTTCCTCCACCGCGCGTTGAAAATGAAGCTCCGCGATGGTTGTCCTTCCCTCCAGAGCCGCCTGCTTGAAGTCCTCCAGCCTGTTGAATGCGGCATAGTTCCAGTCGGGGATGTTTCTGGAACCGGCACAACCCGTGATCAGGGCCATGATGATAAAGCATAAGGAGATCTTCTTAATATTATTGGCATTCATAGGGCAGCTCCCAGAGAGGCATTTTAATCTGAAATCATGACTTGTTAAACTGTTTTTCCCTGCCATGAGGCCGGTCAAGGCCGTCATTTATACATGTATGCACTTAACCATGCTTAACAACGGCCGTCTTTTCCCGGAGCACGAAACCGGCCGGTTTCCTCAGGGCAGTTTTATCTTCGGTTCCGTTTTGAACGGCATTTTTTGGTTCAGTTCATCGAGGAGACGGTTCAGGGAATTTACCGTGGCGTCGATATCGCTGCGCAACAGCTTGAGATCCTTGGTGGAGCCCGCGGCATCGGAGGTTATTTTGGTGATGTTGTCCAGGGTGGCGCCGACCTTGGCGAGATTTGCCACCAGTTCTCTCAGGGACTTGGTGACCAGAGGCAGGATGCCGTCCTTTCCATATATGTCCTCATCGGTCTTCTTCAGAAGAATATTTACCTGATCGGTTATTTGCCGGGTGTTCCGCAGGGAGGCGTGAATCGCCTGAACGCTTTTCCGATCCCCCAGGGCCATCTCCAGAAAGGATTCCTTGGCGGACAATGATGCGGTCAGCTTCTCGGAATGCTGCAATATTCTGCTCATTTCGCCTTGTGGATCCGCCAGTCTGTCCGTGATGTCGGCGATATTTTCGGTAATGGCCGCCACCTGGTCAAGAATCGGCTGGACCCTTTGAATGGCGTCATTGATATCGTTGACTTCCGTCAAAACGGCTACCATTTGCGGTGACAGAGGCGCACTCGACATGTTCTTGGTGGCTACCGTAAGCTTTGCGGAACCGATCAGGGGTTTTTCCAGCACGAATTTGCTGTCGGAACGAATCCATTTACCGTGGTGATCGGGAACGGAGATCTTGATCATCACCAGTCCCTCCCCACTGAGTTCCAGTTCCTTCACCTTGCCGATCTTGAAACCGGAAAAGTACAGCGGCATGCCCACCGACAGGCCGTCGCCGGTGCGGGAAGAGACGGTGTAGGTCGTTTCCGCCTGAAAAAGCCCTTTTTTATAAGCCATATAGGCGAGCCCGGCCAGGGTGAGAAGAACGGTGACGATGATGAAGATTCCCACCTTATGTTCTATTTTCAGCTTCATGGCCTGATCCTCCCATATATCGCCGTTCGTTCAGGAAGTAATCGAAGACGTGACATTCCCGATGCATCTCCGCCACCTTGTGAATAATGTCGTAAAGGAAGCGTGATTCCCCCAGGGCCGGCATCATTTCAAAGGGCCGGTCCAGTACCAGGATGGAATCCTCCAGCATCACCGCCCGCAACACCATCACGCAAAAACGCTGTTCCTCCCGTAACGATGGATTTCGCCTGCCCGCCAGATCTTCCAATTGCAGTCTCCGTAAGCATTTTCTGGCCAACTCCTCGGCCCGGCAACGGGATAGGCGGCTGTGATATTGCCTGATAAGGGCGATATTTTCCAGGACACTGAGATTGGAGATCAAGGGCGCCTCCCGGGACACCAATCCGACCTGATGACGGCATGACATAAAGGCGTGCAATTCCTCCTTCAGCCGCTTTTCGCTGTCGAAGAACCTCAGATTCAGATCAATTTTGCGATCATGGGTGTGATGACTAATGATAGCACCTCGATGATGACGATGGCGATAAAAACATTTACCATCCCGTTCAAGACCGCAACGGGGATGCTGGTCAGTTCGTTTGTAGCCCGGATTCCATAGCGGATGGGGATCATGACGATGAAGAACCCGAAGACGGCACTTTTGACGAGCATGGCGATAAGGTCGAAAAAATTGGTCGATTCCAATAATGCGGCGATATAATCGCCGGCGGACATATTGAAAAAAAAGCCGGCGTAAATCAAGCCGCAGGTAAGGACGATGAGGGCAAACAGACAGGTAAGCAGGACAACGGAAACGATGCCGCTGATTACCCGTGGCAGGAAAAGATAATTGATGATGTCGATTCGAAAAACCGCCAGGGTATTGAGTTCGTTGTTGACCTTCATAACGGCGATTTCGGCGTTGATGGCCGAACTGGAACGAAGGGCGATGAGGAGCACCGTTACGAAGGGGGCAATCTCCGTGACCATGAAACCCATGAGCAGGCGGCCAAAAAAGGAAAACAAGCCGATGCGAAGCAGATATTCTCCAATGATGCCGACAAAGGCGATACTCAGGCAGACCGCCACGGTCAAAAAAAGCGGCAGGATCTGCACCGCCGTGAAGTAAATCTGATTGATCAGTACCATGGATACGGCGCTGTTGTATGCCCGGCGTTCAAAAAGGCGGGCGAAGATCCGGTAGGAAAAGGACGTGGCGTCCCGGAGGGACCGGGTGGATTGAAGGCCTTTTTTGCCGATACTTTCCAAGACGTTAAGCATGCCCGAATATATCATTCTTTCCGGCTGGGCCTCAAGGCGGATTATTTGGTCAGCACGATGAGGAAAAACGGACCGGGAACCTCCTGGAGGGATACGGTGGAAAAACCCGCCCTGCAGGCAAAATTCGTCACCTCTCCGGCCGTGTAGCTGTTGCCGAAGACGACGTTCCTAAGGCACCAGCGCATTACAGGCGGCCAGACGTACCAGGCGCAGTACTTATCTGCAAATTCCCTCAGCCCCGCGGGGGAGGTGTTGCGGTCCACCTCGGCGATAAAGGCCCGGGATCGAGGCCGCAGGACGCGCCTGATCTCCGCGAGCCCCCGCACGGGGTCGGGCCAGTGTTTGATGGAGTTGACGCTGATGACCAAGTCGAAACTCTCGTCGGCAAAGGGGATATCCATGGCATTGCCGAGCTGAAAACGGCAATTGTCAAGCCCGGACTTTCTTTTCATCTCTTGGGCGGCCCGGACCTGTCCTGGAGAGTAATCGATGCCGGTAATCGCCGGCGACGGGAGGGTCCGGGCCAACAGCAAACCCATGGTTCCCGCGCCCGCGCCTACATCGAGGATCTGTACGGGAGTAGCGCCGGCATTCACTTCTTTTTCCAACCGACCGGCAAGGTTAGAGAAATAGTCCGCCGCCGCCGGGCCGATCAGGCGATTGTAAATCGGACCCTGGAAGAGGTCCCATGCCCAGGCGGAATCGTGGATGCGCTTGAGAAGACCTTTTTCTCCGGCGTCGATACGTTTTCCTCCTCTTTATATATATTTTCTGCTTGCCCCGGGGTTTTGTAATGCCTCTATAAAATTCATCGGGGAGCGGGATCATGATTAACGGACCGACGGTCTTTGCCCGTCCATCGGGTAATCACGGGGAGTAAGACATAGCATGAAAACCGATTTTACTTCGATATGGCCAACAAAAAAGTTCGTCATGCTATTTCCCGCTCTTTCAGGGCGAATGCTATGGATCTTAACTACTTTTTTGATTTTGATCTGTCAAGGAACGATTCGACGTGGAAATCCGGTCGGAGGTCTTGACTGCGGAGGAAAATGCCCCTATACTTCCCGGCGCGGGAGTCCTCGCTCCGGGCGTGGGTTTTCTGATCCCTTGGCGACGACGAGAGCTTAGCTTTACTATTTCCTATTCCTATAGAATTATTGCTTAACCACGGAAAAATGGTTCGCAAGCAGCGAATCGAATGATTTTCGCCGTTTCTTGATTGAACTTAACAACTCGTAATAAATAAGATTTATACGTTACCCATTGAGAAGCGAAAAAGATTTCTTAGCTGCGGCGAAGCCATTTTTCAGAGGTCTAACAACATGAAAAAGGAGGGCAGAAAGATGAAGATTTACCACTGTCTTGCCGATGACGGACGGCGCTATTATGGACAGCTCCATAAAGAGGATCAGGGTTTGCTCGAGGTGTTGGAAGGAAACCTTTTTGCCCCCTGGACGCCCACGGAGACCGTGGTGAAAATCAATAAACTTTTGCCTCCGCTGCTGCCGCCGCCCAATATCTTCGCCCTCGGCTTGAGCTACCGAAGGCACGCCGATGAAACGGGAATCGAGGTTATTCCCGAACCGCTCGTATTTATGAAGGCCTCCACCAGCGTTATCGGACCCGAGGATACGATCCTCCTCCCGGACGCCGGACCGGCGAAGGTGGACTACGAGGGTGAACTTGCAGTGGTAATCGGCAGGCGGGGCAAGAATATACCGCCGCCGGAGGCTATGGATTATGTCCTGGGCTACACCTGCGCCAATGATGTAAGCGCCAGGGATTGGCAGTTCGAAAGGCAGCAGGGGCAATGGGTCCGCGGCAAGAGCTTCGACAGCTTCTGTCCCCTGGGGCCCTGTCTGGTTACCCGGGATGAACTTCCCTATCCCAACAAACTTGCCGTCCGTACCGTCCTGAACGGCCAGATCGTTCAGGACGCCTCCACCAGCGGCATGATCTACGATATTGCCACCATCGTCAGCAACCTCAGTAAATCCCTAACCTTGCTTCCGGGAACGGTTATTCTCACGGGGACGCCGGAAGGAGTGGGATTCACCAGGGTGCCCCCCCTGTTTCTAAAGGATGGAGACCGCATTTCCGTAGCAATCGAAGGCATCGGCACCCTTGCCAACCCCGTGCGGGCCGAACGTATCGATGCTTAGGAATTCCCATGCCACCATGCCTTTCGGCCCCCTGTGGGCAGCGGTTCCTTCGACCCTTGCGGGGAGGGGAAAATTTGCCGGCCCGATCCCGATGCGAATAGAGATAATCACATTGAATTTTATGAAAAGTTATGTTACGGCGCGACAAAATCAAATTCATTGACCGGGTCCTGAGGGAGGAATAACCTTTTTTATGGAAAGCAAAAATCGCAAGACTTTTTTCATGTTTTTACTGGCCTGCCTGATCGGCTTCTTTCTCGTGTCCGTGGTCGAGGTGCTGCGTTCTTCATTCCTCGTGCCCACGGGGACCGATGTAATGCCGGTTTCCGCCATAACGCCGGTGGATGGGAGTCGGGCGCCCGGATCTTTTGCCGATCTTGCGGAAAAGGTAAAGCCGGCCGTGGTCAATATCAGTACGACCAAGGTCATGAAAGGCGGAGGATATCGTTCCCCCTTCGGCGGCACGCCCTTCGACCGCTACTTCGGGGATGAATTCTTCGAGCGTTTCTTTGGGGATTCGCCGCGCCGGGAATTCAAGCAGCAGAGTCTTGGCTCAGGTTTCATCATCAGTTCCGACGGATACATCTTCACCAACAACCATGTAGTCGAACAGGCGGACAAAATCCTGGTCAAGCTGTCCGACGGCCGTGAATATGAGGCCAAGGTGGTGGGTAAGGATGCCAAGACCGATATCGCCCTCATTAAAATCAAAGCTGGCGACAGTCTGCCGGTTGCGGAAATCGGCGATTCCGAAAAGCTGCGGGTCGGCGACTGGGTCATTGCCATCGGCAATCCCTTCGGTTTGGAACAGACCGTTACCGCCGGCATCGTCAGTGCCAAAGGACGGGTCATCGGGGCTGGACCTTACGACAATTTCATCCAGACGGACGCCTCCATCAATCCCGGCAACAGCGGCGGCCCCCTCTTCAATATGGAGGGTAAGGTGATCGGCATCAATACCGCCATCGTGGCCCAGGGCCAGGGAATCGGCTTTGCCATTCCCATCGCCATGGCGAATAATATCCTTCCCGACCTCAAGGCCAAGGGTAAGGTAACCCGCGGATGGATGGGAGTTACGGTCCAGGACATTACCGAGGACATGGCCCGCTCTTTACAGCTTAAAGACCGCCGGGGCGCCATCATTACCGAGGTCTTCAAGGGCGATCCGGCCGATCTGGCGGGATTGCGGCCGGGGGACATTGTTACGGCCATCAACGGCAAGAAGATCAAAGACACGCACGAACTGCTTTTGCTGATCTCCTCTTTCCACGTGGGCGACAAGGTCGGCATTGCGGTCCTCCGGGACGGGCGGGCGATGAATTTTCAGGTTACCGTGGCGGAACGCCGGGATCGGCCGGAAACTGCCCAATCCAGCCGGGGCGGATACGAGCATTATGGACTGGCCGTTGGTGACATAACCCCGGAAATCGCCCGCTATCTGGGCATCCCGAAAAAGACGGGGGTGATAGTCATGCGCGTCCAGCCGGGCAGTCCAGCCGATGAAGTGGGTATTCAACCCCAGGATGTTGTTCTGCAGGTGAACAAGGTCAAGATCTCCTCGGTAAAAGATTACCTGCGGGAGGTGAACAAGAAGGCGGCCAGTGGAAGCGTGATGCTCCTCATCAAGAGGGGACAGGCCACCTTCTTCGTCGCGCTGCGCAAATAAAGGGGAGGCTTGCAAGCCGCCGTAGAAAAGAGTTTTTTTCTCTGTCCCCGTCGTTTGTGTGATGGCGGGTCCCGGTCTGTTGAAGATCGCTTTACGCCGGCACGGCGGTAGGGTTGGTCCGGGGGGAAACCGTTTTCTGCCGCCGCCATGGGCGGACGGATAAACATAAGCACCGGGAAGGCATTCTGTCGTGGATAAGGCGCGATGGCTTGACTACACTTATCAAATCCTGGACGATCACTTCGGAAACCTTCACTGGTGGCCCGGCGATTCTCCTCTGGAAGTCATTGTCGGGGCAATCCTGACCCAGAATACGGCCTGGAAAAATGTCGAGACGGCCATTGCCGCCCTCAGGCGGCATGCCCTTCTTTCAGTGACGGCGCTGATGGATATTCCGGAGCGTGAGCTTGCCGGGATGATCCGTCCGTCCGGGTATTACAATGTCAAATCCCGGCGCCTCAAGGCCTTTTTGGTCTTTCTTCGCGATGAGTTCCGTGGGTCCTTGGATGTCATGTTTTCCGAGGATGTCCCGATGTTGCGGCAAAAATTGCTGGGGATCAAAGGCATCGGCGCCGAAACGGCGGACAGCATCCTCCTGTATGCCGGTCGCAAACCGGTCTTTGTCGTGGACGCATACACCCGTCGTATCCTGAGCCGTCATGGCATTGTCGCCGCCCGGTCTTCCTACGGGGAAATCCAGCGCCTCTTTATGGATCACCTTCCCGCGGACGTCGCTTTGTTCAATCAATACCATGCTCTGATCGTTTATACCGGTAAAAACTATTGTCGAAAGCAGCCCCGGTGCCAGGAGTGTCCACTTTATCCCTTTTCCGTGCCGCAACATATTGATATGGCATGAAGGGCAGGCAACAGAAACCCCGGACCGCAGCTGCAATAGGGGAAGTTGTTTAGCGGGTGGAAAGAACCTTGAGGGAGCGATGGAGATGCTGAAGAAGATCGATGATTGCCGGTGGGAGGTTCCCCAGTCCGGTGGGATGCGGGTCCCTGGGATCATTTACAGCAGCGAGCGCCTCCTCAGGGACATGGGGAGCGACGAAAGTCAAAAACAGGTGGCCAACGTGGCCCATTTGCCGGGGATCGTCAATTATTCCCTGGCCATGCCGGATGTCCACTGGGGATATGGCTTCCCCATCGGCGGGGTGGCGGCCTTCGACGTGGAAACCGGGATCATTTCCCCGGGCGGTGTGGGTTACGACATCAACTGCGGCTGCCGCCTCATGACGACCCGCCTTTACTATGAAGAAATACAGGGAAGCTTGCGGGAACTTGTGACGGCCCTCTTTCAAAATATTCCTTCCGGTGTCGGTTCGAAGGGAGATTTGAAACTGTCCGTGAAAGAAGAGAAAAAGGTCCTCGAAGAAGGGGCGGCCTGGGCGGTGCGCCAGGGATACGGGACCCCCGCGGACCTGGAAACCACCGAAGACGGCGGACGCATGGCCGGGGCCGACCCGGAGCAGGTGAGCGACCGGGCCCTGGAGCGGGGCCGGGAACAGTTAGGCACCCTGGGTTCGGGGAATCATTTTCTGGAGATCGAGGTGGTGGAGGAGATATTCGATCCGCAAGCGGCCGCGGCCTTCGGCCTGGAACTCCATCAGGTCGTGGTGATGATCCACAGTGGTTCTCGGGGCCTGGGATACCAGGTCTGCGACGACTACCTCTCCAGGATGGTCAAGCATCTAAAAGAATTAGACTTTTCTCTGCCGGACCGGCAGTTGGCCTGCTCCTTTCTGCGGGATCGGCGGGGCCAAGATTACTACGCCGCCATGGCGGCGGCGGCCAACTACGCCTGGGCCAACCGCCAGCTCCTCATGCACTGGACCAGGGAAACCTTTGAAAGGACGTTGAAAAAGAGTCCGAGGGAGGTTGGGATGCGACTCCTGTACGATGTCTGCCACAATATCGCCAAGCTTGAAACCTTTTTCATAGGCGGCCGGGAAAGGCGACTCTGCGTCCACCGCAAAGGGGCCACCCGTGCCTTGCCGCCCGGCCATCCGTCGCTTCCCCCGGCATATTGCGGGGTCGGTCAGCCCGTCCTCATTCCGGGCAACATGGGCACCGGTTCCTATGTCCTGGCGGGGGCGCAGCGGGCCTACAAGGAGACCTTTGCCAGTGCCTGCCATGGCGCCGGTCGGGTTATGAGCCGGAGCCAGGCTATAAAGGCCAGCAAGGGACGGGCGATCGTCCGGGAGATGGCGGAGTTAGGGGTAACGGTCATGTCCGGCGGTCGGGGCACCCTGAGCGAGGAGATACCGGGGGCATACAAGAATCTGGAGGAAGTGGTCGCCGTGGTCCACCGGGCGGGGCTTGCCCGGAAGGTGGCCCGCCTTCGGGCCGTGGGATGCATCAAGGGCTGATGGCGTCGGGACGGCGCCGGAGGTAATAATCGCGAACGTCGGAACAGCTTCATGGACAGCCGACAAATACGAAAGTTATCATAAAGGAGGAGAGATGGAATTCGAGAAGATAGTCTTTCAGGTGACCGACAACATCGCGACCATCAAGCTGAATCGACCTAAGTACTTCAATGCCCTGGATTTTCAACTTGGAAGCGAGATGGTCAAGGCGCTGGAAATCTGTCATGACGATGACAACATCAGGGTCGTCGTCCTTACCGGCGAGGGGAGGTCCTTCTGCTCCGGCGGAGATCTACGCCTGTTTCGGGAGCAATTGGACAGCACCAATCCCTCCGATGTGGTGAGACAACTCGTCAGGGCATTCAACGCGATAATACATGGCGTCCGCTCCCTGCCCAAGCCGGTGATAGCTTCCATAAACGGCGCCCTCGGCGGCGGCGGGTTCACCCTGGCGGCGGCTTGCGATATCCGAATTGCCGCGGCATCCGCCATCTTCCGGCAAGCCTACACCAGCGTCAGCCTCGTTCCGGACGGTGCCTGGACGCTCATCGTCCCCATGCTGGTGGGTTTGGGAAAGGCGACGGAACTGGTCCTGATGGATCCTATCCTTACCGCTGCCCAAGCCCTGGAGATCGGTCTTGTCAATCGGGTCGTCGCTGATGCGGAACTGCATCAGGCAACCTGGGAAACTGCGGAAAAACTCGCGAAAGGACCGACAAAGGCCTTCGGCATCGCCAAGGATAATCTCAACAATGCGATGTTCAGCCTCCTGGAACGCCAGCTCGAACTGGAACGTTCAGGGATGGTAAAAGCGGCGAAAACACAGGATTACCAGGAGGGCCTCCGGGCTTTCTTCGACAAGAGAGAAGCGAAGTTCAGCGGAAGATGATGTAAGAGGCCCCGAAAGCAAAAACCCCCTGAAGACCGGTTCATCAGGGGGTTTTCTTATGGGGACACA
>CAZNDG010000023.1:0-46179 GCA_964571695.1 uncultured Syntrophus sp.
CACATTTTTACACAACAATTTCAATTGCGCTTACCTACCGCTGTCGAAGCCGGGGTTATGAATCCTGGGCGCTATATCCTGGGACTGCTTATATGTGAGTGCCTCGAGTATTTTTTAAAGGGCCAGATGGGCAAAGAAGATGGCATGTCTGTTACGTCCCGTATTCACAAGCTGCCGGGCACCTTCCCAATCTTCTTTTGCTCCATCTCGTCAAAAGGCAATCTGTTTGGCAATGGCACCATCCAACTAAATCTCCGCAGCCTGAAATGAAGAAAGCTTTTATAAAATATAGCTTTTTTATTGAAGAACGTTGTAAGAAAACGCTCCTGCGCGGCGGCGAATCTTCTCACCACAGCCTCGCCGATACCGGAGGTGGCTCCGGTGACAATGGCAATACGTGAATAAATTACTGACATTGTTCATCCTCCCTTCGCGTTTTTCCGACGACACCCTCAGACGCAGCCGCCAGGAATCATTTTGCGTGGTCGCCGTTGATTGCATTGCCTTCTCCGTGCTTACGATCCGGGCGTAAACAAATCTCATGGCAGCGAGAAAGGCCTCATGAACATCCTCGGCATGTATTACCCGACCGCCGAAGGACAGGGAAGGGGTTGCGCAGGCGTCATTTCCACAATGTTTATTTATTGTGCCTTGACCGTCATTTTTTGAGGCACTCATAAGAGTTCATTGCAGATATGAGGATTGCGTTGAAACATTCATCGGCATTTATGACGATCATTTTTCACGGCAATACGGTTTCTGGCGGCCCTATGTCGAACAGGTGATCCATCGGTATCTCGACTGCGGCGATCCGCACAACGGCTTTGCCCGTGTCAAATGTCATGACTGCGGCCATGAGTATTTGCCGGCCTTTTCCTGCAAGCGCCGCCATTTTTGCCCATCCTGACATCAGAAGCGCGTGGTGGAGTTCAAGGTTTTTCCTGCGCTGGAATGGCTGGCCGCCATGCGCTCCTCATCGGGGACGTGTTGCGTATGCCCGCCAGGAATCGCAACGTGTCCCCGGAACGAAAAGGCGAGCAGATAGTAAGGTATAACGGCCATTACAGCAATGTCTCACGGGGAAAAAGGCAGACGACGGGAAACGACGATGCCGTACCCTATCTGAATTTTCCCATCTGAGTTCTCCGCCGTCTCAAACCCCCAGATATTGAATGGCGATCCCACACAAGCAGATCGTCCCCCCTGCCAGGGCGTGCGTGTATCTCTCGATTCCCTTGAGCGGAATCAGGTTTATCCCCCTTAGCGAGAATAGAACGATTCCCATCATGGTCAGGATAGTGACCGTGCCAAAGACGCCCGTCACCCACAACATACCCGCAAGGCTTTCCTTTGCCGCCGGATACATGAGAACAGGAAGCAGGGGCTCACAGGGACCGAGAACAAAGATGATGAAGAGAACCCAGGGGGTGATTCTGCTGTTATCGCCGTGAACGTGGGCGTGATCCGTCCCGTGGATATGCCGGTGGGTGTGCGCCGTACCGTTCTCGTGGAAATGACTGTGCTCATGGGAACGATATCTGTAGGCTTTCTTGAGGCCCCAGGCTAAATAGAAGAGTCCGAAAGCGATGAGTGCCCAGGCCGCGAGGTCGCCCCGGAGGGCCTCTATCCCCTCGATCCTCGTCACGGCAACACCGAGCGCGATGCCGGCAAGCCCCAGGACAACAGAACTGCCGATGTGGCCGAGTCCGCAAAGCAGGGTGATCCATGCGGTTCGGGCCTGGGACCACCGCCTTGCCCGGGCCATGACGACAAAGGGCAGATAGTGATCCGGCCCCAGGAGGGTATGGAAAAACCCCAGGGAAGCGGCGGTAATGGTCAGCGCGGCCAGCTCCGGCGACAGCATCCTGGATCCCTCAGGACTTCATGAGCTTTGTGAACCGCTCTATCTTGCCCTTTTCCATCAGGAGTTTCCCGAGCATCTCCTGGTTGGTGGCCGGAATCTCCGGAGACTCGCTCCGCCGAACCAGGGCGATGGCCTCCACGGGACAGGCCGTCACGCAGAGACCGCAGCCGATGCACTTTACGGTTTCGATAACAGCAAGGTCGTCTTTCATCCCGATGGCGCCGACGGGGCAGCGGTCATCAGCGCAGAGCCCGCAGCCGATGCACACCTCCGCCTGCACCTCCGCCTGAAAACCGCTCGGGGCAAAGGCATGGGGAAGATTGAGTTCCGTCAGGCCCCGCAAAATAATGCAGCAGCAGCGGCAGCAGTTACAGATGAAACCGACCCGGTCGGCGGTGTTCGTGCTCGTGTGGACCAGTCCCTCCGCTTCCGCGCGCTCAAGGACTGCATAAGCTTCTGATCGAGAGATCTCCCGGGCGTATTTCTTCTCCACCAGGAACCGGGCCGGAGCATCGAAAAAGAGGCAAGTCTCCGTCGGCTTGTCGCAGCGTTTGAGGGTCACCCGGCAGGCGCACTGGCCAAGACTGATGAAGTCCACACTGTCGATAAGCTTCTTGACCTCCTCGTAGGGATGGACCCGGAGGGGCGCAGCGACTGATTTTTCGACGGGAACGACGCGCGTCACGGGGGTGGGGCTTCCGGCAAAAGATTCGCCCAGGCCGTCCCGGCGGTAATCTTCCCAGAGTTTCCCCAACTTCTCCAGTTCCGGAGTTGCCACTCCCCGCATGAAGGGGTATTCGAAAAGACCAGGAATGGCGGGCAGCAGACCGTAGGAGCGCTTCCCGTTCTTTTCCCGGCCAAAGACGAGAACCTTATCGGCCAGGGCGCCCAGCATCCGATCGGCCTCCTCCGCGGGCAACCCCGCGGCAGCGGCAATAGTCTCCACCGGCTTGGGGGAAAAATTCATGTGGGTCAGAAGTTCCGCCTCCGGGGGGGTGAAGAGTATTCTCAAGATCTTGTCAAATACCGGCGAGGGGGGCGCCCCGGTGGGGTGCGCATCGAGGATCTCCCGTAATTTTTCATACACGTCCATGGTCTTCCTCCTCTGTCATTTTTTTAAATGTCTCAATCTCTGCCCGGAGCCATTGCGTCCAGGCAGCCATGCCCTCCCCCGTCTTGCAGGAGACCTCAAATATCTTTATCTGCGGATTCAGCTTTAAAACCCGTTCCTTCAGGGTCTTCATGTCGAAGTCGGAAAGCTTCAGGTAGTCTGTCTTGTTGACCACCAGGACGTCACAGACAGTGAACATCAGGGGGTACTTGAGGGGCTTGTCGTCACCCTCGGGGACGCTCAGGATCATGACCTTCCTCATGGCGCCTGTGTCGAACTCGGCGGGACAGACGAGATTGCCGACGTTCTCGATTATGATGAGATCGAGGGCGGAGAGATCCATCTCCCGCAGGGCCAGTTCAACCATGACGGCGTCGAGGTGACAGGCCCCGCCCGTCCGGAGCTGTACGGCAGGTATGCCTTCCCGCGCCACTTTCTCCGCATCAACCATGGAATCAATGTCCCCCTCGATGACGCCGGCCCGCATGGATTCATTAAGACTGCGCAGGGTTGCGATGATCAGGCTTGTCTTTCCGGCGCCCGGCGACGACATGAGGTTGAGCATGAAGACCTGCCTTGCCCAAAGCTGCTTGCGGATTTTTTCGGCGACCTTGTCGTTGTCAACAAGGATCTCTTCTTTGATCTCAATTAGTCGCACCTCGGACATCAGATCACCTCAATTTCTTTGATAAAGAATTCCCGGCCGGAAACGAATATCGCCTTTTCTCCCCCGCAGGCAGGGCAGACGACATCCTTGATCTCCCGGATCTTGACTGGGAATGTTTCCCCGCAGACCTCGCAACGGAAGATCACGGGCATCCTCTCGACGCGCAGTTTAGCGCCCTCGGCAAGGGTTCCCTTGCTCAGGTAATCGAAATAGCGCTTAAGCCACTCGTCGATGACATCGGTCATCTCCCCGATCCTCAGGCTGATGCCGATGACTTTGCCTGCTTTCGCTTCCTCGGCGTGCCGGAGTACAATCCGGAGGATGCTCTCGGTTACGGGGAGTTCGTGCATCTGGTTTATACCTCAGTAATTACTCATGGTTTTTTCAGTTTTTCGCCCTCGGCGGGTGACAGGAAATTGATTTTATATGCGGTAAAGGTTTCCATGAGCGCTCCAATTTTATTTTATATGACAAACGTCCCCCATAAGCTGCGTCAGGCTTGTTTACATTTCTCTCTCATTTAGGGGGTCTGAATTTCTCAATTATGCCATTCAAAACTTTTTTATAGGCTTCTATTTCCCGGGAATCGAAACTCGTTGCTATTTCTTGATTGATGCCGTTGACGATTTCCCCCGCTTTTTTTGCCTCTTTTATCCCCGTCGGGGTTATGTGAATTAAAAAGGCCCGGCGATTTCCCTCCTGAACATTGCGCTCTACTAAGCCGTTTTTCTCCAGTTTGTCGATCAGGTAAGTCACGGCGGATTTGTCGATTCCAAAGACTTGGCCGAATTCGGACATATTCCGCATGTCCCGCTGAATAAGAAGAAATAGAACTCCGGCTTGGGCGATGGTCGTCTTAATTCCGGCCTTTAGAAGTGATTTGTTTGTATGGTCTATCAATGCCTGCCTGGCTGTAGATAAAAGATAGATCATGCGATCTTCGGATTTCATGGTTTCCTCTCGTTGTGTTTAAGTCTCAACAGTTTAATATTCAACAATAAAGGATATGTCAAGTTTTTTGATTTATCGTCTTCCAGGCATTCCTCCGTTTCAAGTGTATGGCATTCAGCACGGACTATACGGAAGAACGCGGCCATCCCTATGCCATCCAGGATCTGAAGAAAACAAAAAGGGTCGCGCCGGCCAGCCCCGACGCCTGTATAACCTGCAAGTCGGCCAATTTGAGACATTGTAACCGCCGAAAACAGCATGGGATTCCATAATCCCGACCAAGCGCTCAACACCCTTGGCCGCTCCATCGATACGGCCCATCAGTCCATTGCCGCCGCCAATCGGGCGGCGGGAGCTTCCTTTTAGAATACTCGAATTTGCATTGTCTGCCGGGATGTAACCGCGAGATTTTCTCATCGGGCGCCTTTGCCGCTCTCGGCAAGCTCTTACAACAGGCCGCGTTTGATCAGCCTGATATCGGCTCCTTCTTCCACGACAAGCTTGCGGCTTTTCATGTTCCCAAAGGCGCGGGGTAAGGGCTCCGGCCCCGTGCCCAGAAGATTGGCAAGCTGCGGCTTTGAAATGTTCAGCTTGATGATGTCTTTCCCTCCCCGCTCCAGTGACAGGTAGAGCAGATAGGCGGTCGGACATTTATGACGACCATTTTTCACGGCAATACGGTTTCTGGCAGCCCTATATCGAACAGGTGATCCATCGGTATTGGGAATCGCTGAAGATATTTCTCCGGGAAGCGGTGCCCGAGAAGGAACCCATTCCCGGCGCCGTCATTGCCATACAGACTTTCGGAGACTTCCTCGGCTTCAATCCGCACTGCCACATCCTCGTCACCGACGGATGTTTCTGCGGCAGCAGAGGCATGTTCCGGATGGCCCCGCCCCGGGAGCTAAAAAAGCTGGAGGCCATCTTCCGGCACAAGGTGTTCCGGATGGTGCTGAATAAGGGTAAAACAAGTGAAGGGATGGTGAAAATGCTCTCCACATGGCGACTTTCGGGATTCAACGTCTTCTGCAGAAACCGCAAGAGGCGTGACGCATAGGTTTGCCCGAAAAGCGCCTCAAACTTGTCCCCGCGGAGGCGGGGATTGCCTGCCTGACGAGCGATGCGCCTAAATGACATACCGATTGTTCAAAAGGCATGCCGCCGATCCATATACAATGTCCCCGCGCCTGATTTTCGGTGCAAGCCTATACGTGGTCATGTCCTACAGGACCATCTCGATGAGGCGGGGGCCGGGGGAGGCCAGGGCGGCGGACAGTTCCCGGGCAAGATCCTCCGCCGTTGCCACCGCGACGGCCGGTACGCCCATTCCCCGGCTGATCTGCACCCAGTCCAGGCAGGGTTTCCCCAGTTCGGTCAGGTACAGCGCCCCGGGGCCCGGCGACAAATAACCCGCCCGGAGCATCTCGACCTGGAGGATCTGGTAGCCCCGGTTGGCGCAGATCAGGGTGGTGACATTCAGGGATTCCCGGGCCTGGGTCCAGAGGGCCTGGAGGGTGTACATGGCGCTGCCGTCGGCCTGGAAAGCGATCACCCGCCGGTCGGGACAGGCCAGGGCGGCCCCGGTGGCGCAGGGCAACCCCTGCCCGATGGCCCCGCCGGTAATGGTAACATAGGTATGGGGCGCCACCTGGGCCGCCGGGGTAAAATAGGAAAATCCCGAGGTCAGGGCCTCCTCGACAATCACAGCTCCTTCCGGCTGGAGGGCGGCCAGGACCAGACCGGCCTTCTCGGCGGTCAATTTCCCCGCCGGTAGTTCGGGGCGCCGATAGTCCGCCAGGACATCCCGGAGGCTCTCCCCATCGGCGGGGGCAGCAAGAAAGTCGGCCAGGGCCGTCAGGGCCGCCGCCGCATCCTGCCCTTCCCCGTCGAGGCGCAACCGCCGCTGCTCCTCTCCCAGGAGGCGGCCGGGCAGACCTTCGTAGCCGAAGAAGGCCACGGGCGGCCGGGCGCCGGCAAGGAGGACCTGATCGTAAGGCTTAAGGACGGCGACGGCATGATCGGGGAAATAGGGGATCTTGGCCGGGGCGGGAAGCCCCGCGCCCCGCGCCATGACGGCGGGAAAGGTTTCGACCAGCAGGTCGCAGCCGACGGCGGCCCGGATTCGGGCGGCGGCCGTCAGGCCGGGGGCGCTCAAGGCCCGGCCGCCCAGGATGAGGAGGGGACGGGTGGCGGTGCGCAGGAAGCAGGCGGCCTCTGCCACTGCCTGGTGGTCCGGAGGAGCAAAGGCAAAAGGCGGGATCCCCGCCGGCGCTTCCGGGCAGGCCGCCCCCTGATGATCCACCGGGACGACGAGGGTGGCGATCATCCCGCTACGGGCGGCGGCGATGGCCAGGGCGGTGTCCTGGGGCAGTTCGGCCGCGGCGGCGTTTTGCCGCTGCCAGCCGGAAACCGTCCCGGCCAGGGCGGCGATGTCCATGGTCAGCGGGGCGTCGGCGGCCAAATGCCAGGAGGCGTGATCGCCGATGACATTGAAAATGGGCGTTCCGGCCCGCCGGGCGTTGTGGAGATTGGCAATACCGTTGCCCAGCCCCGGTCCCAGGTGGAGGAGCGTCATGGCCGGCGAACCCTTCAGGCGACCATAACCGTCGGCGGCACCGGTGCAGACTCCTTCGAACAACCCCAGCACCGGCCGGATGCCGGGAACCGCATCCAGGGCCATGACGATGGGCATCTCCGTGGTCCCTGCATTGGCGAAGCAGACCTCGATGCCTCCCGCCCCGGCCGTCCTGAGCAGCGCCTCCGCTCCGTTCATGATTTCACGCCCTCCTTCCGCGAGATAACAACGCCCGTACCATTTCTTTTCTGATCTCCCCAAAAGGAATCATGGTTTCACCGGCATGGAGACGTTGCTCATCACATTGAAATATCACGTTTTTTCAGCGTAGGAGGCTCCCGGAGATCACCAGCCGCTGGGCCTCCGAAGTGCCCTCGTAAATCTCGGCGATCTTGGCGTCCCGCATGAGTCGCTCGACCTTCGCCCCCTTGATGTATCCGTAGCCGCCCTGGATCTGGACGGCCTTGACGGTATGTCTCATGGCCGCTTCCGTGGCGAAGAGTTTGGCGATGCTCGCCGCCTTCCCGAAGGGCAGTTGACGGTCCTTCAACCAGGCGGCCTGATAGGTAAGCAGGCGGGCCGCGGCCAGATCGGCGTCCATGTCGGCGATCATCCAGGCAATGGCCTGGTGGCGGGCGATGGGGACCCCGAATTGGACCCGCTCTTTGGCATAACGGAGCGATTCGTCAAGGGCCGCCTGAAGGATCCCCGTCGCCTGGGCGGCGATGCCCACCCGGCCGTGCTCGAAGCCCTGCATGGCGATGGGGAGGCCCTGCCCCGGCGCCCCCAGCATATTTTCCTCCGGAACGCGGCAGTCCCGCAGGACCACCTCCGAGGTCTGGGATCCCCGGAGGCCCATCTTGTGGAAAGGCTCGCCGGGCTGGAGGCCCTGGGCGCCTTTGGAAACGATGAAGGCGCTCATGCCTTTTTTACCCGCCGCCCGGTCCGTCCAGCAGAAGAAGATGTAGGTATCGGCAAAGGGCCCGTTGGAGACGAAGGTCTTGGTCCCGTTGAGGACATAGTAGCCGCCGTCCCGGACGGCGGTGGTCGCCACGGCCATGACGTCGGTGCCGGCCCCCGGTTCCGTCAGGGAAAAGGCGCCCATGTGCCGCCCCTGGGCCAGGGGAACGAGGTAGCGCTCTTTCTGTGCCTCCGTGCCGAAGATATGCAGCGACATGCCGATGATGCCGGCATGAAAGGACAGGGTGAACCCCGTGGCGGAGCAGGCCCGGGAGATCTCCTCCACCACGACGGCATGGGTCAGGAGATCGGCCCCGCTGCCCCCGTATCGCTCCGGAAGGGGAATCCCCAGCCAGCCGCCGGCGCCGAGTTCGGCGAATAGCTCCCTGGGATGAAAGGCCTTTTCGTCAACCGCCGCCGCCACGGGCGCTACGTGCCTTTCCGCAAACTCCCGGGCATTCCGGCGAATGAGTTCCTGTTCTTCCGTCAGTTGAAAATTCATCTGTCATACCCTCCTTGTCACATACTTGGGCACGCCGCCGCACTTTGTCTGTTAATTCAGATCCAACCACGGCAGGCGGGACCGCTTGTTATAAAAAAGAGACCCGCCCAATTTATTCATCTATTTCACAGGCCGATAACCAGGGCCAGCCGGTAGGCGGCGAAGCCCAGGACAAAGGACAGTCCCAGCATCAGGGCGAGTGAGGCCCCGAACCAACGCCAGTTTTCCAGCTCCTGCTTCATTACCACCACCGTGGCCGCGCAGGGGATGAACAACATGAGCACGACGAGAAAGGACAGGGCCGATGCCGGGGTCATCACCCCGGGCAGGACCTGCATCAGCCCCTGATCGCCGACCCCGTAAAGGACGCCCAGGGTGGCCACGGCGTTTTCCTTGGCGACGATGCTCGTCACCAGGGCCGTCATCATCTTCCAGTCCAACCCCAGGGGACGTCCCAGCGGCTCGATCATATGGCCGAAGGCCGCCAGCAGGCTGTCTTCCACCCTCCCGGAGGGAAAGTAGGACAAGACCCAGACCAGGACCGACACCCCGAGGATAACCGTGCCGGCCCTCTTAACGAACGCGATGGTCCGGATCCAGATGACCATGGCGATGGTCCGGGGATCCGGCTTGTGATACAGAGGCAGCTCCATGATGAAGGGCAGGGGCTCGTCCTTGAGGAGGAAACGGTTGATGGTCATGCCCGTCAAACCCAGGAGCAGGATGTTTCCCGCCAGGAGCGACCAGGAGATTACGGCGGCCTTAGTGGCGAAAACGGCGGCGGTGACGAAGGTCAGGACGGCCAGCCGGGCCGTGCAGGGGATGAAGGGGGACAGGAAGATCGTCAGGAGCCGCTCCTTTTTCGACTCCACGATCCGGGCCCCGAGGACCGCCGGGACGTTGCAGCCGAAGCCCAGGCACATGGGGATGACGCTCTTGCCGTGAAGTCCGATGAGATGCATTAACCGGTCCATGACGAAGGCCGCCCGGGCCATATACCCCACATCCTCCAGGAGGGCCAGCACGGCGAAAAAGATCACCAGGATCGGCAGAAAGGTCAGAACGGAACCGGCGCCGCCGATAACGCCATCCACCACCAGCCCTTTGACCCAGGGGGAGAAAGGGGCCAGCATGGGTTCGAGTCGTTGCGCCAGGGCACTCACCAGCCATTCCAGTCCTTTCTGCATAGGATAGCCGACCTTGTAGGTGACAAAAAAGACGCCGGCAAAAACAGCGAGGAGGATGGGGATGCCGTAACGGGGGCGGGTCAGGATATGATCGAGGCGGTCCGTGATCACCACCTGACCCATGCGGAACCGGGAGACGGCGGAACGTGTGGCGGCCTCGATCCAGTCATAGCGACCGCCGACAACGGCATGGAGGGAGTCCTCGTGCTGCACCAGAATCCCCTGGAGATGCGCCCAGGCCTCCGGGGGAATCGCCGCGGCGATCATTTTCGATACTTCCGCGTCCCCCTCCATCAATTTCGTGGCCAACCAGTCATGCCGGGGATGATCCGGCAGATGCTCCGCAAGTTTCCCTTTGATCTCCAGATAGATGTGGCTGTGGTCGGCGGCGATTTCGGGACGGCGCGGATGGTAGGACGTCTCGCCCTGGGACAGGGAGATGATCCGGTTGATCAGTTCCCGAAGTCCCTGATTCTTTTTGGCAACCATCCCCACTACGGGGATGCCGAGGGCGCGCTCCAAGGCATGGATGTCGATGCGGATCCCCTGGGTCTCCGCCACATCGATCATATTGACGGCGACGAGCACCGGCGGACCCAGAAGAAGAAGCTCGGTAAGGAGATACAGGCTCCGATCGAGGGCGGCGGCGTTGGCTAAAAGGACAATGACGTCAGGGCTTTCGTCGAGGATGAAATCCCGGGCCACCCGCTCCTCCTCGGAAAAGGCCGTCAGGCTGTAGGTGCCCGGGAGGTCCACGATGCAGAGATCCCCCTCCCGGCAGGCGTAGGCGCCTTCCTTCTTTTCCACCGTCTTCCCCGGCCAGTTGCCCACATGCTGGGTAAGACCCGTCAGGATGTTGAACACCGTGGATTTGCCCACATTGGGCTGGCCGGCCAGGGCGACGAGGATTTTCTTCGCCGGCGCCTGCTCCTGGGCCGGTTCCGCGACCGTTTCAGTACGATAAACCGATATCTTTTCCGCTTCCCCGTGCCCCAGGGCGATCCGCGTTTCCCCGACCTGTACCATGATCAGACCGCTGCTGTTGCGGAGCATCCTGATCTTGGCGCTCAGGGAAATTCCCAACCCCGCCAGGCGGCCCGCCAACTCCCGACCGCCGGCGAAGGAGACAACGATTCCCTCCTCACCCTCGGCCAGGGCAACCAGCGGCACGGGGGGATGGCTGGGCAACAATTTTTTATTCTCCGGCATATGTTCCAAGATTTATGATCTCGTAATAACACATTATTCGGACGACGAAGCGCTTCGGCCGCCTATGGGCTCCCGGCGGTGTCGTCAATATCTCCGTCCCTCTGCACCGGGACGGACGTAATCCGGGCATTCGGGGCAAGGAAATCATTTCTATTAAGAAAATGCAAGCTCATATCGGGAAATTTCTTGTACAAATCCCCTTATGAAAAGAACCCCGTCCCGGCAGTTTTCAACCAGCGCCGGCGCTCCCGATAATCGGGGCAGATCTCGCCCACCAGGTCCCAGAACCGGGGGGAATGATTCTTTTCCCGGAGGTGGGCCAGTTCATGGACAACGACATAGTCGATGACGGCCGGCGGGGCGATCATCAGGCGCCAGGAAAAGGCCAGCCGGTTATCGGCGGAACAGGAGCCCCAGCGGGATCGCGCCTCGCTGATCCGCACCGAACGGGCGCGGCAGCCCCAGAAACCCTCGAAATGGGTCACCCGGGCCGGCAGGAGGGACGTCGCCGCCCGGCGATACCAGGACGCCAGCAGCTCCCGGCCCGAACCGGCGGCGACCGGCGCCAGGAGAAACCGCTCTCCGTCGAAGGAAAGACCGCCGTTATCATCGGCGGCAGCGCTCATCACCACGGGATAGGAAACCCCGAGGAAGAGGACCTCCGACCCCGCCTCCAGGGAATCATGCCGACCGGTCCGGGGAAAGTTTTCCAAATCCGCCCGTTTCTTCTCTATCCAGGCCCGCTTGCGACGGAAAAAGTCTTCGATCTCTCCCCGTGGGGCATGACGGGGCGCCCTGATCACGACCTCCCCGTCCGGCTTCACGGTCAGGGACAGGGTCTTTCTACGTGCGGCGCTCCGAATCAGCTTGTAGGTATGATTCATGGCGGGAGAGCATATTGAGTTTTATCAGCCCCGTCAAGACAAAGGATGGCGGCGCTGAAAACCTTTTCAGGGCTTTGCCGGGACACCTTGCGGCGACTATGCAAAGCCGGTCCCTTATGGTAAAGGGAGGGGCAATATTTTTCATCTTTACCACACAAGGAGGGTCATGGAAACGGATCATCGCCCCTGGGGTTGCTACGAGGTTTTAGCCGTCGCGCCCGACCACAAGGTCAAGCGCATCACCGTCTATCCGGGTCAACGTTTGAGCCTGCAACGACACCGGCGCCGCTCCGAACACTGGTACCTTCTACGGGGGCAGGCCGTGAGCACCGTGGACGGGGAGGAGATACCCCTGTCTTCCGGCCGGGCCGTGGACATCCCAGCCGGGACCAGTCATCGCCTCGCCAACGTCGGCACGGAAAACGTCGTCTTCATCGAGGTTCAGACCGGGGACTATTTCGGCGAAGACGACATCGAAAGGATCGCCGACGACTTCGGCCGGGCTTGAAGACGGGCAGCATTGCCGGGGCGTGGATCAACAGAGAGCTTACTGGCCGGGGAAACAGGCGTGGATCCGGATGTCGATTTTCTTTGCATTCTCTCCCGGTGATTAATTCTACAAAAGGAGGATTGTATGAAACATCAATCCAAGTATAGCGTCACTGCCCCTCTGTTTCGATGCAAAACAACCCCTTGACGCGAGAAAACTGAGTTCCTATACTCTATCCTGGCAGAGGCAATACCTTATTAATTAATATCAGACACATTAGGACGCTACGTATGAATAAAGGGACCGTCGGCTTGCTCATTATTTTTTCCTTGCTCCTTACCGGTTGCAGCAAGGACATGACCACGATAGGATTCCGGGAAATATCGATAGAACCGAAGCTCATAATGACGCCGGTGGAAAAGATCCCGGCGGGCGTGGGGTTGTTCCTTTCCCAGGAATTTAGAGATTACCGCTACCGGATCGATCAGTACGGAGTCGGCAACATCGCCCATTACCAGGGAGATATCGAAATCGGGAAGAACACCAGCCTCGCTTTTTATCAGATGATGGCATCGCTGTTTTCCCATGTGATGATCATGGAAGACTATACACACCAGGCGAAGTTGGCCGAGGGCGATATCGACTTTGTCGCCGTTCCAAGGATAGAACGCTTTGATTTCAAAGCCCCTTACACAGGCCTTTCCAATTACGAGGTCCGATTGGCCTTAGGCTGCACCTTTTACGACCGGCGGGGTGAAACCGTTGTCTCCACGGTAAAAACGACCGCGAAGAGCATCGGCGCGCTGTCCGCCCTCAGCGGGGGCGGGGGACCACACGAAGCCGTCAAGAAAATCGTTCAAGACGCCGTTGAAGACGCCCTCGGCGAAATTACGCGCCAGGTCGTTGCGGACCGGACGAAATTCCGTGTTTCCGGCCATTCAGGTCCGTAATCTGTTATAGAGAAGCAATTATGAGCAGATACACTTTATGCTTATTGTTCGTGATCATGCTGTTGCCGTGGACCAATGCGGTCGGCGCGACGGATAAGGATGGAGATTTCACCGGCAGCGCCCAGGCCCACGACAGTCTCTCCGACCGACTAAAAGGGAGGGTGGTAACCAAGGGAGACATCCTCTTCAAGGAAGGCATGGCAAGGAAGACCCAAGGTGATTATGAAGGGGCTTTGCACAAATGGCAGGACGCCGTCACCGCCTTTGAAAGCAAGGACAAGGGATTGAACTATATGACCTTGGGCTTGCTGCAACTGATGGCGGCGGCCAAGGATGAGAAAGAAAAGATTCCCGCCGTCTATAACCAGATGGGAGATGTTTACCTCGACATGAATGATTACGGCAACGCCATGCTCGTCTTCCGTCGAGGATTGAGCGCCGCCGAGGCAAACAGACAGGACAAGGAAATCGTACGCGGCATGATCGGGCTTGCCGCCGTGTATAAAGAACTCGGCGATGATCAAACGGCGCTTCTTTACCTCAACAAGGCCAACGAAAGGGCGGCACAGACCAACGATCAACGTCTGCAGGCAACGGCGCTCCAAGGCATCGCCAACCTGTATCTGCGCAGAGGATCATATCCGGAGGCCTATTCCCGCTACGAGGGGATTTTATCCCTTGGGGAATCCTCTAAAGACCGGGCGCTGGTCGGATCGGCATACTACGGGATCGGCATGAGCCTGGCCGTCCAGGGCCGGCAAGGCGAGGCACTCCCCTTTTTCGAACGCAGCCTAACCGTCGCCAGAGAGCAAAAGGATATGACCGACGTAGTGGACGCCCTGAATGCCATCGGGTTTTGCCACATCACTTTGAAAAACTACGATAAGGCCAAGCGGGCCTTTGCGGAAAGCATAAGTCTTATTTCCGTGCTGGACCTGATGTTGCCCGCGCAGCGATCTTCCGCAAATCATGGCATGGGCCTCGTTTATGAACGGACCGGCGATGCGCCACGGGCATTGAAGAGCTTGCGCGCCGCCGTGCAGGACATAGAGGCGATCAGAGGCAGGATCGTCGCGGGGGAATACCGAACAGGTTTTTTTGAAGGCAAGACAGCGGTATATGAAGACCTTATCGACCTGCTCATGAAAATGAACGGCGACGCGGTTTCGGGAAAAACGGCCGGAATGATAGGAGAAGATCTCCAGCCGCTGGGTCGGACATTTGGAGAGATCTCCTTTTTCTTTACGGAAAGCACCAGGGGGCGCTCCTTTCTGGATACCCTGGCGATAAATAAGACCGACCTGCTCTCGGGACGTATTCCCAAGGAAATGGCGGAGAAGGAAATAAGACTTCTCCAGACGATTGCCGCTTTGCAGGCATCCGGCGGCGGGTCGCGAGGCCGCCGTGACGCCTTGAAGCAATCGCAACGGGAACTCGAAGATCTCATTGCGAAACTAAGATCAGGCTATCCCGATTACGCCGCCATCCGATATCCGGAACCCGCGACGATTCGTGACGTGCCGCTGCGGGAAGGGGAGGTGCTGCTCGCCTATAAAATCAATTCAAAGGCAACTTATCTGTGGCTGGTAAAGAAAGGACAGGAAGCCCGAACAATTCTGATCGATGTCGGCAGGGATGAACTGACGCGGCAAATCAGCGCCTTCCGCCAACCGCTGCAAGATATAAAACGGCTGAAAGATTTTGATCCGCTTAAGGGAGAGGCCTTGTGTCGGCTCCTCCTTGGCGATGTATTGCCGAATCTCAGCCCTGAGGAACATATCATCATCGTCCCGGACGGGCCATTGAATTTGCTTCCTTTCGAGGCCCTCGTCCTGAATGCCTCCGGAACGGGTCAGCCGTCGGAGCCGCCCATCAACGACATCAACGCCCGGGAGACCATCTCCTATGTGGGGCAGATTTACCAGATCAGCTACTATCCTTCCGCCTCCGTCATGGCGATCATCCGGAAAACGAAGGATGGAAAGCAGCCCGTGGAACCACTTTTGGCCGTTGCGGACCCTGTTTATGATGAAAATGATCCCCGCTATAAAAAAATAACGCCCCCCGTGAAAAGTGAGCGTGGAAAGGCAACGCTGGCCTCGGCGGCAATCCCAGATGTCCATTTGCGGGAAGTAGTTGTCAACAGCGGTTTCGCCCTACCCCGCCTTCCGGAGACACGGGAGGAAGCGCTTAAAATCGGTGAACTTTTCGGCCTCAAAGCGGGTTCGCCCGATATCAAGCTCGATCTGGACGCCAGAAAGAGTGAGTTGCTGAAAATGGATCTCGAGAAATACAGATACCTGCACATTGCCACCCACGGCCTGTTGAGTGGAGACATCCCACATCTCCAGGAGCCGGCGCTGGTACTGACCCTAGTCGGAAACCAGGGGGATGAAGACGGGTTTCTGAAAATGAGCGACGTCCTTGGCATGAAAATGAATCCCGAACTCGTCGTCCTGTCGGCCTGCAAAACCGCCCTGGGAAGAGAGGTCGCCGGAGAGGGAATCGTCGGTTTGAGTAGAGCCTTTATGCTCTCGGGCGCCAAGTCCGTCGTGGTGAGCCTCTGGAGCGTGGAATCTAAATCGACGGCGGAACTCATGAAGACGTTTTACATCCATCTGCAGGCGGGAATGTCCAAGGAAGAGGCGTTGCGGACAGCAAAGATCAGTCTTCTCAAATCAACCCTTAAGTCTTCCCGGAAACGCGGCATTCAAGTAGCCTCCAAAGCAGACAACGAGATATATGAACGCCATCCTTTTTTCTGGGCGCCTTTCGTCTTGATCGGGGAGTGGCATTGACGCATTGCAGGCGGTTGTGGATCTGAACACGCAACCGGCAATAGCGGCTTCAAAGCTGAGCATGGAAAATCAACTTTTCATATGGCGGACAGCATCATCCTCGCAACAGCGCAAGAATTCAAGGCCACGATATGGACTCAGGATTCAGATTTTAAAGATATAAGGAGTTTTTTCACAATGGACATCCCGCGGATATTCAACATCACTGAAAGTGCTCACCGCATCCACAACCCGATCACACCCGAAAAGCTTGCCACTCTCGGCGCGGCGCTGCGTCTGGAATCGGGGGCGCGAGTGCTCGATCTCGGCAGCGGTTCGGGGGAGATGCTGTGCACCTGGGCACGCGATCACGGCGTTATCGGCACCGGCATCGACATGAGCCGGTTGTTCACCGAGCAAGCGAAACTCCGCGCTGTTGAACTCGGCGTCACCGATCGAGTCAAGTTCATCCATGGGGATGCCGCCGGCTATGTCTCCGACGAGAAGGTCGACGTGGCCGCCTGTGTCGGCGCCACCTGGATCGCCGGGGGTGTCGCCGGCACCATCGAGCTTCTGGCGCGGAGCCTGCGCCCCGGAGGTATCATCCTCATCGGCGAGCCCTACTGGCGGCAGTTGCCGCCGACGGAAGATGTTGCCAGAGGGTGTCTTGCCGGCTCGATCTCCGACTTTCTCATACTTACGGAACTTATTGCGTCTTTCGGCCGCCTTGGCTACGACGTCGTGGAAATGGTGCTGGCCGACCAAGACGGCTGGGACAGATACGAGGCAACCAAGTGGCTCACCATGCGCCGATGGCTTGAAGCCAATCCCGGCGACGAGCTCGTGAAAGATGTCCGAGCCATGCTGACCTCGGAACCCGAGCGCTACGCCGCTTACACGCGTGAATACCTGGGCTGGGGCGTGTTCGCGCTAGTGACGCGGTGAGGGAAGGGGCTTGCCGTGAGTCGGCACAGTCACCGGAAAAGATTTTCATGCTGCCATGGCGAGGCCATGGTGATAGGAAGGTTTTTTGCGAATACTTCTTAGATGATGAACTGCATGTCCCGATAAACGGCGCAGCAGGTCAACGAACCCTGGCGCTCCCGAACCATGTCGATGCTCCGCGATAGAATGTCGTCCACCCCGACGTCGGTCCGCTCCTGATTGTGGTGGAAGAGGCCCAGGGTCTTCACTCCCGCCGTCATGGCGAGGCGCACGGCGTCGTTATAGGTGGAATGCCCCCAGGTCTGCTTGTAGTCGTCAGCCCGGAATTCGGCGTCGTGGATGAGGAGGTCGGCGCCGGCAGCGAAACCGACGTAATCGTCAAAGCCCCGGCCGCCGGGATGGATGTAGGACAGTTCGTTGTCCGTAAGAAAGACGAAGGATTTCCCATCCTCCTCGAAGCGGTATCCCATCCCCTCGTTGGGATGGCTCAGGGGGAAGGACGTCACGGTCATCTTGTTGATGGAAAAGCGGTCCCCACAGGTCTGATGGTAGGAAATCTCGCAGCGGATATTCTGATATTCGATGGGGAAATGGGGCGCCGCCATCACCTGGGAGATCAGCTCCTGGACGGAGGTCTGGGCAAAGGGGCATCCGTACATCCGTATCTCGGTGCCGGGGTAATAGATGGGCTTGAAGAAGGGAAATCCCAGGAGGTGATCCCAGTGGGCGTGGGTGAAGAACATGTTGTAGTCCCGCCGCCCCTCCACCATCAGGGCGTTGCCGAGGCGCCTGATACCCGAGCCGGCGTCCACGATGATTATATCGTCATCCTTGGTCCGGATTTCGAGGCAGGTGGTATCGCCCCCGTATTTCAGGTATTCCGGCCCCGACACGGGAATGGAGCCCCGCGCTCCCCAACAGCGGATGATCATAGAGAATCCTTTACAACGACGATGGCTGTTTTATAATCGTCTTGTCCCTTGCTTGTCAAGCTGTAATTCATGTGTATATTAGATAATACTACACAATTAAGGCCGGCTGTCCGGTCTTTTCCATTCCCGCGGATCCGGACCGGCAAAACGTGGGAGGGAGCGGCGTCAAAATCAATGACGAGACGAAAGGAGCGTTAAAACATGAAAACAACCATCGAGATACGGGGGATGTCCTGCGGGCACTGCGTGGCGGCGGTCACCGGAGCGCTGTCCGGCCTGCCGGGAGTGAAGAACGTCCAGGTAAGCATGGAGCGGGGAGAGGCAAGTTTTGACGAGGAAGCACCGGTCTCCCGGGAGCTGATCCGGAAAGTCATCACCGAGGCGGGATATGAAATGCCGTGAGGACCGCCCCGCCTTAATCCTCCCCTTGAAGAGGAGAAAATAAATTAGCGTATGAAATCAATCATATAGGAATGTATCTTTCAGATGAACAATCCCGCTGGCGTCAAACCGGAACCTCCGTACGTTGAAATCATGCCCGAGCCTCCCGATCATGACCCCCGGCGAACCCCCGCCGCGGCCGGCGGAACCAGGCCGGAAACGACGGTCTCCGTAGGGGGCATGACCTGCGCGGCCTGTGTGCGCCGCGTCGAGAAGGCCCTCCAATCCCTGCCGGGGGTGGAAGAGGCCGCCGTCAATCTCGCCACGGGCCGGGCGACCCTCCGCCACCGCCCCGACTGGGCGGGCCTGGACGAAGTGGGAAAGGCCATCACGGCAACGGGCTACGACTATTTAGGCGTCCCGGAGGAATTCCGCGTCGATCCCATCGCCGCGGTCCGGGAGGAGGAGATCCGGGATCTCAGGCGCCGGTTTGCCGTGGGCATGACCCTAAGCGTCGTGATATTCTTCGGTTCCATGCAGCACTGGTTCCCCTTCCTGGCCGCCCTGCCCCGGACGCCGCTGCTCATCGCCATGTTCATCCTCACAACCCCCGTCGTCTTCTGGGTGGGCAGCCGCTTCTTTACCGGGGCCGTCAAGGCCGCCCGGCAGGGAACCACGGATATGAACAGCCTGGTTGCCGTCGGGGCCTTCAGCGCCTATGCCTATTCCGCCCTGGCCACCTTCGCCCCGGCGCTGTTCACGGCGGCAGGCGTCATGCCCCACGTCTATTACGACGGCGCCGCCTTCATCGTCACCCTCATCATCCTGGGCCGCCTGCTCGAGGCCGGGGCCAGGGGGAAGACCTCGGCGGCCATCCAGCGGCTCATGGAACTCCGGCCCAAGACCGCCCGGGTCATCCGCAACGGCGAGGAAAGGGACATACCCATAGAAGGTATCATCCGGGGAGATCTCCTTCTGGTCCGTCCCGGCGAAAAGATCCCCACGGACGGCGTGATCGTTTCCGGGTCTTCCGCCGTTGACGAAGCCATGCTCACCGGCGAAAGCATGCCCGTCCCCAAAGAGCCGGGCCACGCTGTTTACGCCGCCACAATCAACAAAAGCGGAGCCTTTACCTTCACCGCCACGAAGATTGGCGCGGAAACGGCGCTGGCGCGGATCATTGGTCTCGTTGAACAGGCCCAGGGCGGCAAGGCGCCCATCCAGCGCCTTGCCGACCGGGTGGCGGCGGTATTCGTCCCCGTGGTTTTCGCCGTCGGTATCGCGACCTTTGTCGTCTGGTACTTTTTCATTCCCGAAGGCAGCTTCAGCCGGGCCCTCCTGAACTTCGTCTCCGTCCTGGTCATCGCCTGCCCCTGCGCCCTCGGTCTTGCCACCCCCACGGCCGTAATGGTAGGCACGGGCCTCGGGGCGGAGCGGGGCATTCTCATCAAGGGAGGCGAAGCCCTGGAAAAGGCCTGCCGGCTAACCATGGTCGTCTTCGACAAGACGGGAACCCTCACCCGGGGAGAACCGCAGATAACGGATATCCTGGCCGGACCGGGGGTATCCGAAAACGAGTTGCTCCGGATCGCCCTCGCCATTGAAGCGGCCTCCGAGCACCCCCTCGGCGTCGCTATTGTACGGGAGGGACGCCTGCGGGGCCTATCAGCCGAGGCAGTGGAGGAATTCGAGGCCGCGGCCGGTCTGGGGGCTCGGGGCCGCGTCGCCGGTCAACCCTGCTTGGTGGGCAACCGTCGCTATCTCGAAAGCGCCGGTTTTGCCGTCCGGAACTGGGGAAAGCAGGAGGAGCATCTGACCGGCACAGGTAAAACCGGCGTCTATATCGCCCGGGGCAAGGACATCATCGGCCTCATCGGCCTTTCGGACGTCCCCAGAGATACCGCCGGAGAGGCCGTGGCGACCCTTAAAGATATGGGGCTGAAGATCGCCATGATCACCGGTGACAACACCCGGACGGCCCGGGCGGTCGGAGAGGCCCTCCGGATCGACACCGTGCTTGCGGAGGTCCTGCCGGAAGACAAGGCCGCGGAAATTTACAGATTGCAGAAAAACGGCGAGGTGGTGGCCATGGTGGGGGACGGCATCAACGACGCCCCGGCCCTGGCCGCGGCCGATATCGGCATCGCCATCGGCGCCGGCGCCGACGTGGCCATGGAGGCCGGCGATATGACCCTCATGCGGGAGGATCTCCGGACCGTGCCGGCGGCCATCCGCCTGTCCCACCAGACGATGCGAATAATCCGCCAGAATCTCTTCTGGGCCTTCATCTACAACATCATCGGCATCCCTGTTGCCGCCGGGGCGCTCTACCCCTTCGGAGGCATCCTCCTCAATCCGGAATTCGCCGCCGCCGCCATGGCCCTAAGCTCCGTCTCCGTAGTGAGCAACTCCCTGCGCCTCCGCCGGGTGGTGAGGCGAGACAATGGCATCTGAAAGAGGCGCCGCCGCGATCTTCCAGCCGTTTGCCTCCCGTTGCAGGAGATAGGTCTCGACCGTTTTCCGCAACGGCAGGCCGTCCCGCTGATATGTGTCGAGGAAGCCGCTTATCCGGCGGCAAAGGAAGGTCTGGGCGGCAAGCGTTTCCGCCGGAAGCTGGTCGGGGTCCAGGGTCCGGCGGATCTCCCCGAGCATCAGGGGAAAATCCGGGGCCGTGACGGCCACCCAAGCTACGGCCCGATCAGGATTTTCCTCGATCCGATCCACCGCAAAGGAGATATGGCGCCCCACTATTTCGGCAACGAGGCCGCTCCCCAGAGAGTTCGCCTCCTTGTATTCCGCCGGGCTGCAGACGGCCCGGGAGTCGGCGGACAGATAACGATAGGCTTCCTCGGCGCGGCCGCGGCGGCGCGCGTCGAGATAGTTGACCAGCGCCTCCCGGGCCGTCAGGGTCGCCCCCTTACGAACCGACCAGAGGATAAAAAGCCCGCCTGTAAGCAACAGGGCAAGGAGGGGAATCATTGCTTCCGCGCCCGTCGTAGGTTACTCCTCCGGATCGAATTGATCCTTGCCGGCTCCACAGACCGGGCAGGTCCAATCCGCCGGCAGGTCTTCAAAAGCGGTTCCCGCCGGGACGTCATGCTCCGGGTCCCCCAGGGCGGGATCATAGACATAGCCGCAGATGGAACAGACATAACGGGACGCCGTGGTCGCCGCCGCGGCCTGCGGCTCTTCCCTTTCATAGGTCGGCGCCGTTTTCGGCGCTTTGCCCTTACGGACGGTGTGGTAATAGGAGTAAGTCATGGGCTCTTCGTTGCCGAGGCTGTCGTAATCCACCACCTCGCCGACGAAGATGGTATGGGAACCACATTCCAACTCCTGGATCACCTTTGCCTCCAGATAGGCCACGGCATGATCCAGGACGATGGGGGCGCCGGTTTTGCCCGTCTTGTACTTGGTGTTCTTGAACTTATCCGTATCCCGTCCCGATTTGTAGCCGAACAGGCCGATAAACGTCATGGGCGTCTCCTCAGCCAGGATGGATACCGAGAAAACCCGGCTGGAGGTGATATAGGCATGGGTGAGGTTTTCCTTGTTGATGCTCACGGCGATGGTGGAAGGTTCCGAGGTGACCTGGAACATGCTGTTGGCGATTTGACCGTTGAACTTGCCGTCCTGAACGGAACTGACTACGTACAGGCCGTAACTTATCTTTCGAAAGGCTTCTCTGTTCATGGCTCCCTGCTCCTGTTGTCATTTAACCGCCGGCGGGTCCCGTGGAAATCCTTATACCCGACATTCCTAAAGCATCATATGAGACCTTTGAAAAATGGCTTCGCCGCGGCTCAGAAATCTTTTTCGCCTCTGAATGGGTAACGTATAAACCTTATTCATTACCAAGCGTTAAGTTCAATCACGCAACTGCGAAAAACATTTGATTCGCCGCTTGCGAACCATGTTTCCGCAGTTATGTAAAGCTCTACATATATGAATTTCCTGCCATATACCAGCGCAAATACGACCCCCATCGGCAACCCGGCAATTCCCCACTATCCTTGCGGCGGGGAATATGATATGCCCGCGCTAAAGAAACTTTTGGGGGAGGGAGATTATGGACTGGGGAATGGAAAACCGCCTGTCGCAACTCATTCAGGCCGACGGGCACTGCTTTTTTTTACCCATCGACCACGGTTACTTTCAGGGGCCGACTTCATGTTTGGAAAAACCGGGGGAAACCATAAAACCGCTGCTTCCATACTGCGATGCCCTGTTCGTCACCCGGGGGGTCCTGCGGGCCTCCGTCAGCCCCGCGGGCAGCAAACCCGTCATCCTTCGGGTGTCCGGAGGGACCAGTGTCCTGGGAGAAGATTTGGCCAATGAATCCCTGACGACCTCCATCGAGGAAATACTGCGCCTCAATGCCGCCGCCGTGGGGATATCGATCTTCGTAGGCAGCGATTACGAACGGGAATCACTCATGAATCTGGCGGAAATTGTCAATCAATGCGAGGACTTCGGCATCCCAGTCATGGCCGTCACCGCCGTGGGCAAAGAACTGGAAAAACGGGACGCCCGCTATCTGGCCCTGGCCTCACGCATCGCCGCCGAACTGGGGGCACGGGTGGTGAAAACCTACTGGTGCAGGGATTTTGACAAAGTCACTTGCGGTTGTCCCGTACCCGTTGTCATGGCGGGCGGACCCAAGTGCGAAACCGAAAAGGAAGTCATGGATTTCGTTTACGATGGGATGCAAAACGGCGCCGTGGGACTCAACCTGGGACGAAACGTCTGGCAGCACCCTCATCCGGTGGCGATGATGCGGGCCCTGCACGGCATCATTCACGGCAACCTCAACGCCGCGGAGGCCTGGGAGCTCTTCAACGACCTCAAAGGGGAAAAGATAAAAAGCGGGAAAAAGGTGAAGGGCAAGCGATAGGGAAAGAACCATGCGCGTCGCCGTGTATTATCGCAACGATGATGTCCGGATCGAGGAGCTGACCGTTCCGGCCATCGGCCCCGGTGAGATGCTGGTCAAGGTAATGGCCAGCGGGATCTGCGGCAGCGACATCATGGAGTGGTACCGGATCAGGAAGGCCCCCCTGGTGTTGGGACACGAAATAGCCGGGACCGTCGTCGCGGTCGGCGCCGGGGTCAATGCCTACCGCGAGGGCGACCGGGTCTTCGTCTCCCACCATATACCCTGCAACACCTGCCGGTACTGCCTCCAGGGCTGTCATACCGCCTGCGAAACCCTCCACGGCACCAACTACGACCCCGGAGGTTTCGCCGAGTATTTGCGGGTTCCACGCCTCAACGTTGACCGGGGGACGTTCCTTCTGCCCGGGAACGTCTCCTTCGCCGCCGGTGCGATGATCGAGCCTTTGGCCTGCGTCATCAGGGGGCAGCGTCTGGCCCGGCTCCAGCCCGGCTGTTCCGTGCTGATCCTGGGCAGCGGCATCTCCGGAATTCTCCACGTCATGCTGGCCCGGGCTACCGGAGCGGGAAACATAATGGCCACGGACATCAGTGCCTATCGTCGGGATCAGGCCGCCCGCTTCGGCGCCGACGCCGTGGCTGACGCCCGTGACGATATTACGGACTGGGTGCGGCAGACCAACGAAGGCCGCCTCGCCGACCTGGTCATCGTCTGCACCGGAGCCCCGGCGGCCTTTGCCCAGTCCCTCCGGTGTGTGGACCGGGGGGGAACGATCCTCTGCTTCGCCACCACGGAGCCCGGTATCGATTTATCCGTGCCGATCAACGACTTCTGGCGCAACGAGATCAAGCTCATGCCCTCCTACGGCAACAGCCCCCAGGACGCCGTGGCGGCCATCGAGCTGATCCGCCTGGGTCGCGTCCCCGTAGAGCGGATGATCACCCATCGTCTGCCCCTGACGGAGGCCCAGCGGGGGTTCCGGCTCGTGGCGGGCGGCGGCGAAGCCCTGAAGGTGATCCTCCTTCCTCACGGGCCAGGGTGAGGAAGCGGGGAATTTTGACGCCTTGCCGGGACCGGAACGAGAGATGATCGGACCGGCAACCGGGGCATGGAAACAACCATATCGAGAGCTTTACATAACCGCAGAAAACTATAAATATCATGGCGCTTCAGCGCAGCCGGCATCAATGGACGGGGATGCCGACCGGCCCGGAGATGATCTCCTGAGCATATGGATGGATTAGGGCTTTTTATCCGCTACGAGGAAAAACTGATCCGGGCAGGCCTTACCGCCGACGGGGAGACGTTGCTCCTGGGCGTGGCAGCTCCCCCTCCCGCCCATTCCAACCGGAAAGATCCCCTTCCTCCTCGGCGATCCCCCGCCGGTGTCATCATCGCCCCATCTGCTCCCCTAAAACGGGGAAACGTGATGATCTGGAACCGGACGGATTCCCGGACGCCAACGCTGACGAAAACTGCCCGCCGCTTGGGTCGCGGGGCGATCCTCGCCGCCACCCCGCCGGAGCCGTACCGGTCCGTCGTCCGCTACCTTGCCGCCTCCCCGGACGGCATCATCCGGCCTCAGGATTTTGAAACCCGGGTCTTTCTCACCGACCTGCCCGTATGGAAGACCGGCGGGGAGGAAGAGCTGACGGAAAGGTTGCGAAAGCGCCGGGCCGTCGTCGCCACGGACGGGACGATTGTCGCCACGGCCAAGAGGGATCTGGATACGGCAATTGTCATATACAGTGCCGTCTGTTTCGCTGTTTTTGTAAAATTTTTCTTCGATCTGCTGCCGCGCCCGGGGCACCGGCCGGCTGCGGATGAAACAACGGGCGCCGTGGTCGCGAAAATCTTTTCCCATACCGATGCCCCCCACCGGAGCGCCTCCCCGCCGGGAACGGCCGCCCCCCTTCCGGCCGGTCCTTTCGAGACGGACGCGGCGATCCGTACCGCCATGGCCGCTACGGGACGCAGCACCGTAACGGCGGGGCTGGTAAACGCCAGCTTCGGCAATATTTCCTATCGCCGGGGCGATGAGCTTTTCATCACCGGCCGGGGGAGCGCCCTGGACGACCTGGAGGGTGGAATCATCACCGTCCCGCTTCCGGGGCCGTCACCTCGGGACGCCGGCGCTTCAACGGAACTCCCCGCCCACCGGCGCATCGTCCTGGAAACCCCGTACCGGGCCGTTCTCCACGGCCATCCGCCGTTTTGTGTAATCCTCTCCCTGGACTGCAGGGAATACGACTGCCCCCAGCGGGGTGATTGCCACCGCTTTTGCCCCCGGGAGCGCCGGATTGCCGGCTTCGCCGTCGTCTCCGGCGAAGCCGGCGGCGGGCCCTACGGCTTGGGCCGCACCGTTCCGCCCGCCGTCCGGGAGGCCGGCGCCGCAATCGTCTATGGTCACGGCGTCTTCACCGCGGGGCGGGATGATTTTCGGGATGCATTCCGCCTTCTAAAGGAATTGGAAACGACCTGCCGAATGCTTTTCTTCCGGATGATAGAATTTTAGGTCTTGTTCAGAAGATCCCGGCCTGGCAGCCCCCGGCGAGGACACCGCCCAGTTCGCGGCACTGGGACAGGATCTCCGGCGTGACCTGTCCCCGGGAGATGACGGGATTATAGACCGGCTTGAATTTGTAGCCCAGGGCAATACGCTCGATGGCCTTGAGCGCCCCCGTACCGTCATTGCCGGCGCTGATGAACACCACATAGGGCTTGCGGAAGACCTTGTCCTGGGCGGGATAATAGGTTCTGTCAAAGAAATCCTTTATCATGCCCGACATGTACCCAAAGTTCTCGGGGGTACCCACCGCCAGACCGTCGGCGGTCAGGAGATCCTCGAGGGTGGCATCAGCGGCCCGTTTGCAGACTACTTCGGTGTCCTCGATGGCCCGGGCCCCCGCCGCCACCGCCTGGGCCATCTTTTCCGTGTTCCCCGTCTGGGTGTGATAGACAATCAAGATTCTCGTCATGAAGATATGTCTCCTGTTTCGGCAATCAAAGCTGGGAAACCTCCCGGATCTTTGCTACAATAGATCCACGGCGGCTGTCAAAGGACAATTTAATCTTCCCGACGTCAACACCGGGTTCGGGCTTCGGACCCTCCTTACCCCTTTGGACCGCTACGCCGGGAGCTGAGAAGGACGGTCTTCTTTTCGCCCTCATGCTTCCCGCTCCGGAAAGAAGTGAAGACCACGATCAGGAACCGGCGAGAGGGGGAAACGATGAACCGGTCGTCAAAGATAGGCATCCAGCGCCGGACCGGCGGTTTTCTGCTGGGCTTGTTATTGTTGATCCTCGTTCCGGGCGGGGCACATGCAGATACCGTCGGGGATAATCCCTGGAGTTTCCTCGGTTTCACCAGATACCGGGACGCCATCTTTATCGACAAGACGCGTCTGACTCGCTCCGCACCGGGCAAAGTGGTGGTGCCGGCCCTGATCAAGCCCGCCGCCGACAGCCTCTTCCGCCGTCACCTCCGGAGGGAAATCCCCACCTATAAAGAATCGTTGGAGAATTTTTATTATCTCGTCCTGGTGATGGAGTTGGACTGTCCGAAGCAGCGGCTGCGGTTTCTCGTCGTCCAGTTCCGCGACGCCGCCGACCGGGCCCTCCAGACGACATCCAACGCCCGGGCGCCCTGGAAGGCAATCAAGCCTGGAAGCCTGTGGCAGCAACTGGCCGGGGCCGTATGTCCCTGATCCTGTCACCTCGCTTTTTTCCGCGGCCGGCCGGCGGCCCGGTGGATCGATATTTTCTTCATTCCTTGGCCAACAGATCCGCCAGGGCCTCCCGGAGGGAGGGAAACAGGAAGGCGTAGCCGGCATCCTGAAGTTTATGCGGCGCCACCCGCTGGCCCTTGAGGAGGACGTCGCCGAACTCTCCCAAAACCAGTTTCATCATGAACCCCGGCACGGCCGGAAGAAAGGTGGGGGCTTTCAGAACCTCACCCAGGGTCTTTGTAAACTTCTCATTCGTCACCGCTTCCGGAGCGGTAAAATTGACGGGCCCGTCAATCTCTCCATGCTCCATGAGAAAGAGGAATATCTCCGCCAGATCCCCCTCGTGAATCCAGGAAAACCACTGTCTTCCCGATCCCAGGGGGCTTCCCGCCCACAGCTTGAAGAGGGGCAGCATCTGAGCCAGGGCACCGCCGTTCTTTCCCAGGACGATCCCGAACCGGCAGATCACCGTCCGGACGCCCAGGCCGCGAGCCGCCAGCGCCTCCCGCTCCCAGTCGGCGGCCAGGGAGGCCAGGAAATCCGTCCCCGGCGGATCGTTTTCCGTCAGGACCTCTTCGCCGTGAAAGCCGTAATAGCCCACGGCGGAGGTGCTGAGGAGGAGCTTTCCCTCCCCGCTGCCCCTTCCCAGGGCCTCGACCAGATGACGGGTGGTGAGGATGCGACTGGAACGCAACTGTTTCTTCCGTGCATCGTTCCAGCGGCTGAAGATTGAGGCCCCGGCCAGATTGACAATTACGTCATGATCTGCGACCCGCTCCTGCCACAGGCCGCGCACGGCGGGGTCTCCGATGACCACCTCCGCCCCGGCGGGGATGGACCGGCGTGATTCCCCCGGCCGGGTGAGAATCCGGACCTCATGGCCGGCTTCCAAAAGGGTCCCGGTCAGGTTAGTGCCGACGAAGCCTGTTCCTCCCGTCATGAATACCTTCATCGTCTCCTCCTCTCTCCGGGTATCGAAACTTGTGTTTTATCGACCCAGCCCGCAGCCGCGGGCGGGACCATCACCTATAAGCACTATGTCCCGTAAGGCAATCGCCCCGGCTTCCTTCAGGCCTCCTCGTAATACGCCGCGGCGACCCCCTCCAGCAACTGGTACTTTTCCGCCCGGAAGACCAGGAAGTCCACATCGGGATGGGCAAGGAAGTCCGCAAGGTGGGGATGCCGCTCAAGAAGGAGGGCCCGTATCGCGCCGCTTTTTTCCCCCGGCGCCGCTTTTTCCATCACCCCGGCGATGGTAAGGGCCTTGGCCCGCGGCCGGCTCTCGCCCCGATCCGCCTCCCGGGAATCGATCAGGAGGCTGACACCGGGATTATTATTGATATTTCTCGCTTTTTTGGTATTTTTGTGGGTGGCCATGTAGATCTCCCGGCCGTCTTCCGAGGCGGCATAGGACATGAGGGAACAGTGGGGCTCCGTACCGGCCACCGTAGCCAGGACGCAGACGTCGTGGTTCTTGATCATGGCGATGATTTTCCCGTGCATTTTTATATCCTCCTGTAGGCATGGTGGTTTTCATGAAGTCCACGCCGTTGCTCGTTATCATATCCAAAACGACGGCAAGGGAAAAGTAGTTTTTACTTGTGACGCCGTTCTTCTAAGATCTGTTGATCGCGAACCGCCGGATTCAGTCTCACTTCCTCCAGAAACCCGGCATGAGCATGACGATGATCGTGTAGATCTCCAAGCGCCCCAGGAGCATGCAGAAGATGAGGAGCCACTTGCCTGGGAAGGGCACCCCGGAGAAGTTGTCCATGGGGCCCACGCTGCCCAGACCGGGACCCACGTTCCCCAGGCAGGTGGCCACGGCGGAGATCGAGGAGATCATGTCCAGCCCCAAAGCCGCCATCGCCACCGTGGCGACGATGTAAATCCCCACGTAGAGAAGAAAAAATCCCCAGATGCTTCGCATGATGGTCTGGGGAACGGGTATCTCCCCTAATTTCACCACGGTAGTGGCATGGGGATGGATGATGCGGAAGATCTCCAGATAGCAGTGCTTGATCAACAGGACGATCCGCATGATCTTGATGCCGCCCCCCGTGGATCCGGCCATGCTCCCCAGGAACATGCAGAGCAGGAGGAGCTGCTGGGACAATACCGGCCACTGCTCGAAATCCGCGGTGACGAAACCGGTGGTGGTCATGATGGACACCACCTGGAAGGCGGCATAGCGGCAGGCTTCGAAGATCCCCTTGTAGATCGCGGCTCCGTAGAGATCGATGGTGATCACCAGGATGATCGCCGCGGTGATGAACAGATAGGAGCGAAATTCCGGATCCCGGAAGAACTGCCGGACATTTCCTTTCACCAGCTTGTAATGCAGGGAGAAATTCATCCCCGCCACGAACATGAACAGGAGGATGACGAAATCGATATAGACGCTTTGGTAGTGGCCGATGCTGGCGTTTTTGGGGGAAAAGCCGCCGGTGGGCATGGTGGTGAAGGTATGGCAGATGGAATCGAACCAGTTCATCCCCCCGGCCATGAGGAGGAAAATTTCGATGATGGTGAGGACGATGTAGATCTTCCAGAGGGCCTGGGCGGTATCGGAGATCCGGGGAGTCAGTTTGTCCACCACGGGACTGGGGGTTTCGGCCTTGTAGAGCTGCATGCCTCCGATGCCGAGAAAGGGGAGGATGGCAATGGAAAGGACGATGATCCCCATCCCTCCCAGCCACTGGGTCTGGGCGCGCCAGAAGAGGATGCCCGGGGGTAGGGCTTCGATATCCTTCAAGATGCTCGATCCCGTGGTCGTCAATCCGGAGATGCTCTCGAAATAAGCATTCGTAAAGTCGGGAATCGTCGCGGAAAGCAGATAGGGCAGCGTCGCCGCCAGACCCGCGGCCAGCCAGCCCAGGGTGACTATGGCCACCCCGTCCCGATGGCTCAGATAGAAGTCCTCCTGTCCCCGGGTTCGGAAAAAGACCCCGCCCCCGGCGCCGCAGGTCAGCAAAAGAGAACCCAGGAGGGCCGGGGCGCTGCCGTCGCCGTAGTAGAGGGCCACGCCCAGGGGCGCCGTCATGGACAGACCGATGCAGAACAACAAAACGGCCACCAGATAGGCGATGAGGCGATAATTCATCAAAAATACTCCAGCTTTACGGTCAGCAGTTCTTCCAGTTTGGGAAGGACCTGCTGGAGGGCGAAGATGATGATCCGGTCATGGGGAAGGACGATGGTGTCACCCTGGGGGATAATGATCTCCTCGCCCCGGACGATGGCCCCCAGGATGGCGCCGGGAGGGAAGTTGACCCGGCACAGGGGGGTGTTGACGATATCCGAGGTTTCCAGGGCCTCCGCCTCGATGGCCTCGGCCTGTTCCTCCCGCAGGGGCGCCACGGACAGGATCCGGCCCCGGCGGATGTACTGGAGGATGGCCCGCACCGCCGCCATGCGGGGGTTGATGACCGTATCCAGCCCCACGGCGGAGACCACGGACATATAACTCAGCTTGCTCACCCGGGTGATGCTGCGCCGGGCACCCAGTTCCTTGGCCAGCAGGGAGATCAGGACATTGCTCTCCTCGTCCCCCGTCACGGCGATGATCAGGTCCATCGCTCCGGCATTTTCCTCCCGGAGGAGGTCCCGGTCGGCGCCGTCGCCCCGGATCACAATCACCCGCTTAAGGATGCCGGCCAGCTTTTTACATCTTTCGCCGTCCTGATCGATGATCTTGACGTTCAGGCGCCGCTCGTCCAGGGCTTTGGCGATGGCCATCCCCGTCTCCCCCGCCCCGACGATGATGATGTTTTTCATGGGCCGGTTCGCCATGTTGAACTGGGCCAGGGAGTCCCCCATCTCGGTCTTCTTCATGACGAAATAGACCAGATCGTGGGGCTGGATCGTATCCCGGCCGCTGGGGATGACGATCTTGTGGCCCCGGACGATGGCCCCGACCAGGAGATTGCCCTCATAGGCCTTCAAATCACTGAGCTTTTTCCCGGCCAGGGGCGAGTCACCGGAGATGAGAAAGCTCACCATCTTCACCTTGCCGCCCACGAAATCGATGACCTCCGAGGCCCCGGGGACTTCCATGAGGCCCAGGATCGTCTCCACCATCATGTCCCGGGTGTTGATGAGGAGATCCACCCCAAGGAGGTCCTTGCTGAACAGCGACTGCTCCTGAAGATACTCCCGGTTGCGAACCCGGGCCACCTTGACCATATGACGGTTGAGATTCCTTGCCAGCAGGCAGGCAATCAGGTTCGCCTCGTCGCTGTCCGTGGCGGCCACCAGCAGTTCCGCCTCCTCGATGCCTACGGAGCGGAGGGCATGAGGACTCGTTCCCGACCCCAGAAAGGATTGCACGTCGAGATTCTCGTTGATCCTCCGGATCTTGGCGGGATCCTGGTCGATGAGGACCACTTCCTGGTTCTCTTCGGACAGTTTCTTCGCAATGTGATAGCCGACCTCGCCGGCACCTATGATGATGACCCGCATACCGCCCTCCCGCAATCCCTTAGGTGCCTTCTTATATACAACAAAACAGTGAAAAAGTCCTGATCTTTACATGCCGGGCATTTTCGGGTATGGTGGGTTCGTTCGTTATTGACTCTCCAGTCCGGAATGAATATTTTACGGGTCAGCAGAGGTTCTCATGTCCAAAGAGAAATTCCCCATGACGCCGGCCATGAGGGAACTGAAAAGCCATGAGGCGGTTTTCCGGCTCTTGACTTATAAATACGTGGACCGGGGCGGAACCCGGATCTCCGCCCGGGAGTTGGGCGTGGACGAGCACATGGTCATCAAGACCCTGGTCATGGAAGATGAAGGCGGCCGCCCCCTGATCGTCCTCATGCACGGCGACCGGGACGTTTCGACGAAATCCCTGGCGCGGATTATCGGTGTCAAGGCAATCAATCCCTGCGATCCCAAAGTCGCGGAGCGGCATACAGGCTACAAGGTCGGGGGCACCTCACCCTTTGGAATCAGAAAGCGACTGCCCGTCTATATCGAGGAGACGATCCTCTCTTTGCCCCTCATCCTCATCAACGCCGGCCACCGGGGAATCCTGGCGGAAATGAACCCTGCGGAACTCAGCCGGATCCTGCGCCCCATCCCGGTGCAGGCGGCAATAGAAAGGTGAGCCCGTCGATGCCCGGATCGGACGAACAGATCATCGTTCGCTGTTTGAATTGCGGGACGAAAAACCGCATCCCCAGAGAACGGATGCAGGACCGCCCGACCTGCGGCAAATGTCGGGCGCCCCTGGATGACATGATCATCCGCTGTCTGAGCTGCGGGACGAAAAACCGCATGCCGGAGACGAGGCTCAACGAACGACCGCTCTGCGGCCGGTGCGGCACCCCGTTGGTCGTCGGCGGTGATGCCGGCCAACCCTTCGACATTACCGACGCCGCCTTCACCCGCGAGGTATTGACGGCGCCCGGAACCGTGATCGTGGATTGTTGGGCCCCCTGGTGCGCCCCGTGCCGGACGGTGGCGCCCCTCCTCGAGGAATTGGCGGCGAAATACGCCGGGGGAGTCCGGATCGCCAAGCTCAACGTGGATGAAAATCCCGTCACCGCCGCCCAATTCGACATCCGCAACATCCCCACCCTGCTTTTCTTTCGGGATGGCAAGCTCCTCAGCCGCGCCGTCGGCGCCCTTCCCAAGGAAGAGATCGAACGCCGCCTCCTGGCGGTCATAAAACCGAACTGATCACCCGAAAGGAAAGGCCCATGCCGGTCGTCTATACCTGCCGCATCTTCAAGGTCCTGGAAGAAGAAGTCACCCTGCCCAACGGCCACCGCTCCCGCCTGAGTTGGATCGACCACAACCCCTGCATCGCCGTGGTCCCCCGGGACGGAAATGGAGATTTTATTTTGATTCGTCAGTACCGCCATGCCACGGGCGGTTACCTGCTGGAAATTCCAGCGGGAAACATGGACCGGGGGGAAACGCCGGAGCTTTGCGTCCAAAGGGAATTGCGGGAGGAAACGGGTTATCGCGCCGGCTGGGTCACCAAACTTTTCGAGGGTTATCTCCTCCCCGGCTACGGCAACGAGTATATGCATTTCTATCTGGCCGAGGACCTGGAGGCGGCCCCCCTTCCTCCCGACGCCGACGAAGACATCGCCATCGTCAGGGTATCGCCGGCGGAGATCCAAAAGCTGCTGTTCGGCGGCTCCATCCGGGATGTTAAAACGGCCCTGGGCCTCACCCTGGTACTTCAGCGGTAGAGTTTGTCCCGCCGTTCGAGCTCGATCTCCAGTCGTTTCAGGGAGTCGATGTTGTTCCGGAGCCGGTCGTTTTCATGGCGCAGGGTCTGATTTTCCTGTTGCAGCCGGGCGGCATCCGCACGTCCCTTTTCAAGTAGGGAACGCAGTTCCTGCCGCTCCCTTTCCAACTCCGTTTCCCGGGCGGCCGCGTCCCGCTGGTCCGCCTGTACCCGGTTGCGGAGGTCCTGCAACTCTTTTTGGAGCTGTTGCTCTTCGTTCAGGAGGCGGAGATACAGCTCGGCATAACCACGCCATTTGCTTTTGGGATATTGTTCCATTAACAGGATAAATGCCTGCCGTGCTATTGCCTCATCCTTTGGTCTTTCCACTCCCCGGAGCCGCTCGTACCCCTCCTGGAACAGGGCGGTATCGGACTGGAATCGGGCCGCCAGGCTTCCCGGGGGCGGCGGCGGTCCTTTCGCCGCACAGGCCCCCAGGAAGATCACCACCGCGGTTAGCAGCAGAGGCATCAGGGGGCGACAAAAAGATTGTCCTGTAATATCTTTTAATTTCATGGCTTTTGCCGTTGTTTTTTCCCGGTCAGCCTGGCATGTCTTCCCTGTGGACAAATTTGCTGCCGGCCAGGGATTTGCCGTAATTTTTCACCTCCGCCGCCACCTTGGCCATCTCCAGGGGATTATGATACTGCGAACCGTCGTCGCTGACGATGGAGATCGTGATGGTGATCAGGGGGAATTCCTGAAGCCGCCCCTGGCGGTCCTTGGCGAGGATGAAACCGCGCCGGCGATCTTCTTCGCTGTAAAACCTCCGGACCCGTTCGTCGAATTCCGCCACGATAAAGCCGCAGAGCCCTTCCGCTCGTGCCGACTCCGTGATAAGGATAAAGTCATCCCCGCCGATATGACCGATGAAATCCCCGACCTCGCCCCGAATCCGCCTCCCTTCTTCGAGAATCACCGCCACCTCCTTGATGACCTCGCTGCCCCAGGCATATCCATAATGATCGGCAAAAGGCTTGAAGTTATCAAGATCGAGATGACAGAGGGAAAACGGCTTCTTTAGTCCCAGGCGGCGGCTGATTTCCTGCTCGATGGCCAGATTGCCCGGTAGTCCCGTCAGGGGGCTGGCATCGATGTTCATGGCCTCCAGGACCTTGAGGCGTTTGGTCATGGTATTGAACGCCGCGGCGAGGCTGCAGATTTCGTCTTCCCCCCGGACGTCGATCTCCCGGTCGAAATTACCTTCCGCGACCTCTCCCGTCGCCGCTTCGAGTTTTTGCAACCGCCTGGATATATTAAAGGTTATGACAGCAGCCAAAATCATGCCCACCAGAAGGCTGGCCACCGCCAGGGCGATGGTCATGCGGCTCGCCTCCAGGGACTTGACGTTTATGGCCTTCATCCGGCTGTCGATGTTCTTCTCCGTCTGGACCTGGAGGGCCCGCAGGGCCAACCCCATCTTTTCCATTACCCGGCGTCCCTCGTGTGACGACAGGGCCGCCGCTTCCTCGAGGCGATCTTCTTCCACCAGGACGGTCTCGCGCGCAAAGATCTCCGCGTATTGCTTGGCCAGCGAGGCTAGGGCGGCGATGGCCGGGACCTGCTCCGGCGGGGCCTCTGCCTTGAGTTTTTCTGTCTGGGATTGAAAATCCCCGCTCCGGGTCCAAAAGATGTCCGCCAGTGAGGGGTCTTTGAGGATCAGATACCTTTTTTCCACCCCTTCCCAGGCTAACAGGGCGTCCATCATCTTCTTTTCCAGATCGAGGAGGCGGGCATCCTGATGGATCATCCTGTCGGCCAGGCTGTTCAGGGAGCGCAGATGTCCCACGGCATAGGCGCTGGCCACAACGGTGAGAAGAGCCATCGCGAGATAACCGAGGAACAGTTTGCGGCGGATATTGAGAATCATTTAGGTCTGGGCATCATTGCCGGCACACTCAGCGTTTCCAGGAATTGAGGGCGGCGATGACGGCTTTCACGGCTCCGTCGATGGAAACGACCCGCATGTTGATGACCAGGTCATAGTGGGCGGGATCCTTGACGTCGGCATTGAAGTATTTGCGGATGAAGGCCTCCCGGTCTGCATCCACTTTGATGAGATAGCGCCGGGCCTCGTCTTCCGTAGTGCGGGTAGCATTTTTGCTCCGCAGGTCGAAGGGGCCGATGATCCGCACCCGGAAGGTGTTTTCCTGGGGCAGGATATAGTTGGCCCCCCGGCCAAGGATCACGGCATTCCCATGACGGCCGATGGTGCCGATTACCTTGGTGAGGTGGTGCAGGTACTGATCCGGCCAGAGGTGCCGGGTTTCAAAAAGGGAGGTCAGCCAGTCATCCCGCTTGGTAACTTCCTTTTCATCGAGGGAGCAGATGACCCTCTCGCTCATTTCGACGCTTTCCGCCACCATCTGGATGATCTTGCCGCCCATGAGATCGAAGCCCAGCTCTTTGGCCAGTTTCTGGGCGATCTTGGTGCCTCCGCAACCGGATTCCCGGGAAACGGTTATGACCGGACCCTCCTTGGCCTTTTCCTTTTTTCTCTCGGTCCCGGCCAGGCGCCACTTTCCCAGTTGTTCCTCCACCAGCGATTCCGCCGAACGCATCGATTTTCCTCTCATCGCACGACCCTCCTTTGTTTGATTGCTTTTCTTTTGTCCCTTCAGAAGCTGTACAGTTTCTCCCCCGAAATGACATTGAAATTATTCTTCCGAAGGACTTCGATGGCGGCGTCGGAATCATCGAAACGGAAGATGATCACGGCGTTTTCCCCGCTTTTCTCCACGAAGGCGTAGAGATACTCGACCAGGATATTGTCGTTTTTAAGCACCGCCAGGATGCCGTGGAGACCGCCGGGGCGATCCGGCACCTCGACGGCGACAACGGTGGTCCGGCTGACCCGGAATCCATTGTCCCGGAGGACCCTGCTGGTGGTATCCACATTGTTGACGATAAGGCGGAGGATGCCGAAATCCGTGGTGTCCGCCAGGGACAGGGTGCGGATGTTGATGTTCGCCTCTTTTAGTATCCTCGTCACCTCCTCCAGAGAACCCGGCTTGTTTTCCAAAAACACTGATACCTGTTCGACTTTCATGGGTTTTACCTCCCCGTCAAATCTGTCGTTTATCGATCACCCGGCTGGCTTTGCCCTCGGAACGTTGGATAGACTTGGGCTCCACCAGCTTGATCTTCGCCGTGATGCCGAGAAAGTCTTTCAAATCCTTACTGATGCGTCTTTCGATCTTCTGGAGGACCCGCACTTCGTCGGCATTGGAAAAGAGGGCGTCGCTCACCTCCACCTGCACCTCCAGGGTATCCAGGGTGCCCTCGCGATCGACGATAAGCTGGTAATGGGGCTCTACGCCCTGGATGCCCACAAGAACCGCCTCGATCTGGGAGGGAAACACGTTCACCCCCCTGATAATAAGCATGTCATCGCTCCTTCCCTCGACCCTATCCATGCGGAAATGGGTCCGCCCGCATCGGCACGGGGCGGTGATCAGCCGCGAGATGTCCCGGGTCCGGTAACGGATCAGGGGAAAGGCCTCCTTGGTCAGGGTGGTGAAAACGATTTCACCCGTCTCTCCCGGCGGCAGGACTTTGCCCGTGTCGGGGTCGATGGTTTCCACCAGAAAGTGGTCTTCGAAGACGTGCATTCCCTCCCGGCCTTCCTGGCATTCCATGGCCACCCCGGGACCCATGATCTCCGAAAGTCCGTAAATATTCAGGGCCATGATATCCATGACGCTTTCTATCTCGTCACGCATCTTGTCGCTCCAGGGCTCGGCGCCGAAGATCCCGACCCGGAGCTTCAGGGCCCGCATATCCACCCCCATGGCCCGTCCCTGCTCGGCCAGATTCAGGGCATAGGAGGGGGTGCAGCAAATGGCCGTGGGCCCGAAATCCTGGAGGATCATGAGCTGCCGCTTTGTATTGCCGCCGGACATGGGAATGACGCTGGCCCCCAGTTTCTCCGCTCCGTAGTGGGCGCCCAGACCACCGGTGAAGAGGCCGTAGCCATAGGCATTGTGGATGATGTCGTTCTTGGTCAGTCCCGCCGCCACAAAGCACCGCGCTACGAGTTCCGACCACGTTTCGATGTCCCGGTGGGTATAGCCCACCACGGTGGACCGTCCGGTGGTTCCCGAAGAGGCGTGGAGCCGCACGACGCTGCTCATGGGAACGGCGAAAAGACCGAAGGGGTAATTGTCCCGAAGATCCTGTTTGGTGGTGAAGGGAAGGCGCTGCAGATCACTGATCGTCCGAATGTCGTCCGGCGTCGCCCCGGCGGCATCGAAAGAGCGCTTGTAGAAGCCCACGGTGTGATACACCCGCTGCACCACCTGCTGAAGCCGCTTGAGTTGCAGGGCTTCCAGGGCTTCTCTGGGCAGGGTTTCAAATTCCTCGTTGTAGATCATGGGACCATCCTCTCCTGTTTCATTGTTTATGATTATATAGCAAAAGACGCCCCCCCGGGCAAGGGGGAATCATTTCGGCCCCAGGATGATCACGAAAAAATCGGAACCCAATTTGCGTCCGGACCGGATAATGGGAAATGTCTCGTTGAAAGCTTGATCAAGCTTGTGGCAGCGTGATCAGATACCGGAAGGTTTCCCGGCCGGCTTTGGCCTCAGCTCAAGAATCATGGTCTTTTCCAGCTCAAGCCGCTGACGTTCAAAGGCGCTCGCATCCTCCAAAGGCAACAGCTTGATCATATTTCCAAATGAAATCAGAACCTTGGCAAATGGTTTGGGCAAAAGAAACTTATCCCAACTGTTGAAATACCAGGCCCGGTCGGCAGAGGTGTAAAAAGGGGTAATGACCGCATCGGCGGCATGGGCAAGCTCGATCACACCTGCCTTCACAATCCCCGCCGGCCCCCGGGGTCCATCCAGAATATGGCCGGCCAGCCCGGTAAGGCTCAAATGGTCGATCATTTTTCTCAAGGCTTCCTTCCCGCCCCTTGAAGAAGACCCCCGCACCGCATGCCAGCCGCTTCTTTCGGCGACATCCGCGATGATCTCGCCATCGGAACTCTTACTGATCATGAGCGCCGGTTTGAAGTCGCGGTAGTTCTGGAAATGTCCGATGGCGGCAAAGAATTGCTGGTGCCAGGTACATAACACGACCCGGCCGCCGCTCCGGAGATGGTCCATCCATCCTTTTTCATTTTCGACCCGTACCCTGAGCGTCAAGCTGTAAAGCCGAATAAAATGGTAGAGGAGAGAATGAAACCATCTCGTTCTGAAGAGTATCCGAAGTTTTGAGGGCATGGGCAAAATCCCTTCTCTACCCAGGTCGTCACCGTCCTTAACGGACGTCAATGACCCCAGGAGCGTTGTCCCGCGGGCGGCAACGTCCGCGGCGAGGACTTTCCGCACCGGTGGCCCTGGGGAGAGAATGATCTTCCCCCCTTGTGGTTGTCGGAAGTATTTCCGGCCCCGGTCCGGCCAGGACGGATGTCCGCGATATCCCGCTTATCCGGCATGACCATGGTGGTAAGGCCGTCAACGCGGTGATAGGTCAGTTTGTCTCCCAGGGATCTTTTTAACGCCTGCGCCAGTTCCATGTCCTGACCGGTAACAAACGTAAAGGCTTCGCCGGTTCCAGAGGCGCGGCCCGTCCGGCCGATGCGATGGGTATAGGCATCCAGCGTCGCCGGCATGTCATAATTGATAACATGCGAGATGCCGGCCACATCGATACCCCGGGCGGCGATATCGGTGGCCACCATGATGTCGTAACGGCCGGCACGGAAGCCGTCGATGGCCTGTTGCCGTTTCTGCTGGGTCAGGTTGCCGTGGAGAGAAATGGCCTTGTATCCCGATTTGCCAAGCTGGCCCGCCACGCTCTTTGCACGCGATTTCGTACGCGTGAAGACCAGAACGGAATCCCTGTGCGTACAATCCAGTATTTCTCTGAGCAGCGCCGTTTTCACGTCCATGGGTACGGGATAAAAACGGTGCGACACGCTCTCTACGGGCGCGTTGGGTCCTATTTTAATGTGCAGCGGATTTTGCAGGAGATCATCGGCCAGTTTTTGGATGTCCGCGGGCATGGTGGCGGAGAAAAGCAGCGTCTGACGACGGCCCGGAAGGCGCTTTACGATCCGCCGGATATCCGGCAGAAAGCCCATGTCGAACATGTGATCCGCCTCGTCGAGGACCAGGACCTCGATCTTGGACAGATCCAAGGTGCCGCGGTCAATGTGGTCCAAGAGTCGCCCCGGGCATCCGGAGATGATGTCGATCCGATCACGGAGGAGCTTGATCTGTCCATTGATATTGACGCCACCGTAAATGGAGGCGCTCTTGAGGCGGGTCTTCCGGCCCAGCAAACCGATGACCTTATGGGTCTGCTCACTGAGTTCCCGGGTCGGGGCGATGATCAGGGCGCGGACCGGACCGTGCTGTCCCGACATCAACCGCTGCAAAATGGGCAGGACAAAGGCGGCCGTTTTTCCCGTACCGGTCTGGGCAAGCCCCATGACATCACGGCCGGCCATAATCGGCGGGATGGATTTTTCCTGTATAGGCGTCGGCACGGTGTAGCCCATAGACTGCACTTCGGCCAGCAATTTCGTGTGTAAAGCAAACTCTTCAAATCTCATTTTTTCTTTTTCCTTCTGTTTTCAATTATTAGTGACGCATGAATCCATGGTTGAACGGCTGGGAAGTATTCCAGACCCCGCTTCACAGGCTCGCAGGACGCCGGAAAATCGGGATACAACCCGCAGCTATGGATGGATTCTTTTACGATGAGCCGGATTTCCTGCCGAAGTTTCTGGAAAAAGAAAAGAGGGAAGGTAAATAACTATCGCGATCACGGGATACCGTTTACAGGTCTATCCTGAAAATAGCAAGGAATATTTTCGGGTTTCCTCCTGGGAACTTCGCTGTAACTCTCAATTCAGGCTTATTTGGCTTGCCATCGGACCATGCGGTTTTGAATCCGGGGGCGCCTCCATTGCCGGGCTTCGAGAAAGGCGGCGGCCAGACGCCGGCATCATCACCGGGCCTGGGGGCGGCGAACCCGGCGCCACAGACGGATCAGGTGCACCGTCACCACGGCGACGATCAGGCGTGGGATGTAGAGCCAGAAGGGACTAAGGCCCAAAGAGATGAACAGAGGCGGATCTTCCACCATGGAATGATTGATGCCGATGGACAGATGGAGGATCTCCAGTTCGTCCTTCGAGAGGTGCTCCGCCTTCGCCTCCTCGACGATCACCGCGCCGCCGTAGGCCAGCCCGAAGACGATGGCCGTCATCCAAAGGAGCCCCATCTGGGCATCCAGTCCCATCACCCGGAGGAGCGGGGAAAACAGGCGGACTATGTACTTGATCCAGTCGAGAAACTTCATCGTCTCCAGCAGGGTCATGATCCCCATGATAATGAGGAAGATCTTGCCGCAGAGGACCGCCGTGGTCTGGAACCACTGGCGGAGCATGTCCGTGAGGGTGAGGGCGGGGGAAGGATCCGACGCGTCAATTCCCGTCGATGGTGCGGCCGGTGAACCGGGAGCGTTGCTTGCGGGGATGGGAGGCCCGATCGCCGGTATTTTCGTGTTCGTGGCGCCGGCAGGCACACTGGCGGCCGGCGACGGTGAAGTCGTAACGACCATGGGCTCACGCCGGGCCGCTTCAGCCCCGGCCTCAGCGGCGATCCTGTCGGCAGCCGGCGGTGCCGGCGGCGGGGAGACGGCGGGAGCGCCGGCCACCCAGGGACCGATGATCATGACCGTAAGGGCGGCCGTCACAATGCGGAACAGCGTGGCCTTCACGGGGTGGATGCCCGACTGGCCCTGGATGACCCCCTCCTGAATAAGGTTGTGGGCCATAAGGAGGAAGACGCCGATGAGCGTCATCTGGCCTTCCGTGAGGGGTAAGAGGACCATGGCGGCGATCCCGCCGTAGATGTTGGCCAGCATCCCGATGATCAGGGGGAGGGCGGCGGCGGCGGGAAGATGGAGGAGGCTCATTGCCGGCGTGAGGAGGAAATCGAGCTGCCGGAGCCAGCCGCTCCATTCCAGGAGCGCCGTGAGCAAAGAAATGGGCAGGACGATCTTCATCATCCAGACGAACCCGCTCCATCCCTTGCGCATCCCCATGAGCATCCCCGTGCGGACCAGGGCGCCGTATTTCATCTCCCCTTCGGCCATGGCCAAACAACCTCGCTCCCCGCCCGCCTTCCCTCGCCTCCGGTGGGGCGGTGATTCACCGTCGGCATATCCGGGTTGCTTACCAGATTTGTTGCCTTCCCCGCAATCAACTCCTTTTCGCGTTGACAGAAGCGATTTTTCATAATAACCTCCCCGGACGTCGTTTTTTATGCCAATATCCGCGCCATGACGGATAGTTGCATGTTGCGCCATACCAATCGGGGCATGGGGTGAAGTTCCCTCCCGATCGACAAGCGCCGGCACAAAACGCCTGAGAGGAAAGAATAATCCTTTTGCGACGGGCGGGGAAGGATAATCGCCATGACCACTAAGACGAGGAGTATATTCATCACTGAAAAAGACATGGAGCGCTTGGAATCCATGGTGGCGGGAGCGGGAAACCATCCCAACATCACAAAACTCCGGGAGGAGTTGGAGCGCGCCGTGGTTGTCCCGTCCGCGGAGATTCCCGCCGATGTGGTGACCATGAATTCCCGGGTCGTCTTCCGGGAGATGGAAACGGGAGAAGAAATGGAGGTCACCCTGGTTTATCCCTCCCAGGCCGATGTGAACCGGGGACAAATCTCCATCCTGGCGCCGGTGGGCGCCGCCCTTTTGGGTCTGAGCGCCGGCGACGAAATTCAATGGCCCCTTCCCTCGGGGAAGAAGCGGACTTACAAAATCATCAGCGTCCTGTACCAGCCCGAGGCGGCGGGTAACTACGACCTGTAGCAACGTCCGGAGGCTTGAGGCGGACCTTAAGAAACAACCGCAGCACGGCGGGCGGATCCTTTTTCCGCCTGTCGCCCGCTAACTCCCTGCCGCCTTGGACCGGCGCCACCGCCGGCGGGGCCGCGGCATCAGGTCCGGCGGCAGGACGACAAGGAGGATTGCCATTCCCGACTTCAAGAAATATCTGGAGAATATACGGGCGGGGAAAAAGGGATTGAATCCCTTCATGGATTTTATCGGTATTGAACCACTGGAAATCAAAGATGGTTTTGCCAAATTTCGCCTCCCGGTACGTCCGGAATACCTGCAGGGCGCAGGCAAGCTGCAGGGCGGTCTGATGGTAGCCCTGGCGGACGAGGCTATCGCCCATGCCATGGTCACCACCCTGAACGACCGGGAAGGTTTGACCACCATCGAGTTGAAAAGCAACTTTCTGGCGGCGGTAAGTTCCGGCGCGGTCACCGCCACGGCCAGGGTGTTCAAAAAGGGCCAAAGCCTCATCATCGGCGACTGCCTACTCACGGATGACAATGGCCGGAATGTCTGTCGGGTCTCCGCGACCTTTCTTTTGCTCCAGGAAAGGCCGCTAAACAATAACCATCAGGATTGATTCATTATTATTCCGGCCATTTCCACCCGTACGCCATTATTCGGAAGCCCGGGCGATCACCGGTGACCGAAACGGGGACGGACGGACGGTATCACCGCCGGCCATCCGATCCGAAGGGGTGGATTCGCTTTTCATTTACGATACAATTTTGTTCGTATCTTCACCAATAAGACAATCATGTCCCATATCCGGCGTGGCGCCTTCCCGGTTTCTTTTAAATATTACCAAATATAATCAATAACTTAGTTATCTTAAAATCCCCCTGGCATACTCCTTGATGTTCCCGGGTTATCCTTAACCGGGAAATCTCTTGTCAGGAGGCGCCTTATGAACACCGGCGATACGGCGTGGGTAATGTTATCCACGATCCTCGTCTTTGCCATGACCATCCCGGGACTGGCCTTTTTTTACGGAGGGCTGGTCCGCCGGAAAAATGTCCTTTCCGTCCTCATGCAATGCTTCATCATCATGTGCGTAATCTCCCTCCAGTGGGTCCTGTTCGGCTATTCCCTGTCCTTCGGTCCCGATACGGGGCAGGGGATCATCGGCAGCCTGGAGTGGGCTGGTCTCCATCGTGTGGGGGGGCAGCCCAATGGCGATTACGCCGCTACGATCCCTCACAGCGTCTTCATGATCTTTCAATGTATGTTCGCCGTGATCACCCCGGCCCTGATGATCGGCGCCTTTGCGGAACGGATGAAGTTTTCCGCCTTCCTGGTCTTCACGATCCTCTGGACGACGCTCGTCTATGATCCCCTGGCCCACTGGGTTTGGGGGACCGGGGGGTGGATGAGGAGCCTCGGCGGCCTGGATTTTGCCGGCGGCATTGTCGTCCATGCCAGTTCCGGGGTGTCGGCTCTGGTCCTTTGCATCCTCTTGGGAAAGCGGCTGGGCTACCAAAGGACCCCTTTCCGGCCGCACAACCTCCCGTTTACCTTCCTGGGCGGGGCGCTGCTCTGGTTCGGCTGGTTCGGCTTCAATGCCGGCTCCGCCCTGGGGGCCAATGACCTGGCGGCCAATGCCTTCGTGGTCACCCATGTCGGTACGGCAGCGGCGGGACTGACCTGGGCGCTTATCGAATGGCAGCAGCATGGCAAACCCACCATCCTGGGCGCCGTCACGGGGGCGGTGGCGGGTCTGGTGGCGATCACACCGGCCTGCGGGTTCGTAAACCCCATGAATGCCATCTTCATCGGGATTGTTGTCGCTTTCGTCTGCTATGTTGCCGTTACCGCGATAAAATCCCGCCTCGGCTACGACGATGCCCTGGACGCGTTCGGAGTCCACGGGGTCGGCGGCATCTGGGGTACCATCGCCGTGGGCCTCTTTGCGGAAAAGGCGGTCAACGCCGCCGGAGCGGACGGGCTCTTTTTCGGCGGGGCGCAACTCTGGCCCCAGGTGGTCATGGCCGTCGCGGCGCCCCTCTACGCCGTGATAATGACCATCATCATCTACAAAATCGTGGACGCCTTGATGTGTGTCCGGGTCAAAGAAAGGGAAGAGAACATCGGCCTCGACCTGACCCAGCAGAGCGAAGCCGCCTATACGGTCATCGAATGAAAGCCGGCGCCCGCCATGGCAAAACGAGGCACTTAGAAACAATATGATCGATATTATTCGGGAAAAGGAGCCGCACCATGAAATACATCATCGCCATAATTCAACCCCATAAGTTAGATGAAGTGATGGCCGCCCTGGAAAAGGTGGAAATACCCCTGGTGACGGTGTCCAACGTCCTGGGCCGGGGTCGGCAGAAAGGCGTCACGGAGGTTTACCGGGGCGCCAAGGAAGCGGGCAGCCTCCTGAAAAAAGTCAAACTGGAGATCGCCGTCAACGAGGATTACGTGGCCCCGGCCCTGACGGCCATTACCGGCAGCGCCCACACGGGCGAGGTAGGCGACGGCAAGATCTTCATCTTGGATCTGTACGAGGTGCTGCGGATCAGAACCGGAGAGCGGGGCGGGGTGGCCATCGGCTGAAGGATCGGCCCAAGGCCCGTTGTTCCCGGAAGCAACCGTTAAAGCATCTCCCTTTTGATCACCCCTTGCGGGAAGAGGAAGAAAGGCGCTGTTACTCGTCATCAGACATGATGAAACCATAAGCAGCACAAAAGCAATCTGAATTAGGGACGCATGCAAATATTATTTATTACTTGGTGAAGGAGGAAACATCCATGTCAACCAAAATACAGACGGCGGCGGCTATCCTGTTGTCCACCCTGATGATTTTCAGTTTTAGCTTTACCGCCCGGGCGGAAGGACCATCGCCATCAGGAAAAGATGCGACAACGGCCTCGGCAACAACCGGGGCGCCGGCAGTGCGGTTGTCGGCGGCAACAACGGCCGTGGCAACCGCCGCGGCCGAAGAAGAAGAACGACCCACCGGCGATTTCACTGTGGCGGCCATGAGCCAATACATCTGGAGGGGTTATGAAATGAGCCGGCACAGCGTCGTCGTCCAGCCGGCGGCGACGATCGGCTACAAAGGCTTCTCCGCCGGTCTCTGGGGCAACCTGGATACGCGCCCCTATTATGCGGGCACCACCGATATCAGCCATGCAAGCACCTGGAATGAAACGGATTTTACTATATCCTACACCGAGAAGCTGGGGATGTTCACCCTCGGGGCTGGCTACATCTATTACAGTCTCGGCGCCCTCAACAAGGACGCGCCGGATCGTGCCGACGCCCAGGAGATATTCGCCTCGGTAAGTCTCAATACCCTCCTTGCTCCCACTATTACTGCCTACAAGGAAATCGACCACTACCGCAACTGGTATTTTCTTCTGGGGATTTCCCACACCCATGACTTCACCAAGAGGGTCTCCCTGAAGATTGCAGCCACGGCAAGCTATCTCCTGAGCACCTACGCTGATGCCTCCCTTTTCAATGCCGGGGCGGGCTACGGCGGCTATCCCAGATTTAACAGCGACGCGGCGGCTACGGACGACAAGTTCAATAATTTTCATGACGGCACGGTGACCCTGAGCCTCCCCGTCAAGGCTGCCGGACAACTGATGGTCACCCCGTCAATCGCTTATGTGTTTCCCCTGTCCGATGATGCGAGGTATGAGATGAAAGGAACGGGCCTGAAAGGAACGGCATCGGCAGGGGACCGGGACAGTTCCTATCTCTATGGAGGCCTGTCCGTCAGCTTCTCGTTTTGATGGGTGGCGCCGTACACGACACCCCGATTTCCTTTTCCATGAGAAATGAGTTGTAAGCATGCCCTTTTCAATTATTTCGTTCCATGGGTTGAAAGATTTTTTAAAAATGGTCCTCTGAATCCGCTTGAAATTTAGCTCCTTCTCACGACTTGTACAGACTAAATACGAGTAAATACAAACATATATCCTCCGCTCAAAGGCTTGATGCGGATTTTGGCACGCTCCTCGCATTATCTAATGTCAAACGGAAGACAAAAAATAAATAATAAAATAAACGGAGGACACAGAAGATGAAAAAGACATTAGGA
>CAZNDG010000024.1:0-44966 GCA_964571695.1 uncultured Syntrophus sp.
TCAGAGGCGAAAAAGATTTCTGAGCCGCGGCGAAGCCATTTTTCAAAGGTCTCGTTTCCTTTATGCGGCGTTGCGCTTTCTCCTTCATCACTGCTACGTACACCCAAGTACTTTTCATTCCTCAGGAATCGCGCGCCTTGCCTCTGGAGCTTTTTACTTCGTCGTCTAACTGATGATTTTTTGCGGGTTCATCATTTTTAACAATCAGCGGCACGCTGATTATCAAATGGGAATTAGAACGGATATGGTGTAAAATACCGCCACTTCCTTCTATCGGCATTTGTCTTATGGGAAGCGACAAGATAAGGGCACGAAAGGCATGCATGGATTACGAATCGATTCAAGTTCAATTTTACAGCGGCTATAAGGCCATTGTCCGCCCGATGGCTTTTGAATATCAGGGCCGGCGCCGTGAGGTGGAGGAAATATTGGATCGCTGGTATGAAGGCGGCGTCGATGCCCGCCGCCCGGAAATAAACTACTTCAAGGTCAGAACTTCAGAGGGGCGGATTTTTCTGCTGCGATACCATTCGGTCACCGATACCTGGTCCGCCTGCCTTCGAGCTTGAAGACCTGCGGATATTTTTTAAACGGCTAATTCCCGCCACGGGATGATGCAATCGGTGAAAAACATATTCCTATGCCCCCCTACCCCATCGACCACATACTGCCGGAGGTAAAAGCGGCCGTCCGGGCCAATCCGGCGGTGATCATCCAGGCCCCGCCCGGGGCGGGAAAGACAACCCGGGTGCCCCCGGCGCTTTTAAAAGAACTTTCGCCCCGCCAGGGAAAGATTGTCATGCTGGAGCCCCGGCGGATCGCCGCGGTGGCGGCGGCCCGGTGGATGGCCGGGCAGCGCGGCGAACCCGTGGGCCGGACCGTGGGCTACGCCATCCGTTTCGACAGCAGGATCTCCGCGGACACCCGCCTGGAGGTGGTCACGGAAGGCATCCTCACCCGGCGCCTCCTCAACGATCCCACCCTGGACGGCGTCTCCCTGATCATCTTCGATGAGTTTCACGAGCGGAGCCTGCAGGCCGATCTGGCCCTGGCCCTTTGTCTCGACATCCAGCGTGGACTCCGGGACGACCTAAAGCTCCTCATCATGTCGGCGACCCTCGACGTAGGACCGCTCGCCGCCCTGCTGGGCGACGCCCCGGTGATCTCCTCCCCCGGCCGGGCCTTTCCCGTGGCGGAACGCTACCTCCCCACCGTAGGCCGGGCGCGTGAAAAAACCCGGGAAGAACGGGTAGTCGGCGCCGTCCACACCGCCATGGCGGAGAGCTCCGGGGACATCCTCGTCTTCCTTCCCGGCGGCGGGGAGATCCGCCGGACCGCTGCGGACCTGCAAGACATCCCGGCGGTAAAGGGTGGCGAGGCGACCGTTCATCCTCTCTACGGCGATCTCCCCTTCGCCGAGCAGGAGCGTGCCATTCAACCAGGCCGGAAGCGAAAGATCGTCCTGGCCACCAACATCGCCGAAACGAGCCTCACTATCGAGGGGATCCGGGTGGTTATCGATAGCGGCCTCACCCGCCGCCTCCAGTACGATCCGGCCACGGGGATGAACCGCCTGGTCACCGTCAAGACCTCCCGGGCGGCGGCGATCCAGCGCCAGGGCCGGGCCGGCCGCGTCGCCCCCGGCGTCTGTTACCGCCTCTACAGCCCTCATGATTTTCAGACCATGATCCCCTTCGCCCCGCCGGAGATCCTCGTCGCCGACCTTTCCTCCCTGGTACTGGAGTTGGCGTCCTGGGGCGTCACCGATCCCGCTTCCCTCTCCTGGCTCGATCCGCCGCCGGCGGCGGCGTGGGCCGCGGCCATGGAACTCCTGACAATCCTGGGTGCCCTGGACCGCCGGGGCGCATCCACGGAGCTCGGACGGGAAATGGCGCGCCTTCCCCTTCCTCCCCGTCTGGGATGTCTGCTCTTGCAGTCCGTCCGCCGCGGATGTCCCGGCCTCGGCGCGGATATCTCCGCCCTGCTTTCCGAACGGGACATCCTGCGTTCTGGTGCCCGAAACCCCCTGTTACCAGGAAGGGCCGGTGACATCAGCGAACGCCTGTTCCTCCTACGGCGTCGCCGCGGGCAACCAATGGTCCGGGAAGATACCCCCGACCGTCTCCGCCGGCGGCCGTCCCGGGGCGAGGACCCGGCGGATCCGGTTCCCGTCGCCGGCACTTCCTGTCCGGACGTGCAAAGGGGTGTAATCACCGGTGCCGGCACAGGCTCCGGCCCTGACGGGGGAGTGATCGCCGGTGCCGATATCGGCGCAACCACAGGTGTCGGCAAAGACGTCTTAATGAGCTACCCCGCGGCAAGCTTCAGGGAAAATCAGCCTGATAGATTTATGGATACCGACGTGGGGAAAAACGGCTTGGCCTCCGCACCGGTGGACCCGGTGGCCCTGGCGGGAGTGGAACGGGCGGCTCGGCAGCTCCGGCGGCTGGCGGCGATTGCCGGCGGCGCCGGCAACCCCGATGCTTCGGGAAGACGGGAAAGCGGCGGCGAGAGAAGGCACGCCGTGTCCAAAGCGGATCACCGCGGGGAACGACACGATGGGGAAATGCTGGCGGCGCTCCTCCTCCATGCCTATCCCGACCGGATCGCCCGTCGTCGCGACGAAGGCGGGGATCGGTATCTCCTCAGTCAGGGACGAGGCGTCCGTCTCCCCCGGGAGAGTAATCTGCGGGGAAGCGCCTATCTCATCGCCCCCCGGCTCGACGCCGGGGAAAAGGCGGAAGGGGTAATCCACCTGGCCGAAGCGGTTACCGAGGAAATCATCCGGAGCGAGCTGGCCGGCCGCCTGGAAATCCGGCGGCGGGTGGTGTGGAACCGGCAGGAAGGGAGGATCGTTTCGCTGCGGCAGGAGTGCCTGGACGCCCTGCTGCTCACGGAAACGCCCATTCCGGCCGCGGATGAAGAGACCATCCCGCTTATCTGCGAGGCGATCGGATCGGGCGAGGCCCGGCTGAATTTCAGTCCGGAAGTACGGCAGTTTCAGGGACGGGTAGCACTGCTGAAGAGATGTTTCCCCGATGAGGAATGGCCGGATTTATGGGATGCGGAACTCCTCGCCACCCCGGACAAATGGCTGGCCCCACGGTTGGCGGGCATCCGCAACAGCGCCCAGCTTGCCGCTCTCGAACTGCTCCCCTCCCTGCGGGCGATCCTGCCCCCGGCACGGCAGCGGCTCCTGGAGAACCGGGCGCCCACCGCCGTCACCATACCCAGCGGGCGCCGCGTCCCCCTGAATTACGCCGCCGGCCCGGTGCCGGTTTTGGCCGTGAAGCTTCAGGAGATGTTCGGCCTCGCCTCCACCCCCACCGTGGCGGACGGGCGGGCGTCGGTTCTAATCCACCTCCTCTCCCCCGCGGGACGGCCGGTACAGGTCACCGAAGACCTGAAAAGCTTCTGGGAAAACGGCTATCCCCAGGTGAAGAAGGAATTGAAGGGACGCTACCCCAAGCATCCCTGGCCCGACGATCCCTGGCACGCCGTGCCCACCGGCCGCACCCAGCGCCGCCTTGCCGAGCAAAGCAAGTCCGGGAAGTGAAGCGCTTCAGACCTCTTGATCCCGCTGGCAGGACTTCTCGTGAGTCTTTTCCGCCAGCCGCATCCGCCGCCGGGTCTGCGCCTCCTGGTGGCGACGCTTCTGGGCTTCCGTTTCCATGATCAGCGGCGGCAGCCGCAGCGGTTTCCCCTGGTCATCCAGGGCCACGTAGGTCAGATAGGCCGTCGAGGTATGGAGGCGTTCCCCGGTGCGGAGATTCTCCGACTCTACCCGGACCCCCACCTCCATGGATGTCTTCCCGACGAAGTTCACACTGGCCCGCAGGGTGAGCAGATTGCCGACAAATACCGGGTGATAGAAATCCAGCCGGTCCACCGAGGCGGTAACGGCATTGGACCGGGCGTGCCGGATGGCCGCCACCCCCGCCGCCGTATCGATCAGCTTCATGATGACGCCGCCGTGGACGTTTCCCGCCGGATTGGCATCCTGGGGGTTCATCTGCTGTGCCAAAACCACCTGCGATTCCCTCACCTTTTTTCCTTCCATCTTAGACCTCCCGCAAAATCAACGGCCCCACGGCGGCCGTTATGATGTTTATATGGTTAAGTTTCACCGCCCGCGGACGGGGTGCTTACGAACAGGGCGGGGATGAAAAATCCGGAGCGCCGGGATGAAACCGGCGCCGGTGTCTTTATCCTTGTACCTGCGGCAGTCTCAGCAGGAGGTTGCCGGCCACTTCCCGGCGGTAGGCGGCGGAAGCCCGGATATCGTCGATCGGCGCCACGGCCTGGCGGGCGAAGGCGGCGGCCCGGTTCAGAGTATCCCGGCTCAAGACGGACCCGGTCAGGGCCGCTTCCGCCGCCGGGGCCTCCACTACCGTGGGTCCCACGCTTCCCCAGGCGAGCCGGGCGGAGATCACGACGCCTGCCGGCGTCAACGTCAGCAGGGCCGCCAGGCTCGCAATGCAACAGGCGAGGGCCCGGCGCTGCCCGATCTTCTCGAAACGCTGACAATTGGCCTCCACGGGTTTCCGGATATGGATACCCGTGAGTATCTCCCCCGCCGCCAGGCGGGTTTGTCCCGGTCCCGTGATGAACTCCCGGACCGGCAGCCGCCGACGGCTCCCCGCGTGTTGCAGTTCCACCTCCGCGGCGAGGACGTAGAGGGGCGGCAGGGTGTCTCCGGCGGGGGAGGCGGTGCAGACATTGCCGCCGATGGTGCCCATGTTTCGAATCGGCGGCGATCCCAGGGTGCGGACGGCCTGGACAAGGAGGGGCAAATGCCGCGCGACCAGGGGATTTCTCAGCAGGGCGGCATGAGTGGTGGCGGCGCCCAGCCACATTTCTCCCCCCTCTTCCCGGACCCCCTGGAGTTCCGGCAGGCGTTCCAGGCAGATCAGGACGGGGGCGACGACGGCCCCGGACCGCATCGACACCAGCAGATCAGTACCTCCGGCATAGACCCGCGCCGCCGGCTCATCCGTCATGATCGACCACAGTTCCCCCATGTTCCGGGGGAGAAAAACCTTCCTCATGAGGATTTTCCTTCCTCCTTCACCGCCCTTGTCACCTCCGTCACGGCATCGACGATCTTCTGGTAGCCCGTGCAGCGGCAGAGGTTGCCGCTGATCCCTTGGCGGATCTCGTCGCGGGTCGGGGTGGGTTTCTCCCTGAGGAGCGCCGCGGCTCCCAGGATCATCCCCGGAATGCAGAATCCGCACTGGACGGCGCCGTGCTTCACGAAGGCATCCTGGAGGGGATGGAGTCCTTCGTCCCGGGACAGCCCCTCGATGGTGGTGATTTCCCGGCCCGCCAACTGAGCGGCCAGCATAAGGCAGGACAGGCGATTGACGCCGTCCACGAGGATCGTGCAGGCCCCGCATTCCCCGGCACCGCAGCCCTCTTTTGTGCCGGTGAGGCCCAACTCCTCCCGGAGGACATCAACGGCCCGCCGGTCCGGGTCCACATTGACAGAGATCTTTCTACCGTTGAGATTAAATTCCACCGTCATCCTGATTCACTCCGCCAACATCCTCTCAATAATTCGAGACCTTTGAAAAATGGCTTCGCCGCGGCTCAGAAATCTTTTTCGCCTCTGAATGGGTAACGTATAAACCTTATTCATTACCGAGCGTTAAGTTCAATCACGCAACGGCGAAAAACATTTGATTCGCCGCTTGCGAACCATTTTTCCGCAGTTATGCAAAGCTCTCAATTCTTTTATCCCTCTTTTACCTGCAAACAAGAAAACAGTCCGCGATTTTACGCAAATTTTACTTTTTTCCCGTGGTGTTATCCCCGTGCCGGGCCCCCTGCCGGAGGGCCGCCAGGACCCGCTCCGGCGTCAGGGGAGAGCGGGAAATCCGGGCGGCGCCGGCGTCGGCCAGGGCGTTGGCGATCGCCGGAAGCGGCCCGTTCGCCGCCACTTCGCCGAGGCCCTTCATCCCGAAAGGTCCCGTTTCCTCATAGACTTCGACGAAAGCGGTCCGAATATCCGGCACATCGAGGGCGGAGGGGATGATATACTCCCCCAGATTCTCCGTGCGGATAATCCCCGCCGCCACCTGAAGGTCCTCGTAGAGGGCATAGCCGATCCCCTGGGCGACGGCGCCCTGGACCTGCTGTATACTGGTCTGGGGATTGAGAATCCGCCCCGCCTCCGTGACGGCCAGGTAATCCTTGACCGCCACCTCCCCCGTCAACTCGTCCGCCTCGATAAAGGCCAGGTGACAGCCGTAGGAGAACAGCAGATGGGGAAATCCGATCCTGAACTCCCGTCCCGTCGCCGGCGGGTCCGGAACCACCGGCATGAGGTACTGGTAAACGCAGAACCGCTCCGGCTCCGTAAGGGTGGCGGCCAGTATGGCCAGGGGGACTTCCCGCCCCGTCGCCGGATGGCGAACCCGGCCGGGGAGCAGTTCCAGATCTTCTAGCCGGTCCACGAGGAGGAACATGGAGGCCCGGCCCAAAATCCGCCGGCGCATATCCTCGCAGGCGCGAATGAGGGCATTGCCGTAAGTATAGGTGGTCCGGCTCGCGGCGGCGGAACCGGAGGGGAGGGTCCGTCCCGTATCGGGCTGGACCAGGTCGATCATGCCCTCCTCCTGATTGAGCACCGCTCCGGCGATCTGGACGAAGGCAGTGGCGTTCCCCTGCCCCATGTCAGTGACACCGCTGTAAACGATGATCCGCCCCGCCGGGGTCATCTCGATCTTGGCCACGGCGGTATCCGGAAGGCCGCGGCCGTAGCCCATGGCATTGAAGACCGCCGCGATCCCCACACCCCGCTTCTTGAACGGCCCGGCGCCGGCCTTCCAGACGGCGCGATCTTTCCACAGGGGATGGCCTGCAACTTCCTCCAGGCATCCCCCGATGCCGGTGGAGGTAGTCATGATGACGCCGGCGCAGTTCCGGTCGCCGGCCCGGAGGGCGTTTCTACGCCGCAGGTCCAGGGGATCCAGGCCCAGCCGCGCCGCCAGGATGTCCATCATGCCCTCGAAGGCAAAACTCACCTGGGCTACCCCGAAGCCCCGCATGGCCCCGGCAACGGGATTGTTGGTGTAGAGGCACCAGCCTTCGACGCAGGTGTGGGGAATCCGGTAGGGGCCGCCGGCATGCTCCATCCCCAGGGCCATCACCTCGCCGCCCAGATGAGCGTATGCCCCGGTGTCGTAATAGACGCAGGCGTGAAGGGCGTGAAGGGTACCGTCGGTCTGCGCGCCGAGAATGTAGTGGAGGCGGGCGGCGTGGCGTTTGTATCCCGCCAGGAAGCTTTCCTCCCGATCCCACCACATCTTGACCCACCGGCCGCCGGCGTGCATCGCCGCCAAGGCCAGGAGGCACTGGACCGTAGCTCCGTCCTTTCCGCCAAAGCCTCCCCCCAGATAGGGGGCAATGACGCGGATTTGCTCCATGGCAAGACCCAGGGCGTGGCTCACCTCCCACCGGTCCCGGAACGGGGCCTGGGTGGAGACGATGATGACGATCCGTCCATCTTCCTCCTGCCGGGCGATGCCGTTTTCCGTCTCCAGAAAGGCATGGACCTGAATCGGCACCTCATAGGTTTCCTCAACGACGACATCGCATTCCGCCAGGGCCTTCGCCCCGTCTCCCGCGGCGATCACCGCCTGGAGAAGGACGTTGCCGCCGGGATGGTCTTCATGCAAGCGCGGCGCTGCGGGGTTCAGGGCTTCATCGATGGTGAAGACACCGGGAAGGGGCTCTATATCTACATCGATGAGATCCAGGGCCCGGCGCAGCGTCTCCCGGTCCTCCGCCAGGACCAGGGCAACGGCGTCGCCGGCATGGCGGACCTTGGCGTCGCAGATCACCGGCTGATCCTTGTGGACGATCCCCTGGCGGTTGGTACCGGGGACGTCCCCGCCTGTGAGGACCGCGTGGACCCCGGGTAGCGACCGGGCCGCGGCGGTGTCCACCCGGCGGATCAGGCCGTGGGGAACCCCCGCCCGGCGGGCCCCCGCCCAGAGCAGGTTGTCGCCATAGTGATCCACGGCGTACTTCTCCGTCCCGGAGACCTTGGCCGGGGCGTCGGGACGGAGAAAGTCCCTGCCTATTTCAGGTGCACGTATCGTCATGATAAGCACGGGGCGACGGTAGCGCAGTTGCCGGCCATTTTCCGTCCCTGACCGTAATTATTGTCGAAACGATTGATATTGTCCAAATCATGGCTGTCAATTCCTCGATCAATTACCGCCCGGTCTTTGTCTGCCCGCTCATATTGGATCTGCGTTACGAATAGCCTCTTTCGTTTTCATTTCCCGAAAAAAAGCACGTTGTCAATCAGATATTACCCGTAAGCCTAAAAAAAGCAAAGATTCATTTCGGAACGATACCCGCAAAAGCAATAAAATTTATCGTGAAATGGGAAAGAATGAGCGGGGGAAGGGACCACGTCCTCAGGTACAGCGCCATGAAGACCGCGCCGGCAATACCCGTTATCAGCACCTGGTGCATACCGCCGCTCCAGTGAATCATGCCGAAGGCCAACGCCGATATTCCGATGATGACGGCGGCACTTTCAGTATAGCGGGAAAGAAACGCCGCCAGAAAGCCACGGAAAACCAGTTCCTCTATTATCGCCACAAGCATGAGGCCGGCAGTGAGATCGATCCGGCTCCAGAGCTGACTGGCAATCTCCGGCATCTTTCCCAGGGTTTGATAGCCTGGCAACCAGCTCATGATTGCATAGCCAAAATGCTCCAGGAAAATACCGACCAGCGTCCCGACGAGAAACACGCAGCAGAAAATAACGGCCGGCGGCCAGATCAACCCTAACCCGGCGGTGGTAATCTTCCGGCTCCGAATCATCCATCCGATGACCAGCAACGGAAAAAGCTTCACACCGAGATAGTCCATGGAAAGCCAAAGACGCCAATCTTTGATGTATATATTGGCAAAATCATTAAGATAAAAAGGGAGGCAAAGCAAGAGCAGGACCGTGATGCCAAGCCTGTTATCCGCCACTGCCGCGGGCATCTTCGGTTCCCGCGCCGCTTCCGCAGCCCTACTGGGTTTCGCTGTCCGGATAACCGCCCAAGCGCCCCCGCAACCGATGATCATGGCCATTGCCTCATACGAAATCACCCATGCCAGCCATCCGGGTAGAAAGACTCTCATGCCTTCGCCAATCAAGTCGGAGGCAGTCGCGGCGACTCCCGGGCTCAAAGACAAGATGACGAGAGCCGGCAGCATATCTTCCGTGTTTTTTTCCCCAACGAGCCGCCGCAAAATGCGCGCCGTGACGAAAGCGCCCACCATTCCCCAGAAGGCAAAACTGTAAAACGTGACGATCATCATCTTCAGGGATGATCCCGAGGCAAGAAAGGTCGTGGATACTCCACAGATTAGACTTAGCGCCCATGCCGCCGACAGAGATAGAGTTTGCCTTACGGGCATCTTTTTCGCCATGGCACTGAAAACCCAGGAGTACGACAAGCCCCCGATAATACCGGTGATTCCCACCGTGATCTGGGCGGCGATCAGTTTGGAGAACCCGTCAATATTCAACAACAGGATGCCCGGAATACCCACGATCCCGGCAAATGACCATCCCGAGATCATCAGAAACAGCGGGGATTTTTTTATGCTCTCACTTTTCATGTTCAGACTGAAAGGTTTTTAATCTTATGGGCTGCGATTTGTCCATTTTCTATTACCGAGACCTTTGAAAAATGGCTTCGCCGCGGCTCAGAAATCTTTTTCGCCTCTGAATGGGTAACGTATAAACCTTCTTCATTACCAAGCGTTAAGTTCAATCACGCAACGGCGAAAAACATTTGATTCGCCGCTTGTGAATCATTTTTCCGCAGTTATGCAAATCTCTCTTACCATGTATTTGCCATCAACGGGGAAGTCAAGCAGAACCCGTCGTCAACGGCTCGGTTACCGCCTCGGCGAACGCAAAAAATTGTTGACACGGTGGTTCAACCTCTATAGAAAGCAAAGCTCATCACCGCGGACATGAATTTGCAGCTATTATCCCGCCCGCGACCTTTATCCTTAAACGTAAGTCATCTCCCGGCGGGCCGGCCGCCATGTCCGGCTACTGTTCCATAAGAGGCGTCGCATGGATCTCAAGCGCAACGGTTGCATCTCGGATGCACAACTCATCGATCTGAAGAACTGGTTTTCCCGGCATGTCCGGTCCTTTGACACCCCGGACCCGCTGGTACGGCAGGCGCTGGCGCTGAAAGTGGATCATTCCCTCCGGGTCTGCGACGAGATCCTCAACATCGGTGGCAAGCTCGCTCTTGGCGACGGCGAGATGCGCCTTGCCGAAGCCATGGCCCTGGTTCACGATATCGGCAGGTTCAAGCAATACTATCATTACAAAACCTTCGTGGACAAGAAATCGGCGGATCACGCCCAACTGGGCGTCGCGGCGCTCCGGGACGGAAACGCCCTGGCCGGAATCGACGACGGGGCCAGAGATCTCATCATGAAAGCCGTGTCCTATCACAACCGCTTGCATATTCCCGAAGACGAAAGCCCCGCCTGCGTCTTCTTTACCAAATTGCTCCGGGACGCCGACAAGCTGGACATCTTCCATCTGGTATCGACCTACTATTACGTGCCGGACTCAGAAAGGAGCGCCGCCGTTGAACTCGATCTGCCGGATGCCCCCGAGGTGTCCGATGAAATCCTCGCTACCCTCCTGGCGCGGAAAATGGTTCGCATGGAGCAACTGCGGACCCTGAACGACTTCAAGCTCCTGCAGATGGCATGGGTTTATGATCTCAACTTCCCGCCCACCTTCCAGTTTGTTTACCAGCGCAAATATCTGGAAAGGATACGGGACGTCCTCCCGGCGTCGGACAGGATAGATAAAATTTATGCCGGACTGATTTCCTATCTAAAGGAAAATATCGAGTTCCGGAAAGTACCGGCGCCTTCTTCAAGATCCTGAGAGGTCATCAGCATCGGCAGCCCTTTCCGGACCCGGCAAGAAGGCGGTTGTTCCGCTCTCTATGAAATCAGCTCCTCCGCGGCGGCAACGGAACGGCGGGACGGGAAAAGGCGGCGAAAAGCGGGCAAACAATGGAAAGGCTCCTCAGTCCGGAAAAAGAGACCGGAGACAAACTCACCGTCCCCGAGGGAATGTTGTCGCTATCGCTGACGGCAACCGGCGGTCCGGAACCCGGCGGTCTGTTGCGCCTACTTCTGGAAAGAAAGAAACGCCGTGAACCGCTGGCGCTGGCCCTCGTCATGACCTGCCACGGGTCCACTCCCCGCAAACCCGGGACGGCCATGCTCGTCGGCGCTGATGGCGCGGCGGCGGGGACGGTGGGAGGAGGTTCACTGGAGGCGCGGATCGTGGCCGCGGCCCGGCAGGCCATCCGGGAGGGACGATCCCGCTGTTGGACCTTCTCCCTGACATCCCGGCAGGCGGCGGACGATGGCATGATCTGCGGCGGCGCCCTGGAGGTCCTGGTGGTTTGCCTCACTGACCCTGATTCCCTCCCGGGGGAGATCCTTTCCCGGGCCTTGCAGGCGTGGGAAGCAGGCCGGGACAGCCGGCTGGTGTATTCACTCCGGGCCGGCGAAGCCGTCACGCAGGCGGCGGGGGAGGCGGGAAGTAAAGAAGAAGCAATGGGACGGGGGGAAGCGCCGGAGGGCGAGGAAGTAACAATTGGCCTCGGCTTCATTAGCGGCGACGAGTTCGTGATCGGCACACTCGACACCTTCGGATCGGACCCGAAGGAGCTCGAAGCCGCGATTCAAAAGGAGAGCCGACGCCGGGATGCGGTCCTGCTGAATGTAGGCCCCCGGGGTCGTTATTTCCTCCTGCCCCTGACCATCCCGATCACGGTCGTCATCGCCGGCGCCGGCCACGTTGCCCGGGTGCTGGTCCCCCTCTGCCGATTTGCCGGTTTTCGGACGGTTGTCTTCGACGACCGCCCGGAGTTTGCCTGCCGGGAATTTCTCCCCACGGCGGACCATATCGAGGTAACACCTTCTTTCGACAACTGTTTCCAATCCGCGGCGGCGGGACCCGAGGATTATATCGTCATCGCCACCCGGGGCCACCTCAGCGACGCCGAGGTCCTCGCCCAGGCCCTCACCACCGGCGCGGCCTACATCGGCATGCTGGGCAGCACAAAAAAGCGGGAGGCCATCTACCGGCAACTCACCCGGGGGGGGTGCGACCCGGAAGCCCTGGCCCGGGTCCACTGTCCCGTCGGCGTGGCCATCGGCGCCCGGACCCCGGAGGAAATTGCCGTAAGCATCGTCGCCGAGCTTATCGCCCGCCGTTCCGCCGGGCGGCGGACAACAGGCTTGACGGCCCAACCCGGACAAACCGGAACCGGAAAGGATTAACTCGTAGAAAGCCTTTTTCCTCCCCTTTTAGGGGTGATATAGAAAGGTTCATAGTCTTTTTATTCCTCCCCCTTGCAAAGGGGAAGGGTAGGAGGGGATGGGGCATGATTTCCCATATGGTGGATGCTACGGATGATCTTGCCGCCGGGGTGGCGGCGCTGATTCTCGCCGCCGGCCGGTCCGTTCGGATGGGAACCTGCAAACCCCTGTTGCCTCTCGGTGCGGAGACAATGCTGGAAAGGGTGATCGGCATCGCCCGGCAGTCGGAGATAAAAAGCATCCTGGTGGTACTGGGTCATGAAGCGGAACTATTGCTTCCCGTCCTGGCGAGGCAAAATGTCCCCGGGGTGATCAATCCCGATTACGAGCAAGGTATGTTTTCCTCGCTCCGCGCCGGCGTCAGGCATCTGGAAGGAAGTTGCCCCGCCTTTTTTCTCCTACCGGCGGACATGCCCCTGATCCGTCCGGACACCCTCCGCCGGCTCCTAAGCACCTTCCGGGCGGGGTCCCCGGATATTCTCGTCTGGCGTCCCCTTTACGGCAACCGCCGGGGTCACCCGCCACTGATCTCGACCGCCCTGATCCCCGCCCTGCTTGCCCATGACGGCGCCGGCGGCCTCCGGACCTTGCTGAGCCGCTTTGAAAGCGCCACCCGGAACGTGGATGTGGACGATCCCGGAATACTGATCGACCTGGATACACCGGCGGATTTGGGGGCATGCCGGCGGTTGACCCCGGCAATAACTTCTGACCGGCCGATTGTCGCCGAATCTGCCAACTGGAAAGGACGTTGACACAGCCAAATATTTCTCATATATCCGCATCGTAATCCGTGGGTCCGGCCAGACCGGAAAAGTTCTCGATGCGCCAGACCGATTTTCAAAGGTCCCGGACCGGAAAGGAGCGACGCCATGATCAGCACCCCGTCGGAACGTACCCTGACTTTGCAGGTTCCCTTCCTGTCCTCCTTCCTCCCCGTAATCGTCCCCTTTGTGGAAAATGCCGCCGGGGCGTTCGGCCTGGGTCGGGAGGATGCCTTGAAGCTGGGACTGGCCACTGAAGAGATCTTCGCCTTCCTCGCCGTCGGGATCTGCCGGGGAAAACCGGGGGAAATCGAGTGTCGCAACGGCATTTACTACGCCGGCGTGGAGTTCCGGTTCTCCGGAACGGAATTGAACCTCGGGGGGCTCAACATCACCTCCGGCGGGAATGCGGCCGCCGACGGGAATCTGGAAGACATGGGGCTCCTCCTGGCCTCCCGGACCGTGGAACGCCTCCACATCAGCGTGGGCGACGACCGCCGGATCAACCTTGCGGTCGCCAAGGACAAGACCTATCCGCCGCCGGGGGAAGACGTCCTTACGGCTCCCGACCGCGGGGGGAAAATTACGGTAAGAGCCCCGAATCCAGAGGAGATAAAAGAGTTTTCCCTCCGGGTGGTCCGGGAGCCGACCGAACTGTGCCGCCCGCCCTATTTCCACTATCCCGGCAAGGTGGTGGATATGATCGCCAGCGGCGATTACGAGGCGACCGTCGCCGTCACCGCCGGGGGAAATGTCGTCGGGGGTCTCCTCCATCATTTCCGGACGGAACGGATCATCCAGATCATCGGTCCGTTTTCGTTTGCCGCCGCGGACCGGGAAGGCATCGAGCGGTCGCTGTTCGACGCCTGTCTCTCCCGGGTGGCGAGGAGCCGGGCCTTGGGCGTCGTCGCCCTCCACGGCCTCCCGGCGTCCCTGGCGGGGGATTTCGAGACCCTGGGCCGCCTGTGCTCCTCCGACGAGGACGGCCGGGCAACCGTGCGGAAGACCTTCGGGCGCCTGATGAACGAAGACCCGGGCGCCGTGATCTGGACAGCGTCGGAACTTTCCGCTCATCTCGCCGGCGAATACCGCCGGCTGGCCCTGGCCCGGGAGATAAAAATCGTCTCTGATCAGGGAGAAACCCGGGGAGGCGATTCTATATTCTCCGCCGAGGCGTTGCGGGACCGCGGCAGTGTCACCCTCCGCCCCCTCTGGCCCGGCGCCGACCTGGCGGCGAACGTGGAAAGGCATGTCCGCCACCTCCGGGAAGAAGGGTTTCGGGACATCTTCTTCCTGCTGGATCTGGGCGTCCCGTGGCACGCCGCCCTCGCCCCGGCGCTGCTGGCCCGGGGATTCCGTCCGGAGACGATCATTCCCTTCGGCGGCCGTGCCGACGTGATAATCTTTCAACATCATGCAACCTGATCTGGACTTTCTTACACCCGCCTATGTGCGGGAATTCGAACCCTATGTCCCCAGCAAGCCGGACACGGAGCTGAAAAAGCTCTACGGGTGCCCCCGGCTCTACCGGCTGAACAACAACGAAAACGCCCTGGGACCGCCGCCGGCGGCCCGGGAGGCAATCCGGAATTTTCCGTCGTTCCGGGGCGCCCTCTACCCCAGCGGCGATTCTTATTATCTCCGCCACGAAATCGCCGCCCGTCACGGTCTCCACCCGGATCAGATCATCGTGGGCAACGGCGCCAACGAGGTGATCGCCTTTGTGATCAAGGCCTTCTGCGCGCCGGGCGACAACATCATCACCGCCGACCGGACCTTTGCCGTCTATGAATGGGTGGCGACCTTTTCCGGTATCACGGCCAGATTGATCCCCCTGAAGAAGGACGGTTTCGACGACGGGGAGATGTTCCGGGCCATCGACGGCCGCACCAAGATCATCTTCCTGTGCAACCCCAACAATCCCACCGGCACCTACTGGGAAACGGAACGGCTCACAGCCTTTCTTGCGGCCGCGGGGGGGCGGCGGATCGTGGTCGTGGACGAGGCGTACTGCGAATACGTGGAAGCGGTGGATTACCCCGACGGCATGAAGCTGATCGCGGATTTTCCCAATCTCGTCATCTTCCGGACCTTCTCCAAGATGTACGGTCTGGGCGGCCTGCGCATCGGTTATCTGGCCGGGTCGCCGGAGGTGGTGGACATGATCCGGCGGACCTGCGTGGTCTATTCCGTCAACGGCATCGCCCAGGAGGCCGCCCTGGCCGCCCTCCGCGACGACGCGGACCATATCCGGCGGAGCCGGGAACTGGTGCGGAACAGCCGCGCCTATCTGCGGGAGGAACTGGGGAAGATGAACCTCCCCGTCATCGCCGGCGAGGGCAACTTCCTCGTCGTCCGGCTCCCGGGCAGCGACACCCTGGCCTACCGGCAGTTGATGCGGGAAGGGGTAATGATCCGGCCGATGACGAGTTTTCGCTACCCCAACCATATCCGGGTGACCCTGGCCCAGCCGGAGGCCATGGAGGCCTTCGTAGCCGCCCTGAAAAGGCTTCTGTCCGGAGAGGTCGCCGGTTGAACGACGCAAACTCGCCTCCCCGCCTGGTGACCTACGAGTTTATCCTCTTCTGCCTGATAACCATTGCCACCTTCTGCACCATCAGCATTTTCTACAGCTTTCATCACTATCTGGTGAAAATCGACATCCCACCGCTATGGCGCGGCATAATCGTCGGCCTGGAGCCGATGACGGCGTTCATCCTGCGCCTGGTCATCCTGCCTTGGCTCCAGGTGCGCGACACCCCGGCGATTATTGCGGCATCGGTAGTCGCCATGATCTTTATCGGCCTGGGATACCTCTGGGCGAGCACGGTGGCAAGCCTGATCGTACTGCGCATTTTCCATGGCGCGGCCATCGTCTTTCTGACCGTGGCCGTGACCGCCCTGGGCGTCAATTTCATCCCCCCGGAAAGGAGCGGCCAGGCCTTCGGAATCGTCCTTATCGTCACGATCGCACCTTATGCCTTCATCCCCCCCATAGCGGAAGCGATACTCCCCTATTTGCGAAACGAAGCAGATCTCTATGCCGGGGTCTCGATCTTTGTTTTCATTGCCCTCCTGTTGCTGGCATGGGGGTGGAAGCGGATTACCGGTTATCTCGCAGGCATGGACGACGCCCTGTTGCGGCGCCCCAACCGGCGGGAGCTATTCAACAATTTCCGCATCGCCGCGGTGAGAAAGATGCTGTGGTGCTTTTTCCTCGTCTATCTTGTCCACGCCACCCTTTTTTTCTTTCTCAAGGACCTGACCCTGGAAATCACCGCGGGCCGGGTGGGCGCCTTCTTTTCCATTTTCATGACCATGTCGATCGCCGTACGCCTTGTCGGCAGCCATTACTTCGACCGGGCAAATAAAAAGAAGCTCCTGCTGGCGGGATTTGCCGCCATGGCGACCTGCTTCGCCGTCCTGCCCACCACCGGTTCCCCCGGTCTCTACTATCTCCTGGCGGGACTCTACGGCCTGGGAATGGGGATAATCATGCCGGTCATGAACGCCCTTCTCTTCACCGCCTCCCCGCCGGCGCTCCGTGGACTCAATGTAAATATGACCATGTTCACTCTGGATCTGGGCTATTTTATCATGCCTTATATGGGCGGCCTCCTCATCGCCCTGGGAATGGGTTTCAGCATCCTTTTCTATGCCGGCGCCGGTTTCGCCGCCCTGGCCGCCGTTATCGCCGGCACCGTGAAAACGACGGTCGATTAGCGGTTGAAATGACGCCGGGCCTTATGGTAATTGCCCCCTACGATGGTTATGATGGCGCGCAAAGCAAGCTTGCTCTGCCTGGCCATGCTGGCCGGTCTCCTGATCATCCAGGGGTGCAGCAAGGGGAGCTATAAGACCAAGGAAAAGCGGATCGTCCGGAAGATGCTCGTCACCGGTTACGACGCCGGGCAGAAATCCACGGGCTGGAAGCGTAAATGGGGGCTATTCTTCATGCCCCCCGTTTACGCCTACGGGCCCAACGAGGGCAAGCGGAAGGAGGTCGGGGTAACCGCCGACGGCACCAAGGCCAAGAAAGGTGTCATCGCCGCCGACATCAACCGTTATCCCTACGGCACCAAGATGTACGTCCCCGGCTACGGCTGGGGGGAGGTGCACGACATCGGCACAGCCATCAAGGGCGACCATATCGACCTTTTCTTTCCCAGCGAAAAAGAGGCGAAAAAGTGGGGAAGAAAATACCTGAAAGTCATCATCCTGTTGAGGGAATAAATGGATTTTTTCTTTAAGCCGCAAGGCATCGCCGTCATCGGCGCCACCCCCAACCCATTCAAGGGGGGTAACGCCATCCTGAAAAACCTCCTCGCCGGTTTCCGCGGCGGGATCTATCCCATCAATCCCCGCTACGGCGAGATCGAGGGACTGCCCTGTTATCCCACGGTGGACGAGGTCCCGGGCCTAGTAGATCTGGCCATCGTCTTCGTCCCGGGGCCCCAGGTTCCCGAGGCCGTGGCCGCCTGCGCGGATCGCCGCATCCCCGGCGTGATCATCGAGTCTGGAGGCTTCGCCGAAACGGGAGACGACGGCGGTAGCCGGCAGGCCGCCCTCGCGGCCATGGCCAGGGAAACAGGCATCCGCATCTGGGGACCCAACTGCATGGGGCTTGTGGACGCGGTGAACGGCCACGTCTTTTCCTTCCTGGACCCGCGGGCCTTCCCCAGCCTCATCCCGGGGCGGGTCTCCCTGGTGGTCCAAAGCGGCATGCTCTCCGCGGGTTTTCTCGTGGACATCATGACCCACGGGGTCATGGGGATCAGCAAGGTCTGCTCCGTGGGCAACAAGATCGACGTGGACGAATGCGATCTGCTGCCCTGGCTCCTTGACGACCAGGACACGGACGTCATCGGCCTCTATCTGGAATCCCTCCTCGACGGCCGCCGGTTTCTCGATATCTGCCGGAGAGCCGACAAACCCATCGTGGTTCTGAAAGGAGGCAAGAGCCCCAAAGGCGCCCAGGCCGCCATGAGCCACACGGCCTCCCTGGCGGGGGACAACCGGATCATCCGGGGGGCCTTCGCCCAGGCCGGGATCGTCGAGGCCGAGGATTTCAAGGAAATGATGGATCTCTGCCGTACCCTGAGCCTCTTTCCGGCCCACCGGCAGGAACGTCCCGGCCGGATCGCCATCCTCACCTTCAGCGGCGGGGCGGGGATCGTCTCCGCCGATTTCATCGCCGCTCACGGCCTGGAAACCGCCGAGCTTTCCGAGACGACCAAAAGGGTGATCGGCCGGTTGTTCCCGGAGTGGATGCCCGTGAACAACCCGGTGGATCTCTGGCCGGCCATGGAGCGCCATGCCGCGGCGGAGGTGGACGTCATCAATCAGTCCCTAACGGCGGCCTTCGCTGATCCCCAGGTGGATGCCGTCTTCATCCACGCCTTCGTAGGCAACTTCCGCATCCGCCTCGACCTGGAGGATGTGGCCCGACAGAGCCGGGAAACGGGCAAACCGGTTTTCATCTGGCTTCTGGGCCGCCGTGACGACGCCTTCCAGTTCCAGAACGAGGCCCGGAGACTCGGTGTCCCGGCCTACCCGGAACTGGGCCGGGCCGTGGCCTGCATGGCTGCGGTCCTCCGTAAAAGGTGAACCTCTCCCCGGCGGAAACCAAAGGGGTAAATCATCTTATTTCAATTATTTTCCTGATGACCGTTCAAATCGGGGACGACGAGCGCGGCTGTTTTTCAAAGCGTTCGGGCGGCGGGAAATTTGCGGGCGCAGGTCACTTGCGGACGATATCGACAACCGTCACTTCCGGCGGCGCCAGGAACCGGATGGGCGGTCCCCAGGTGCCCGTCCCGCGGCTGACGTGGAGGCGGGCGCCGTCGGGCATGATGAAATCGCCGCTGTGATAGGGGAAGACAAAACCGGTCACCATATTGAAGGGGGCGATCTGGCCTTTGTGGGTGTGGCCCGATAACTGGAGATCGAAGGACAGCGCCGCCTCGAGATCAACTTGGGGGATATGCTTCAAAAGGACGGTGAAGCGGCCCGGTGGCAGGGAGGAGAGGAGCTCCGCTTCCGATATCTGGCGACCCTCTCCCGTCCTTTTTCCCGCCGGATCATCCACTCCGGCGATATGGATCATCCCGGCCACCTCCACAGCCTCTCCCCTTAAAACAGTAAATCCGGCCTTGCGGGTAAAATCCAGGGCCTGTTCGAGGCCGGCATAGAATTCATGGTTCCCCGTCACGGCATATTTACCCAGACGGGCAGGCATTTCCTGGAGGATCCTCAGCGACCCGGTCATATTGTCGAGCTGCCCGTCCACGAGATCCCCCGTGCAAACAAGAATATCGGGGTCCGCAGCCCGCACCGACGCCGCCATGCGCTGGAGGCGATCCTCCCGGACGATCATCCCCACATGGACGTCGGATAACTGCACCAGCCGCAATTTATCGACGCCTTTCGGGAGTTTGTCCGTTTCCACCACCAGGCGCTCCGTCCTTATGTTCAAGGCCTCCGTATATCCGTAAACGTTTACGGATAGGGACGCCGCCAGGGGGACCAGAAAGATTATCCTCGCCGTGGGCAGGAGACGGGAGATATCCATGTGCCCGATCCGTTCGTTGAAAAACAGCGCCAGCCGGTAACCATCCATCACAAGGGAAAAGGCGAAAAACAGGAAGACCACGCCCATCCAGAGATAGCCCAGGTAACACAAGGCGCAGGCCCCGCCCTCATAGCCGAGACGTTCCGCCAGGCGGACAATCAGGGGGGTAAGGATGCAAAAGACCAGCGCGAGGCCCACCGCTGCCTGGACCCCCACGGTCATGGGAAAGGCGGCGCGGAGGCGGAGGAAGAAATAAAGATGCAGGCCGCCGTAAACAAGAAAGAAGGTAAGAAGGAAAAGGATCATGATCTTAAAAGCACCACGCTGAAAATAATGACAAACCCTCCGGAAGTCAATCAAAATTCCTCAAATATAGGAACTCGAAAAAGTCATCATTTAGACGGCGAAGTAAATAGATCCAGAGGCAAGGCGAACGAATACTGAGTAATGATAAGTACTTGAGCATACGTTGCAGTGACGAAGGATGAAGAGCAACGCCGCATATGGACTTTTTACGATGCCGTTAAAAATGATTGTTCCTTGTCACAATTCTCCTTCAGTGGTATAAATCGCCATTATGGCGACAAAAGATTTCGACTTGCTCATCCTCGGCGGCGTGGTTTACGACGGTTTGGGTCATCCCGGCCTGGAGGCCGACGTGGCCGTGGCGAAGGACCGCATCGCCCGCGTCGCCACCGGTATCGACCCCGCCCGGGCGGCGGAGGTCATCGACGCCCGGGGCATGGCCGTGGCGCCGGGCTTCATCGATCCTCACAGCCACACCGATATCGAACTTCTGGTCAATCCCCGGGCGGAAAGCAAGATCCGCCAGGGCGTAACCACGGAAATCGCCGGCAACTGCGGTTACACCGTCTTCCCCCTCACCTGGCGCAACTACGAGGAGCGACGCCGTTATTGCGACGAACAGTACGGCGTCCCCTTGATCTGGCGGGACATCGGAGGCTTCTTCTCGGAGCTGGAAAGCCGGGGCATGGCGGTGAACTACGCCACCTTCATGGGTCACGGCACCCTGCGCGGCGCCGTATTCGGCGCCCAGGACCGCCCGCCGAACTCCGAGGAACTGGCGGCCATGAAGGAACTGATCCGGCAGAACATGGAAATGGGCGCCCTCGGTCTCTCCACGGGGCTCATCTACGTGCCGGGATGCTATGCCGACCAGCGGGAGTTGATCGAGCTCTGCCGGGAAACGGCGGTTTACGGGGGGATGTACAGCACCCACATGCGCAACGAATCGGATTATCTCATCGAGGCAGTGGAGGAAGCCATCACCATCGCCCTGGAGGCGCGGATCAGCCTCCAGATCTCCCATCTCAAGCTCGCCTACCCCCGGAACTGGTCGAAGATACACTTCGTCCTCTCCCGGATCTCGGAAGTCAACGCCCAGGGGCTGGAGATCCTGGCCGACCGCTACCCCTACACGGCCAGTTCCACCGTCCTGTCGGCCTTCATGCCGCCCTGGATCCAGCAGGGGACTACCTCAGAATACCTGGCCCGTCTCGAAGATCCGGCCAACGATGAAAAAATCAGGGATTACGTGAATATACAGGAAGAGAAGGTGGGCTCCTGGGACAACGTATTCATCTCCTCTGTCCTCCGCAAGGACAACGAACATCTGGCGGGGAAAAGTATCCGCCGGGCGGCCCGGGATGCCGGCAAGGAACCATACATCTTTATCCGGGACCTCCTCATCTCCGAGGAAGACCAGGTCTGGATGATCAACTTCTCCCTCAACGAAGACAACTTCAAGCGGATCATCCTTCATCCCCTGGTCGTCATAGGCTCCGACGGCTGGGCCAGGGCCCCCTACGGACCCCTGGGAAAAGACAAGCCCCACCCCCGTTCCTACGGCACCTTTCCCCGCATGCTGGGCAGGTACGTTCGGGAAGAGCGGATCATGAGCCTCGAGCGGGCCATCGAAAAGATGACCTCCCTCACGGCGCGGAAATTCGGGATTTACGGCCGGGGGCAGATCAAGGAGGGATTTTTTGCCGACCTGTCCGTCTTTGACCCCGAGCGGGTTATCGACCGCGCCACCTGGACGGAACCACATCAATATCCGGAAGGAATCCCCTACGTCATCGTCAACGGCGTCCCGGTGATCCACGAAGGGAGCCACACGGAAAGGCTGCCGGGACGGATCCTCAGGAAACGTCAGACCATCATCCTTTAGGCGCCGGGATCGCGACGGCGACGTTCATTTCCCATCCGACAAGGCGTCACGAATCCTGCGGGACAATTCGTCCAACCGGAAAGGTTTCTGCAGAAACAACCGGACCCCCTTATCCATGATGGCTTTGGCCATGCCGTTCATGCTGTAGCCACTGGAAAGAATCGCCCGGACAGAAGGATTGATTTCCTTGAGCCGTTCGTACAATTGCCCGCCCCCCATCCCGGGCATGACCATATCCAGGATCACCAGATCGATGGCCTCCCACTGGGTGGCATAAATTTCGATCGCCTCCGCGCCGCTTTCGGCCACCAGGACGTGATAACCCATGCCGGCAAGCATATCCCGCGTCACCTCGATGACGGTCGTTTCGTCATCCACAAGCAGGATCGTCTCGTTTCCCCTCCGGACTTCGGAAACAATGGTCTCGTCCTTGTCCACCTTGTTCTCGGAGGCCGGCAGATAGATATTGAAGGTCGAACCATGTCCCTTCTCACTGTAAACATTGACAAAACCGCCATGCCCCTTGATGATCCCGTAGGCCGAAGCCAGTCCGAGGCCGGTTCCCCGCCCCATTCCCTTGGTGGTGAAAAAAGGATCGAAAATCCGCCGCCGGGTCGGCTCGTCCATCCCGATCCCGGTGTCGGTGACGGATAACTTTACATAACGGCCTCGATTGATATCGAAAGGCACCACATAGGAGGCGTCCAGATATACGTTTTCCGTTTCCAGGTATAGATCTCCCCCCCCGGGCATGGCCTGCCAGGCATTGAGGAACATATTCAGCATCACCTGCTCGATCTGTCCCCGGTCCACTTCTACCGGCCAAACTTCCCGTTGATATTTTTCATGGATAAGGATCTCTTTCCTTGTCCTGCCGAACATGGCCGCTGTCTTGGCCACAAGGTCATTGAGATCCGTGGGCTTCACCTCATAGCGGCCGCCGCGGGCAAACCCCAGCAATTGCCGGGTCAGATCGGCGCCGCTTTTTACCTGTTCCTCTATGGCCCGTAATTTTCTGCGATGGGGATGATCCTCGCTGATCTCCAGAAGCATCAATGAGACGTATCCCTGGATTCCCATGAGGAGATTGTTGAAATCATGAGCGATTCCACCAGCAAGGGTCCCCACCGCCTCCATCTTTTGGGCCTGGAGAAGCTGTGATTCCAGGCGGTGTCGATCCTCCTCCCCCTGTTTCCGCTCCGTCACGTTGCGGCAGACGAAGACCATGCCATAGGGTGTGCCGTCTTCATTCCTCAGCACATCGCCGTTGACCTCAAATATAGATATTCTTCCATCCTTCATGAGGAAGCGATATTCCATGGGCACTAAGCTACCCTCGAGCATCAACTTATAGTTCGTCAAGGCCCTATCCCGTTCCTGAGGGTCGAGGAACGAGAACATGTGGGCGCCGATAACCTCATCCCTTTCATAGCCGCTTATTTTCAGTCCCACATCGTTGATGAATTCAATATGTCCCTGGATATCCGTCCGCACCACGAAATCCGGGACGGCGGCAAGGAGTTTGGAATTCAGTTCCTCGCTGTTCCTGAGGGCGTCTTCTGCCTGTCGGCGCTCCGTGATGTCGATCCCCAGGCCGACAAAAAAATCGAACTCACGGTTATCCTTGTAAACGGGCCGGCCGTGCCACTCCACGACCAGGATCTTGCCGTCTTTCGCCACTACGCGATTCACGTTGAGGGTGGTGCGCCCATCTCGAACCATGGCGTCAAAGACCGTCTGGAGATTCTTCCGGTCCGATTCCGGGACAAAAACATGCAAATAGCCTTTGCCCACCACCTCGTCGGCGCGGAAGCCCAACGCGGCCAGCATGGCCCGGTTCATCATCAGGGTCCTGCCCTCCCCATCGATGGCTACGAAAAAGGCCGGTGACGATTGGACAATCGCTTCATTCAGATGCTTTTCCTTCCGGAACATCTCCTCGGCCATAACCCGTTCGGTAATATCCCGGACATTGATGATAAACCCCGCCACCACCGGGCTTTCCAGCATATTCTTGCCGTAGCCATCCAAAATGCGCTCCGTGCCGTCTTTGCGCAGCACCCTGAATGTATTGGGGATAACCGCTCCTTTCGACGCCAGCGCCCGGTAAAAATCCTGGAAGGCCCTCTTTCTGTCCTGTGGGGATATGATCTCTGCGGCGCCCCGACCGATCAATTCCCGCTGCTCATAGCCGAGGATCCTGTTTATGGAAGGACTCGCGTAGGTGATGAAACCCTTTTCATCGACGATAAAGACGATATCCAGGGAATTCTCGATCATCGCCCGGAAATACTCTTCTTTCTTTTGCAGTTCCTCATAGGCCTGTTTGCGCACGGTAATATCGTTCGCAATGCCCTGGGTGCAGATGAATTTTTTATCCGGAGCGCCGATGTCGCTGTCCGGAACGTCCCACTGTCCCCGGGCGGAGAGGGACACGTTGAGGTATTTCAACTCGTAATCCTGAACCTCCCGCTGCTTGGTAAGCAAACGTATTTCGAGGTTTTTCACTCTTCTGTCGCCGACGCGCCGCTCGACGAAATGATCATTGGATTTTGACTGGTCGTCGGGATGTACGATCTCCTCGAATCGTTTCCCGATGAGTTCTTCGGGCTCATAACCCAGTTTCCTGACCGCCGGGGAGATGAGCATGATCCTACCCTCCGCGTCGAGACGGTAAATGATGTCGGGGCTGATTTCATAGAGGGATCGATAATATCCCTCCGTTTCCCGCAACCGGTTCTCCATCGCGGCGAGTCTTTTCTCCCATTCCTCGCTTCGGGCCATATCCTCTGTTTTCTCCGTCATCCGCCACTCCCGTCCCATTTCATTCCCGTCATGGCGCCAGGGAATATCTTAAGCAAGGGTTGTATTACCTGACCTTCAAGACAAGCAGGGTAATGTCGTCGAACTGTGGTTCCTTGCCGGCAAATGCAACCACCGCCTCTTCCACCTTCCCGATAATCCCCCGGGCCGGCAGATTTGAGTTTTCACGAACTATCTCGATAAGCCGCCGCTCGCCGAAGGCCTCCTCCTCGACATTGATCGCCTCCGTCACCCCATCGGTATAGAAGACGATGGTATCCCCCGGCCGCAGGATCCGTTCGGCCTCCTGGAGATCGATGTAATGGGTGACCCCAAGGGCTATGCCCCGGGTCCGCAGCGATTCCACCTCGCCGCCGTTCCTGATGAGCAGCGGCGGGTTGTGACCGGCGTTTACATAGCGCAGCTTTCGCTCCTTGGCATTTAGGATGGCGTAGAACAGGGTGACGAACATCCCCGAAGTGGAATCCCGGCAGATCAGTTCGTTGGCCTGCTTGATGGCGGCGGCAGGCGAGGGGTTGTCCGTGGCGCTGGCGCGGACGATAGTTCGGGACAGGCCCATAAAGATTGCCGCGGGCATCCCCTTCCCAGAGACGTCGGCGATGACCAGGCCCCATGAACCGCGGGAGATGGGGATGTAGTCATAGAAGTCGCCGCCGATCTCCTGGGCCGGAATGTTGTTGGCCGCCAGGTCCATGCCTTCGATGTAGGGCGGATGCTGGGGCAGCAGGCGCAACTGGATGCCCCGGGCGATTTCCAGCTCCTTCTGGAGCCGCTCCTTTTCCGCCGTCGTGCAGCGGAGGTCCTCCATGTGGAGTTTCAGGTTCCGGGCCATGGTGTTGAAGGAGTCGGCCAGCACTTCCAACTCGTCCCCCGTCTTAACCTCCACGGTGTGCTCCATCTCCACGCGCCCGATGGCCTTCGCCCCGCGCATCAGGGCCAGGATGGGATCGGTGATCATCCGGGACAGGAAAAAGGAAATGGCGCCGACGATAAGGAACATGACCGTCATGATCATCACGAAGCTGGTGCGGATCCCTTCGACGACCTTCTTGATCTCCCCGCGGATGCTGTCGGTGGCCGTGGCGATCCGGTTTTTCGTCTCTTCGGCGGGGCGGGAGAATTCATCTATATAGGTGGTCGCAGCCACCATGTACTGCGTCCCCTGGATGGGGGCGATATACATGAACTTCCGGCGGATCACCCGATCCGAATCCTGCCAGTTGTAATAACCGCCCCCTGAGGAGCCGTCGAAGGTCTGCTCGAAGAGGGCCCAGAACCCCGGCAGCATGTCCTTCCAGTTGTGCATGTCATAGTTGACCAGTTCCCGGTTGGGGTGAAAGCGCATCACCCCCTGGCGGTCGAAGACAATGGTGTAGCCCGTGGCGCCCACGGACTGGACGGCGATGGACTGGAATACCTTGTCCGCCTGGAATTTCTCGATATGGGCGCCGGGATGGCGGCGCAGGTAGATGCCGCACTGCAGGGCCACGTCAACGGCCTTCTGGCGGATCATCTCGGCGCCCAGGTTCTCCAGGGCCTGAGCGCTGTCCGCCGCGGCGCTCTCACCGATCGCCGTGGTGGCCTTGACGGTGTATTGGCTCACTTCCTCGATGTCCCGCTTGGCGATGTAACCGAACAGGACCAGGGGGACGAGGGATATCCCGAGGAGCACCAGGAGCATCTTGGTGCGGATGCGGAGGCGGGGGTCTTTTACAGGCGCAGTCGCTGCCATTGCAGGTCCTGATCGAGTCGGTAGTAAACGTGGCGGCGGCCGTCCTCCGCCTTCTTGAGGACAAAGTCGGTGACCGTGTAGCCCCGGGCCAGATAGTGCATGAAGAGTGCCCGGCACTTGTCCCGGAGGGATTGGGCCCGGTCGCGGTCGGTCTTGAGGAGGCGGTCCTGATCGTAGGGAATTTCAATGAATATGGGGCTCCGGCTGGACTGGAAGAGCCACCGCTCGCCGTGCATCTCCAGGCCGTCCGCCCCGATCTGGATTTCATTGATGGTGTTATCGGTGGTGATGGCCGCCGTGTCCGCCGGAGGTATCCGCCCATCTTCCATGCGCTCCCGGACCCGTTCCGAGCCGATCATCCACTCCACGATGAAACGGTCCGTGGAGATGCCCCGGTTGAAATGATCGTTGGTGAAAACGGCGCTGTAATAGTTGAACCCGATTTCCTTCACCAAACCGCCCATCTTCCGGAGGTAGATGTAGCCGTTCCGGGATTGCAGGGGGTCGTAGGTCCAGCGGATCCGCGGGATGTTCCGCTCCTTGGCGCACTCGTAGAGGGCATTGACCATGGCGTCCCCCACATTCTTGTCCTGGTAGCGATCGTCAACACCCATCCGGGCCCCGTACCAGAATGGTCCGTTGTGGTCGAAATCGGCGAAGAGGGCCGCGAAACCGATCGGGCGGTCACCGTCGTACCAGGGGTCGGCCTGGGCCATTTCCATCCGTTCCGCCGGGGAATAGACCCCCTCGTCGAAGGCCGTGAGGACCAAGCCGTTGGTGAGGTAGGCAAGTTCAAAATAGACCATCGGGGCGTTCACCTCCCGGTAGCCCTCCTTTTTCCAGACCCGTTTCTCCAGCTCCACCACGTCGTTGAGCACCGTGGCCCGCAGGTATTTCTCCACCCGGATATTCCCTCTTCTGATGCCTTCCGTCATGATCTCCTGCCCTTTCCCCCCGCTGCCGGGTTATGCGCCCGCACGGACATCCGGGCGGGACCGCGAACACCGCCCGTTGTTTTTGGCGATAATCATGGTCAGGACGTTTTTGTCCCCTTCCCGCCGGTAGATTAGTTCATCCACCATCTTCTGGATCAGGAACACCCCCAGCCCCCCGACCTTGCGCTCCCGGATGCCGCATTTTACGTCCGGCTGGGGTAGGGAGCAGACATTGAAGGGTACGCCGCTGTCGAGAATTTCGATAATGAAACGGTTATCTTCGACAATTCCGCCCCGGACCTCCACTTCCCCTGGTTTTTCCCGGTAGGCGTAGCGGATGATGTTCACCAGCGCCTCTTCCACGGCCAATTGCACCCGGCCGATCTTCTCCGCGGCGAGGCCCTGCTGTTGCAGCCACCGGGATAAAGAAGCGATGAAATCTCCGAGATGATCGATGGTAGCTGGCAGGATGACACGAAAAAGGAACATGATACTTACCGGTTCCAGGCAAATGCCGCCAATGATTGGACTTTTTTCATGTTTCGGCCCTCCGGGACAGAGGTTCACAGGGCAGCCAGGGCGTCTTCGCAGCGGTCGTAAATGGGGAAAATCAACGAAAAACCCGAGATATCGAATACTTCACGCACCGGTCCCGCGAGGCTGCTCAGGATGACCGTCCCTTCAAAATCTTCCAGTTGCTTGGCCAGGGCCAGGATGCTCTGAAGCCCGGCGCTGCTGATGTATTCCAGGGCGGTGAAATCAATGATGATGCGCCGATCTCCCTGGGCAAGGAGATCCGCGGCGGTGCGGTCGAACTGGGGGGCCGCGACGGCATCCATCCTTCCTGTCAATGAAATGACGACGGCCTGGCCTTCCTTCCTGACATCGATCTCCATATCATCCTCCCGCTCGGCGCTTTTTCATGATCTGAAGCCGGGGAAAATTAACATAGAAGGAAAGAAGCGGTCAAGACAATACTTTTTACGAATTCATCAATGTTGGCATAAATTTAATGGCCTTGACAGTCCGGCGGCCCGGATTTATAAGAGCCATCCCGGCCGGCGAAAGGCCGGGGAAAAACCGGTAGGGAGGAGAAAAGCGATGAAACTTCAGGACATGTTCAAACTCAACGGCAAGACGGCCCTTGTCACCGGCGGCGGCCGGGGCATCGGCAGGTTCATCGCCGCGGGACTTGCCGAGGCGGGAGCGGATGTGATCGTCACCTCACGAAAAATGAAGAACCTCGAGACGACGGCCCAGGAACTGGCGGCAACTTACGGGGTCCGCGCCTATGCACTCCCCTGCGATCTCGGGAAGGAGGAGGACATCGACCGGCTGGTGCAAGAGGCCGCGGACCAATGCGGCCGCATCGACATCCTGGTGAACAACGCCGGCGCCACCTGGGGCGCCCCTACCCTGGATTTCCCCCTGGAGAGATGGGATCAGCTTTTCAACATCAACATCCGCGGGGTATGGATCCTCACCCAGAAGGTGGCCCGGATCATGAAGGAGCAGGGAGGAGGAAACATCATCAACATCTCCTCCGTCATGGGCTTCCGGGGCTCCGAGGAGGAAGTCCATCCCGCCGTGCCCTACAACTCCACCAAGGCGGCGATCAATGTCCTGACCATGAACCTCGCCGTGAAGCTGGCCCCCTACAACATCCGGGTCAACGCCATCGCCCCGGGTTTCTTCCGGACGGACATGATGGCCTATATAGAAAAACCGGAATTCAAGGCCGCCCATGACGCCATCGTCAACTCCATCCCCCTGCGCCGCGTCGGCGACCAGGATGATATGAAGGCGGTGGCCGTCTTCCTGGCCTCCGACGCCTCGGCGTATATGACGGGGCACGTCCTTATCAACGACGGCGGGCTGCTGGCCAAGTAAAACAATGGACGGAGATTGATTTCCGCGTCAGGAAACTTCTCTGCCTTACTGGAACTTCACCTGGGGCGGCGCCTTCGCCGCCGCCGGGGCCTCGAAGAAGGCCGCCTTGTCGAAGCCGAACATCCCGGCCAGGAGATTGGCGGGGAAGCTGCGGATGGCCACGTTGTAATTTTTCACCGCATCGTTGTATCGCTTGCGCTCCACGGCGATGCGGTTTTCCGTCCCCGCCAGCTCATCCTGGAGGCGCAGGAAGTTTTCGTTGGATTTGAGCTCGGGATATTTTTCCACAACCACCAGCAGGCGGCTCAGGGCACCGGACAGCTCGTTGTTGGCCGCGATCTTGTCAGGAACGGTGTTCGCCCCGCCCACCCGGGACCGGGCGTTGGTCACCTCCACCAGTACATCCTTTTCCTGCTTCGCATAGCCCTTGACCGTCTCGACGAGGTTGGGGATCAGATCTAAGCGTCGTTGCAGTTGATTTTCCACCTGGGCCCAGGAGCTCTTCACCCCCTCGTCGAGGGTGACGAACTGATTGTAGGTCCCCTTGAAGAAACCGTAAAGCGACAGGGCCAGCAACAGGAAGGCAACCAGCACCCCGACCAGAATCATCTTTCCTTTGGACATCTCTTTACCTCCGTTTTTTCAGTTAAATAATTATTTCAGAAAATAAACATATATAATTGAATAATAAGCATATTATTAACGTCTCCCGTTGTCGCCCCTCATCCTGCCGGGGCACATGTCTTCCCGGGGCGTTACTCCGGAGCCGACGCCACCGCCCCTCATCCCGCCGGGGGAAAGGACATCGTATCGATCCGCCGGCAGAGGCCGGCGATCTCCCGCAGGTATTCCCGGAACAGCGCCATGATCTCGCCCGGGGAATAATTGTCCTTTCCCTCCCGGACAAGGAGGCACTTTCTGAACGTCTCCGCCCCGACACCCGCCGCCCGGGCGGCGGCCCCGACAATCTCCGGTCGTTCCCGGGGGATCTCCCGACCCAAAATCCACAGTAGGGCCTTGAATGAGGAAAGGAAGGCCGGCAGGGATTCCCGGATGAGGCCGCGGAGCTCCTTATCCTTTCCCTCCGTCTCCAGAAAGCGCTGTCGGAGGAGCAGGAGCTTGCCCCGGAGTTCCCGCTCCACCTGGAGGCGGAGATATTCCGGCCTGATCTCCAGGGCCGTCAGGACATCCTCTCCATACACCACTGCATGGTTTATCTTCATGTCGAGGAATTCAATGGGATAGGCATCCAGAGCCGCTTCGATGTAGTCCTTCGTCATGAACAGGGGGGTGGCCACCCGGCTCTTCCGCCATCGTGCCGTTACGGCCATAACCTTTTCCAGGTCCTCCATACCCCGCTCCGTCAGGACGACGAGAAAATTCAGGTCCGATTTCCCAGGGATGTAGTGCTGGTCCGCCCCGCTGCCATAAAGGATGAGGGCTACCAATTCGTCACCGAATACATCCCGGTAGTCCGCCGTAAGTTGGGGAAAGATCATTTCCGGTCGTTCAGGAATTTTGCCCATATGTGCCTCCTAAAAGCTGCCCCCGGCGCCGCCGCCGCCGCTCCCGCCGCCACCGAAGCCGCCGAATCCGCCCCCGAAACCTCCAAAACCGCCGCCGCCGAAACTACCGCCGCCGCCCCGCCGTCCGCCACTCATAAGCCCGACGAGAAGCCAGGGAAGGATCTCCCGCCCCTGCCGCGTCCCCAAGAGGAAGAACAGGGCGATAGCGAACAGCGCCAGGGTCCAGAAATCCAAGCCCCCCTGCCGGCGCCGCTGTGGCGTCTGGGGCTGTTCCGGGGCCGGATTCCCCACCAGGGTGACCCCGGCGTTTTGCGCCACCACGGTGGCGATGGCGGTCATCCCGTTGGCCATCCCCTTCCCGAAGTCGTTCCGGCGGAAATAGGGGAGCATGTATTTATCCCGAATCTCGCCGACGCGGCCGTCCGGAAGGATGCCCTCCACGCCGTAACCTGTCTCGATGCGCATCTTCCGTTCCTTGACGGTGACAAAGAGGAGGACTCCCTTGTCCTCGCCCTTCCGTCCGATCCCCCAGGCCTGATAGAGACGGTTTACGTAATCGTTGATCTCCTCGTCGCCGATGGTGGCCATCGTCGCCACCACGAGGGCCGTGCCGGTCTTCTGCCAGACCTCACGAGCGAGGTTTTCCATCTGCTCGCGGTACTCCGGGGCAAGCACGCCGGCAAAGTCGTTCACCGCCCCCTGGGGCCGGGGAAAGGCCTCCTTTCCGAAGGCGGCGGCGCCGGCGAAAAGGACCGCCAGGAGGAGCGCCCCCCCCAGGAGGACCCGCCCGAACCGCCGTCTTGCGCCCTGCCCCTCCGCCATGATCACCATCTAAATATTCCCTGAAAATTCATTCCTATATGCTTGATTTCATTTACTAATAAATATATTTCTCTTAATTGACTCCTCTTCAAGGAGGATTAAGGTGGGGATGGGTCTATGTTTTATCCCCTTTTGGGACGGCAGCATCTTCCTGCACGTTTCCCCGGAAAGTTAGACCCTCATGTCCCTGAATTCAGTACGCCCTCACCGATACACTATCTTAGCCACCGAGGGAAGTATTTTCAAGCCCTGGCGATAATTCGCTATTGACAAGCGCGGGGATTTCTCTTCATACCCATAAGCGAAGAAAAAGGGGAATAAACGGATGAGCGAAGATAAGACTGCGGCGGAGACCCGGGGACTGGACAGGAAAGCAATCGCGGCCCGGGAGGCGGAAAGGGAAGCAACGGCGCCGGGTTGGCCGGGGGATGAGTTGCGGATGCCCGAAACGGCCCGCCGGCGCATGGAGGAATATCTCCTCCAGAGCGAGGAGCGCCTGCGGATTCAATACCGCTACATCCCCGTCCCGACCCTCACCTGGCGGCGGAAGAGGGACGATTTCATCGTCACCGACTACAACATCGCCATGGAAGAGCTGACCGACGGGATGATCGGGGAGCATCTGGGCGCCCGGGCCTCCGTGGTCTTTAAGATACGTCCCGACATCCTGGCGGATTTCCACAAATGCTACACGGAAAGGCGGGTCGTCAGGCGGGAAACCCCCTACCGCCTGTTCACGAACCGGAAGCGGAAGCACATCGCCTTCACCTACGCCTACGTCCCCCCCGATCTGGTCCTCGTCCACCTCGACGACATCACCCCCCGCAAGGAGGCGGAAGAGGCCCTGCTGCAATCCCGGCGGGAGCTGCGGCGCCTCTCCACCCGGTTGCTTGCCGCGGCGGAGCAGGAGCGGAAACGCATGGCCCGGGACCTTCATGACAGCATCGGCCAGCACCTCACGGCCATCAAGTTCAATGCGGAAAGCATCCTCGGCCTCCTATCGGATGGTCAGGAGGAACAGGCCGCCCGGTCCATCAAGGCGGGCATCCCGGTGATCCGCCAGACCATCGAGGAGGTCCGGCGCATCATCATGGACCTGCGCCCGACGATCCTGGACGACCTGGGTATTTTGGCCACCATATCCTGGTTCTGCCGGGAATTCCAGCAGATCTACGGCCACATCCGGGTGGAGCAGAAGATCGCACTGACGGAGGGAGACGTCCCGGGGGAACTGAAAATCGTCATTTACCGTCTCCTCCAGGAAGGCATGAACAACGTCGCCAAGCACAGCGGCGCCCGTCTGGTCCGGATCAGTCTGGGAAAGGACCGCCGGACGATCCGCCTGGCGATCGCCGACGACGGCCGGGGATTCGATCCCGCCGCCCGGCCCGGCCGGGATGAGCAAACGGGCGGCATCGGACTCGTGGGAATGCGGGAAAGGACGGAGTTTTCAGGGGGAAGAATGCGCATCGTCTCCGCCCCGGGCCGGGGGACAAGGATTACCGCCGCCTGGCCTCTTACCCCTACCCTTGCCCCTACTCCTCCATCGCCCGGCGCAGGCGCTGGGTCCAGAGTTCAAAGGCGCGGTTGACCTGATCCCAGCGGGTCCAGACCCGGGTGATGTCCACAATGGAGCCCCGGCTGCTCACCGTGAGCTCCCCCAGGATCTGGCCGGAAAGGGAGTCGGCGAACTGGGCCTCCACCGCCGCCTCGCCCACATCGACGGGGACCCCGAGGAGGGCCGTCGAGGCGATGTTCACCGCCGGCACCACAGGTTTCAGGTGGGTCAGGGCAGGCCGGACGATCAGGACGTCCGGGGCCGCTTTCTCTACCACCGGATAGCGTTCCCGCAGTCCCTTCACCAGGGCTTCATGAAGGCGGGCCGCAAGTTCTTCCGCCTCACCCGGCCGGAGTTCCACGGGAGGGTCGGCCGGGACGATCCGAACCTGCACCGGCGCGATGATCAGCTTGTCGTAACGCTTCCAGTCCACCCCCGATTTTTCCCAATACAGGACATGCTCCTCCTTCTGCGCCGGGCGCAGACGATCGTAATCGCTCAGGAATCCGGAGGGTCGCATCTGCGGGGCACCGCAACCCGTCAGCAGGAACAGGATCACCGCCCCGGCGATGAGCGTCGGCATACATTTCTTTCCGTCCATCCGATCCACCTCCTTGTTTTTATATGCTTTCCTGCTATTCGGTGACTAACCCCTTCTCGATGGCATAGGCGGTGAGGGCGGCGGCGCTGTGGAGGTCGAGCTTCTTCATGAGGCTGTCCCGGTGCTTTTCCACCGTCTTTAAGCTGATGCAGAGGAAATCGGCGATCTCCCGGTTCTTGCTCCCTTCGGCAACGAGCTTCAGCACCTCCCGCTCCCGGGGGGTGAGCCGCTCCCAGGGCGAGGCCGGGGCATCATTCTTCCGGCCCAGCAGATAGCCGTCGATTACCTTGTCGGCGATGTCGGGACTCAGATAGCGCTTACCCGCCAGGACGTTGCGGATCGCCGCCAGGAGTTCCTGATGGGTCGCGTCCTTGAGGACGTAGCCGGCGGCCCCGGCCCGGAGGCTGGCCAAGACGTACTCCTCCGTTTTATGAACCGTCAGGACCAGGATTTTCGTCGCCGGCACCTGCCTTCTCACCTCGCCGATGGCGTCCAGGCCGCCGAGGCGCGGCATGGAGAGGTCGAGAAGCAGGAGATCCGGTTTCAGCTCCCGGCAGCGGCGAATCGCCTCCCGGCCGTCCGCCGCCTCTCCCACGATGGCCAGATCCGCGCTCGCCGCCAGGAGTGATTTGAGCCCCTCCCGGAGGATCGTGTGATCTTCGGCGATAACGATTCTTTTCTTCCTTTCCGTCTTCATAACGGCACCGGATCATGGTTTCATCTTGCGGGCGGCCCCGGTAAAAACATGGAGAAGCTATAGAATATGGTAATTTATGTGTCAAGGACTATTGACTTTTCCATGCTTTATCCGTATCTACCATTATCCTCATCAAGAAAGATACGGAACAGTCGGGACAGTTACGAATCTTTCTTGTTTTGTCAGGGAGGACTTGAAGCCCGGTATTTTTTCGTTTTTACCGGCTTAATATCGCCGTTACAAGCAAGTAAATGATCGTCCTGGTGGTTTTTCCACGACGGAAAGTTTTCATAAAAAGCTGAACAGCATTATGGAAAGGACAACCGCCCGATGTCCGCAAGAGTCATTTATGAGCGTTTCTTGTGGTTTCACACCGGGATAAAAGAGCAACATTTTCCCAATGCGGCGTCCCTGGCCGTAAGGTTTGAAATCACAATCAAAACGGCCCAGCGGAATATCGAGTTCATGCGCGACCGGCTCCATGCCCCGCTTCAGTACAGTCCTATCCACCGAGGTTACCGCTACGAAGACGAAACCTACGAGCTGCCCGGCCTCTGGCTGAAAGAAACCGAGGTGGTTTCCCTCCTCATCTCCGCCCGCCTCGCCGCCGCCGTCCCCGATGCCGCCCTAAAGACATCTCTGAAAAGATTCCTCGGTAAAATCTTCCGAATGCACAGCGCCTCCCCGGTCATTTCCCTCACCAACCTGAGCCGCAAGGTCTCGATCAAGAACATCGAATATTGCCGCACCGACGAGAAGATCTATCACCAGGTCCTCGACGCCCTCCTCCATAACCAACCCCTGCGCATCGAATACCATTCACCTCACACCGATACCCGCACCCAGCGTGATATCATGCCCCTCCGTCTCCTTGCCTACATGGGAACCTGGCATCTCATCGCCCATTGCACCCTGCGCCACGAACTTCGGGACTTCGCCCTGGCCCGTATCCGCAACTTCACACCGACCCCCGCTCCCATTTCCGTCCCCGCCTATCCCGACTGCCTCGCCGAGTATCTTCGGGAGCATTTCGGCATCCTCCGAGACTCGACCTTAAGCGAAGTGGTCATTCGTTTCACACCGGCTATCTCCCCCTGGATAAGGGAACAGGTATGGCATCCGAATCAGAAATTAACAATTGAGGCTGACGGGGCGATTACCCTGAGCTTCCCCGCCTCCGACCTCCGGGAGGTCAAACGGAAGATCATGCGTTACGGCGCCCAGGCGGAGGTGATCGCTCCCCGGGAGCTTCGCGATGAAATCGCCGCCGAAGTAAAAAAATTCAAACAATTTATCTGGTAGGACACGCTATGGGGGACCAGGCGTGATAAAGTTATCTCCAAGCCCCCGGTTCGTCGGCGTAGATGTGGAAACGACGGGACCATACCCGCAACGGTAAGATCGGGGCAACAAATGAAGTCACAAATTGTGACTTCAAGGGGAGGCGGCATTCGAAGAGGATTGACGCAAAAGTAATAATTGCTGAAAGGGTAGAAGAAATCAAGGGGCATTCAAATGGCAAACTTGATTTACAGCGTTTAAATGAAGGATATTGAGGACTCATGAACAATGATAGACAAGAAAGAACCCATCGCCCATATTACTGAAGACGGCAGAACACATTATCTTAATGAACATTTGACAGAAACGGCAAAGCAGGCATCAACTTTTGCCGAAGCCTTCAATTCTGCTGCCTGGGCAAGGGCGGCAGGATTGCTCCACGATCTCGGTAAGGCACACCCCGATTTCCAGGCTTATCTTTGCAAAGCAAGAGGTCTTGAAGCCTCCGAATACGACGAGCAGAGTGCAGGCACTCACCCTAACCACTCAGGAGCAGGCGGTATTTTGGCCTATGAAAAATTCCCCAATATAATCGGTAAAACCCTTGCTTATATTATTGCGGGACATCATGCAGGACTACCGGACTGGTTTGGTGGTCGGGATTCGTTACCCTATAGATTAGAGAATGAGCAAGGTATTGCCGATACCGTCCGCCATTATGCCAACACCTTCATAGAAATGCTTCCCGCTAAATTTCAGACACCACCTTTTACAATGCAGTGTCGCAATCAGGATGCCATTGCCTATCATCTCTGGGTCCGGATGGTATTTTCCTGTCTTGTGGACGCCGATTTCCTGGACACGGAAGCGTTCATGGATAATAACAAACATGCCCTACGACCATCTTTCCCCTCGTTGCTTGAACTGAAATCACACTTCGACCGGCAAATGGAAATAATGACAGCGGATGCATCGAATACTGTCGTGAATCGTATCAGGGCAGAAATTCTCAGTGCCTGCCGAACTGCCGCTGTACAATCACCCGGGGTATTCTCCCTTGCCGTCCCTACCGGCGGGGGCAAGACACTTTCGGGCACGGCCTTCGCTCTCGATCATGCAATTCAACACAACAAAGACCGTGTCATTTACGTCATTCCCTACACCAGCATAATCGAACAGACAGCCGAAGTGCTCCGCAAATTTTTCGGATCGGTTAATGTAGTCGAGCATCACAGTAACATTGCCCCGGAAAGAGAGAAGGAATCACCCCAACTTGCCCTTGCCTCTGAAAATTGGGATGCACCGGTTATCGTCACCACCAGCGTTCAATTTTTCGACTCCCTTTACGCCGCCAAACCGGGGCGATGCAGAAAGTTGCACAACATTGCCAATAGCGTAGTGATCCTCGACGAAGCTCAACTTCTGCCCCCAGAGCTTCTCTATCCCTGCGTTGAGGCACTGAATCGACTGATTTCCGATTATGGCGTCACAGTGGTACTTTCCACCGCCACCCAACCGGCGCTGCCGAACTTATGTCAAGCCCCACATGAGATTATCCCTAATCAAGATTCTCTTTACGATCGACTCAAACGCACCGACATCATTTTTCCTGACGACATAAACCGGCCTCGCGATTGGCCGACCCTTGCCACTGAACTTGCCGAACATGACCAGGTGTTATGTGTTGTCAATACCCGTCCGGACTGCCATGCGCTTTGGGAAGAGATGCCGGAAGGCACAACCCATCTCTCGGCGCTCATGTGCGGTGAGCATCGATCGCAAATTATTGCCGATATCAAGAATCGGATACGTTACGGAGGTTCGTGTCGAGTAATCAGTACACAACTTGTCGAAGCGGGTGTGGATATTGATTTTCCCGTCGTTTACCGTGCGCTGGCAGGGCTTGATTCGGTTAACCAGGCCGCTGGTCGCTGTAACCGGGAAGGGAAAAACCCGGAACCGGGAAAGGTGTATGTTTTCATAGCACCCAAGCCGGCACCGCCTGGATTGCTCCGCAAGGGTGAGGACACCACCCGGGAACTGGCGTCATTTTCCGATTTCAAACCCGATGCACCAAGCTCATTTTACCGCTATTTTGAAAAATACTATGCGAGCATCAATGACAGTGGAGAGAACTGGTGGAGGGATAATCTGGTGAAGAATGTCAATCCCGACGGCAATGTTCAGTTCCGCACCGCCGGGAAGGAATTTCGCCTGATAAAAGAACTGTCAGTACCGATAATCGTTCGCTTCGGTAACAGTGATAAAATTATCGAAAAATTACGTTTCGCCGGACCATCCCGTGAGGTGATGCGTGCATTGCAACGCTATACCGTTAGCGTCAAACCAGCGGTAGCAAATAGTTTATTGGCCGAAGGCCGTGTTGAAGAAATCCACGATGGTATTCTTGTTCAGGCAGATTCTAAACTCTACCGCTCAGATATTGGGTTGGATATCTACCGCGAGGTTTATGATCCAGAAGACTTGTACATTTAACCCTTCATGAAAGGAGGATGCCTATGAAAGGATTTTGTCTGGAAGTGAGTGGCGACTACGCCTGCTTTACCCGGCCGGAGATGAAGGTCGAGCGCGTCAGCTACGATGTGATCACCCCCTCTGCCGCCCGAGCCGTCTTCGATGCCATCCTGTGGAAACCGGCCATTTATTGGCAGGTCAAAAAAATCGAAGTTCTTTCACCCGTGAAATGGATTTCTATTCGCCGCAACGAGGTAGGCAAAGTTACCTCACCGCGTTCAGATGGTATATTTATCGAAGACGAGCGCCAGCAGAGAGCTGGACTATTACTGCGTGACGTAAAATATCGCCTCCACGCTGAGTTTATATTTATCCCACCGGAGAAGCGCGGCAAGGTGTCAAATCCAGTTCCTGAGTGGATTATTGATGCCGAAGAAGTCGCCGACCTGAAAAAACCTGACATTCGCAAGGATGAAACCGAAGCCAAGTACGCCGCTATGTTTGAGCGTCGTGCCAGAAAAGGACAGCATTTTCACCAACCCTACCTTGGCTGCCGTGAGTTTGCTGCCGATGTTTGCCTTGTCGATCCGACGACCAAGCCAATCACGCCTGTCCCCGAAACACGAGACCTCGGTTGGATGCTCTACGACATGGACTATTCCGAACCCACAGACATCAAACCGATGTTTTTCCGGGCGAGGATAGAAAGCGGCGTTGTCGTTGTTCCACCACCTGACAGCGAGGAGGTGCGTAAATGATCCTGCAAGCACTCAAAGGGTATTATGATCGCAAGGCAGAGCTTCCGCGAGAGGGTTGGGAAATAAAGGAAATCCCTTTTCTCGTGCTTCTCAATCAGGATGGTGATTTTGTTGGGTTTGAAGACACTAGAGAAGGTGCAGGGAAAAAGCGTCGTGCAAAGAAATTCCTCGTTCCATCTTTGGGGGAGAAGAAGGGGAATGGGATCAAATCCAATCTCTTATGGGAAAACATCGAATATATGTTCAATATTCCAGTCCCCACAGAATCAAAGAAGGCGCCAGACATAGCGCGTGTCCAAAAGCAGCACCAAGAATTCATCCATTGCATCGCAGCAATAGGCGGAGATTGTGAAACCCTGAAAATAGTTCGGCGTTTTCTTGACAAGGCGTTTTCAGAGGTTGTCAAAAACGACAGGCTCTGGTCTGAAGTATTCAAGCTAAATCAAAGTCTTCTCTTGTCGATCATTGATAGAGGACCTGTCACTAACGATCCAGAACTTCGCCGCATGATAGATGCATCTCGACCGCTTTCGGGAAATAAAGGGCGGTGCTTGGTGACAGGTAGGGAAGACACAATTACTGCTCTAGAGCCCCCGGTCAAAGGTGTTCGTGGAGCGAACTCATCTGGTGCAAGTCTTGTGTCTGTCAACAATAAAATCACAAACGGTACAAATGGCGGCGCAGTTCCGGCTTTCGCCTCGTTTATGAAAGAACAAGGGAATAACTCACCAATTGGGAAAACTGCATCGTTTGCGTACACCACAGCGTTGAATCATTTACTCGGAAAAGAATCACAGCAAAAGTTACAGGTTGCCGACGCTACCACAATCTTCTGGTCCGAAAAAGTAACCTCTCTCGAAAACGATGTGTTTTTCTTCTTTTCCGATCCGCCTAAGGATGATCCGGATCGCAACACCGAAGCAGTAAAGACGCTGTATGATTCAATCTGGAACGGCTCATATATTGTCCCAGACGACAGTACGCGCTTCTATGTTCTTGGACTTTCTCCTAATTCTGCCCGTATTGCCGTACGCTTTTGGCATGTAGGCACTGTCCAGGGAATAGGAGACAGACTCAAGCAGCACGTTGAAGACCTATCCATCGTACATAGCACCAAAACAGACTCTGCCCTGCCGATGAGGAGGCTTCTACGCTCCATAGCAGCTCAGGAAAAGGATGATAATATCCCGCCAAACATCGCAGGCGAAACCATGCGGGCGATTCTTGACGGTACTCCTTATCCTGCTACTTTTATTCAGGCCGTGCTACGGCGTATTCGAGCCGAGCAAGCCAAAAAGAATAAGAAATCAGGAAAACCGGAGCCCAACGTTTCGTATGAGCGTGCAGCAATCATCAAAGCCTGCCTGAATCGGGCTTTGCGATTTAATAACCCTGGAGACGAAAAGGAGATCACTATGAGCCTCGATCGAGAAAACACCAACATCGGCTATAGGCTTGGCCGACTCTTCGCTACACTGGAAAAAATCCAGTCCGATGCCAATCCCGGCATCAACGCCACAATCAGGGATCGCTTTTACGGCGCAGCATCAAGTACCCCGGTTATAGCCTTTGCTACTCTGATGCGCCTCAAGGAACACCATTTGACAAAACTCAAGAAGGAAAAACACAGTCTGTTTATCTTTCATGAACGACTAATTGGAGAGATTATGCTGCCCATCACCAGCTTTCCTACACATCTCGACATGGCTGATCAAGGACGCTTTGCCATTGGATATTATCACCAGACACATGATCTGTGGAATAAGAAGCCCGAAAAACCATAAACATTTTAGCCAAAAAGAAAGGAAAGACCATGAACACACCACTTAAAAACCGTTACGATTTTATGCTCGTATTTGATGTGCAGGACGGCAATCCCAATGGTGATCCCGACGCCGGAAACCTTCCCCGCGTGGACCCTGAGACAGGCAGAGGTCTTGTTACCGATGTTTGCATTAAGCGCAAGGTACGCAACTATGTCCAGATAACCAAGACCGCTGAAGATGGAAAATCATTGGCAGGTTTTGATATTTATATAAAAGAAAAGGCCGTTTTGGGACGCGCCCATTTCAAAGCATTCAGTGACGAGAACATACCCACAGGTGAAGCATCACAAAAGGAAATCCCTAAAGAACTTGAAAGCGTATTTGAAGAGATTTCTCTCCCTGACGGCCTGTCTGTTGATCTTGACGCAAATGAAGAGCGACAGATGTTGGTTGTTGCCGCCGATGCCGACAAGAAAGCCATTCAGCAGTGGTTGAAAGATGAGCCGCCTTCCAAAGAAGCCACAGCTTTGATCAAAGCGGCGCTCAAAGATGCAAAACCGCGCAAGCCCACTGCAGAGCAGACTGAGCTTGGCAAAAAGCGGATGTGCAAAGACTACTATGATATTCGCACGTTCGGAGCGGTTATGTCATTGAAATCAGCACCAAACTGCGGGCAGGTCCGTGGCCCGGTCCAGATGACTTTTGCCCGTTCCATTGAACCAATCGTCACCTTGGAACATTCCATCACCCGTATGGCCGTTGCCACTGAGGCGGAAGCAGAAAAACAATCCGGTGATAATCGCACTATGGGCCGCAAGCACACCGTTCCCTATGGAGTTTATGTCGCCCACGGATTTGTTTCCGCTCATCTCGCAGAGCAAACAGGTTTTTCCGTTGAAGACCTCGAATTATTATGGAGAGCGCTGACGGATATGTTCGAACATGATCGCTCTGCCGCCCGGGGTTTTATGACCACACGCGGGTTGATCGTTTTCAAGCACGATTCGGCTCTCGGCAATGCCCCGGCGCACAAGCTATTTGACCTTGTACAGGTCAAACGTAAAACCGATTCCGCGAAACCGGCAAGAGAATTTGGAGATTATGAGATAATTATCGACAGGGCGCAAGTGCCTGCCGGTGTTACAATTGATGCAAAAATTTGAATGGAAAAACACTACCATGAAATCCCTTGATCGTGATTTTCTTGAACGTCAGGCCGTGCCCCTGGAGTTTGCCAGCACCCTTCGTCAGTTGGGAGAATTCCGGGGAAAGCAGGAACTTTACCGGCGACAGATGCCCCAAGTCCTTAATGCCCTCAAACAGGCCGCCATCATCCAGAGCGTGGAATCATCGAACCGGATCGAGGGCATATTGGTTGATGAGACCAGGCTGAAACCTCTCTTGGAACAGGGCGCAACTCCAGGAAATCGTTCGGAGGCCGAGGTTGTGGGCTATAAGAATGTCCTGGCAAGGATTCATTCCGCCTTTGAAGGCATCGAGATCACCCCGGATACGATCATGCGGATGCACGGGGACATGCTCGGCTTTACCGACCTGCCTGCAGGTAGATGGAAAAGTCGGGACAATACCATTGAAGAAAGGCTTCCCGACGGGCGGTGGATTACACGTTATGTCCCCGTTACCGCCAGGGAAACGCCCTTCTACATGAAAGAGCTATGCCTGCGCCTTCAACGTTTATGGGATGAAGGCCGGGTAGATCGTCTGTTGCTCATCCACGCCTTTGCCTTGGATTTTCTCTGCATCCATCCTTTCACCGACGGCAACGGGCGTATTTCCCGATTACTGACGGTGTTACTGCTCCATAAGAGCGGCTATGACGTAGGGCGTTACATCAGTATCGAACGTCTCATCGAAGAGAGCAAAGCCAGTTATTATGAAGTCCTGCAACGCGCTTCGGAGAAATGGCATGAGAGCGGTCATGCCATACTTCCCTGGTGGCAATTCAGTTTTGGTATTTTGATTGCCGCATATCGGGAGATGGATAAGCGGTTGGGGCTGACAGGAACAAACAGAGGCGCAAAAACAGCCTGGGTAAGAGATGCCGTTGCCCAGCTTCCCGAAGTATTCACCATCGCTGATGTTGGGCGGCTATGCGCGGGGGTTAGCCGGCCTATGATTCGCGTGATTCTGGAGAGTCTGCGCAGTGAAGGCAAGATAGAAGTCGTCGGAACGGGACGGGGAGCAAAATGGCGGAAACGTGATAATAATCCATAAACGTGATAATAAATGTGATAATAAGTCGCATTGAGTCGGCTACTGAGCGTAAGGGAACCCGATGAAGAAAAGGAAGGATATAACGCCTACTGATGGCGAATTGATTCTTTACCAAACGGAAGACGGGACGATCAAGATCGAAGTCCGGTTGCAGGACGAGACTGTTTGGCTCAGTCAGAAGTTGCTGGCGGAACTTTTCCAGACATCTATCCCGAATATCAACATGCACATAGGCAATATCTTTGAAGAAGGGGAACTGGTGGAAAATTCAGTTATTAAGGATCTCTTAATAACTGCCGCGGACGGCAAAAACTATCAAACGAAATTTTACAACCTCGACGTGATCATTTCCGTTGGGTATCGGGTAAAGTCCCATCGGGGCACTCAGTTCCGAATCTGGGCCACCCAAAGGCTCCGGGAGTACATCATCAAGGGATTCACCCTCGATGATGATCGATTGAAGCATACCGGGAGCGGCAACTATTTCGATGAACTGCTTGCCCGTATCCGGGATATCCGGTCCTCCGAAAAGGTGTTCTGGCGCAAGGTGCTTGATATTTACGCCACCAGCATCGACTATGCGCCCGATGCAGAGGCTTCACAGCAATTCTTTGCCGTTGTGCAAAACAAGATGCATTGGGCGGCCCACGGATATACCGCCGCGGAAATCGTCTTTTCGCGGGCCAATGGCACCAAACCCCATATGGGACTGAAGACCTGGTCAGGCAGTACCCCCCGCAAAACTGATGCGGAAATTGCCAAGAATTACCTGACTTATGAAGAGCTCGATGTCCTGAATCGAATCGTCAGCATGTATCTCGATTTTGCCGAATTGCAGGCCCTGAACCGTAAGCCCATGTACATGAGGGACTGGATCGACAAACTGGATGATTTCCTCAAATTGAACGAGAGGGACATCCTCCGCCATGCAGGCAAGATCAGCCATAACGAAGCCCTGGCCAAGGCGCATGCAGAATATGAACACTACCGGCAGGCCCATTTGAATGATCCATCGCCGGTAGAACAGCAATTCGCGGCAGCGGTGGAACGACTGAAGATCATGTACAAAAAGAAAACAAGAGGCCGTAAAAAGTGACGGACCAGAATATCGACGATCTCATCATGATCTCCGCCTTGCAGCACTACGCCTTCTGCCCCCGGCAGTGTGCATTGATCCATGTCGAACATATATGGGCTGAAAACAGTCGCACCGCCGAAGGACGGATAATGCACGAGCGGGTCCACGAGGAAGGCAACGAGATGCGGGCGGGCGTCCGGATCGAACGCGGCGTTTCGCTCCGATCCCTCCATCTGGGATTGATCGGCAAGGCGGACGTCGTGGAATTTCACCGGCAGGAAAGCGGCGCCTGGCTGCCCTTCCCGGTGGAATACAAACGGGGAAAACCGAAACCAGACCATTGCGACAAGGTTCAACTGTGCGCCCAGGCCCTCTGCCTGGAGGAAATGCTCCATACCAACATTCCCGAGGGCGCGCTGTTCTATGGCCAAACTCGGCGGCGTCTTGATGTACCTTTTGATGACATCCTCCGCCGGGAAACGGAAGATACAGCCCGGCAGGTCCGGGAATTGCTCAATTCAGGAAAGACGCCTAAACCCGTGTATGCAAAGAGATGCAAAAATTGCTCCCTTATGGCCGACTGCCTGCCGAAGGCTATCCAGAAGCGGAGGTCGGTGAAGTCTTACCTCCAACGCATGACAGGTGAATCATGAAAAAACACCTCAACACCCTTTTTGTCACCACTCAGGGCGCCTATCTCGCCAAGGAAGGCGAGACAATCGCTGTCAAGATCGAAAAAGAGGTCCGCCTGCGGTTGCCCATTCATACGATAGGCGGCATTGTCTGTTTCGGCAATGTTGCGTGCAGTCCTTTCCTGATTGCGTATTCCGCTGATTCCGCCACCCGATTCCGGAGGAAGCCGCCACCCTGTTC
>CAZNDG010000025.1:0-44493 GCA_964571695.1 uncultured Syntrophus sp.
CCTCGTGGTTGCGGAACTCTGAATCGTTGGTGAAGTTGTAGCTGCCGGTCATGAGGCGGAGACTGTCAACGATCAGAATCTTGTGGTGCATGCAGCCCCTCTTCAGCTTGATGAAGCGAACATCGACGCCGTTCTCGATCAGCCATTCATCGATGGAATAAGATTTCCGCGCGTTTTCCATGTCCAGGATCAGACGGACCTTCACACCTCGTTTTATAGCCTTGACCAGGGCATTGCCCAGATACTTTGAGGAAAAGGCGTAAGCGGCCACGGAGATTTCCTGCGCAGCCGCCTGCGTCAGCCTGACCAGTTCTTTGGAGATACCACCCTTTGGAGAAAAGAGGACTTTGGAGACCGGCATCGAATTGGTCGATTCCGAAACCGGTAATGTCGAGGTCTTTCCTTTTCCCCTGGCTGCGGTATCCATCGTTTTTTCTTTCATCAACGTTTCTTCCAGTTCTTCCTGGCCGCCGGTTTCGCCTTGGACTTCGCGGCAGGTCTGGTCGCCTTTTCTTCCTGAGCCCGTTTCCGCAGCATCATGCTATCCTTCCAGGTCTTGGAGACCTTGAAGCCGATCCGGTAGCCCGCCGGAATCTTGAGGGGCTGACCCGTCGCCGGGTTGCGGCCCATACGCGCCTTGGTCCTGGCCATCTTGAAGATTCCGAACTTTGCGAGTTGGATACGGCCGCTCTGCTCCAGAAGATCAAGGAGACTGTCCTGGACGGCCTTGATAGCCATCTGGGCGTTTTCCTTCGTGATGTCTGCCTTTGCAGCGACGGCGTCAACGAGCTCCTGCTTTTTCGCGCCAACAAATCTTCCCTTCTTCGTCATTTGCATTCACCTCCTTTCGTTTGAGAATGCCGTTCCTCGCCCGACAAGGGAGAGACGGATCAAAATATCTTTTTCCTATGGTCGCGGCCCTGTTCTTCAAGAACATGGAAGCACGTTATGGCTTCGCCAAATACTCTCCCCACCGGTGAAAGGGGGGAATTTACTCTCTACGAATCCATACATCATGAGCGATCTCCTCACCGATGCTGAAGCACCGCTATGGCCACGAGATAGAGGAGGTAGCCGATGGCGCCGACGATCATGGCCCCGAACATCCAGCCCGTCTTTTGGAAGAACTGGCTGATAAACCTGGAGGCCCATTCGGACGGTGTGATGTTGGCCTCCAGGGAGCCGATCCGCTCTTGGAAATCCCCGAGCTTCTCGGCATGTTCCCGGCAGGAAAGCTCCTCAACGATGTCGGAGATCCGCCGGACCTGGGCAATGAGATCGTTCATGGCCTGGCGGTCGGCAAGGAGATTCACCTCATAGGCCTGCTTCAGGAGGCAGATCGTCTTATCCAGGGCGGCGTATTGCCTTTTCAATTCCTCCGTCTGTGCCGAGAGTTTTGTGATGCTCTCCAGGAGGAGCTGGGCGTATATAGAGAATCCGCCTTCAGGGCTGTCGGTCATGGTTTATTCAATCCGTCTTTATAATCCGCCCATATCCGGTCCACATAGGTGACGATCTGGCGGTGATCGGGATGCTTGCCGCCGACGGTGCATTCCGCCGCGGCGAGATATTGCTTTACCCCCTCCCAGGTTTGCCAGGGGGCGTCTTCCTTTCTGGCCAGGGCGATGGCCCGGTTGATGTAACCGCGACCGCCGTTGTAAGAAGCCAAGGCGAACTTGAGGCGCTCCCGGTAATCGGGAATCTCCGGGAAACGTTCATACTGGTGCTTCAGGTAGGTGATCCCGGCCCGGATATTCTCCGCGGGATCAAAGAGCATCATCCTGGACACACCCAGGGATTGCCCCGTCGCCGGCATGATCTGCAACAGGCCGATGGCCCCGCAGGGAGAGACGGCCTGGGGGTTGAAGGCGCTCTCCTGGCGGATCTGACACTTGATGAGGCGCCAGTCCGCCTCCGGCCAGATCTGCTCCGTCCAGTATTGAATCAGGCTGTCCCAGCGGTCGGTGGCGTTCATCCGAGATACCTCTCCAGGAAGATGGCCCACTGGGCATCGATAGCGAAGTCCAGGCGCCGGTAGGCCGGGTTGATATATTCCGCGGGAAAGTAGATGGAGAGCCCCTTCGTCCCGGCGACTTCCTTCCCCAGTCTGCACTGGCCAAGGATCGCCTGCGTCTTGCCGGTCTTGAGGACAGCAATGAGGGCGTCGGCCTTCTCCCTGATCGGGTCCCGGTCCTTGCTCTTAGTGCGGAGTTTCCGGGCGAAGGCGTAGAGGTCCAGATAATTGTCGTCGTAGAACTTCGGGGCCCGCTCCCATGCCCACTTGATCAACTTGCGGTTCTTGTCGAGGTCAGACAACAGTTCCGCCGTCAGGGGGATCAGCGCCCTGATGATATCTTCAGTGGCGGCCGTATTGATCGCCGACTGGGTGACGGTCTCGCCCTGATCCCGGTAAGAGGCGACATATTGTTTGACAACCTCCTTCGCGACGATATGGGTCTTGCGCTTCGGCTTCGCCGTGAGGAAGGAGAGGATCTCCGCGTAGGGCCAACCATCGTTGGGCTCCTCGATCTCGGAGCCGACGAGGATCTCCACAGAATCCCGGAGCTGCCAGGCCACCTCCACCATCGTCATGAGGCAGGCGTCCATACCGAGGATGTCGATCTTCTTGCCGATGGCGGTGCAGGCGCGGGCGAGGACATTCTTCAGCTCACTATTGTCCAGGGCGTCGCCGCCGGAGGTGTCGTCATAGCAGATGCTTCGGTGGGTGGAATGAGTGGGAGGATCGGTCTTGTGGCGGAAAAGAGAGACTCGGGGACCGGGATGGCGATTAGGCCCGGGCAACAGCGAACTGCCGACTGTCTGTTTATCTTGAATTGTTGCTGCGGAATGGGACGCGCGTGCACTCACGGTGAGAGGATTTTCCGCAGGATGGTCCTGCTTCATCGCTTCAGACCCACTACCGGCGGCTTCCTGGGACCGGCGATCAGCAGCGGCAGCGCCTGCTGCTGCCCGACTCCGGGCCTCTTCCCACCAGCCGCTGCCGTGGTTCCAGAGGATCAGGAAATACCGCTCGGCGGGGTATCTCTCCACGGACCACGCAAGAAAATCCTCCAGGATCTTCTGGTCGCCGGTATTCGTCTCGCCAAAGGTTTCTACGCAGTCCCGGTTATACCCGCCGCCTTTCGTGATCAGAAAGCGCCGGGTCTTCTTGTCCTCCAGGCGGTCAAGCTGTACCAGGATATTGACGTCCTTGGTGGTGCCAACCTGGGCCATCTCCTCGATGTCCCGGAGGGCCGCCCCGTCGAGATTGTTGTCCCCGGCCATATAAACCATGACCGTCCATTTGGCCTTGCCGCTACACTGAATCCTTGCCTTGTCCACCATCCTGCCCCCTTTCACCCCGTAATTCCGGGATCAAAATTTAGGGGCGATGGTAAAGGCTATGGTCAGGAAAAAGCAAAGAAGGGAGACGCTATAGACGCTATAGGCAGAGAATCTTTATCGCTGAGGTATTTGGAGAGTACTTTTTCAGCACCGGGGAGAAAAGCGCCGGTGGCAACACGCCCATGCAACCAGCACCAGAGGCCGTGTCATCCAGTTCATTCCGGTTTGTCTGGAAAAGACAAGAGGGGAAACGTTGCAGGGATAATTTATGGAGAAACGATCGGCAAATCCAGTTTTGGGAAAATTCTGCGAAAATCATTCTCGTTGAGCGTGACGATGCGATCAGCTTGACCCTTGATCGCCGCATACAAGATCACGGCATCGTAGGTCACACCACCGATAATTCCCTCTTGCGAGAGATGTTTTGTCAGCTCACTGTAATCTTCCGCCGACAAAGTTGCGACTTCACATAGTTCTATTACATTCCGTCGAATTAGATCGTAAGCAATGGCCGGCGAGATGCGGGGCTTCATCGGCAGCGTGGTCAGAATGGCGTATAGCTCGGCGATGGAATGGGCGGATACGAGACCGGAATCCTTACTCTGTTTGATTCTCTGAAGCCAGGGCAGAGCCCTCACATGCTCCGGATGGGCCTCAATCATCGCCGCCACCAAGACGGACGTATCCAGAAGGACTTTCATCAATCTGTCCTTCGCAGTAGATCCGCCACACGCTGGTCACGTTCTCGCCGGACAATGTTTGTCAAATCTGCCGACGTTTCCGCCCGGACGACGATGATGCCCTGTTTGTCCACGAGCTCCGGTGAATCCGCCCGAACCCGCAGGCAAACGCGATCGTCGTCATTGCCTTCGACGATCATGGTCATACCCGGCAACAAGCCAAGACGGTTTTTCAGCTCCTGCGGCAACAGAATGCCGCCGTTATTGTCTATCGACACTTCGATAGTCTGTCCCATTTGTACACCCCCTCATTGACACTATGAGGAATTACTCCATCGTTAGTCCACTATACCACTTACAACAAATAAGTCATAAGTAATTTTCCATGCGATGCAGTTGGGCTGTCGTCATCATGATCGTATTTCCGTATTCAACAGCAGGCCCCACCGTCTGTTGTATTTTCCACGCTTCGGCATGGTCGGATCGAGGGAAGAAAAACCGGCGGCAAGGGGAATTGACGCATGAAAAGCCGCAACGTCACCCAGCCCCAGCGTTTCCATCATAAACCCGAGACGTTGTGGCTACAAAGTCGGCAACACTGAGCGGGATTTCTGTTATATTATGAGCGTCATTCATATCCTCTACCGCCTATCTATGGCATACAGAATATAACATTTCCCGAAGAGTCAATATATTTTCGGCAAATATCTTGAAAAGCCAGCGTCGCTGACGCGCCGACCCGGGGTGGTGGAATGGCCGGAATCCGCCGGCGCTTTGCAACGGAACTGGATGGCAAGTTTTTTTCGAATTCGAGTGGTGGAATACTGGGAAAAGCATATCTTGTGGGAATGCATCTTGTAAATCTGATCTTGATCGCTCCACCCTTCGGCCAGACTGCGGTATTTTCCTTGTAACGAAAATGAATTATCTCTGCCAAGGCCCGGGCGCCGTCCAGGCATCCGGCACAGCTTTGCTATTTACAAGACAATCTATAACAGGTTTTAAAAAGAGGGAAACAGCATTAACAGCTTCCTCGAAAGTATCCGGGCCACCGACCATCCGGTTCTTGCGCAGGAATGCCTTCCATTGAGACTGTTTCGTCTTGTCCTGGATGAACGCCTCGGTGAAAGCCACCGGATCGGCTGGAATGATCGTGTGACGGGCAGCGAATGTCTCTGCGATTGCCGCCGCCAGTGTTTTACCGTCGAAATCAAACTGACGGGAAAGCAACCGGATATCCCAGAAATCTTTCATGCGGCTGTTCATGATGCCCCGCCTGACCATCGCCTCAAACTTCTCGGCAATTGTGCTCTCCTTGCTATAGCCGCGGATTTGTGGCGCCGGAAGATCGAGAATCGTCGGATACGACATCAGCTCAGGCGATGGAATAACAACATCACCAAAACCAACATCAAGCTGAATCGTTATCCTTGCGGTATCCAAAGTGCCTCGGAAATGAACACGGACTCCTTCATAATCGGCATCTTCGTTGATAGTCTGCCCACGGATGCTCTTCGGATCGAAAACAATCCCATCCGGTTCCACTTCTTGAAGACATACATTCCGGACCATGGCGGTGATAGCGTCGGTGCTGTTTTTCATCTTACCCAGCAAATCGATATCCATCGTGGACCGATACGCCCGCACTTCCCAGACCATGAGCATCAATGCACCCTTGAGAATGAATTTCTCGGCATATGAAGAACGGGAGAGCCGGTAAAGGAAACGTTCGATCGCGTAGTATTGAAACAGCTCATTGAAAGGACGGGCAGATTCCTTTGACTTGTTGAGCAGCCGCTGATGAACAGAAGCGGCGATGTTCCGAAGATTGGTGCTCGTCATAGCGTCGCCTCCAGATAGGGACGTATAACCTTCTCTACACGACATATCCGGGCAAAATGCATGAGATCGTCCGCCTGGAAGCGTTTTCGCTGCCTATAGAACTTCAGGGCCTCCAGGACGACATCGAGGCCGATCTTGTTCCGGTATTTGAAGCAGTCGGCCAGGGTCTTCTCCGGATTGTAAACTTTCACAGGCATTCCATCTACGTCGTGCTGCTCTACCCCTTCCGAGAAAGCAGGACCGCTAAACCAGAAGATACGGAGCGGCGGATAAGCGAGCCGGGGAGGCTCGGCGCCCCGCGGCAGGGCAAGATAAATCTCATGGGGGATTTCGGTGGTCAGCTCATGATAAGAGAGGGCAGAAATAAGACAGATAACGCCCTTGGGGACTTTCATGGCAACGGTTGCCAGATCCGGGTTCCCAAGCGACGGCATATCGGCAAAGCGGTACATCCCGCGCCCCAGACGCTCTATGACCCCCTGATCTCGCATCGTGTAGATGGTACGGGGATGAACCCCGGCCTTCATCGCCTCTCCAGTGCGAAAGGCGCCCGTTTGAGGATAGAGCACCGCCCTGGCTCGTCTTATTGCCCCTGTGTCCTGTTTTTTGATGCTCTCCGACATGGATAAACTTACCTGCATTAGTTGTTATTTGCAGGTAATTCTATCCATTCTTATATGCGGGTGTCAAGTGAAAAAACAGGTAGGAATAGAATTCTTGACGTAATAATCTCTGCCCTCTGTAATATGTTTTATTTGCAAAAAAGACCGCTTTTCGTCCCTATTTGCAAACGATCCATACACAGCATGGTCAGATTGAGGTAAGAAAACCGATGGCAATATGAATGGACGTCTTGCGCGACTCAACATCTACCAAAATGAGCTTTTTATTAGACCACGATAGGGACTTTTTTAGATTCGAGCGGCAGAGCCAGTGAAGCAGCTACATTTTGAGGAGAAGCACTTTGAGTATCTAACATTATTGGCATCTCTCATCAAACTTTTGTAGTTCTCTTGGATTTCGCTGCTCCATAACGAAATTTTATTACAATAGTGCGGAGCAGATAGTTTATTGAAGTCGTTAATTCGGGGAAATGGGCTTGTGTTTCAGCTTTGAACCCGTAATGCACAAGGTTAATCCATGTTAATGATGAAACGTACCAACAACTGACGCCGTGAGATGGATAAAACGCATTCTCTGACTCATCCATTTATTTGAGGATACTAAGGAATCATCCCAATATTTCCAACATTTCAGCCACGACCTCGACACTGCCCTCATCTTCGCAGGTCAGTTCAATTGGCTGGAAGTCTCGGTTGATGGGCTTCAGCAAAACTCTTACGTGCCGCCATGTCCCGTCTTCAGAAACTGCCTTCTCGCTTTCATAGCGCTTGACCGTGAAACGCTGGCCCGTTTCCGGATCGGCGGTGTCCCGTAGAAGTACAACCACCGTCCTGCCTTGGCGAGTTCCTTCAACTGGTGATCCGAAAAGGCAATAGGCGCCATCGGGAATTGCCGGTTCCATAGACTTACCTACCACCTGAGCCACAAACATTCCCTTCCGTAAGTGCCGGTGAGTGTCAATTTCCACCCAATCCAGGTCCCATTCTTCATCTCCAATGTTCTGTGGTTCGCTGAAATTGCCCGCCGCCACTTTGAGCGGCATCAGTGGGACACAATTGACGAATCGGTCCTTGGGAAGTGGGCGTATAAGCCGGAGAGCAAAGCGCCCACGCTCTGAATCGGCCTTCCTGCCGCACCGGAACCAAGACGCATCTTTCCGCAGGGCATCCCTTATATCACCGGCATCGAGAAAACCGGCCAATCTTCGAAAATGGCGAGTCATAGCGCCCTCATCAGCAAGGTCGCTCACGGCAATTTCGATGACTTCATAGCCGTTGTTTCGCAGCCAGGAGCGAATGCGATGATCCTGCTCCGCCGTCGCCGGATTGCCGTGGAGATGCCCGCTCAGGCCATCCAGATAGAGGCATACCCCTTCGTCGTCTTCATGGTGGGGAGCGCGATAGATGACGTCCGGGGTGGTTGTCCCGATGGCTCGGTCAAGGCGGAGCTGCCGACCGCGAATGCCCTCCTCGAAACCGGCAGCCAGCAGCAGATGCCGCAGTCGTCGTTCCGCCTCGTTGACTGGGTGGGTTCCCGCTTCTGGTTCCTTGGAAGGCTGTTTGGCTGGGATACCATGACTCGCCTCCAGATGGTCGCCCCAGGCCGCAAGGCGTTCCTTCGCTGCCTTCCGGTCAAGGTATTTGTGGTAATAGCCGTTGCGGAAGGTCTGGAGACAATCGATGCAGGATTTTTCACACACTGCCGGACAGTTCTCGACTACCTCCCGTGCCACGGCGGCTATTTCCTCAAAGCGTTCGCAAATCTGATCGAGGAGGCCGGAACCTCCGGGCATGGGATCCCACAGGAGGGCGTCCACCTCGTCCCGATCTACATGGCCGACGACAAGGATCTGCAAGTCGTCCAGGTGCATGTCCAGCACCCGAGCCGCGGCAAAGCGCAAAGCCTCCAGGACGCTATAGGACGTGGTCTGGTCCGGGCAGGCGGGCAGCGACAGGACGTCAGCCACGACATCGGCATAGAAACCTACGGGCTCCATGGGTTTCCCGCAGCGTTCCAGATGGGACTGCTCGAAATGTTCCCGCTGCCGGTCCGAGGAAAGGGGCGACACACTCTGCCCACAGACCCGGCAGACGGGATATCCGTACCTATCAAACCGGTCGATGGCCGCCGAGGCGCCCACATTGACCATCCTCAGCCTGACGCCGCGACGGTGATGGAGGGCCTGTTCCCCCCAGCAGTAAGCACGGCCGCCGTTGTGCTGGTCCCGTTCCAGGCCATATACGGCCACGCCCAACTGAAACCGCAACTCCTCCTCATCGGAGATGTGCGATTGGTGGACGAGATCCACATCGCAGATGGCAATGGTTTGCAGGTTAACGGCGCCAAGCGCCCCCGGGGCCACGCCCTGTTTTGTCTCCTTGACGGCCTGGCGTTCGGCGGAAACCTCGAAAACAGGCATTTCAATCCTCTGCTCATCGATATCGCGATGAAAGCGGCGGGACACAAAGCGGTTGCCGTTGGCGTAGATCAGATTACCCGGCACATACTCCCGAAGCGCGACACTGGGTGGCCTGGGCAGTGAGAAAGCCATCGCGCCGGTCCGCCAGAAGGGGATCTCGGCGGAGCCCAGTACGGAGCCGACTTCCAGACCATAGCCGGGAAGAAAGCCCTCGGCGGCCAAGACGCCGTAAGTGTTCACGTCGTCGTAACCTTCAGCTTCGCGCCGGGTACGGCGCGCCGTGCCCTTAAGCCGTTTGACGAGACCGTCACAGCGGCGAAACAGGGCCTCGTCCTCCTGGTCCAGATCACCATGCTTTTCCCGTACCGCATTGAGCCGCCGGATCTGATCCAGGGCCCACCTCAGGCGGCGATCCAGCCGGCCGATCACTTCCGCGAGGGCGTCCACCATCCCCTCGACATGGGCACGCAATACCTCCAGCCGGGTCACTTCGGCATCCCCTTCCGGCCAGCCCTGACAAAAGGCACGCTCCACATAGCCGCAGAGGTCGTCCAGATTTCCCGCAATCAAATCCCGCAAGGCATCCAGATTGGGGAGCTTCTCGCGTACAAGGCCTCCCTCGAATAGGTAGGCAGAAACCCGATCGGGCAGGCAGGTTTTCAGTGCATTGGCAATCTCCCGTCTTTCCGCGGCGGATCGGGAGAGATCCTTCCCATATTGATGCAGCCGGGTGATGGTTGTGGCATGGACATGTTTGGCGACCATCAGGTCGTTGCTCAGATTGAAAGCCGGCGGATCCACCCGGCCCGCCAGGAGCTTCAGGGGATCGGCGAAATAGGCCCGGTCATGGGAAACGGGCCGGCAGTAAGTCATATCCACCGCCATGCGGTGCCGCCGCCCGGCCCGCCCGGCCCGCTGCCAGTAATTGGCCGGTAGCGGGGGAACATTGCGCATGAGAATCGCATCGAGCTTCCCGATGTCTACCCCCAGTTCGAGGGTCGGGGTGCAGACAAAGGCATTGACCGCCTCGGAATCCCCCTTGAAGAGGTTCTCCAAACGCTCCCGCTCCTCGTGGGGAACCATGGCCGTGTGCTCTTCCGGACGGAGCATGGAGTAGCCCTGGTCGAGGAGTTGCAGATCATAGTTGTCCGGGTCTTCACGAACATATTCAAGGGCACCCTCGCAACGCCAGGCCGGGCAGGCAAGGTTCGGGGCACGGCGCGCGGTCCGCCGCCGGCAGTTCCGGCAACGCCAGACGCCATGATTCTGTTGAAGCCGCAAGCGGTCGGCATCCACCTGATAGACGCCGCTGACATTGGGCAGTGGGTTTCCCTTCGCCCCCTTCAGACGCACCGGTTTTAGGAGCCCCAGGTCTTTATCGCTCAGGAAGCGGAAAAGGCCAGTCAGAAAACCCTCGACCTCATCAGTGGGAACGCCCCATTTTTTGGCCATCTGACGGATCGTCGTATCGCCCCGTTCACTGAACCACTGGGTCACCAGCTCCTGTTTTTCATCCGGTTCCCGATGGAGCTTCGTCCCTACCGGTCCACCCGCCTGGGGGAGATAGCCCTGCTGGACTTCGAGATCCCCTTCCTGCCAGTATTTGGTGAAGATTTCCCATTCCGGGTCGTGCAAAATCCGTTTGCGCCGCAGATAATCGAGGAGACCGGCTACGCCGTCCCGGAGGTCCTCGGGAGGCATCCCCAGCGCGTGGGCGTTCTCCTGAATCCAGGGCAGCGACGGATCGAGGCCCACATAATCCACCTTCATCCGCCCCCAGGGCTCCAGGCCGATGGCCTGCCGCGAGGAAAGGGTTACCTCACGCAATACCTGAATACGGAGAAATTTCCGCCGCTCCTTTTCGTGGCGCCCCCCGCCTCCTTCCCGGCGGACGACTTGCCACACCTCGGGCACCAGGGCCCGGGAGAGGGCCTCGTCCTTCTCCATGATCTCATCGAGATGCATCGCCAGATCGCCGATGGAAACGGCCCCCGCCTTCAATCCCTCTGCCATGAGGGCCCGCAGGCGGAAACGGCGGGCATGGTCCTTCATCCACCCGGCCTGGAAGGCGGCATCCTGCCGGTTGTCGCAGAAGACTAGGAGGCGCGGCCGCTCTGAATGATGCACCATGTCCTGCGCCAGGACGTGGACGTCGGCCACGTTGGTGGCGCGGACCGGGCGGGCAGGCTCCCGGTAGGAGCTGCCGATGCGGCGGCCATTGGCCCCGCAGGAAAGGCAACTGGAAAGATTTCCGGGATCGTCTTTCTTCTGCCGGATGGCATAGAGCACAACGGTCTGACCGGCCGAGCCGCAGTGGCGACACCGCCCGGACGGGACGGGATGGGCGGCGCCGCAGTGACGGCAGAAATGGAGCGCGGCGGTCCGTTCATGGTCATCGAGGTCTTCGTCTGCCGTTCCCCCGACGACCCGGTCCAGGAGGACCACCCGACGCCCCCCTTGGGCCTCCTCCAGAGGCATCCAGAAAGAGCCGTTGTCTGTCGCCTCGCCGCCCCCCGGCCGCCTTAGCGTAAAATCGAAATCTTTCAGGAAGGCGATGAAATAATGCTGCCCGCAGGTGGTACAGGTGGTGACCGGAAAGTGGGCGTGCCGTTCTTCACCGTCGCCAGCTTCGATTTCATCCTCCGCGGCAAGCCAGAGTTTCGGCCCTGGTTCACTGACCGGAAAGGTGACGACGGCCCCGCTGATTCCGCGGATAAAGCCATGCACGACCGGCCGAACGAGCGGTCTTCCCTCCCTTCTTGCCGCCGCGCCCAGGGTCAGCCAGATCAGAATCTCGGCTTCTGTGACGGCCCGCCCGATCTTCTTTTTCAGCGCCTCCGGTAGTTCGTCAAGAGGCTGCGGTATGGCAAGGGCCTCGCTCAACTGGAAGAGAATCTCGTTTCGTGACAGGGCGTCGTAGAGGACTTCCGTCCATTTACCCGGGGGCAGATCGGCGGCGGTCAAGGCACGATAGAACGAGCGAACGGCCGCCCCTTCACCCTCTTCATCCTCCACGGCCCGGACGCATTCGTTGAGCAGGCGGCCGGGGTCTTTTGCTTTCGGCAACTTGATTCGGTCTCCGGCCCACACCTCAGGTTCATAGGCCTCGCTTACGGTGACGACCGATTTCTTCGCCACGCCGAAGAAACGGCTAGCAAAATCACGGGCCGCATCGGGGTTGCGCCGGTCGGCGATGGTCGCTGAGGTGGCGATGCAGGCCGTATCCTGGGCCGCCCGGCCGCAGAAGGCCCGCAGTCTACGGATGAGGCAGGCCGTTTCTGCTCCCTGGGCGCCGGCGAAGGTGTGGGCCTCGTCGAAGACCAGATAGTCCAGCCTGGCGTCGGCAAACAACTCGACATCCCGCTGGCGCGTCAGGAGAAGTTCCAACTGTTTGACGTTCGTCAACAGTATTCGCGGCTGATGTCCCGCCTTGCGCATCGCTTCCCGCGAGCAGATCTCCTCGGGAGGATAGACCGTCTCGCCCCGCTTCTCCCGGCGGTATTCGGCCAGCTTTGCCTCGTAGTCGGCGAGGGACGACCCCGCGGGAAGACGGTATCCCGCCACCTCCGCCTCCCGTTCCGGCGTCTTGCCGACGTACATGCCGAAGGAGATGCCAGTGCCGGCCAGCAGGGAACGCAACCGTCCAAGCTGGTCTTCGGCCAGGGCGTTCATGGGATAGACGATCACGGCGCTGATACCCGCCGGCACTCCCTCGTCCCGCAAGGCAAGACATTTGCTTATGACCGGGTAGAGGAAGCACTCGGTCTTCCCTGAGCCGGTGCCCGTCGAGACCAGCGTCGTCTTTCCGGCCCGGATGGCCCGGATCGCCTCTTCCTGATGTCCATAGACCCGGCCGATCTCCCTTGGGATGCGATCCCGCATAAGGGGATGAAAGATACCCTCGCGAACCAGGTCCTCCACCGCGGCACCCTGCCGGAAGGGTCGTGAGAGGCTGATGTAAGGTCCCTTTAGCAGGGGTGACCGGCGCGTTTCGCCGAGAGAAAGAAGTTGCCGCATCTGGAAATGCAGGCGTTCATCGGCAAAGGGGTATGCGGTTAGCTGATAGCGGAGAAAACTCCGGATGACCTTTTCGGTGAAGACGATTGGGTTGAGTGCCATGACAGACCTTGTTATTCCTCGTGACCGTGACCCTGCTCAGGGACCCGCGTGGCAAGCATATCCCCGACATCCCCATTTAAAAGCAATATCTCTACATGATGGTGACGGTCTCGCCCTCGCGTCGTGCTATTTCTATGATGGCGCTGGCGTCATCTTCCAGCCATTGGCGTTCGCCACAGGGTATTGGTTCAATACGGCTATCCGTCTGCGCCGCAAGTCGCCATAGCATGTTGATGTCTTCCCGTGTTCGCTCTTTGTCAAAGCTGGGAGACACCACAATCAGGTCAATATCGCTCCATGGATCGGTCTTGCCGGAAATCTGTGATCCGAAAACGATGCCAAATTTCACCTTAACGCCTTGATCACGTAAAGCTTGCAGATATCTTCGGACCCCGTTTAAGACAGATTCATCAACCATTGAAACACCTCTTCCGCCTTACTTATATATCTCAGCGCCTCCTCCTTTGAAGGGGGCGCCATCAAGGTCTCAGGATACCGGCCTTCAATGTGGAAGGCGTTGATTTCCGCAAGAATTGCCCGATTTTCCTGATCCAACGAAAGGCCGGCTACTTCGGATAGTCTGATTAAGTTGTGAAGTCTGGGCGCCAGATCCTGTGTATGTTTGCACACCATGGCTTTGAGTATTTTTTCAAATGCAAGGTGTACAAAGAAAAGACCATGCCGGGTCCTCCCGTTGTCAACGAGTTGCCGGGCAACGTCCCAATCTTCCACCGCGCTGCTACGCCAAAAAGTGACCTGTTTATCGATATTGACCATAATGACTTTATCTGATTTTCAGCCGTGAAGACCCCACTCTACGTCTTCGCGGATATACTTCTGCATCAAATCCGATTGATGGGTGTCGAGAAAACGGCGGATTGCTTCTGAAAAGACATCCTTCTCGTCACGGAACCATCCCTCGTTCACCAGGGCCATAGCCTTGTTATAGAGGGCTTCAGGCACTTCGGTCTGGACGGTTTTCATAAAGCAACTCCTTACGAATTTCATTCAATTGATATAATTATACAGCATTCCTGAATAATTAACAATACAACTGATGATTTCCCTTCGAATCTAACCTCCTACAGTGTCCTTTGTGTACTCGCAGAGGGCTTTGATCTTCAGCACAATCGCCTTCAATGGGTCGGAATCCAGGCCGCCGCGTTCATCATCTTGCGTCGAAAAGATTGTTTCGCCTTCGACTAACCCATTCCTCTGATACCATTGGCGCTTCCATTCCCAGCCTCTTCGATAATCATCACGGTTCATCATCCCCAGGTGTTCCCATATGATCGGATCTCCAGCAGGCGTGACAAATGAGAAATCCGGACGAAGGCGACCCTGTTCGTCAGACCCTTCAAAAACACGTTCATACTCATAGTCTACGCCATTCTGGAAGAGCATATTGGCGATCACCAATTCGGACTTGCTCCTTACCATGTGTCCTTTCTCTGTCTTATGAATAAGATGCTCCGCATAAGGCATTTCCTCGTCATTCACACGAATAACACCCTGGAACAAATTTGTGTTTCGCCTTGCTGTCTCGGATCTTTCAGGCCGAGTCAGATCGAAGAGTACAGAAGCATCGCTTCCTTCTATCAAAAGGACCAGTCTCTCACGTGAACGGGTCAATGCGGTGTAGAGCAGTTCTCGCGACAAGAGCCGGCAGTTCTTTGGAATAACAACGAAGACCTTCTTAAATTCGCTTCCTTGTGCTTTATGGACGGTAAGAGCGTAAGCAAGCTGGAGTGGACCAGATCCACCTGGGAAATCACGTTTGTTGTAACCGAATCGCAGGTTGGCCCGGTCTGAAAACAGGACATTCAACCATCCAGCCTTTCCTGGTGCGACAAGACCTACCTCTCCATTCGCAAGATAATGCTTCTCTGTACATTTTCCGTCAAAGGCATTCCGTGACTGGTTGGCAGTCTGGATAACCTTGTCTTTGGTGACAATGCTTTCGTCACTTAGGCTATTTCCCCAGGGATTAGTCGCTGCCGCCAGTTCTTTAGCCCGGAACTGTCTTTGAACCCATCGATTGAGATCGTGGACGCCATGCGATTGCATTCGGACCGGAGTCAATATTTGCCACAATTCTGCACCGATCGGGGCTTCGAACGGAACCCATCCGCGATCATCCAAACCAAGAGACTTGTCAAATCCGGACACATCTTTCTCGTCTTTCACACCCAGATACGACTGAAATGCGCCTAATAGTTGTTCCCGGAGTTCTTCCGCCGTTTTCCAAAACAGAATATCAAGATCGTTGAATTTCTCCCCGATTTCCAGATCACTGAGGACGCGATCGGCATCCACAGGTTGTTTTTCACGGGTAAACCACGATGCCAAGCGAAGCGAATCTGATGTATCGTTCGAGACTGTGGCTCGAACCTCGACTGTCAACCGGGCCAAGGCGTCTTCCACGGAGGGACCTCCTCCCCGAAGCTGCCCCGCTGTTTCGAGATAGGTGACCAAGTCTGCAAAAGGCCTACCTACACCGATTGGAGGCAGTTGATTGGGATCGCCGACCAGGATCAAGCGCTGCACGTGGATCTGATCCAGTGCTTCCAGCACGGCAAATAGATCATCCATGGTCAGCATCGAGCATTCATCAATGACAACGGTTTTCTCCTTGCAATATTTCTCTTTCCCCTTGAACAATGGTCTTTGACGGGTGCCATCGTATCGTCCGAGGCGGTTGAGAAACTGGGCAATTGTCATGGCTTCGGCATTCGCTGCTTTCCCAAGGCGCACACGTGCCTTACCGGTAGGCGCCAGGAGCAATATCCCATCCTTCGCAATGGGTTTGGAGAGCATGATTGCTCCCATTACAGATGTTTTTCCTGTGCCTGCTCTTCCGATCAGCGCTGTCAGTCGCCGGCTGGTGACCTTCTCCAAGGCCTTGGCCTGTTCTTCAATCGCTAGGGCATGTCGTTCATTATCAGGGTCAAAACTGCTGCCTGCCTCAGAAATCGCTTTGAAGAGAAGGTCTCGCCAGTCTTCCTTGATGGGCGGAAGCTGTTTTGCTGCTCTTGCCGAAAGGATGGAGCGAAGCCGGTCTTCTCGGGCCTTCAACTCTGAAAGTTGGAACGCCGCGACCCTTTTGTCGTTTTCTTTGTCTGTTAGTACATCAACAATTTCAACGACACCATCAAGAGACGCCTTATTTGCTATTGGCCAGTCAGCGCCAATCATGCAGGTCTGTTCCAGGTCGAGCTGTGCCACCTTGCGAAGCGTCTCAGCCATGCTGAGCAGCGCATCACCATTCACAGCCGCTTGTCGGAGGATGGAAACAATCGCTGCCCGGACCCTTCTCGGGTCAATAGGCGATCCAGCACATGAAGGAGTCGGTACCGGATGTCTTGCGGCGATCGTACTTTCGGGAAATAGTCCACGATCGATAATTCCGACTGAAACGGGGGAATCATTCCAATCACCCAAATCAACTTCGCTTATTCGATATGGGTTCTCAATGATCTCCATATCCGATACTGCTACTGCCGTGCCTTGAACTCGCTGATTGGGGTCAAACCATCGCTGGGCCTGACTTGACGTTAACGCAAATCGAGAGAGGAGCATTAACATAGCACGTCGCTCATCGGATAGATTTACCCAGGTATTTCGCACGGCGTTTAGATCAGCAGCATAGGCCTTGTGTGGGGGTTTTATGTCACCGCGAAACATTGAATCAACAACCGGCCACGGGTTATCATCAACTGCGACCAATTTTGAGGATAGCAAATCGAGAGACAAAGCTGTCCCCAGTCGCATCCCAAGCGCCTCTAAGGCCGGTCCCAGCCCTGGGAATGCCCCCCGTTCCTTCCAGGTTAAAGCGATTTGATCGTTGAGCCATTCTTCCCGCTTTCCCCACGGCCCCTTTGCGATGCCGTGCGCACGGATATTTCGGACCGCTTCAAGGCAACGGATAAGAGTAGAAAGGGCGATATCAGGAGGGGCCAGTTCTGCCGCATATGAAAAAAGCCTTATATGCGAGGAATCAGCCGGTACGGCAATCTCACGCAACAGATCGAGACGACGATGGTCCTCTTCCGGGTCTCCTGTTGGTTCAATGTATTCATGATAGGGCAGCAGAAAACCTTCTTCTCCACCTGGACGAATGGAATGACTGAAAAGGCGATCCCACATGGGATATCCAGGCTTACTGGTCTTGGAATCATAATTTTTCAACGGTGCGATCTTTGTAATACGGCCTACCCCCACAACAAGCCTGGAAATCGTGTCCCCTAGCGGCTGACCTTCCTTGCAATAGAAAAAGACCAGTGATTTATCCTCGACAAGGCGGCCAAAAAACAAATCAACCAGCTCCTCTTGCCGTTTGCGACCAAATACCCACGATGTATTGAAAGGGGAATCCTCATCCGTTGGCAAAGGAACGGGAAGTTTTTCATCAATCAATTTCTGCTCACTTCGGAGCATCCATGCGAAGGGGACGGCAAAGGTCGAATAAGCCGGAACTTTCACAAGGGTCGGCTTTAGATGTCCATGGGTCGCTTCGGCCTTCTTGATGCCCGCATAAGGATGTTCAAATTCCCGCGTCCATTCTTCCGTACTCATGAATGCACCGGATTCGGCCTTACACACCGGAAGTTGGTCAGGCTTCAGTTTGCACCATGGTCTTCCCGCTATTTTATCCTCCGCCTCATCGTTCCGTTCCTCACGGATACGGTCTAAGGCTGCACAAAAAGCGTTGTCCGATGGTGAGTTACATACCCTTCCGTTCCAGGCTGCATCGTGCCATGCGACACGGGCCGTCAAATGAAACATCTCTTAGGACCTCCTTTCAGCAATTCTTGTAAGAAACGAATCTTCCATCGGTATATTACTAAGGAAGGTAATTCCTCTGGAATTTTGAAAGTCTGAATGCCTGATACATAAGAGATCAAGTCTGTTATTGCCTAAAACCTCCATCGCAATACCAAGTGCTTGATCCCAGTGCATTATACATTGCTGTTTGCCAGGAGTTGATATGCACGGCCGCATAACTATCAGCTTGCCGCTGCAGATGTAATTTTACACCTCCACGGCCATCCTCATCATAAATTTGGCCGAGATGGCCCCGAATACTTACTAGCGTTTCAGCCGCATGGGTGCCATAGAGGGTTGCCAGCTTAAATACATTGAAATGATGCTTGACGCGCTTAGCCAGATGGGCATCCCAGTCCCTTGGCGGGTCCACAAAATAGCTTAGTGCAACAGGGGATACTTGAATAACCTCCGCATAAAGCCATCGATCATTTTCGACATCATCATAATATGGGTGAAGTGTCTGATCATCTTCAGAGTGAGGGATGGCGTTGGTTTTGGCCTTATTGCATGAAGGACAAGCAGGAACCAAATTTCTTGGAACAACAGAAAGTGCCGGATAATGGTCTTTAGGTAAGTGATGATCGAGAGTGGACACATCACGAAGACCGCAAAGGGGACAGCGGCCGTACGCAGGTGCTGCTAATAGTTTATCGTAGACCGGACGCCCTGGTGTCCCTTTTTTTGCCATTCTTTCTGTGTATACATAGGTCATCTCATTCTTAGTGACACCGCCAACGTTGTTATGGGTAGGTATTGTGTCAAGTCTTGCTACTGATGCCGCTGCTTCGAAATCAACTGCTGCCAATACGACATCAGTTTCTATAGCTTCTAAACGACTTTTGAGATTTTCGTCTCTAACACGGCTAATGCACGTACGAAAAACCTGACCAGCGTCATCAATGGGCTTTTGCATTTTTCGCATCTTATTCGTTTTGACCCCCTCTATCCCGTGCTGCAATCAGTGCCCTGACAATTGCCTGGGCCTCAGCTCCAAGTTCATTGGCGAAATAGCGTACTATTGAGTCAAAACTTCTACCACTTTCAACTTGCTCTAGAAGTAGTTTATGGAACCCAGATTGTGTCACCTCTAATCCGAATATTTCACTTGTAAGAATACCAACATTTTCTCCAAAGGTTTCAATTTCAGGTCTTTCCGCAGTTGCTTCCCGGCCAGACCGGCGTAATTTCCAAACACAATTCCTAGGCACTTCTTGAAGAACAACGGGGGAATGGGTAGCAATAATGGCAACACCGTTCCTATTGGTAAGTAGATTCGAAAGCGCTCGTATGAAGGCGGAAAGAAGTGGCGGATGTAAATGTGCCTCCGGTTCGTCAATTAGAACTAGAGTTTTTTCAGCCACAGTTTCAACAAGCCGGGTGATGGTCAGAAGAACAATCTTGTGACCTGAGCTGAGCTTTTCAAAAAGGGAAGACGCATGCTTCTTTAACTCCGGATTATCGCTATCATCCACAAGCGCAGTAACGTCGGCCTCTCTAAAAATCGGATCTCCTTCCAACATTTCCAATGCCTTACGCCACCGTCCCCTCTTTGCGCCACTCAGACAAGAAGGCACGCTATTAATAAATTCTCTCGTCGGTATATCATGACTCATTGGAGGGCCACTGCTCATGCTACTGACGCTACCCGTTCGTTTTAAGCCTATGTATGAATACAGAGGACCGGTGGATTTGTCCTTCTTTTGCGGTAAGGGTTGAAATGGATCAAATGCGCTAAAAGTTACCGAAACTAGATTTGCAAATAAGGGCTCATCATTTCCCGCCTCCTCTGAAACAAATGACCCTACCATCCTTGACGTTGACGTCTCTTCAACAAGCGCTCTTGCCATAAGGTTGAGAAGGTACGTCTTTCCGACACCATTGCGACCAATTAGCACATGAATGTTGGTTGGAGGATTTGATTCGGGCATTACTTCAAATGAAATCTGAACTGGTGGTACTGCTGTTGCAACTTGGCGCGGTGCTCTATAGGAAAACTTATAGTGCGAGAGTCTTGCACCGCCCTGAGCCAGCCTCTTGAATTGCCCACGGACGGTATTCGGTGAAACGTACCGCAGCAAAGAAATTTTCATGACTTCTTCATCAAGTGCTTTCTCAAACAGATCGGGGGCTATTACTACATCTCTCAACCCTTCAAGGATAACACTTGAAAGATTATCGCCGAGTCCGTATATTTTTTCATAATAACTGTCGTCTTGACCCAAAGAGAAAAAATCTTCGCCAAGAGCATCAAATGTTGCTGCCAATTCAGGGCTGCGTTGATCCCTTTTCATACCAAATTGACCAATCTTGACCTTTCCTATATCATGCCGATTGCCATCCCTGTCGAATACGATCAAATCATACATGGTCGAAAACTTAAACCAGTCATCCCAGCTATCCGGAACCAAGAAAGCTGCAAGATGTCTGTATGACGAAATCCGACCAACGTAAAATGTGAAGTTTCTATTTTCCATAGGTTAGCGTGTCCTATTCATTGATCCTTATCTTCAGACATATATATCAAAACAAACTCCCTTGTTCGCCAGTGTTGAGAATTTGTGCCAAAGAAAATTCAGCGCCCTGCGGTGTTTCCGCACCTTGTCTTTGCGATTCGATATCGTCGAGTAGCTGGTTGTAACCCATTTCGCCCAAAAGATTTCGGGCGTGGAGGTGGCATTCGCGCCAGGATTCCTCCGGGGACTGGGTCAGTTGCCAGTAGCAGAAGCGGGGGCCAAGGCGGGAGGCTACGGGCTGGGGATGCTTCGCCCGGTCGTCGTGGCCGAGGCCGTAGTCGGCAAGTCGAAGGGTTTCAGGGAGCAGCCAGCCTTCGCCATTGTTCTGATTCAGGAAGGCTTCGACACCCTTCTCCCGGTCACCACCGCAGGCGCGAATCTTGTCTTCAAGGTCATGGAAGGCGACGAGGGTCAAAACTGTGTGGCGGAGCTCTGGCGGTTTGTCTTGGTCAACGCGCCAGAAGCCCTTGGCATTGTTTCTGGGCGTAATCGGTAACGGATCATCACATTCCTGCAGGATGTGAAACAGGTCCCCGCCGTCGAGTCCGTACCGGAAGGCGACAAGCACATCGGTCACACAGCGAAGCCGCAGGCGCTCTGACTCTGTCAGCGCCCAGAGACTCTTCCATGCTTTGGTGATTAGCCGTTCCCCAGCTGTCCAGAATTCGGCCATCCTTTCGCTGGCTAAACCGAGCGCCAAGGAAAGCATGGTCATCCGTAAATCGTTTTGCTGACTTCTTTGCGGAAGGGCTGACTCCTCGATGACGAACCAGTTCAGGTGAAGCCCACCGCATCGGAAACGAGCTATCGTATCGTAAGAAAACGAGTTGAGGATCGCCGGCAACAAGACGATACGTGCGCACTTAAGAACGGGCGCCGAATTTCCACAGGGCAGCTCGGCAAGAGCCGTAGAGAACATCGTCCGGGTATTTGTTGCCGAAGTGACATCGATGAAAGACACTTTACGCCTTCGCGGCCACCACCAGCGGACAAACTCATCTGGGTCGCTAAGCCTCTCGGTTTCGATCTCGACCTCTTGCTCGTCGTGATGCTTGGCGAATTCCCGAAGATAGGCCGACAGTTCCTCGTCCTGCCACGTTTTCAGAGAAAGTAGATATTGCGGTTCGATTTGCTTGCGCTCCCAGGGGATATCACGCCAAACGGCAGTGCGGCCCTTGCCGCTGACCCAGCCCTTCTGGCTGAAGTCGAACTGGCCGATCATCCGGCCTTCGTAGAGCGGGAGGGCCGTATCCTCGATCCGATCCTCCCGGAGCCAAGTGTCGGCCTCGCGGGAGAGGATAATGCCTGCCGGGATGTCGGCCCGGGGGGTGGGGAGGCTGTCGTAGGGCAGCTGGGCGCAACGGAGGCGCCACGGGGTACACTGGACATCGCCGGGCTTCAGGAGATGGCCATGGACATGGCGGGCGCGGGCCGTGCGCTCCTCCGGGCCGGCGTTCGTGTCGAAAAGCCATTCCTCCAGTTGAATGGTCGTTGGCACTGGCCGTGTCGGATCGACACCCAACTCCGCCCAGAGCTCCCCGATGGGCCGCCAGTCGCCCTTGAGCCAGCGGCTGTACTCGTCGGGCCGGTAGCCGTCGGCCTCCCAGCGCGGCCGAGGGGGAAAGAGACGGGAGTCGTTTGTCATATGGAATTCCGTGGCGTACCGGATTCCCCAACCGTTCGGGCTTTCGTCGCCGAGGAGGACGGAGTTGGCGTAGATCTTTTCCATAATCTCCAGGTCGCGCTGGGACTGGATTTCGAGGATCGCCAGGGACCGGGGGCTGAAGCGCGTGACCTGGGCGCGGCTGTAAGGGGTGGCGAGGGTCTCGGCGTTTTCCCAATCATCGAGCTTCCGGCGCATGAAGGCCGTGCGGATCGCCTCGGTGGCGCCGCCCTTCCGGATGATCACGGGATTGAACTTGAAGCGACTGTCGATCTCGAAGACCTTGTCGCGGTTCTCGAAGCCGAAGAGCCACTCCCAGCGGCAGTGGTCGAGGAAGAGGCGGCGGAGGCCTCCGGTGCCATGGTCGGAGTAGAGTCCCGAAGGGACGATGAAGCCAAGGCGGCCCTCCGGCCGCAGGAGGGCATGGGCCTCTTCCAGGAAGGCCTTGTAGAGGTTGATGTCCGCGGCTCCCTGGTGGCGGAAGGGGTGGGCCGGGTCGGCAAAGCCGCGGCTCTTCCTGCGGGCGTCCCGCCAGCGGGCATGGAAGAGCTGGTTGTCCCGGCCCCGGGCGATGGTGAAGCGGTCCCCGCTCGCCTCGTTTTCGTCCGGGTCGCCGAAGGGGCTGGCGGCATAGCCCATGAAGTTCGACTGGGCGCGGAAGTCGGCATTGTAATCGAGCCAAGCCCGTTCGATCCCGGCGTCGGCGAAATAATCGGTCTGGTGGCGGAGGGCCTCCTGTTTGCCGTAAGCCCGGTAGAGAGGATCGATATTGGAGAAGAACTCCTTGGAGTTGGGCTTGGCGATGTCCCAGGGGGGATTCCCGAGGATGGCGTCGAAGCCCGATCCCGCGGTGCAAAAGACGTCGGGGAACTCGATCTCCCAGTGAAAGAAGCGCTTGGTTGCGGCTATCCGCTCGGCGATGGCCTGGGTCTCCGGCAGTGGGGCATGGAACGTCGTCGGGAGAGGTGCCTGATCCAGGGCGTCGGCGGGCCAGAACCAACAGGCGCACCAGAGGTCGAGGCTGGATTTGAGGGCCTGCCAGGCCGGGGCGCCGACGACCTCTTCCCGGTAGATTCGGGCGCGCTCGGCGCTGTTGTGGACCGGGAGTTCATGGAGGCGTGAAAGGACGTGGAGAGTGTCGGCATGGACTGTTTCGGCCTCCTTCTGCACGTCCCAGTAAAAGAGTGATGGTTGCCCCACGAAGCTGCGCAGGTCGGGGGTGAGCCGCTCCCTGACGAAGGTCTTGAGGGCCTTTGTCCTAGCCTCTTTTTTGAAGTGGACACCATTCGTGTGCCCCTTGTCTCCCCCTTCGCGGTTCTTCCAGGCCATGACCGGGTAGTGTTGGAACTGGTCGAGCCAGGCGCCGACGAGGCTGTTGCCGCACTTTATCTTGTGGTCCAGGAAGGAAAAGGGCAGCGTTTTGTCCATCGTCTCCACCCAGAGGGCCAGGCGACAGAGTTCCACGGCCAGAGGATCGAGATCCACGCCGTAGAGGCAGCGCTCAACAATAATTCTCTTGAGGATCGCCTTCATGTCCTGCTCGAAGGCGTCATCCTCCGGGCGCCATGGTAGACGGGTGGTGGAAAGCCTCTCATTGCCGACATGGACGTCTATCCCCAGGATTGCCTCCACGGACCGACCCGTGTCGCCGTCGAAACGCTGATAATGGACGAGCGAGAAATAGAGCGAATCAGTCAGGAAACGCAGGGCTGCCACGGAGAAACTGCCAGAGCCACAGGCGGGGTCGCAGACCTTGAGACCAAGGATTGCTTCGGGGGGCTTCGGGGTCCAAGCGGCGGCCGGGGCGTCGGGATTGGGCTGGCCGTCAGCACCCGACGGGGGATCATAGACCAGGGGTCGCAGGGTCCTGTGGACCGTGGGGACGGCAAGGCCCGGACGGGTGTAGAAGGTGCCCGATCCCTTGCGGGTGCCGCCCCAGCGGACCACGTACCACTCGCCCGGCAGGATAACCTTGACGACGAGTTGGCGGGCCTTCCGGGAGACGGCCGCTTCATGGACGAGCGCCCTCTCCGGCGTCATGGCGCCCCGGGGCCGCCGGATCAGGTTTCCCACGGCCACGGCGCGGCGCGCCCAGGTTTCGGCCCGGGTGCGGGTGGCGTGGCGTTCGTCGCCGGGCTCCTCAATCGTTTCGGCTACCGCGGCTTCCTCGGTTGTCGCAAAAAGTCCGCCGGGAATTTCCTCTTCCGCGACGCCGGACTCGTCATCATCGTCATCGGCAAGGGCGCCGTCATTGTCTTCGCCGGCGGCGGCTTCTTCGTCCTCATGCACTTCGTCGTCTCTCCGTCCCGTATCCTTCATCTTCTCCAGCAGGTCGGTCAAGGCCCGGTCGTCCATCGCTTCGAGGCGGGAAAGGGGCAGGGCCGGCTGGTTGCCGACAGCAAGGAAGATGACCGGGTCGCCGGGAGGGGCGGTCTTCAACTCAAAGTCGAGGAGCCCTTCGTAGAGGATGCCGATGTACTCGCTGGAGAGGTCGGAGAAGTCCACGGGCGCGGGGACCCAGATGCCGGCCCTTCCCTGCCGAAGCTTCACGCGCGTGCGGGTGAGGCGCTCCAGCATGCGGTGGACGTCGCGGTCCGGGAGGAGCTCCCGATCGAAGCAGGCGTTCTCGAAGACGAAAAGGGCGCGCAAGAGGCCGTCCGGCGAGGCGGCATCGCCCGGGGCGAAGAGCTCGCCCCCGTAGGCGGGGACCGGGAGCTGTTCGTGATGGGAGCCGCGCTTAACGAGGCGAAAGAGGGCCAAGAGGCGCGGCCAGGCGCTAAAGGTGCGGGCCAGAAGGCTACCGCCCCGGCCGGCGATCTTTTCCAGGTCTTCGAGAAGGCCGGTCAGGCCGTAGGCGCCGTGGTAGAGGGCGTTGTCCCGGGGAAGGAGGTCCCGGGACTCGGCAAAGAGAACCACCACCATCCGCATGACCATCCGCACGGCGGCCCGGTAGATCTCGGCGGGATCGCAGTTTGCACACTGCTCTTTCAGGACGTCGCCGTGGCTTTGGACGAGAATCTCGACGGCCTCGCGGACCCGCTCACCCAGAACTGCCGAGAGTTCCGCCTGCCCCTTGCGGCTCTCCAGGATGGCCTCCAGAAGCGGGGACGAAGCGCCTTTCGCCTTTGGCGTCCAGAGGGCCGGGGCCAGGAGTGTCCGCAGGGCGGTGACTTGAGTGGAAAGGGCGCCTTCATCGAACCAGAGCTCCGTGTCCCATTCGCACCAGGCCTCGAAATCGAGCCCGGCAAAGACGAGCCGCCACTGGCGGCCGTTGGTGAGGAGGGCGAGGCGGTCGTTTCCGCCGCGGAGCCACTGGACCACGTGGCTAAGGAGGCGGCGGCCCCGACCGATGCCCAGGCGGGTCTCTTCGTCGATGAAGACGGGGAGGCACGCGCCGGCTTCGGTACGCCAGAGGTGGCGGGGTTTGACGGTCTCGCCGGTGACGGCCCGGCGGCCCCATTCCGAGCCTATTTGCGTGCCGCGCTGCCAGGCGCCACCGGCAGGGGTGAACCCGCAGATCTCTTCCAGGACGAAGCGGATGAAGTCGGCCGCGTTGGCGTTGCCGTCGAGAAGCGCCCCGGCCTGCCGGCGCAGCTCCCGCTCCTGGTAGGGGGAGAGAGTCGCGGGCTCGTGCGCCGCGACCTGGCGAAGGCGTGCTGCGTCAAGGAGGAGGCCGCCGTGGCGCAGGCGATCCCAGCCGAGAAGTTCGCCGCCGTTCATGACGCACCTCCTCCAGGCAGACGCACCTCGATGGCCACGGGGAAGACCTGGGCTGCCGCGGGCATGGCATGACGCCGGGGGAGCAGGACCCTTACGATCCTCTCCCGTTCCCGTTCGAGCTGGATGCGCACCTCCTCATAATGGCGGGTGCGGCGGGCGATCTCCTCCTTTTTCTCCTCGATGGAGCGGTCGATGGCGTCGATCTGGGCCTCCTCGTCGAAGAGAAGCCCCTGGCGTCGTTCCGTCTGGAGCTTTTCGATCTCCCGTTCGAGTTTCCCCAGGGTATTTTCCGCGATCAGGGACGACACCTCGCCCTGGCGGCTCCGGTAGCGTTCCTCTTCCCGGCGCCGGGCCTGGACCCCGGCGCTCGCCAGTTGCCCTTTGAGGGAGGATGTCAGTTTGGCGGCGTAGTCCGTGAGGAAGCGTTTGAGGTCCGGGACGACCTCGTCGAGAAGGTCGCGGGCGTTGTTCCGGATTTTTTCATCGCTTACGGCCGTGGCCCGGCGCAACTCCCGGGCGGGCCGGTGGGCGAGGGGCTCGCCGAGGACGCCTTTCCGGATGGGGAAAAGGATCGTCCGGACCCAGTGGTGGAAGGTTTCCCGCAGGTCGTTCACGGCCAGTTCTTCCAGGCCGACAAGGACGATGGCCTCGACACCGGGCGGAACCTCGCCCTGTCGCACGGTCCAGCGGGAGACCTCTTCACCCCCGCCGGGAAAGCGACGGCGCGTGAGGGCCGCCAGGGAGCGCTGCATGAGCGGATGGGAAAGGTGCAGGAAAGAGACATCGGGTCGGGGGCAGAAAATCTGCCGCTCGCCCACCTGCTCCATGAATGGGTCGGGACTGAAGGCAAGGCGGCTGACGGCTCCGCGGCTGCCGCGTCCGGCATTGCGGCGCAGGGTTTCGTCGATGATCTCGCTCCAGCCGGAAAGCCCCGGGTTGAGGAGCCGGTAAGTCCCGCCTTCCGGTCCGGACTGGAACTGGGGTCGGCCGCCGCGGATGGCCATGGCCCCTTCGAGGGTGTCCCGTAGCGCGTCCGGATCGTGATCGATCTCGGCAGCCAAATCCCGGAGGCGGTCATCGGCGGCCCGGCCGTCAGCACCTGTTTCCGCGGAGGCGTCGGCATCGACAGAAGCGCGGCCGCGGGCCGCGGCAATGCGTTGATCCAGATCGGCCTGCACGGTTGCAACGCCTTCCCCCTGTACCAGCCGGCGATGGGCCGCCTCGTCGAAGAGTTCATTGGCAGAGCCCAAATCTTCGCGGATCTCGTCGGCCTTGCGGATCACATGCGTGAGGAACCGGAGGTCCTGGTCCTGGTCCGTGGCGAAGTGATGGATCGTGACATCGCGGGCCTGGCCGTGGCGGTCCACCCGGCCGTTGCGCTGCTCCAGGCGGGAGGGGTTCCAGGGACAGTCGAAATGGAGCAGATAACGGGCGGTCCGCTGGAGGTTCAGCCCCTCGGCGGCCGCATCGGTGGCCAGAAGAATTCGAACCTTGTGGTTCGGGTCGTTGAAGGCATTTTTCACTAGATCGCGTTCTTGTTCGTCCATGCCGCCGAAAAGGGTCAAGATCCGGTCCGGCTCGTAGCGCTCCCGCAGGCGGCGGGTGAGGTAGTCGAGGGTGGTCTTGTATTCGGTGAAGACGACGAGACGCTCGTCATTGCGCCAGGTCTTCTCCGGCCGTAGGAGTTTTTCGATGAGATCGGTCAAAGCAGCGAAACGGGCATCGGCTGAGGGATTCTGCATCTCCAGATTGTTCTGGGAAAGAGCGAATCCCATGCCGCAAACGGCGGCGTCGATGGCGGCAATCTCTTCTTGCAGATCGGCTGCCACCGCTTTCAGCCAGGCCCCGACCACGCCTGCTGCCGTGGCCTCGCGGGACTGGGTCTCGCGGTCGTCGCCGGTCTCCCGTTCGACATTCCGCTTGGCCGTCATGACATCGGCCTCGTTGGCGGCTGCCCCTTCGGTCAGCCCCTCCCGACAGCGGCGCCATGATTCGGCAAAGGCGGTAGGGCAGCTAAGGAGACGCTTGCCCAGGATCTCGACGGCAAAGCTGCCGGCACGGCGGCGACGGGTCTCACTTTCGGCGGCAAGCCGGCGGATGGCGGTGCGGAACCCATCGAAGGCGGCGCTCAGGGCGATCTCCTCAGGGGAAAGTGAGAGGAGCAGGGCCTGGGGCGGGTTGCGACGGCAAAAACGGGGCGGATTCGTCCGGGCGTTGATCTCCCTTTTCAGGCGGCGCAGGACCACCTGCTGGACGCGCTCCCGTTCGGCAGGCCGGAGGGCGTCCGTCTGGCTGAATCTTACGGGGTCGAGGATTTCCAGCAGGCCCGTGAAGCTGCGGGTGTGGCCGTTGTGCGGCGTGGCGCTCAGGAACAAGCGGTGTTCAAACTGGGGCGCCAAGAGTCTCAGCATGCGGCACAGATCGCTGTCGTCGCCGAAGGGCGAGGGCATCAGGTTGTGGCATTCATCGACGATGAGCAAGTCCCAGGGCAGATGCGGCGAACCTTCCGGCGTCCGGCAGGCGGCCAGGAACTGGGTAAGGACATCCTCCTGCCGCAGATAATGGTAAGAGGCGATGATCCGGCTGAAGGAGCGCCATGGGTTGGCATCCATGCCCAGGCGACGGTGCAGGGCATGGGTCTCGGCGCGGTCCACGAGATCGAAGGGGAGCGAAAACTTATCCCACATCTCGTCGCGCCACTGGAGACGGAGCGACGCCGGGGTCAGGATCAAGACGCGCTGGATCCGCCGTCGCAGGAGAAGTTCGCTCAGGATGAGACCCGCCTCGACGGTCTTGCCGAGACCGACGTCGTCGGCAATCAAGAGATTGACCCGAGGCATCTGGAGCGCCTTCAGGAGCGGCACAAGTTGGAAGTCCTCGACCTGCACAGCCCCGTGGAAAGGGCTGGAGATGGGCAGGCGATCGAGGGGGCCGCCGCCGTCCGGATCCAGAAACGGCGTGGCCGCGGTCCAGCGGGCGGCGCGGAGCAGGGCATCGAAATCCTCGGCCGGCATGGGGTCGGTCACCAGGATGTCGGGGAGCGCCGTGGGTTCGAGAAGCGTCTTCCGCGGTTCGAGTTCCCAGAGAAGCCGTTCCTCCGTGGGAAGCTGATCGTCTTTATAGTCAAGATGGACGAGATGGAGACGTCCCTCCTGTCCGTCAAAAGGATCTACAGCAGATACTATCCCCCGGCGGTTGCGCACCGTGGCAAACATTCCGGGGCGGGGAACTTGTATGCTAGGTGTCGCGTTCAAATAAATCACATCATATCCTTACTGATGAATCTCTCTTCGTACCTCTTCCTAGGTGGATCCGGCGGAATATCGTCGATTTCTGACGGTGGAATGATGGTCCCAATATTTTCATACTGAAAACTCAAACCGTACGCAACGGCAAGGCGATGGTAATCGTGAGATCTTAATCCTTCTGCCTCAAGGTTTTCAGGCTTGGGAATTTGCTTTGATCTGAATCCCTTCCAGACATAACTATTCAAAGAATTCTTTACATTACGGAATAGGTTATCCGAATAGAATTTTGCTAAACTTCCGCCACCGCACAAAAACAAGGGCAATCCATCCTTCCACGCCTTAGATTTTGGGTCTCTGTCTTTCTTCGTTCGTGCTACAACTTTGGTAATAGGGCCTGCCGCTTTCTTTGTGAATTCGTCGTCAAAATCGGGGATGTCGCCTTTTGGAGGGATATATTGATCATATGATTCCGGTACCGGTTCGAGAGTTTCCGATATGCCATCAACTTTTAACAACCAGGAATTGATGAAGATTTTGAAAGCTTCCAGACGCGACCGATGGAGTTCAAAAGCACCATACCGCCCAATTTCGGCCGATAGAAATCCGTATCGGTTCTCTCCATCTTTTGTATTTAGGATAAATGTAGATACGTCCAGCGTGGTAGCGCCAATATCGACCAGGAGGTGCAATCCCTCTTCTCGCAGATCTGAGTATGCATAACCTGCAACCTCCGCCGCTACCTCTGGAACAACATTGATATACTCCCGGTGAATTCCTAATTGTAAGTTAGAATCTTTAGATTTTTCAAAAGCTTTTTTTGAAGAAGTTAACGTAATTTCACCTTTCTGTTCAGATAACCACCAACCAATTAATGCTGCTTTGTGAAAAGCATCTTTAATTTGCTTGTTATCATAGTTCTTCACAGGAATGCCTAAATTTAACTGCCATCTTAATAAATTGTTTTTGTAAATATCGGCCTGTGATTCAATAAACCAATGCCTTACGTAACGTAAAACGATGGCAATAAATATGGCCGCCAATGCGCAGCCCGTAACGGTCAATTCTTCATTGTCAATGATCTCCATTCTTTGCTCGGGCTTTTCAATTAATGATATTTTTAGATCCTTGCAAATATGATGTGGGTCTTCTCTTTTACATAAAGTGAGATGCCCATCTGAGATCCCCACCCTGGTTGGAAGGAGAAAGGGGTTATGCGTGCTACCATATTCCTTGAAAGAGACAGCTATCGCTCTTCGTCTTGAAGTATCTTGAACCACAATCTTTGTCCATGCGGTCCCCAAATCGAATCCTATTACAAGATCAACAGGTTCCGATTTTTCTGTCTCTGGAAATTGAAGGTTTGGTTCAAGGAGGAAGGGGGGAATAGCCTTCGAAATCTTTTTCAGTTTGGCTATAAATCTTTTTTCGGTTTTTTCAGGATGATTTTCTTTTACAGAGGCTTTTTTCGAGTCACTTGGTTTTCGTGATTGTTCCCCTTGTGCTACAGATTTCTTTGAACTTTCTTCATTATGGATACAAAAGAAATTCCCAAAGTGGCTCCAATCCTTTTTTTTATCCGCCATTTCCCCCTCCTTATGAGATCTCAATGAGGCCTATACACATTTCATCCTTTCTGCTTTTTAGTTCTCGACGACCTTTAATCTGCAACTTTCTATGCTTTACCTTCTCTGTGATCGTCTTAATCTTTGCTTCTGTTGCCTTTGCTAATGAAAGGCGGTTGTTTTGGAGATGAGTGTCCCTGATCTGTCCAAAAGTTATCAATTGATTCGCGAGATGTTGATCAAGTGTCTTTTCCTGAAGATCAGCTCTGTCATTATTTTCTGCCGCTTTTTGCTTCACGTAATCAGAAAATTTACTATCTGAAAAAGACAGGGATAATTCTGCAACTTTGGCGGCTTCTTCGCAGTCCACAAAATTGATTGCTTCCAACCAGTCGCGACCGCGTAAGGCGGCTGTTGTGACCAATTTTTCAGCTTCATCTTCATGGATAAGCTGATTTCCATCAGAAATATTTCTCGCCGAAAAGAATATTTGTTCCCGGTCCTGAAGCCCACTCGTGGACCATCTCTGAATAGTGAAAACATATATTCCCGGAACGAATTGCGGCAATTCATTCCGATAGAGGGAGATGCTTACTGCTGGATAATATGATTCTTCCAATTCTTTTAGACGATGGCTAACAAAGCGAACAAGGGGATGGAACTGGCTGATTAATTCTTCTTTCCCTGGCGTGGTCACTGTAACCATGTTCTCAAATCGACACCGAACCGGTGTAGAGGATGCGCGGGTTAAATGTGTCAGATGAGCAATCTTTTCGCTCTTGGTATATTCTTCCAGATCATATTTAGCATCTGACGATAAATGAATATTAAAGTTCAACTCGTCACCGGTAAGTCTTTTGAATTCAGATCCTTGATAATATTTTTTGAAAAAATCATGGACATAGATCCATAGATCATAACCATTAATTAGTCGATTCAACTCCCGAGCAGCCTTAATTTGGTTCATAACATAATCGCCAAGTGCAACCAGGTTTGCTGATTCCTCTTCGAGCTGATCTTCCTGATGCCTGATGTTGGCTAATGCAAGCGTTGTTTGTTCAATACGACTTGATTCCTGTTGAGGTGTGAGATTTCCGCTGAGCAAGTCAAGAGTGAGTTTCTTAATTTCTTCACCTAAGATGACTTCAAGGCCCCCCAACGCCCTTTCGAATATTCCGAGACGTTCGTAAAGATATTCATAGATACGGGAGTCAATCGTGTTTTCGGCAAAAAGATTCCAAATGAGAATTTTGGATGATTTTTGACCAAGACGATCGAGACGTCCAATACGCTGTTCGACACGCATCGGATTCCATGGCAGATCGTAATTAATGACTATCCTGGCAAATTGCAGATCGATGCCTTCGCTTCCGACTTCGGATGACAAAAGTAGGTTTGGCCCAATTGCGGATTTAAATTCATTAAGGATACTCTGTTTGTCCTTGTCGCCACCCATGAGAAGAATGGCCCTGATTCCATCTTTTGTTAAACGTTCCTTGAGGTATTTAAGCGTTGGACGGAAGTATGAAAAGAGAACTATTTTTTCATCTGGATATTTCTTGAGATGGTCCGAAAGGATATATCTAAGTCTGTTGTATTTCGAATCATTCTTCGTCAATTCATTTAGATCTGCCAACTCATAAGCCTGTCGCATGATCTCGGCAACAACCGGTCCAGGTTTCTTGTCTTCCTTATCTTCCTGATGACCAAAATCTTCATAGATTTGTTGTTCATATTTGAAGCTCCGAGTCTGCCATTCTCGCAAAGCTGCTGCCATTGAACTGGCAATCTGCCTTTGAGGCATTACGAGGAGAAACCCTTCGTGTTTTTCGTATTCCATGCAAAATTTTCTGACAAGATTTGTAACAGCATCATAAAATTGCCGTTCTGCGTCTGTTAGCTGGATTGTTTCTGGCACAGCTTCTCTCATGACACGCCATTCAGTAACCTCTCGTTTGCGAGTTCTTGTTACCACATGTCCTAAAAGGTTCATATTTTCTATGCGATATGCAAAATTACTACGGTACTGGTCATCTGAAAGTTGGTCCGCACCGGGCAGTTCTTCAAGTATAGATTGGAGTTGCCTGTTATTTTGAAGGTATGGATGTTGTGCTGCCTTCTCCAATAAATCTTTTATCTTTTCAGGTGTTACTTTGCGGGCCATGACAGCATCTCTAACTTCGATAAGCGGGGCATTGGCCTGCAAGATTTCATCAAATAAGCTTGGCTGATTAAAGGTATCTTCATCTACAAGATTGAGTAGCTGATAAAGATCCCCACTTTTTAGATGCACCGGTGTTGCCGATAGAAGAACTATATATTCGGAGACATGACGCAGCAATCTGCCAAGCTGAGATGTGGCAGTTTCAACGTTGCGCATATAATGGGCTTCATCGATTATTAATAGATCGATAAGTGGCTCTTCATCGGCATGCTCTTCGAGGAATGCGGCAAGGCGGGCGGCAGTATTGAAACTTTTTTTCTTTTCTTCGCTTGTTTTCCAAGAACGTGGGGGCCTCAAACCTTGCAAACTGCCAATGACAGAAAAACCGGAAAGAGATCCTTCCTGTAGCGACCTTGTTAATGTTGATAATATGTCCTTGGCATTTTGGATATCCGCTTTGATACCAAATTTGCTGCCTAACTCTTCCTTCCATTTTTCCCTTAGCATCGCTGGACAGAGGACCATTATTCGGCGAAAGTCAAAGCGACTTCGTAGTTCTGTCCATATCAAGCCCGCTTCAATTGTTTTACCGAGACCGACTTCATCGGCAATGAGCATGCCATTGCTGGGTGCATTTAGAAACTTGATAACTGGCTTGAACTGATAAGGATAAAAGTCAGTATTGGTTGTGTCCATGCTGTAGATTAGATTGGCTAATCTTCCACTCAACCTGATATGCGTCAGATTACGTCGCAGATCTGATACCCGACCAAGCTTGCCAGATGCCAAAAGCTCTACAGGGTCGGAAACATCAGGCAGGCATTCAATTTGATCTTCAGGCATGTATGATATTGCATCCGGAAAGAATACTTGACGGAGGATAAGGTCACCTCGCGCTTTTGATTTACCTGTCAGTATACCAATGCGACCGGGGTCATTTTTTACTCTTACGCGTTTGCCAGGCTCTAAGGTCATAACGTCCAGATTATTTCAACCGCTTCATCAAGTTTGTCTGTAGCATATATGGTATGAACAACCTCTCCCTTGCCCGCGTAATCGCAACATAGGTCAGATTTGTCACCTGTTCTTCCGTCCATCGTTGCCCACCGAACCAGTCCAGACCGATGACGAAAACGCAGGCGTAGTCAAATCCCTTGACACTGTGGATCGTGGAGATCGTCACGCTTTGCGTCGTCACGTCATAGGACCTCTTGGCGCGGTAATCCTCAGCGATCCAGTTGCAGCAAAGGCCCTGTTTTTCTAAAGCCTTCGTTAGCAGATCGGGGAGATGAAGGCCTGGCAGATGATCCGGTGATTTCTGGGTATAGATGATGGCTATCTCGGAGAGTGGATAACCATCGTCATGGTGCAGATGATCAATTTGTCGGCCAACGTGATGGATCAATTCATCCAGGTTCGGGAATTGCCTAATTTCCGGTTCCGGTCCGGACGTTGACAGATAATTCTGGAAGAGTTCCGCCTGTGGTGATGAGTTCTCTTCCTTGTTTTCCTTTTCATTCAGGAAGGCACGGGCAAAGTCGGCGATGGTGCTGGTATTCCGGTACATCCATGATAACCTATGGACCCGCCCGCGGATCTTTATGCCAAGATCCTTCCAGGTCTGTTTTCTCCTGTAAATGTTCTGATTGTCATCAAGGGCGATTGCCAAGTGGTTCGTCTCCGGGTTCAGGAGGGAAACAACGATGCGGAACATGTCATCTGAAAAATCTTGGCCTTCATCCACTAGGACGGCATCGTACTTTTCAGGGAAATCCTTTGCTTTCCGGAGAGCTTCTTCGATGATCAGATCATAGTAGGCTTCCTCTTCCTTCTCCCAAGTAACGGGTTCACCAAGGATCTTCGCGCACAACTCGAAGACATGAACCACCTCCACTCCATTTTCGCCCAGTGGGATTTTCTTTTCCGCAAGAAGCCGCTTGATGAAATTGACCAGAGTGATGTTGTAGCAGACGAAAAGGATGCGCTTGATGGCGGGATTGTAATGCTTCAGCATGACAGCCCGGTGAATAAGAACCAGGGTCTTTCCCGATCCTGAAGGGCCGGAGATTATCCTATGGCCACCATCGAACTTGCGGGCAATGGCCTCCTGATGATGATCCAGCAGCCTAATTCTCTGTTTTTCCTGTTGTCGCTGCCTGATGGGGTCTCGCTCGGGCATTTCAATCCGGATCATGGGGAACAGAAGCTGGCGGAGATGATGAAGCTCATCCAGTGTCAGATTGAAGTGGAAAAGAGGGGGAAACATTCGCTGCAGGGCAGTGGAAAAGCACTGCCCGGAAGCATCCCGGCAGATGTCTGACTGCGGGTGCAGATCGTCCCAGAAAAAGATCTTGCCCGAGTGAATAATCTTGTCAAAGGCTTTCTGGATATACTCGTATTTGTTGATATTCGGGAAGACAATGCCTTCCCCGATGGGGATCTTGGAGTTTCCGGAGTGTTGCGGATCTCTTGAGAGCAAACGTCGATCTTCACGTATCTTGTCCATGAGAAAACGACAATAGGTTTTTGCCTGCCTTAAGGGGCTTTCGAGCTGTTCCTGGTGGCTACCCATGGCGAGGGTAAAATGGTGGGGGTTGGCTTCCTGAATCTGACTTAGGGTCCAGTCCTTGACTTCGAAGATGGTCAGGCCGGTATCCTTGCAAAAGAGGATGAAATCAGGCTCGCGACCATTGATATCAGGCAGATACCAGGCCAGATAATTATTGTCTGGCTTGGCAGCGGTCTTCAGAAATCCGTAGAATTGACGTTCCCCGTCCGAACTGAATTGGTCAACATCGTCAGGGATCATGACGGCCATACCGCATTCTCCTGAGAACGAACATCATTCGCCAAAGCCCGCCATGTTGAGCATGCCGAACGCTTCCTTGCAGGCTTGACACAGGTATGAATCATCCATCGGACTGGATGATTTATGGAGAAGGTCACCCAGCGTTTCCACAGGATTCGCAGGGATAAACTTGTCTTCCCAAAATGGGCAGCCACAATTATTGCATAGTTCCATACTATTACTTTTGGGGCTGGTCAATATATTATCTGAAAATACTCTCTGGTAAACTAAGAATAACATTTTTCATGGAAATCCGAGTCAATCGCGGCATGTCCATAATCATCCGTTCCCATCTCTTGTATTGACCTTATTCTGTTATCTTTGATAACTCAATACCCAAACGACATACGCAGGTCGCATTATTTTTCAATGGGAATATTTTCCAGATCAAAGAACAAATACGATTATTTGCGACATTACAACCACAATTCATTAACCTGTGTGGAAGCAAAGATTAACGACTTTGCTTGTTGCGATACCTTGGAGATAGAAACCCTCTATGTCGGAACTCGCCCGATCGATCCACAAGGCCAGCCATACAGCATTAGCTGGCAATAATTCATACGGTTCTTTCGGGAGGAAATTTTATTTTAAACGATTTCTTGCTTGGCATTGCCAGTATCACTCGGCGAAAGTAACGAAATGTGTTACTTTGCCTGAGCAATTCACTTAAAAGGAGCCACCGTGACTGCGTTGAAATTCATATCAGATCTGGTCGCAAGGGGGAGATACTGCTTCGGCACTGCGGAGGAAAACCTTATTCAAGAAGACTGGAATAAGGCATCCTCAGAGAACATCTTATTAAAGACAGCTTGAATAACCTTACAAAAGCTTTGCTTCAGCGCATATCGTCGTCCAACAGGGATGCTTCAAACCGTTTCAACTCTTCGGAGGGCACCCGGATGCAGTCCCGGAGGCGGATTGCCTTGATGTCACCGGTATCGATGAGACGATAGATCGTGCGATCGGAGACGGAGAAATAGGCCGCCACCTCGTCCACCCGGTAGTAACGCTTCAGGTGATGGGGATTTGGTGACCCGGTTTTTTGAGGTTGAGATTTCTGTTCCGTCATCCCGTTTTCCGGGCCTCCCTGGGTGGTCATTTTTTCGGCCTCGACCTCCCGGATGAAGGTTTACCCGTCGCCGTCCGGCTGGGGTGCTGGGACCCCCGGTTTCGGCAGAAATCTTTCCCTTGCCCCCCCGGTTTCGACACGTTTTGGAGAGGGGCTGAAACCCCAGTTTGGAGGCCTAACGGATGCCGGTGGGAAAGTGCCCCCTTCGCCTCCCTCACTGGCACCGCGTATGTCCGCCTGCCACCACTTCGCTTCTTCTCGTGGAGTTCCAGCCAGCGCCGGAGCTGGGGTTTTTCATCGGTGTTCGGGTCCAGACCCGTGATCCCCTTCCGGATGGTGCGGATGTTGTTCAGGATCTCCAGGTTGAAGTATCCCGTTGCCTTCGCCCTGCTGATCTTCCGCTGGGCTCTGATCCAGGGGAGATTGCCATGGGTCCGGGAGCGGCAGATCTCCTCGCCGGGATACCAGATCCCTTTGAGGCTGCTTTGATCCAAGGGACAAAGTGGAGCAATGCATTCTTCGTAGAGGCCGCAGGTGGGGCGGCCTTCCACACCGGTTTGCTCCGCCCCACCTCTGACAGCGTTAGCTATGGTCCTGAGAAAATATTCATCCATAGGCGTAACGGTTTCTCTTTCGTTCTTCCGTAAGGGCATACCCCTGGGCAAGGAGGTCCAGGCCGGTGGCGAAGGGGATGCCGTGGAGCGTCGATTGTCGGCACCGTCCACACCGGAATGCGTAGGCATGGCTCTCCCGGTAGCCCGTGATCAGCCCGGTCCCGTCACAGTCCCGACAGTTTGTATCCGTATCGGGATGGGCCTGCTTGCGGGGATGTTCCTCCCGCCACCGCTGCCAGAGCTCCCGCATAATCGCCGGAAGATTCCGGGGAAATCCATCCTGCCGCTGGCAGATCTGCTCCCGGATCCAGTCCAGGGGTTCTCCGGGAAGATGCTTCACCTCCTGGAACCAGAGGTCGAGTGTCTCTTTGCGGGGCTCCTTCCGCTCGTAATAGTGACATAGGCTCGTCAGGAATTCTCCGAAGGCGCTTTTATCCATCGCTCCACGCTCCCTTCCGTTCCGGGGGGATCCTTCCCGCTCCCGCCGCTGCGGGCCCGGTCCTGTGATTTGGTCAACCAGTTGACGATGAAACGCTGCCAGTTCGATTTGCGATGCACCGGGTTTGCCGCTGCCCAGGCCTCCATGCGGTGCAGTTCTGAGAGCACATCAACCGCGGGATAGGCCACCTGCCACTTCGCGACCAGTTCTGAGAGCACATGCCGGAAGCGGCCGGTTTCGTAGTCGAAATCGATTTGTTTCCTTGCGGGACTCGTTACCCGCGCCACAGGTTTAGGCTGGTGGCGACCAGCATTTCGGTTCGGGACAGGAGGATCGTTGCCTGCCGGCGGCGACAATCCTTCCTGCTCCCGAGGTTTATCCACATCCGGGACCTGACGCGCTTCAGGCTCATGGGTATCCTGCGCCTGCTCTGTCTCAGGCATTTGCGCTTTCTCTTCCTGGCCGTGATTAGCTCCCGGTTCCTGCCGCGTCCGAATCTGCTCCAGCGGCGAGTCGGCAATCCGGCTCGCCGCAGTAGTAGCTTTAGATTCTGTTTCTCTTTCTGTTTCAGTTTCCCTTTCTGTTTCTATTTCATCAGTGAGGGCTCCGTGAGTACTCACTGAGGGCTCACTGCATGCTCCATGAGGGCTCACTGAGTACTCAGTGAGTGTCTCGGGAGGACTCGGATTTCGCGTCTGGGAAGGCCGGTTGATGATCTGGTGTCTGTTGAAATTCCTGATGAAATAGAATTTCTCCCCATCGGCGGCAAAGGGGGCGATCCGGCCGATGCCCTCCAGTTCCATGAGCCAGGAATCAAATTTGGTGAGAGAGATGTCGTCATAGGGGAAGATGGAGTTCCGGAGCCAGGCGGGATGTCCCTTGACGACGCCGTAGTCGTCGGACAGGGTCCACAAGCCGATATAGGTGAGCCGTGCCTGGAGGGACAACGTCGCGAGCTTCTCGTCGCTCCAGAATTCCGGCTTGATGGTTCTCGTCCTGGCCATCGTTAAACTCCTTCCTTCCAGCGGGGCCGTGCTTACGTCACCGGTTTTAAAACTTGTTTATTCATCCGGGTGCATCCTTTCACCCCTTGACAGCTCCCGATCAGATTTCTCCCGTTCCAGCCTGCTCAGAAACCGGGTAACGGCGGTCTGCCTCCGGAGCTTCCCCTTCGGTACGCCGTTTTTCTGCAAGCGCTTCATGGTACTGGTGTATCCCTCCTCCAGGCACCGGACGACATCCTCGGCAAAGAGGTCGCTGGTCCCGTAGAGGAGGAAGAGACACTCCAGGGACAGGGCCAGATCGTAAAATGCCTCCCGGATTACCTGGGTCGTATCTTTGGGCAGTTGCTGTTTCATGTCTCCCGTCTCCCTGTGCGAGGTCCTCCTACTCTTATTATGTCAGGAGGAACCCGCCAGGGGACAAAAAAAGTTTAATTATTTTTTCTTCTTTTATTTTGGACTGTTACGGAGATATTCCCGGATGGCGGCCAGGCTCCGCTGACGACGCTTTTTCAGGCGTTGATATTCTCTCGGGTCGGTGGCCAGGTCTTTAAGGGGGCGTCCCTTGATCACCGTCTCGTAGATGACCGCACGATCCCCGGCACGGATGACCCCCGCCGCGACCAGGTTGTCGAGGAAGTCCCCGGCATCGGCGAGGTCGTAGCGCCGCCATTCCCCGGTTGCATTTTCCTCATCTTGACTTCCTTGCTCACCATGTTCCTCGTGAGGAAGGGCGGGCGTCTTCCCGGATAAAGACACCGCCAGGTCAACACCGTTATCAATCTCCCAAACATCGTCATGATCGCCGCCCAGGGAGGCGGCAACGGCCCCGGCCTCCGTACCCTTCCATATAGATTTTCCCTTCCGTGTCTCTTCGCCTTCCCCCATCGCTGTCCCCTCCCAAACCTCTTCAACCTCTCCATTTCCCGCATAGTCTCCGGGGCCCATCGGCGTTGGATTCTCGCTGTCCCCGGACTCGTACCAGGAGGTTTCCCGGCGCTCCCGTCCAAGTTCCCGGTTCACGAGGCTCCGGACCTGGTTGCGCAAGGGGCCGACGATCTGCATGGCCACCTTTGGGGGCCGCACCGGCGCCGTCGCGATGATCTCCAAGAGGAGGGTGCAGACCTCCTGGATGAATTCTTCCTCATCAAAGCGGGCATTCCGTTTGCGGGCCAGGCGATAAAGGGCGGCGATGGCCGGCCGGAAGAGGATGATGAAGAAACCGGATAGGATGCGGCCGGGACCGTCCCGGCGATAAGCCGTGATGAGAAAGGAGAGGATTTCGTCTTTTTCGGCATAGTCCTGCTCCACGTCGTTGAAGAAGGCGATCAGGGCGGAGGCGGAGGGATATGCCGCCAGGCGGAGACATTCTTCCTGGAGGCGGCGATAGAGGCTCGTGAACCGCTTCGAGGCAATTTCTTCCTCGATACGGAGAAAAGAAAAACCCATGCGCGGGATGCAGCATGGGCTTCGGGAACCTCGGAGCTTGCTCCTTCAGATAAATCGGTTCTTTAGAAGGTTATGATCTTTTTACAGGTCCGGCAGCGGACGGCGACCAGGTCACCGACGGGGCGCACGGTCTTTCGACCACAGGCACAGACGGCAACGGCCAGGATGATCCCGGAGGGAGCGTCGATGACGACGCGCCCCGGGGCCTTTACACCGCAGGGGCAGAGGATCTTCACGCCCAGGCGGGACAGGGGCGGCCGGGCCATCTCCAGGAGCTTCCGCCCGTCGTGGGGACATCGGCACTCATACATGAGAAATGATCGCTCCGCATTTTTTACCGGATTTTACCAAGTATGAAGGGAGCTATAGCGGATCGCGAGAAAAAATGTCTCGTTCCGCTAATCGTTTCTTTATCGTTTTTTCTCGAATCTTCTCGCCAAAAATCGACAATTTTCGCCAATTATCGTTTCTGCCCCGCCGCAGTCGTCCATCCGTCAGGCTGTCAGGGCAGGAGGCACACCTCTTCCGGCGGTAGATTCAGGATGTAACCGGATCCGAAACGGCTGAGGATCAGCTTATGCAGGTCCCGGGAAGAGTTGTCGGCGCTCGCGGCGGCCTTTTTGATCCCTGCAATGATCCGGTATTTATGATCCGTGATCTGGCGATCGTAAGGCCGGGCCGCTTCGTCTGCATAGTTATCATCCGCCCAGATTTGATCGTAGATCTCCGCACGGGTGATGAGCTTGCCGGGACTGCCGGCCAGAAGAGCCAGCATATCGAATGCTTTGCCGGTAAGGGAGACGGCAACACCCCGGTAGAAGCAGCGACGTCGGCGGGAGTCGATCACCAGTTCCGGGGGAGCGGGGATCAGTTCATGAAGAGTCTCCATGCCGGCCAGCCGTTTCCGGAATTCTGCCAGAAGCTTCGGATCGGCCTGGATCCGGGTCAACGAAGGGGAAACTTCGCTGGATGTGTCTTCTTTTGCGGAGGTTTTCTCAGGGGGACAATACTTCCCGGGGGAAGGATCTTTCAGGAGAAGGTGCAACTCACGATATTGAGCGGCCGCTAACGCCGGTTGCAAGTCCACCCACTGGTGGACCCATTCCGACAATTTATCGGGGACGATCTTCCTGAGGCTCTCCTCATAGTTGGTGGAAACGGACATCCGGATCTGCCCCTGCCCGACCACTTGCGACTGACACCCGAAATAGTTCTCATTCAGCCGCCAGAGACCCACCTGCGACAGGATCATGCCTATTTCCGTGACCCCGGAGATGAGGCGCTGGGAAAGGTTGTAGATCTTCCAGAGCTCCTGTCCCCCTCGCCCCGACTCGCCGGCCGCTTCATGGAGGAACTCGGCCAACCGGCTGATGTCCGCCACGATCTTCTTCATGGCGTTGCTCAAGACGGGCAGTTCTGCCAGGATATCCTCCTGCATAGCTTGAATATCCTGCAAGTGCTTTCCCCGCAGAATCCGGATGATGTGCGGATCCAGAGTCAGGTCATCCAGAAGCTCGATCACCATGACAGCCTCTTCCCCTCCTTTGAAAATAATATTTTTTGATCCTGTTGTGCCGGGTCCCTTCCTTTCTTGCCTCGCTGGTTCATCAAACGGCGGATCAGATTCGCCGTAGATAACGGAACAATACGAGCATATCACTTTCCGGGCCGGTAGTTATCACTATTTACCTGATTTTAGAAGGGAAAAAATATTTTTCGGAAACTTTGTCCCCTGGGCGGGGGTCCCTGACATAATAAGGGTAGAGGGAGTTGCATACGGGGAGGAAGGGCAACCTGATGGAAGGCTGGGGAAAGATCAAGGCAGCGGCAACATATGCGGGAATCCGGGAACGGACCATGCGTGATTGGTTGAAGAAGGGTCTGCGTCATGCCCGGATGCCCACAGGGACCATTCTGATCCGGTATCGGGATATAGACGATTACCTGGAGCAATTTTGCGGAAGCGATCACCAGGTGGACCGGATCGTGAACAATGTCATCAAGGAATTTGCAGTGAAAAGAAGATGAATTTTCCAACTCGTTCGTGTATTATTGCTTTGCTCGAATCCGCAGGACGGCGGTCGTTCCCGGCAGTGACGTTCGCAAGACATCACGGAAGCCGCCGCCCGCAAGGGCCGGAAGGTTCCTGCGAACCTGAGCCTTTCCATAGCCACGGGATAGGCGCCGCGGGCCGACAAGGGGTCACCCTAACCCCTTCCCGTGCCTCTCGTTACGAGGGTGGAAAGAGCAGGTTGAAAATGGGGTAAAGGTAAGGGAACGCCCGCAAGGGTCGGGCGTCTGGTGGGTCCTGATCGACCACCAGGGAAGAAGAAGGGCGAAGAAGGTGGGGCGGGATCAACGGGCCGCCCTCCTGATCGCCAAGAAGATCGAGGCCAGGTTGACCCTGGGAGACCTCGGCATCGTGGACGAGAAACGGCAGATCCCGACCTTCGGGGATTACGCACGGCGGTGGATCGAGATCACGGTCCCCGCCACATGCAAGCCCGCTTCCGTAGGCGATTACCGGGGCATCCTCAAGAATCACGTGGAGCCTGTTTTCGGCTCATACCAGGTGACGGACATCACCCGGCTCATGGTGAAGGAATTCCTCATGAAGAAGAGCTGTAAAGGGCTTGCGCCAAGCACGGTCACGCATTTTAAGAACGTGATCGGTGGGGTCCTGAACCTGGCCGTCGATGACGGGGCGCTTCCGGTCAATCCCTCTCATCGTTTGGGAAGGATCATCCGGGAGAAGAGCCTGAAGCTGGTGGCGGATCCGCTGACCCGGGAGGAGCTTGCCGCGCTCCTCAACACTTTCCGGGAACATTTCCCGCGCCATTACCCGATGGCCCTGACCTTGGCCCGCACCGGTATGCGGCTGGGGGAGGCGATGGCCCTCCAGTGGGGGGACATCGATTTCCATGGACGGTTCATCAACGTCCAGCGGAATATCTCCAAGGGGATCGTCGGGACGCCCAAAAGCGGCAAGAGCCGCCGGGTGGATATGTCGCGGCAGTTGGCGGAAACGCTCTGGCACCTGAGGAACCAGCGGCGGATCGAAACCCTCCAGAAAGGCTGGGGGCAGGTCCCCAAATGGGTCTTCATCTCGGAGACGGGGACGTCTCTGATCGAGCATCACTGGCGGGTGCGGGTATATGCAAAGGCCCTGGAGAAGGCGGGCCTGCGCAGGATCCGCATCCACGATCTGCGCCACACTTATGCAAGCCTGCTGATTCAGGCCGGGGAATCCCTGGCCTATGTCCGGGACCAGTTGGGCCATCACAGCATCAAGGTGACGGTGGACATTTACGGGCATCTCGCCCCGGAGGGAAACAAGGCGGCGGTGGACAGGCTGGATGACGACGCAACAATCCGCAACCTATCCGCAACCAAAACGGAAAAGGACTCAGCCGCTGTCAGCTAAGTCCTTGAAATTACTTGGTAGTCCCACGGGGACTTGAACCCCGGTTTCCGGCGTGAGAGGGCTTCCATGCCACCCCGATATTATTGATATTTTTAGCTTTTTTCTTTCATGAGGGTCATTAAAAGCATCAAAATACACCCTGTTTTGTGTCCGCTTTTGTGTCCGCATTGTTCAACGTCAAAGTGGAACGGCATTGTCCCACCGTCTCTCTCTTACCATGCGTCAAATGTACAAACCACGCCGCGACCGGCCTGATTAATCCCTCCCCTCTTCGCAGTCAGCGGTTTCAAACGAAGATGCATAGTTACGGATTTTTCCAGCAATGAGCGATTCAAAATCCGGATCTTTTTCCAGAATCATCTTCGCAATCACGGCCATCATGACAAAATGAGGCGAATCATCGCCGCCCGTATCGTAAAGACTGGGTATATGCAAAATAAGTTTTGGATGTTTTGAGCGATATTGCGGATTATAAACCAGAGCGCATTCGCTCACGCCCGCCAACTTTATATTGCACGAGATAGAAGTCCCAACCGTGTTGACATACTTTCTCTTCAGCATGGCGAGTAAGTATCTTAGAAAATTATCGAATCTGTTTTCCAGTTTGTGTTCCTTCAAAATATTTTCGTATTCCCATTTCTTTCGATCCATAATTTCCGATATTTCCTTCTCATGTTCATAGGATTTTGGATTCGTAATTCTTTGTCCCTGCCAATCTGCAATCTTAAGAAAAAAATACTCATCCGTTTAGATCTTTGTTCCTTCGGTGAGAATATCCAGATAATCGTTATATACAAAACGTTTGTCACGTTTTTTCCCCGTCGTTTCCCTGAGAATTCCCGCCTTTTCCAATTGCGACACAAGTGTTGAAGCCGCCTGATAGGATATGTCAAACTGCCCGGCTGTCTGCCCGATCGAAA
>CAZNDG010000026.1:0-43379 GCA_964571695.1 uncultured Syntrophus sp.
TCAGAGGCGAAAAAGATTTCTGAGCCGCGGCGAAGCCATTTTTCAAAGGTCTCTAGGTGTATTGAGACGGGACGACTCATTCCGGCTTCGTCCCGATCATGGCCAGAATCCGGCAATAAAGGCCGTCCGGAGAAGAGTCAATCCATCATTTCAGGACGGCAGTGCTTAGGGTAAATCATTCATGATGAACTCGTAAAAAGTCATCAATGAGACGACGACGTAAAAAGCTCCAGAGGCAAGGCGCGCGAATCCTGAGGATTGAGACGTACTTGGGCGTACGTCGCAGTGACGAAGGATGAAGCGCAACGCCGCATATGGACTTTTTACGATGTCGTCATTCATGGAAGGTATGAAGGAGGGGAAGATGAGAAACCGTCTCGGTAGAATCGTTTTGGGCCTCGCCGCGGGCATTCTTTTTTTCACACTGGTGCTTTCCGGATGGGCATGGTCGGACATATGGCCCTATGAAATCATCTATTCCGGACGCAACGTCGTCGATTTTCATTTCGGTCCGGTATGTTCCGGCAAGGTGAAATGCGTCCTCACCAGGGATGGTCAGCCAATCAGTCAGTGGGAAGAAACGACCCAGGACATTTACTGCAGCGACACGTCCGCTTCTTATATCCACATTTATGCCTTTAAGAGATACGCCTGGGACTGGGAGCAGGAAAAATGGCAGGAAACGGCATGGGATGTGAAGGAAACCACGGTGGACACCACTATCATTCGCGGCAAGCTCCACAACGGTGAGGAGTGGCGCAATAAGCTGGGCCGTTACTTCGTTGACTGGCGTCCCGAAAACGATCCGTATCGGATCGAAAACGTCTCCCTGGAGGACGGCCCCCTGTATGTCGCCCAGGATACCCAGGTGGTTTTCCTCAAGGAGGGCGGAGAGCTAAAGATAAAACAGGGCGCTTCGCTGCATGCCAACGGCGCTACTTTTGTAAGAGAGGACGAAGCGACCGGCATGGGAACAATCTCCCTGTATGCACAGGCCGCCGGCGATTCCTCCTTCGAAGGATGCACGATCGTCGATGTGTACGTCTATGCCGAAGATTCCAAGGGAATCCACTTTACGGGCAACGCCATCACCAAGACGCCGGCCTATGGATGGTCCAGCATGATCCGTCTCGACCGCTCTTCGGACACCCTCTTCGAGAACAACACGGGCAACGCCTACGTTGAACTTTACGGGGAAAACAATGTTGTCAGAAACAACACCCTTTCAGATCTGAGCGTGAGGGGAACCGGTCTGGTGGAGGGCAACACATGCGGCCGGGTATCCATCGGCGCTTCGGAAAACGGCATGGCCGCGGTGAGGCGCAACGCCATGAAGAGCGTGGGTGCGTCCATCGGCGCCCCCGTCATCGAAGACAACACCGTAACAGGCGATGCCGAGGCCGGATACAACGGCAGAATCGAGTGCGCCGATTGCGTCGGGGCCATGATCAGGGGAAACTCCGTAAAGAACTTCGAGGAAATAGGCATTTATATCCATGGCGGCAGCGGCAACACCGTGGAAGGGAACCGCATCGAGGCGAAGCAGCGCCGGTACGAAACCTCGAGCGCCGGCATCGAACTGTGGAACACCGAAAACAATCTGATAAAGAAAAACAACATCCTGGGCGTCTACGGGCGGGGCATTCACATCTATATGGCCATGAACAACCATATCGAATACAACGCCATCAACAACAGCACCCTGGAGGGGATATTCCTCGAACACAGCTACAGTTACTGCACCGCGGACAGTCTCGACGGAAGCAGCGACAATGTCATCGCCTTCAACCACATTTGGAAGAACCTCTACGGTGTCCATGCCAGTGAAAGCAAGGGATGTCACAAGAGAAACGGCATCCACGACAATATCATCGCCGAGAACGGAACGGGCGTGAGGCTGGGTTGGTCAAACACGGACAATACCGTCTACAACAATGTGTTCCGGGGCAACGCCGTGAACGGCAGAGACAACGATGGGCGAAACCGGTGGTATCACGACAAGACTTTGGTAAATTCAAACATCGTGGGCGGACCCTACCTGGGCGGCAATTTCTGGAGCGACTACGCAGGGACCGACACCGACGGCGACGGTCTGGGAGACACCCCCTACGACATCCGCAACTACGCGGGAACAACCATGACCCAGCAGGACAATCTGCCCTTGATCGACAAGGGCTACAGTCCGCCGGTCATTCATGCGGAACCGGCTCCCTGCTTCTTTGTCCAGCCCTTCGGCGGTTCGGCCGTCACCAAGACCCTTTCTGTATCCAATCGGGGCGGAAGCGACCTGGCCATGGGAGAGGCATCGATCTCCGGGGGTGGCGCCGCCTTCTTCACCTTGACCAAAGATGCCTGTAAAGGGGTGACCATGGTCCCCCAAGCCGTCTGTCTTATAGAAGTGACCTTCACGGCTCCGGACGGCAGCGAAAAGAAGGCCGACGTCCTTCTCCCTTCGAACGATCCGGTAACACCGGTCCTATGGGTAGGAATAAGCGGTACGAAAATAATCCAGTCTCAGCCCGGAGACGTCAATGGCGATGGCGTCGTCAATCTTTTCGACGCTGTGCTGGCCCTGCAGGTACTGGTAGGCTCCGCGCCTGACGGGCAGAATATCGTCCAGGCCGCCGATGTCAACTCCGACAGCCGGATCGGTCTGGCGGAAGTAATATTCGTTTTACAGAAGACGGGATCGCTGAGGTAATGAAAGACCCGCTCCAGTCCTGGTTCCGGAAGGCCACAACGCCTTCTTTACACAATTCTTTGGGGAACTGTTTTTCGTTCTTGACAATAAAAGCGCGATCTTTTATATGGTTGCCACTATTATTGACTGGCCCTTAAATCGATCCAGCAATAAGTAACAAAGGGATTTATGTGAGACGCCTTTTTCAGAAACCGATCTTGAGCGGGCCTCCCCAGGTATTACGGGGAGGCCTTTTTGTTTTTGACTGAGGAGGCCATGAAAAACAAAAAGCGCATCGTCATGGACGCCGAAGGCATCGACCGCTCCCTTACCCGCATAGCCTACGAAATCCTGGAGAAGAACAAGGGCCTAAACGATCTGGTGCTCATCGGCATCCGGACCGGCGGGGTTTATCTGGCCTATCGACTGCGGAAAAAGATTGCCGCCATCGAAGGGGTGGAAATCCCCCTGGGCATACTGGACATAACCCTGTACCGGGACGATCTGTCACGAATAAGCAAAAAGCCCCGGATCGGCAAAACGGAAATCGCCTTCTCCCTGGACAACATGAAGGTAGTACTGGTGGATGACGTGCTCTTCACCGGCCGAACCATCCGGGCCGCCATGGACGCCCTCATTGATTTCGGCCGTCCGCGCCTGATTCAACTCGCCGTTCTCATCGACCGGGGGCACCGGGAATTGCCCATCCGCGCCGATTTCGTAGGCAAGAACCTCCCCTCTTCCCTCTGGGAGGACGTCAGTGTGAATCTCACGGAAAAGAACGGCGCCGACGAAGTGGTAATCGAACCGGAGGCGGAAGAATAGCAGATGAAGTGGGAAAGAAAAGACATGCTGGGCATCAGGGACCTTTCCCGGGAAGAGATCCTCCTGATCCTCGATACGGCCGACTCCTTCATCGAGGTGTCCACCCGGGAGATCAAAAAGGTTCCCACCCTCCGCGGTAAAACCATTGTCAACCTATTTTACGAGGCGAGCACCCGGACGAGAACCTCTTTCGAGATCGCGGGGAAGCGGCTCAGCGCCGATACCATCAATATCTCCTCCTCGACCAGCAGTGTAGTCAAGGGGGAAACCCTGATCGATACGGCACGAAACCTCGAGGCCATGAATCCCGATGTCATCGTCATCCGCCACAGCGCCGCCGGCGCCCCCCACCTGCTGGCGGGACTTATTAAACAGTCGGTCATCAACGCCGGCGACGGCGCCCATGAACATCCCACCCAGGCCCTCCTGGACATGATGACGATCCGGTCTAAAAAGGGGCGCATTGAAAACCTCCGGATCGCCATCGTCGGCGATATCGCCCACAGCCGCGTGGCCCGGTCCAACATCTACGGCATGAAGACCATGGGGGCCCAGGTCGTCGTCGCCGGTCCGGCCACGATGCTGCCCAGAGACATGGAGCGCATGGGGGTCGAGGTCCATGCTTCGCTGGAAAAGGCCCTGGCCGGGGCGGATGTCATCATGATGCTCCGGATACAGATTGAACGGCAGCATCAGAACATCTTCCCATCGCTCCGGGAGTACGCCCGGCATTTCTGCCTGAACAGGCAGAACATCGCCCTGGCCAAACAGGACGTCCTAGTCATGCATCCGGGACCGATCAATCGGGGGGTGGAAATCGCCCCGGAGATCGCCGACGGGCCGTTTTCCGTTATCCTCAACCAGGTGACAAACGGGGTCGCGGTACGGATGGCCCTGCTTTATCTGCTCACCGGAGGCAAGGGCTAAACGGATGATGCCGAGCAAGAGGTCGTGCCGACCGGCATGGAGACCGATGGCCGCGGCGGGGCAACAATCGTTGCCTCAGGCGGTTATGAGGCAAGTCGAAGGGAAATATAATCGACAGGTGAGAGCCAATAGATGAAATCAGCATTAGCGGGACAAAACTGGTTGCTCCGCGGGGCAAGGGTGGTCGATCCCGGCCGGGGCCTGGACGACCGAATGGATATCCTCGTGGAGGGCGGCCGCATCGCCGGGATCGGTCGCAATCTGGGCAAGAAGCAAGGAAAAGGACTCCGGATCATGGAGTTGGGGGGCCTCGTCATCACCCCCGGTCTCATCGATATGCATGTCCATTTCCGGGAGCCGGGCTATGAATACAAGGAAACCATTGCCACGGGAAGCGCGGCGGCCGCCGTCGGCGGATTCACCGCGGTGGCCTGTATGCCCAATACCAGTCCCGTGAATGACAACCGTTCCGTCACGGAATTCATCCTCCGCAAGGCCGGAGAGTCGGACCTCGTCCATGTTTATCCCATCGCCGCCATTACGCTGGGTTCCCAGGGGAAAACCCTGGCGGAGTTCTGGGACCTCAAGGAAGCAGGAGCCGTCGCCCTTTCCGACGACGGCAAACCCGTCATGGATGGCGCCATCATGCGCCGGGCGCTGGAATACGCCCATTCCCTGGGACTGCCTGTGGTTTCCCACTGCGAGGATCTCTCCCTGTCCACCGGCGGGGCCATGCACGAAGGACTGGCCGCCACGGAGCTCGGTCTGCCCGGAATCCCGGGAATCGCCGAGGAGGTCATGGTCGCCCGGGACCTCCTGCTGGCGGAATACACCGGGGCGGCGCTGCATATCTGTCATGTTTCCTCCGCCGGCTCCGTCCGCCTCATCAGGGATGCCAAGACCCGGGGCGTCAAGGTAACCGCCGAAACGGCTCCCCATTATTTCACCCTTACCGCGGACTGCCTGCGCGGTTACGACGTCAACGCCAAGGTAAATCCGCCGCTTCGGGAAGAGCGGGACGTCGAGGCCATTAGGGAAGGACTCCGGGACGGAACCATCGATGTCATTGCCAGCGATCATGCCCCCCACGCCGTTACGGACAAGGAGGTGGAATTCGAGTACGCCGCCAGCGGCATGATCGGTCTGGAGACATCTCTGGCCCTGAGCCTCCGGCTGGTCGCCGAAGGACTCCTTTCCCTGCCGGAACTCGTGATCAGGATGAGCGCCCGACCGGCGAACATCCTCGGCGTCCCCGGCGGCGGCCTGGCCCCCGGCGCATCCGCCGATTTGACCGTGATCGACCTGAAACACCGCTGGACGTTAACCCCCGAAGACATCCGCTCCCGGAGCAGGAACACCCCCTTCCTGGGCCGGGATCTCACCGGCAAGGCCGTCCTGACCATGAAGGGCGGCACGGTAACCCACTCCGACCTTCTTCGAGACCATGAACACCCGGAGCAGCCATAAGACCAGGGCGATCGTCCTCCACACCCTCGACTACGGGGAATCGGACCGGATCGCCACCTTTTACACCCGGGAATTCGGAAAGCTCAAGGGAATAGCCAAGGGGGCGCGGCGGTCCCGGCGGCGGTTCGCCAACTCCCTGGAGCCTTTTTCCTTCACTCAGGTCCTCTTCTCCCGCCGGGGGAGCGGCGATACCCTCGCCATGGTGGATCAATGTGAAATCATAGATCATTTCCCCGCGATCCGCGGTGATCTGGAAAAGAGCGTGGCGGCCTCCTACCTGGTGGAACTCACCGGCGCCTTCACCGTGGAGGGGAAAAAAAACGAGGCGGTCTTCCAATTGCTCGTAGATTTTCTGGCCCTGATGGAAAACGATCCCTTCCGAACCAGTCTCCTTTCCTTTTTCGAGATCCGCCTGCTCGGTCTGGCCGGCTACGAGCCCGTCCTGGATCGCTGCACCCGGTGCCATGCCCCCCTAAATGCGGGCCTTTCCTTCCATTTCATCAATAACCGGGGCGGTTTACAGTGCAGCCGCTGTGACCCCATGCCCGGCGCCTTGCCGGCGTTGTCTCTGGGAACGATCCGCAGCCTCCTTCACGGCAGGACGCTGCCGGTTCGAAATCTGTCCCGCCTGCTCCTCACCCCGCGGGCCGATGACGAGTCCCGGCGCCTCCTGGTCTCATTCATTCAACATCTTCTGGGCCGGGAGTTGAAATCGTGGCAGGTCCTCCGGCAACTCCGGCAGTTGGGCGCCATGAGCATGAATACCTGTTGACTATGATTGTTAGCCGTGTTATCCGTTTGTCCTTGCATAATTCATAAGGAGCAAGGAGGTTATTGTGACCTTTCAGGAGTTGGTATTTGCTTTAGAAAGATACTGGGCCGACCAGGGTTGCGTCATCCAGCAGCCCTACGACCTCGAGGTGGGGGCGGGAACATTCAATCCGGCCACCTTTCTCCGGGCCCTGGGGCCGGAGCCCTGGAATGTAGCCTATGTAGAACCGTCGCGACGGCCAACCGATGGTCGCTACGGTGAAAACCCCAACCGCCTGCAGCACTACTACCAGTACCAGGTGATCATGAAACCCTCGCCGCTGAATATTCAGGAGCTTTACCTCGACTCGCTGAAGAGCTTCGGCATCGACCCCCGGGAGCACGACATCCGTTTCGTGGAAGACGACTGGGAGTCGCCCACGGTAGGGGCCTGGGGCCTGGGTTGGGAGGTATGGCTCGACGGCATGGAGATCACCCAGTTCACCTATTTTCAGCAGGTGGGCGGCGTGGACCTGCGTCCCGTATGCGCGGAGATCACCTACGGCATCGAACGGATCGCCATGTACATCCAGGGAATCGACAACGTTTACGACCTGAAATGGAACGACCGGGTCACCTATGGGGACGTCCACCATCAGGGCGAGGTGGAATGGTCGGTTTACAACTTTGAAAAGGCCGACGTCGATATGCTGCGAAAGCTCTTCGACATGTACGAGGGGGAAGGGATCCGGGTGGCGGAAATGGACCTCGTCCTGCCCACCTATGACTGCTGCCTCAAGTGCTCGCACACCTTCAACATGCTCAACGCCCGGGGGGCCATCAGCGTCGCCGAACGCACCAGCTATATCGGACGGGTACGGAACCTGGCCCGGCTCAGCGCCGAGCTGTTCATCAAACAAAGAGAAAAAATGGGTTATCCCCTCATCAAATAATCCGGGAATGGGATTTACAGGAGTATCGGGGAATGGGAAAAGAATTGCTGCTTGAAATCGGCACGGAAGAGATACCGGCCGCCTTTTTGCCTGGGGCCATGGCCGACATGGACGAGTTGATCCGCAAGGCATTGAGCGGGGAACGGGTAAAATTCGGACCGGTCACCACCATGGCGACGCCGCGGCGTCTGTTGCTCCATGTCGCCGATGTGGCGGAAACTCAGGAAGATCAGGTAATTGAAAAGATCGGCCCGACCCGCAAGGCCGCCTTCGACGAGCGGGGAAATCCCACCAAGGCGGCGGTGGGCTTTGCCCGTGGACAGGGCATAGACCTGGGGGAAATCGAATTCATCACCACGGATAAGGGCGAGTACCTATGCGCCCGGAAAAGGATCGCCGGCGGCGACGTCGCCGCCCTGCTGCCGGGTCTGCTCGCCAAATTCATCCCCGCCATCCCCTTCAAAAAGGCCATGCGTTGGTCCAATCTGGAACTCCGTTTCGCCCGTCCGATTCATTGGCTCCTGGCCCTTTACGGCGGCGAGGTGATCTCCTTCCGCATCGAAAACATCGCCGCCGGCAACGCCTCCCGGGGACACCGCTTCATGAGCCCAGGCCCCTTTGCCGTCTCGGGCTTTCGAGATTATCTGGATAAGGCCCGGGACGCCTGGGTTATCATCGATCCGGAAGAACGGAAAAAAATCATCCGGGAAGAGGCGCAGCGGGCAGCCGCCGCCGTGAACGGCCGGCCCCTAATCACCGACGACCTCCTGAAAACAGTCGCCTTCCTCGTCGAATATCCGACGGCGGTCTGCGGTGGTTTCGATGCCGAATATCTGAAGCTCCCCCAGGAGGTTTTGACCACCACCATGATGTCCCATCAGAAGTACTTTCCCGTGGTTGACGCCGCGGGCGGGCTGCTGCCCTATTTCATCACCATCAACAACACACCGGCCCGGGATCCGTCCGTGGTTACCAGGGGCAACGAAAAGGTTATCCGGGCCAGGCTCTCCGATGCCCGGTTCTTCTTCGAGGAAGACCAGAAGGTATCCCTGGACCGCCGTTTCGAGGAACTCCGGAAAGTAGTCTATCACTCCCTTCTCGGCACCTCCTATGAAAAGGTCCAGCGATTCCGCAAGCTCGCCGCCCTCATCGCCGCCAAGATCGATTTCGCCCTGACCGCGCCGGTGGACCGCGCCGCCGTCCTGGCCAAGGCGGATCTGGATACCCAGATGGTGGGGGAGTTCTCGGAACTACAGGGGGTGATGGGGCGGGAATACGCCCTGCTAACCGGTGAAGACCCCCTGATCGCCAAGGCGATCTATGAGCATTACCTGCCCCTCGCAGCGGGGGGGGAACTGCCGGAGTCGGACATCGGCGCCATCGTCGGCATCGCCGACAAGATGGACACCATCATCGGATTCTTCGGCGTCAACCTCATCCCTTCGGGGACCGCCGATCCATACGCCCTGCGGCGTCAGGCCCTGGGGATCATCAACATCATCCTCGCCAAGGGTTATCCGCTGCAACTTGCGGAACTGGCGGCGGCGGGCATCGATAGCCTCCAGGATAAACTGAAGCGTCCCGCCGAAGAGATCGCCCGTGACGTCCTGGACTTTTTCCGTACCCGGTTCGAAAACCAACTGATCGCCCAGGGTCATGCCTATGACGTCGTCGATGCCGTACTGGCCATCGACGCCTCCGATCTTACGGAGGCCGTGAAGAGGATCGAGGCCATGGAGGCATTCAAGAATCACGCCGACTTCCAGCCCCTAACGGTGGCTTGCAAGCGCGTGGCGAACATCCTCAAGGATTTCCGGGGCGGCGAAGTACGGCCGGAGCTCTTCCGGGAGGGTGCGGAAGGCGAACTCTACCGGGTCTTCCAGGAAGTCCGGGAGCGGGCCGCGGGCCATCTCGAGGCGTGCCGCTACGAAGCGGCCCTGACGGAAATGGCCCGGCTTCGGGCCCCGGTGGACGCCTTCTTCGACGCCGTCATGGTCATGGCCAAGGAGGAGGATGTCAGGTTCAATCGTTTGTCTCTGCTGGACAAGATCGCGGCGCTCTTCAGAAGAGTCGCCGATTTCTCCAAGCTGGTTACGGATTTTTGAGGTGGACTGGAAATGGCGGATCTCGCTACCAAGCATATAAACGAGCTGGAAGAACAACTCCAACGTCGCAAGAAGCTGCAGGATATAACCAACAGAATCCACTCCGCCCAGAATATCAAGCAGATTCTGGTAGATCTCAAGGACGGCATCCTCAATCTCTTCGACGCCCATTCGATCACCATCTATATCGTTGACCGCATGCGGAACGAGATCTTCTCCATGTTCCTCTCCGGATCGAAACTGAGCGAGATACGTGTGCCCATCAACAACCGGAGCATCGCAGGCTACGTGGCCAATACCGGCAAGATCGTAAACATAGCCGACGCCTACGACGAAAAGGAACTCAAGGCCATAGACAAGGAGCTTTCCTTCGACTCCAGTTGGGACAAGAAATCAGGTTTCCGCACCCGGCAGATCCTCACCGCGCCCATATTCCACAACGGAAAGCTCATGGGGGTGGTCCAGATCCTCAACAAGAAGGCCTCCGTCAACGGCGGGCGGTTTTCCGACGACGAAAAGGGTTTTCTCAATGAAATCACGGAGGTATTAGGGGTAGCATTTTTCAACCAGGAACGTTTCGCCCGGCGGCGCAAGACCCGTTTCGATTACCTCATCAGCCGGGATCTCCTCAAGGAAGAAGATCTGGAAAACGCCTGGGAGGAATCGCGGGAACAAAAGGAGACGATGGAAAACTTCCTCATGAAGAAATACAAGATCTCCAAGGATGACATGGGCAAATCCCTCGCCGAGTTCTACCGCTGCAAATTTGTCCAGTTCAACGACAAGATCCCCATCCCCGGAGACCTCATCAAGAACCTGAAGAAGGACTATCTGCGCCGGGAGCTGTGGGTCCCCATCAGCAGGCTGGAAGACGGCAACATCAATATCCTCGTGGATGATCCGAACAACATCCTGAAGCGGGACATGATAGAAAACCTCATGAAGACCAAGACCATCCGTTACGACGTGGCCTTGAGCGACGATATCGTCAAGTTTATCAACTACTTCTACCAGTCGCCAGAGGACGAGACATCCATATCCGACATCCTGGGCAAGCTGGACGCCGATGCCGGCGACGCCGAGCCGGAAGAGGAAGGCGAAGTGGTCACCGAATCAGACAGCGCCATTATGCAGCTTGTCAACAAGATCATCAACGACGCCTACAACCGCCGCACCTCGGACATTCACATCGAACCCAACATCGGCAAGAAGAACGTGGAGGTGCGATTCCGGGTGGACGGGGACTGCGGGCTCTATCAAACGGTTCCCTACAGCTACCGGGCCGCCCTCGTTTCGAGAATCAAGATCATGTCCAATCTGGACATCACCATCAAGCGCATCCCCCAGGACGGCAAGATCAAGTTCAAACGCTCCGGGGGGGACGATATCGAGTTGCGGGTGGCCACGATTCCCACGCAGGGCGGCGTGGAGGACGTGGTGATGCGCATCCTGGCCAAGGGCGAAACCCTGCCCCTGGAAGCGATGGGGATGCTGCCCCGGAACTACAAGGGGCTCATCGACATCTGCGAAAAGCCCTACGGCATGATCCTCGTGGTGGGGCCCACGGGTTCGGGCAAGACCACCACCCTGCATGCGGCCCTGCACCACATCAACACCCCGGACCGGAAGATCTGGACCGCCGAGGACCCGGTGGAAATCACCCAGTACGGTCTCCGCCAGGTGCAGGTCCAGCCCAAGATCGGCTTCGATTTTGCCGCCGCCATGCGGGCCTTCCTCCGGGCCGATCCGGACATCATAATGGTGGGGGAAATGCGGGATTTCGAAACGGCCAAGACGGGCGTCGAGGCTTCTCTCACCGGCCATCTTGTCTTCAGCACCCTCCACACCAACAGCGCCCCGGAAACCATCACCCGGCTCCTCGACATGGGCATCGACCCCCTGAATTTCGCCGACGCCCTCCTGGGTATTCTCGCCCAGCGCCTGGTGCGGACCCTCTGCAAGAATTGCAAGGAAGCCTATCACCCCACCCCCAAGGATTTCGAGGAGATCGTCGAGAGCTACGGTGCGGAGGACTTCGAGAAGCTCAACGTGAAATATACGGACGACTTCACCCTCTACCGCCCCAAAGGTTGCGATATCTGTGACAAATCGGGATACAAGGGCCGGATGGGCATCCACGAACTCCTCGTCGCTTCCGACAATATCAAGCGGATGATACAGAAGCACGAGCCCGTTGAGGTGCTCCGGGAGATGTCGATGAAGGAAGGGATGACCACCCTCCTTCAGGACGGCATCCAGAAATCCCTGCAGGGCGTAACGGACTTCAAGCAGGTCCGCCGGGTCTGTATCAAGTAGCGCTCCCCCCGCGAAAATCGGTGTTTTTTCTTTTTTTCTTGCGATCCATGTCCCGCAAGCGGTCCGCTACCGCCAGCACCGTATTGGCATAGACTTGGCTGCGGTTGTAGGTCATGACGACACGGCGCCTTTGGGTTGCGGACATGCGGCAGGTCCAGCCGTTGCGGTGGAGATAGTTGCCGATGCTGTGCAGGGCGTCCGGGGTGGTAAAGAGATCGATGCTGCCGCTGCCGTCTCCGTCGATGCCGTAGAGGAAGACATTGGAAGGCATGAACTGGCACAGGCCGATGGCCCCGTAAATGGATCCCGGCACGGTCAGGGGATCCACCCCGGTGGCCCGGGAATATTTCAACAGATATTTCAATTCCCGATACGCCCAGTCCGCCTTCTCCCGGCACCGCTGCCGGGCCTGATCCTCGTTGCCCTCATGGAGCACCCCGGGCGGCAAAAAAGGCCTCACTTTTTCGAGATCGTCAGATAGAGCCATGCTGGCCAGGACATCGAAGGCCCTCCTTCTGCCGGTATTGGCCCCCAGATTGGTTTCCACGAGGGCAACGGCGACCACGACCTCCCTGGGCACGCAGTATTCCCGGCTGATCCGTCCCAGGAGCGCCCGGTGCCGATCCAGATAGGCGTGGGCCGACCGCATGGTTTCCGGACGGAGATACCGTCCGTAAACCGCCGACCGATTTACCTTCCTTTGTCCCGAATCCTGCCGGTTGGCCCGGACCATGAGTTCGGTAATTTTTGTCGTCATGGGCTCCGGATCGAACCGGAGGTCCGCCCGCTGGAAAAGGTCCGCCATCTCCTTCCCGTCGAAACCATCCGCGCCCAATTTCCGCTCCAGGGAATCCCACTCCCCCGCGGCGACGGGGAAAGAAAACAACAGGGACATGAAGAAGGCCAGGACGCTCCGGGAAAAGGCCTCCCATCTATTCCGTTTCATGCGCTCCCGGCCCTTCAACCGGCCCCCCTTGTCAGCCGGTCTTTCCATTCCTGAAGCAGGTTCAGGGCCGCCAGGGGCGTCAGTCGCGTCGTGTCCAATTCCCGAAGACCGGCGATGATCTCCTCCCGATCATCGGGAAAGAGGCTCAACTGGTGGGCCGCCGTGTTTTTGCCGCGGCCTTTCTTTCCCCCGGCAATTCGGGGTGATCCCGCAGCATCAAGTTCTCCCCGTTCCAGGTTTTTCAGGATCTCTCCGGAGCGTCTGACGACCTCCTCGGGAACGCCGGCCAGTTTGGCCACCTGAATGCCGTAGCTGCGGCTGGTTCCCCCCGCCATGATCTTGCGGAGGAAGATTATCCGGTCCCCCCATTCCCGGACCGCGACGTTGTAATTCTTGACCCCCTCATGGGTCAGCGCCAGTTCCGTCAACTGATGGTAATGGGTGGCAAAGAGGGTCCGGGCGCCGATATGCCGCTCTTCATGCAGATATTCCGCCATGGCCCAGGCGATGCTCAGACCGTCGAAGGTGCTGGTGCCCCGCCCCACCTCGTCGAGGATGACGAGACTCCGCCGGGTGGCATGGTTCAGGATGTTCGCCATTTCCCGCATCTCCACCATGAAGGTGCTCTGCCCGCGCGCCAGGCTGTCGGCGGCGCCGATGCGGGTGAAGATCCGGTCCACCACCCCGATTTTGGCCTGCTGCGCCGGGACGAATCCCCCCATCTGAGCCATGATGACGACCAGGGCGACCTGGCGGATGTAGGTGGATTTGCCCGCCATATTGGGTCCGGTCAGGACCAGGAAACGGTTTTCCCGCAGGTCAAGGCAGGTGTCGTTGGGCACGAATCCCTCGGAGAGGGCCATTCGTTCCACCACGGGATGGCGGCCATCGGTAATTTCGATTGCGTCGCCGTCATCGACGACAGGACAACAGTAGCCGTAGCTCTCCGCAACGGCGGCCAGGGAGGCCAGGGCATCAAGGGCCGCCAGGGCCGCCGCCGTATCCTGGATCGGCCGGATGGACCGGGCGATGTCTCCCCTAACCCTCAAAAACAGTTCATATTCACGGCGCCGGCTGTTTTCTTCCGCATGGAGGACCGCCTGTTCATATTCCTTCAGCTCTTCGTTGATATACCGCTCGGCGTTGACCAGGGTCTGCTTGCGGATATATTCGGGGGGAACGAGGTGGGTGTTGGCCTTGCTTACCTCAATGTAATAACCGAATACCTGATTGAAGCCCACCTTGAGGGAATTTATACCCGTCTTCCGTCGTTCCCGGTCTTCCAGGGCGGCGATGTTCCGTTTGCCGTGGCGGGAAAGGGACAGCGCCTCGTCGAGTTCAGCGTCAAAGCCGTCCTTGATCATCCCTCCCTCACGGATCGTCAGGGGTGGATCATCGACTATGGCCGCCTCGATGAGGTCCGCCACCGCCGGCAGGGGGTCCAGTCGCTCCCGCAGCGATCTTGCCAGCGGCGAAGTCAGCGATGCCAGCAGTTCCTTGATCCCCGGAATGGCTTGCAGAGACTTCTTCAGGGCAACGAGATCCCGGGCATGGGCCACATCCATGGCGATTCGTCCGCCCAGTCGCTCCAGGTCATAGACACCGCCCAGAAGCCGGCGGAGTTCTTCCCGCAACAGGTGGTTGTCCTTGATTTCCGCCACCGCGGCGAGCCGCCGCTTGATTTTCTCCGGCTCCCGGAGCGGGTGGTTGAGCCACCAGCGCAGGCGTCTGGCCCCCAGGGAGGTGACGGTCTCGTCGAGGACGGAAAACAGGGAGCCCTTCTTCTTCCGTTCCTGAATGGTCTGGAACAGCTCCAGGGTATTCTTTGCCGTTTCGTCTAGGAAGAGGGCCTGCGACCAGGTCATCTCCTGAATCCGGTTCACATGGGTCAGGCGTTCCCGCTGGGTTTCCTCCCCGTAGCGCAGGACCGCGCCGGCGGCGCCGGCGACGGCGGGACGTTTTCCCATCTCCAGGGCGGCAAGTTCCGCTTCGGAAAAGTAGTTCTCCAGGAGGCACCGGGCGGCTTCGGGATCGAAGTAGTCTCCGGGAAAGATATTGACTGCCACCGGAGCCTCGCTTTTGTCCAGGGTCGCGACGGACTGTCGTTCCTTGAAACCTTCGGGGACAATGAGTTCCCGCAGACTCAGGCCCGCCAATTCCGCTTCCAGGATCTCCCGATCCTGTATCTCCATCACCCGGAATTCACCGGTGGAAATATCCATGCAGGCCAGTCCGAAGACTCCTTCCATATGGCAGAGGCCCGCGAGAAAATTATTTTCCCGGGCATCGAGGTGATCGGGATCGAACCTCAGTCCCGGCGTCACCACCCGGACTACGTCTCTTTTTACGATCCCCTTGACCTGTTTCGGATCTTCGAGTTGCTCGCAGACGGCTACCTTGTATCCCTTTTCGAGCAGCCGGGCGATATAGGTGGAGGCGGCGTGATAGGGAACCCCGCAGAGGGGTATGTTTCCCTCCTTGGTCTTGCCGCGGGAAGTAAGGGTTATCTCCAGGATCCTGGCGGCGGCGACGGCGTCTTCAAAGAACATCTCATAGAAATCACCCATCCGGAAGAAGAGGATGCAGTCGGGATAGCGTGCCTTCAACTCCCAGTACTGCTTCATCGCCGGCGTAAGGTCTTTCACCGGCTCCGCCGTCCGGACCCGCTCCGAATTCCCGCCCTTCATTTACCCGAATCGGAGATCAGGAGATGGAGAAGCCAGTTGACGATGCTGATGATAAGCGCCCCGAACATGGCGGGCCAGAATCCCTGCAGATCGAAGCCGGGAATGACGCCGGCCGTCATCTTCAGGAGCAGGGCGTTGATGACAAAGGTAAACAGCCCCAGGGTGAGGATGTTTACGGGCAGGGTAAGGATGATGAGTATGGGCCGGAACAGGGCGTTTAGGACCCCGAGAAACGCCGCCGCGAAAAGGGCGCTGGAGAAACCGCGGACCTGGATGCCCGCGATGAAATAGGCAGCGGCCAGAATGGCAACGGTCAAGATCAACCACCGAACGATGAGATCCTTCATTTAAATAGATTACCTCTGAATAGATTGCCTCGTGGACTGAAGAGGCCGATTCCGCCGCCGGCCCGACGGCGATCCCGGGGGTTGTCCACCGTTGAGACGGACTAAAACACGCTATCCGAAACGATCGAACATCTCCTTTTTGGCGCCGCAGAACGGACATTCATCTGGAAGGACGCCGTCGGAGACATATCCGCAGACCTTGCAGACATAATAAGTCGTCTCACGGGCCTCCAAAAAATGGGTCATCGCCTCTTTGTAGAGCTTGGCATGGACCTCCTCCACATCCCGGCTCTGGCTGAAATGCAGCACCGCCGCCTTGTTGCCGGCTTTTTCAGCCAGCTTTATAAACTCGTCATAGGCGACGCCGGCCACCTTCTGTTCCGACTCAAAGCTGGCCGCCAGATTTTCCTCCGTCGATTTCACTTCCCTGAGCAGCTTGAGGGCCCGGGTGCCGTGGATCTCCTCGGAAAAGGAGATGACGCGAAACAATTTGGCGATCTGGGGGTATCCTTCCTTGTCCGCCTTGTCCGCAAATACCTTCAGACGCAGGGCCGCCTTCGCTTCCCCCACATAGGCCTGATATAGGGCCGCTTTCAGTTCATCCATCTTGGCAACTCCTCGTGTACGTGGTTAAACAGGCTTCAAAACCAATGTCCCCGTAAAAAACTTTCCTGCCCCGTGGGGAGTCACGAAGCATGAAAATATGTTGTGATTGATTTTAGGGAATAAAATCCGTATTTTGCCCATCCCCACCCCGGCCCTCCCCTTGAAGGGTAGAGGGGTTTGCGACTTTTTACGGACGCATCATAATTACCCTTGGGACGCTACTCCGGAGAAAATTCGTCCTTGCCGGACCCGCAAATCGGACAGATCCAGTCCTCGGGAAGATCTTCGAATGCCGTACCCGGGGCTATGCCCCCCTCTTCATCTCCCACCGCCGGGTCATAGACGTAACCGCAGACGTCGCATACATATTTTTTCATGAGCATTTTTCTCCCTTATTTGATGAGGCTGCAGATGTCAGGAGGCAAATGTTTCCGGGCCCGTTTTGGGTGCGGATCACAATTGTTGGGACATGCATTCCCGATCCCGCCGCCGTCACCAGTTCACCAAACCCGGCCAGGTCTGACGACTCACCGGTTTCGGATAACCTGGATCGGCCCGGTCCTCCTTGACATCATAGCGGATATATTCATAATCCTTAAAGAAATATGCCTTGCCGTTGCCCCAGTCGATGACTTCGTCGATACCGCTGGTCCAGATCAATCCCGGCCAGTTCCTGTTGTCGATAGGCTTGGGATACCCCGAATCGGCACGGTTTTTCTCTACATCATAGCGCAGATACTGACTCCCCTTGAAGAAAAAGATCTTGCCGTTGCCCCAGTACACCGCGGCATCGATACCCTCGGTCCATGGCAACCCCGGCCAGGTTTGCTCGTTGATGGCCTGGGGAAAGCCCGGATCGGCTCGGTCGGTCTTCATGTCATAGCGGATGAATTCCCCGCCCTTGAAAAAGCAGGCCTTGCCGTTGCCCATGTTGACCACGGCATCGATATTCTTCCAGATCATTCCCGGCCAATTGGTTCCATCGATGGCTTTCGGATAGCCGGGGTCAGCCCGGTAGCCCATGAGGTCCTCTTCCAGGTCAGGACGGGCGGAATAACGCACGTATTGATCGCCCCTGAAGAAATAGACCTTGCCGTTACCCCAGTTCGCGCCGGCGCCGACTGCCTTTTGGGGAACATAAGTTTCCCCATGGGCGGCGAAGGTCCCGGCAATCAGCAAGAACAATGCCGATATGACGACAATCGATCCTTTGGTCTTTTTCATGCATCCTCCTTATTCTCTTTCAACTTTCGGGCAATCTCCTCTCCCAGGGCATAACACTTTCGCAGGTCGTCATCCGTGGGCACGTGTTGAACCTTCAGAGGCTCCGCCACAGGCGCGGCCTTCATCTCCTTCAGGATGTCCGCTATATGTACCGCCGCCTCGCCGCTCCATCCGTACGATCCGAAGGCCGCGCCAAGAATGTTGGCCGGACGGAGGCCCTTCAGATAGGTCAACACATCGGCGACCTGGGGCAGCATATTGTTGTTGAGGGTCGAAGAGCCCACGATCAGGGCGCCGGCATCCAGGGCCTCGTAGGCCACGTCGCTGCGATGGAAAACATCCATGGACATGCATTTGGCCGCCGCTCCGGCGGCGGCGAGGCCCTCGCAGATGGCCCGGGCCATCCGTTCCGTGCTGTGCCACATGGTACCGTAAACCACCACGCTTTTCATCGTGGGTTTTTGGGCCGCCCACCGTCCGTAGTTGGCAATGACCCCCGGGATATCCCGGCGCCAGATCGGCCCGTGATCCGGGGCGATGAACTTGAAGGTCATCCCGGAAGAGCCCACACGGCTCAGAAGCCTCGTGACCAGCGGGGCATAGGGGAGGATGATGTTGGCAAAATAGGTGGCCCCTTCATAATCGAGGATGGCGGGATCGATCTCGTCGTCGAAGCGCTCGGCCGTCGCCAGGTGCATCCCAAAGGCGTCATGGGAGAAAAGGATCTCCTCTTCAGGGAGATAGCTGAACATGCTGTCCGGCCAATGGAGCATCCGGGTCTCCATAAAGCGGAGGCTCATGTTTCCCAGACTCAATTCCCCCCCATCCTTGATCGGGGTGATTATCCGGTCCCGGTGGTAGATATCGCCCAGGGTCTTGGTCCCCATGGTTGAGGCCACGACCTGATCGGGCCGGACGAGATCGATGAGATCGTAAAGACATCCGGTATGGTCCATCTCCGAGTGGTTGGAAACGATTATCTTGATATCCCTGGGATCGACCACGGAGGCGATACGGCTGATCAATTCCTCCCGGAAAGGGGCCTTGACGGTGTCCACCAGGGTGATCTTGTCGGCAAGAATCAGATAGGCATTGTAGGTACTGCCCCGATGGGTGGTATAGCCGTGAAAATCCCTTATGGTCCAGTCAATGGCCCCTACCCAGTAAACCTTGTCCGTCAGTTTTACGGCCTTGTAGATATCTGCCATGTTCTCTCCTTCGCCGAAGGTATCATTATCGGCGCTTGTAACATTAGACAATTAACGTGTCAATCCCTATCACCCTCCCCGTTTTGGTTCCCCGGCGCCGGTGTGGCCGCTGGGGTCCCGCCGGTGGCATCGGCGCCCTCCTTTTTCCATTCCTCCACTTTTTGCTCCAGTTTTTTCATGGCCTCCGGATCATCGTTTTTTAGCATCAATCCCAAATCCGACTGTTCCTTCATGACGTCTTCGTATTCCGGGATGACGATCCCTCTTTTGATCATAATCCTGTAGATCCGCTCGGACCGCGACACGACATAATGGGAGGCGCCCGTGGGATTGAACTTTCGCGGGTTGGGAAGCACGGCCGCAAGGCGGGCGGCCTCCTGGGCGCCGAGATCCGTGGCGGATTTTCCGAAGTGGGTGCGGGCAGCCATTTCGATGCCGAAGACCCCGTCACCCCACTCGGCGACATTCAGATACAATTCAATGATGCGCTTTTTGGACAGGCGCTTCTCGATCCGCCAGGTCAGGATCGCCTCCTTTAGCTTCCGGATGGGATTCTTGGAGGGGGAAAGGTACAGGTTCTTGGCAAGCTGCTGGCTGATGGTGCTTCCTCCGGCTTTGAACTTTCCCTGTTGGATATCCTTTTCCAGGGCTTTCTGCATGGCCTCGAAATCGAATCCCTCATGGCCCCAGAATTTGTCGTCTTCGGCAATGATCACCGCCTTGATCACATAAGGCGATATCCGGCTCAGGGAAACCCAGCGCTGCTTGATCTTTTTATTTTTCCCTTCCCGCTGCCATTCCCGCTCCCGGTATTCCATGAAGGCGGTCTTGGCCGGATTCTTTTTGGCCAGGGCGGCAACATCGGGAAACAGGAAGTAGTATCCGATATTTAGCAACATTCCGCCGATAAACATTATTGCGGTCAGGATGAACAGTTTTTTTCCCATGCCACTTCATAAATCATAACATGAGATTTTTCAAGATATTGGACGCATTCTTTCCGGGGGATAAAAGGACGAACGTTTCTTCCTGCCCTGCGACGCTCTCTGGAGCATGAGGGTTGTTCGCGGGGAGCATTAATTTTGGGCATAGCGTAAAAATATAGTCCGATCCCACCAAATATCGTTCCGTAAGTTGAAGTAGTTATTAGAATAAAATCTGTGCAAAGGCTGTTTGACCTTTTTTACAAGCGCTGCAGCTTGCATAGCAAAAAATATTTTGACTTGACGGGCTTTTTTTTGTAAGAGAGCAAATCGTTTCTCGTGTACAGTTTGTCATCCATCGTCAAAATCTGTGCACCGTTAATAAATGGGGCGACCCCCGAATAACAATGAGGAGGTACTCATGATGGAACGGCGGATTTTCCTGTGGATGGGACTGAGTGTCCTGTTCTTTTCCTTGCTTTTCGGCGCCGATGGATTTGCCGATCAGCAATACCGGGTAAAAAAAGGCGACAGCCTTGCCCGGATCGCCAAGAAATACGGGGTTACGAACCAGAGCATCAGAGACGCCAATGGTCTCGACGGCAACCGCATCAAGGCCGGGAAGCTGATTGTCATCCCCGCCAAGAGTTCCCAGAAGCTCGCCAAAAGTTCAAAAACGAATCCGCAAAAAACCGATCGCCTTTACGTCGTGAAAAAGGGCGACACCCTAAGCGGTATCGCCAGGAAATCGGGTCTTACCGTTGCCGAACTAAAAAAGCTGAATCATCTTAAGGGCAACAAGTTGATAAACGGCCAGAAACTGGCGCTGGCTAAAGCGACCGCCGCCGGTCCGGGATCGAAGGTCAGGAAGGCGGAGCCGACCCGGAACGACCCGGCGGATGCGGAAGAGGATCTGCTCACCGATGAAATGGCCCCGACGGAAGAAATAGCGGAGTTGGAAAACGAAATCCGCTATTCGGAAAACACCTTGGGGAAGTGGAAAGATCCAGAGGAACGCAACCTCCTGGTCAAGGTCGCCAAGGGATTTCTGGGCGCCCCCTACCGGCTGGGCGGCTCCAGTGTGAAGGGCCTGGACTGTTCCGGATTCGTGAAGAAGATGTATGAATTTTTCGATGTCAATCTGCCGCGGACGGCGAGGGAGCAGGCCCACGTAGGGATGAAGGTCGCCAAGGGTGAACTCGCCGAAGGCGATTTGGTTTTTTTCAATACCCGGCGGGCCTTCGGACATGTAGGCATCTATATCGGCAACAACCAGTTCGTTCACGCCTCGTCGGGAAAGAAGGACCGCCATGTCCGGATCGACAGCCTGGACAAACCCTATTACAACAAGCGCTTCATAAAGGCGGTGCGGCTAAAGTCCCTGGAAGAGGACAACGACATCTGATCAGTGATATGAAGAGGGAAAATCATGAATAAAACTCTTTACCTGGCCCTTATCGCCCTGCTGGCCTCCGCGTTTATGAGCGGTTGCGTGGCGAAGAGCGACTACCTGAAAAAGGTGGCGGAGGCCGAGGCCCGGACGCAGGAACTGAAGACCTGCAACCTGGAAAAGGAAAAACTCCTCGCCCAGCGCACGGAACTGGAGAAGGTGCTGAAAACGGAGGAAAACGCCGCCCGGCAGAAAGTCGCGGATCTGCAGATCGAAAATGTCAAGCTGAAGGAATCGGTGGCCTCCCTGCAGAAGAAAGAGGAGATCATCCAGAAAGAGAGTGATACCTACCGGGATCTGCTCCGGGAGATGAAGGGAGAAATCGCCAAAGGTCAGATCACCATTACGGAACTGAAGGGGAAATTGACCGTGGATGTGGTGGACAAGATCCTCTTTGCCTCCGGGGACGCCAGGGTGAAGAAGGAAGGCCTGGAGGTGTTGAAGCGGGTGGTGGACATCCTCAAGAATCTCAAGGATAAAGCGATCATCGTGGAGGGACATACCGACAACGTCCAGATCCGCGGTTCCCTGGCGCAGGTCTATCCCACAAACTGGGAGCTCTCCGCCGCCCGGGCCATCAATGTCGCCAGATACCTTCAGCAGCAGGGCATCAGCCCCGAGCTGCTGAAGGCCGTAGCCTGCGGGGAATACAAACCCATCGCGGATAATAGCACCCCGGAAGGGAGACAGAAGAACCGGAGAATCGCCATCGTCCTTGCCGCCAAGGATTAAAGAAGGATATTTAACGATCCATGATAAATGCGGGCACGGCCGTTCAACGCCGTGCCCTTTTCATTATTGGCCGCGGGAAGGCCAACAATTCATGATTATGGGAAAAACCATCGCTGAAAAGATTATCGAAACCCATCGGGAAACCGATCCCGAAGGCCCTGGCGGGGAGATCGGCATCCGCATTGATCAGACCCTCACCCAGGACGCCACGGGGACCATGGCCTATCTGCAGTTCGAGGCCATGGGTCTCCCGGAAATCAGCACCGAGTTGTCGGTGAGTTACATCGATCACAACACGATTCAGATCGGCTACGAAAATGCCGACGACCACCGCTATCTCCAGAGCGTCGCCGGACGGTTCGGGCTTCACCTCTCCCGGCCGGGCAACGGGATCTGCCATCAGGTCCATCTGGAACGCTTCGGCATCCCGGGAAAGACCCTGATCGGTTCCGACAGCCACACCCCGACCGCCGGGGCGCTGGCCATGCTGGCGGTCGGGGCCGGCGGTCTGGACGTAGCCCTGGCCATGGCCGGAAGTCCCTTTTATCTTCCCGTACCCAAGATATTCCGGATCGAGATCCAGGGCAAGCTTCCACCCTGGGTCGCGGCCAAAGACATCATCCTCGAGATCCTCAGCATCTTCACGACCAAAGGCAACGTGGGGCGGATCTTTGAATACGGCGGCAGCGGGCTGGCGTCCCTAACGGTCCCGGAACGGGCCACCATCGCCAACATGGGCGCGGAATGCGGGGTGACCACCTCGATATTCCCCAGCGACGACATGACCCGGCGTTTCCTTTCGGCACAGGGACGCGCCAAGGATTGGATGCCACTCCACGCCGACTCCGACGCCGTCTATGAGGGGGAGGCAATCATCGACCTCTCCCGCCTGGAGCCGCTGGCCGCCCGGCCTCACAGCCCCGACCGTATTAGCCCGGTTCGGGAAATAGGGCCGCTCGCCATCCGGCAGGTATGCATCGGGAGCTGCACCAATTCGTCGTACAAAGACCTGGCCACCGTTGCGGAGATTCTGAAGGGCAAAACCGTCCATCCCGAAGTCAGCCTCATCGTCGCCCCTGGTTCCCGCCAGGTTCTGGAAAATATCACCCGGAACGGCTATCTCGCCCATATCCTCGGCGCCGGCGCCCGGCTCATGGAAAACGCCTGCGGCTTCTGTATCGGCAACAGCCAGAGTCCACCCTCCGGAGCCGTTTCGCTCCGCACGTCCAACCGTAATTTCTACGGCCGCTCCGGAACCAGGGATGCGGACATCTATCTGGTCAGTCCGGAAACCGCCGCGGCCTCCGCCCTCAAGGGACGGCTCACGGATCCCCGTCAACTGGGGATTGCCCTCCCCTTTATCCCCCAGCCACGGAAATTTCATCTGGACGACAACATGATCATCCGCCCCCTGCCTCCAGAGGACCGGGCCGGCGTGGAAATCATCCGGGGCCCCAATATAGGCGACCCTCCCGACAATAATCCCCTGCCCGCCCGCATCGACGGCGAGGTGGCGATAAAGGTGGGCGACAAGATCACCACGGATCACATCATCCCCGCCGGGGCCCGGATGAAGTACCGCTCCAACATCCCCAAATACGCCCGCTATGTCTTCGAGATCCTGGACCGTGATTTTCCCGCCCGGGCCCTGCGGATTCGCGACGAAGGCCGGCAGAATATCATCGTCGCCGGCCACTCCTACGGTCAGGGATCGTCCCGGGAACACGCCGCCCTCTGTCCCATGTACCTGGGCGTCAAGGTCGTCCTGGCAAAATCATTCGAGCGGATCCATGCGGCCAACCTCATCAACTTCGGCATTCTACCCCTGATTTTTGAAAACGAAGGCGATTACGAGCTTCTCCAGGCCGGCGACCGTCTCGGGATCTCGGACATCAGGACGGTCCTTGCGGAGCGCCGGCCGTTAAGGATCGACAATATCACCAGGGGGGGGGCTCTCCCCGCCGCTTACGAGCTGACGGACCGGCAACTGACACTCGTCCTGTCCGGCGGCGCCCTGCGCGCCCGGTAACCGGCAAATAACATTGGAGCTATAACTAATGAACAAAAAAAGTAAAATAATCGTCAAGACCCCGCTGGTGGAAATGGACGGCGACGAGATGACCCGGATCATGTGGCAATTCGTCAAGGAGCTCCTCATCCTGCCCTATCTGGACGTCGAGTTGGATTATTACGATCTCCACATCAAACATCGGGATGAAACGAATGACCGGGTAACAGTCGATGCCGCCCGGGCGATCATGAAATACGGCGTGGGGGTCAAGTGCGCCACCATCACCCCCACGGAGGACCGGGTCCGGGAATACAACCTGAAGGAACAGTGGAAGAGCCCGAACGGGACCATCCGCGCCCTTCTCGACGGAACGGTCTTCCGCACCCCCATCTTCGCGAAAAACATCCATCCCTTCGTCACGACCTGGAAGCGGCCCATCATCATCGGCAGGCACGCCTACGGCGATGTTTACAGCAACGCCGAACTCCGCATCCCCGGGGCGGGCCGGGCGGAGATCGTCTTCACCCCCGCGGACGGCGGCCCGGTCCTGAGCAACACCATCCACGATTTCACCGGCCCGGGCATCATCCAGGGCATCCACAACACCGACGCCTCCATCGCCGGCTTCGCCGCGGCCTGCTTCACCTACGCCCTGGACCGGAAAGTGGACCTCTGGTTCAGCACCAAGGACACCATCTCCAAGACCTACGACGCCCGTTTCCGGGCGATCTTCGACGCGGAATTCGCCGCCCGCTGGCGGGAAAAGTTCGCGGCGGCGGGAATCGAATATTTTTTTACCCTCATCGACGACGCCGTGGCCCGGATCGTCCGGTCCGAGGGAGGCATCCTCTGGGCGCTGAAGAACTACGACGGCGACGTCATGTCGGACATGATCGCCGCCGCCAACGGCAGCCTCGCCATGATGACCTCCGTCCTCGTCTCGCCCCGGGGCTACTTCGAATACGAAGCCGCCCACGGGACGGTGCAGAAACACTACTACCAGCACCTGGAGGGCAGGGAGACCTCGACGAATTCCATGGCCCTGATCTTCGCCTGGACGGGGGCGCTGCGGAAGCGCGGCGAGCTGGACGGAACCCCGGAGGTGACGTCCTTTGCCGATCAGATTGAAGCCGCGGCCCTAAAAACGGTGGAGGCGGGGATCATGACCGGAGACATCCTCGCGGTGGCGGAGCCCGCTCCCCACAACCGCAAGGTCTCAACCCGGACCTTTATCGAGGCCGTCGCCGCTCACCTAAAAGAGAAGCTTCGTTGATGGACAAGATCAACATCCGGGATCTGTCGCCGGGGGAAATCGAAGATTTCATCGCCCATCTGGGGAAGGAAAAATACCGGGCCCGGCAGCTCATGAAGTGGCTCTACCGGTTCAATGTCGCCTCTTTCGGGGAAATGACCACCCTTTCCCGGGAACTCCGGGGGCATCTGGAGGATACCGCCCGCCTCGACGGCCCGGAAATCGCGAAGATCCAAACGGCGGCGGACGGCACGAAGAAGGTCCTCTTCCACCTCCGGGACGGCCTCCACATCGAAAGCGTCCTCATCCCCGGACGGAATCACTGGACGGCCTGCCTCTCCACCCAGGCTGGCTGCGCCATGGGCTGTCGTTTCTGCTTCACCGGGTCCCTGGGCTTCCAGCGCCAACTAACCCCCGGAGAGATCACCGGCCAGTTGACGGCCCTGAAGTTTCAGACCCCCGAAGGCCCCGACGTGAAAAACGTCGTCCTCATGGGGATGGGGGAGCCCCTGGCCAACTACGACCATACCGTCAAGGCGGTGCGGATCATGACCGACGACGCGGGGATGGGATTGTCGAACCGCAAGGTAACGATCTCCACCTGTGGCCTGGCGCCCCAAATCGTACGCCTCGGCCGGGACATCTGCGTGAACCTGGCGATTTCCCTCAACGCCCCGGACAACGAACGGCGGGACTATCTCATGCCGGTGAACCTTCGCTACCCCCTGGAGACGCTGCTCAAGGCCTGCCGGGACTATCCCATGCCGGGGCGCCGGATGCTCACCTTCGAGTACATCCTCATGGCCGGCGTCAACGACAGCCCGGCGGATGCGGAAAAGGTGGCCCGCCTCCTGAATAATCTCCACTGCAAGCTGAACCTCATCGTCTTCAACGAATTCCCCGGCACGGAATTCCGGGCCCCCTCCCCGGAGGCCGTAGCGGCCTTTCAGCAGATGCTGCTGCGGCATCATTACACGAGCATCATCCGCGCCAGCCGGGGCAGCGACATCCTCGCCGCCTGCGGACAGTTGACCGGCCGGCCCAACGGCCTTTGAAGTCCGGCGGGCAAAAACAAAAGAAACAATATCATAATACAATCTAACAAACAGGAGGAAAGAAGATCATGAAGGTAGTCGCTCTCAACGGCAGCGCCAGGAAAAACGGGAACACCGCCATTTTGCTCAATACGGTCCTGGAAGAACTCCAGCGGGAAGGGATGGAGACGGAACTCATCCAGATGGGCGGCATCGCCCTGCCGGGGTGCCGGGCCTGTTACAAGTGTTTCAAGAACAAGAACAAGCACTGTTCCGTGGAGACGGACATGCTGAACGAGGTGATCGACAAGATGCTTGCGGCGGAAGGCATCCTCCTCGGGTCGCCCACCTATTTCTCCGACGTCACGGCGAACATGCGGGCCTTCATCGAGCGGTGCGGCTTTGTAGCCCGGGCCAACGACTACATGTTCAAGCGTAAGGTCGGGGCCGCCGTCGTCGCCGTCCGCCGGGCCGGGGCCATACCCGCCTTCAGCGGCATGAACCTCTTTCTTCATTACATGCAGATGATCATGCCCGGTTCCACTTACTGGAGCATGGCATTGGGCCGGGATATCGGCGACGTCCGCAAAGACGAAGAGGGCATGCAGACCATGCGGGACCTGGGAAACAACATGGCCTGGCTTATGAAGCGGATTAATAGCTGAAAAACTCCTTCCTCCGGTAAGCCATCGGGGTTTCAGAACTTTGGGAACGCCTCGTGACGCTCTTTTCCCCTCCGCCGCCATCAGACAAAGATGGATGGAAAATTCGGACGGAGGCGGATTGGTAACCATTGGATCTCCCATTATTATCTACTCGAACGGACGGACCGGCTCCACCAGGCCGTCCGCCCATAGATGAAAAGAAAGGGGTCCATTATGGCTGCATTCGCATACAATCAGGACGCACTGGCGAACCTGAAGATCGCAGACACCTCCGTCCTGGATCGGCTGGTCGATTTTTCCTCCGCCCGGGCGGCCCACCTGAAAAAGGATCACTCCCAGCGGGATAAACGGATGACGCTGTCCGAGGCCGTGGCGGAGTTCGTACAGGACGGGGATATCGCCACCGACACCGGCTTCGCCTACGTCCGCACCTGCCACCAGGCCTATTTCGAGATGATCCGCCAGGGCAAGAAGGGGCTGCACTTCATCGGTTCTCCCAACACCAATCAGAGCTACATGATCAACTTCGGGGTCTGCGCCTATTCCCACAACTCCTATATAGGAGCTGAGATGCGGGGTACGGACCGCAATTATTCCCGCCAGTTGAAAAACGGCAAGGTCAAGATCCTCTCCGAGTGGAGTCACGGCGCCATGGCCCAGGGTTTCAAGGCCGCCCAGTTGGGGGCGCCGGGGATCTTCAGCAAGCAGATGCTGGGCTCCGACATCATCCGCTACAACCCCTACGTGCGGGTGACGCAGAACCCCATGCGCTCCGATCCCGATCCGGTGGTCTTTATCCCCGCCCTTTACCCCGACGTCTCGGTCATTCACGTCCAGCAGTGCGACAAGTGCGGCAATGCCCGGATCTACGGCCCCGCGGTCAACGATATCGCCATCGCCGCCGCCGCCAGGAAGCTCATCATCACCGCCGAGGAGATCGTCCCGGAAATAGACCTGCGCTATAACAACAAGGGGGTGGTGATCCCCTTCATGAACGTGGACGCCGTGGTGGAGCTGCCCTTTGGGGCCGTTCCCGGCAACATGCCCGGTTACTATTACTGGTCCCGCCAGTGGTGGGAAAAGTTTCTCCGCTACGGGACCCTGAACGACGAAAACCTTCAGGAATTCATACAGTACTGGGTTTTGGACTGCAAGGATCAGTTCGACTTCGTGGAAAAGCTGGGCGGCGCCAGATGGATAGCCAAATCCCGCCGGCTTACCAAGGCCGCCGAATATGACAACGAAGACGTAGGATTCGATTTTTCCTACGAACCCTACACGCTCAGGAAAGACCCCGGCGTCTATTACTAAGGGAGGAAGCAAACGATGAAAAACGATAAACCATTGAACCCCCTGGAAATGCTGGCCTATATCCTTTCCCTCCAGATCCGGGATCATCAGGTGGTATATGTCGGGACCGGTCTGCCCATGGTGGCGGCCATCCTGGCCAAGAAGACCCATGCCCCCCACATCACCATGGTCTATGAATCCGGGGGGCTGAACCCCATCCCCGGGGACATGCCCTGGTCCGTCGGCTGTCCCTTCACCTGGCGCAAGGCCGCCCTAATCCAGGAGATGGCCTACTCCTTCGCCCAGGTCTATAACGGCTTCGTGGACATCGCCTTCCTCGGGTTCGCCCAGGTGGATATGTACGGCAATGTGAACACCCATCTGATCGGGGACGATTTTCTCCAGCCCAAGGTGCGCCTCACCGGCTCGGGAGGCAACAACGATCTCACCTCGCTGGCGGAAAACATGATCCTCGTCGGCCTGCACACCCCGGATAAGTTTCCCGCCCGGGTGGATTTCATCACCAGCGTGGGGCACCTTACCGGCGGCGCTTCCCGCCGGGAGGCGGGGCTCCTGGGCAACGGCCCCATCGCCGTCGTCACCAATGCCGGCGTCTTCGATTTCGAGGAAGAGAGCAAGCGCATGCGGGTACAATCCCTCCAGCCCGGCGTCAACTTCGAGCTGGCTCAGCTTTGCACCGGCTTTGAACTGCTGCGGCCGGAGGGCGAAATACCCGTCACCACGGCGCCGCCCCCGGAGGTCCTGGCAATCCTCAGGAGCCAGGTCGATCCCCACGGCGTCTTTACCAGCATCCCCGGAATGTAAACAACATTTTCCATCCTCCTCCCCGGGAGGCGGCGCCTTGCGGCCGCCGCCTCCCGCCCTCCTGTGACGGCTTTATTACTTCCCGTAAAATTATGGGGCTCCGTCGCAGTCGGTAATCCACTCCCGTGACCGTTACGGTAAACCGTCGATTCAACATCGATTCCAAAGAGAACAGATCCGCCCTGCCCGCCTTCCTGCCCCGCTTGACAGCCCGGCGGGTTCCCCGTATAGTTCTCAACCGAGATAACGGCACCCACCCGGTGGGGCCAGCGCACGGCGCTCTCTAAAGGGCTCCGCCGGTCCGCCGTCCCGGCTCGGCCCCCCGGTCCGGAACAACAGGGGCCGGAGATCCGCCGGCCGGTCAGAATCGAGCGACAGGAAAGGAAAGCGTCACCCCGTGTTTTTACCCGTCTCCCCGGAAGAGGTCCGCGCCCGCGGCTGGAGAGCCCTCGACGTCATCCTGGTAACGGGAGACAGTTACGTGGACAGCCCATATGTGGGCGTCGCCGTGATCGGCAAGTTCCTCCTCGCCTCCGGCTACCGCGTCGGCATCATCCCCCAGCCGGATGTCGGCTCCGGCGCCGACATCGGCCGCTTCGGGGAACCGCTCCTCTTCTGGGGGGTGACGGGGGGGTGTATCGACTCCATGGTGGCCAACCGCACCGCCGCCGGCAAAAGGCGCCGTTCCGATGACTTTACCGCCGGGGGGATCAATAACCGCCGTCCCGACCGGGCCGTCATCGCTTACGCCAATCTGATCCGCCGCCATTTCCGGAACACGAAACCCATCATCCTGGGAGGCATCGAGGCCAGCCTCCGGCGCATCGCCCACTATGACTTCTGGTCCAACCAGGTGCGGCGATCCATTCTATTCGATGCCAAGGCGGATTACCTCGTTTACGGCATGGGGGAAAGGACGGTCCGGGATCTTGCCGGACGCCTTCGTCAAGATGGGGAGGTGACGGATCTCCCGGGCCTATGTTATGCCGCGGCGGAAAAAAATGAGGGGTTTCTGGAAATCCCTTCCTGGGAGGAAGCGGCGGCGAGTCCGGAGGCTTTTACCGGGATGTTCCTCGCCTTTTACCGAAACCAGGACATGAAAACCGCCCGGGGCCTCAGCCAGCGCCACGGTAACCGCTGGCTTATCCACAATCCCCCGGCGGCGCCCCTTACCCAGAAGGAAATGGACGAGGTCCATGACCTGGATTACGCGAGGGACGCCCATCCCTGCCACGGCCGGGCCGGTGACGTCCGGGCACTGGAGACGATCCGTTTCTCCATCCCCACCCATCGCGGCTGCTACGGGGAATGTAACTTCTGCGCCATCGCCGTCCATGAGGGGCGCACCGTAAGTTCCCGGAGCGAGGCGTCGATAATCCGGGAAGGGTCGATCATCGCCTCCCGGTCCGATTTCAAGGGTTATATTCACGACATCGGGGGACCTACGGCAAACATGTACGGCATCGAATGCCGGCGGAAACTCCGCCTCGGGGCCTGCACGGAACGGCGGTGCCTCCATCCCGCCGTCTGTGAAAACCTCCGTCCCGATCACGGCCCCCAGCGCGTCCTCCTCCGGAAACTCGCCGCGCTGCCCGGGGTGAAACAGGCCATCATCGCCTCGGGCATTCGCTACGACCTCCTCCTGGCCGACGGGAAGGAGGGCCTCCCCTATCTTCGCGACGTAGTCAACCGCCACGTCTCCGGTCAACTCAAGGTCGCCCCGGAACACTCCGTGGAACGGGTCCTCCGTTATATGGGGAAACCGCGCATCGAGCCCTTTCTCTCCTTCCGCGACCACTTTTACCGCCTCACCGCCCAGGCGGGGAAGAGGCAATTTCTCTCCTGCTACTTCATCGCCGCCCATCCCGGCTGTACCCAGGACGATATGGAAGGGCTCCGTCGCTTCACCCGTCGGGAGTTTCATGCCCCCGCCGATCAGGTCCAGATCTTCACCCCCACCCCCGCCACTATTTCCACGCTCATGTATTGCACGGAACGAAACCCCTTCAGCGGCCGTCGTATATTCGTGGAAAAAACGGCCTCCGGCCGGGAGCGGCAAAAACAAATTCTGGTTGAGAAAAAAATCCCCTTCCGGTATGCAGAGAAAAACAATCAGGCCACCGCAACGGAGGAAAAACCATGGGCAAGGACAAAGACGTCAAGAAAGAAACCAAAAAGAAACCATCCAAAACACTGAAGGAGAAAAAAGAAGCCAAACGGCAGAAAAAGACCGGCTGACACGGTTGCGGAAGTTGTTCCCCCGGACTGTATCAGCGGGGACATCTCCTTGATCCGCTTTAAATAATTTGCCGTAAGGAACGATTTCCCGGACGGATTGATGTCACACCGCGCAGGGGGCGGCCCGGCCGGTTAGGAAGGCCAACTCGTATTTTCGCCTGGGCAGGCCTTGGGGAGCCAAGTCCGCGGATATTTCCCCCAGGGTCCGCACCTCGCAATCCATCCCCCGAATTATTCCCATGAGATCAAGAAACGGCTGATTCCATGCTCCCCCCTCCACCTCGGCGTGGACGGGGAGGACATGGATGCCGCCCCCTTTCAGTCGCAAAATAATTTCCTCCCCCGCCGCCGTTATACCCAGTTCCTCGAAACAGGGCAGGTCGGAAGGAATCTCGGGAACGCCGATCAATTCGTGGAGGAAGGGCTCACTGGCCCGGGTGCAGCTCAGGTACGAGAAGCCATGCCCGCCGGCAATCCGCAGGGCTCGGTCGTCGATAAGCCAGGCGGGAGCGCCGAAGGAGGTTGCCGATCTACCCGTCACATCCCTGAAAGCCCGCAATCCCTTGTCGAACCATGCCCTGATCCACCCTTCGGAGCGGCGGGAAAGGCTGTCCTGCCAGCGCCGGTGGTCCCAGGCATGAAACTGGACCTCATGGCCGGCGGCGATTATACCCGTCACAATATCCGGAAAAGAGAGGGCGATGAGGGGAGACGGCAGGAGCGTTCCATACAGGGCCGTCTTGATGCCGTAGAGGGCCGGGGCGTTGCTTTTCAGCATCTTCTTCAGGAAACGGGGATTTTTCAGGAGTTGAAGGATCGCCAGCCCCGAGGCGTCGGGACCCATGCTGAGGTAGAAGGTCCCCTTGACCTTTAGGGCCGCCAGGCTCTCCAGGAGGCGGGGGACCCCCTTTTTCATCCCCTCGTAGGTGTCAACATCGATCTTCAGTCCCAGGATGCGTTTCATTTTCTTCCAGGAAGGAGTAGATGGTCTTGGTCAGGGAGGTTTCGAGGTCGATCGCCGGTTCCCAGGACAGGAGCTTCCGGGCCTTGGCGATACTCGGTTTGCGGGTATATATGTCCTGATAGCCCTTCCCGTAGTATTCCGCCGCCGCCACTTCGATGATTTCCGAATATTCCCCGTCCCGCCGGTGGTCGGGATGGTCCATGAAGATCTTTTTCATCAGGTGCGCCAGTTCCGTAACGGAGCATTCATTGGCGGGGTTGCCGATGTTGATGATCTCGTTCCGGCATCGGTCGTCCCTGTTTTCCAATATTTTCATCAGGGCGGCGATCCCGTCATCGACATAGGTGAAGCAGCGTTTCTGATGTCCCCCGTCCACCAGGGTGATGGGCCGCCTCATGAGCAGTTCGGCGATAAACTGGGTGACAACCCGGGAGCTGCCTTCCTTGGCTGCATAGAGGGAATCGAGACGGGGACCGATCCAGTTGAAGGGGCGGAAAAGGGTGAATGCCAGGTGTCCCCGCGTGCCGTAGGCGTAGATCACCCGGTCGAGGAGCTGCTTGCAGCAGGAATAAATCCACCGTTCCTTCTGGATGGGTCCCACCACAAGATAGCTCTCGTCCTCGCTGAATTCGGGATCGGGGCAGGCCCCGTAAACCTCGGACGTGGATGGGAAAACCACCCGCTTGCGGTATTTGACGCACTGCTTGATGACATTGAGGTTCATCTCGAAATCGAGATTGTAAACCCCGATGGGGTCCTCCACGTAGAGCTTCGGCGTGGCGATGGCCACCAGGGGCATGACGACGTCGCACTTCTTCACATGGTATTCGATCCACTCCCTGTTGATGGCTATATCGCCCTCGAGAAACTGGAAGCGGGGGTTGCACAGGGCGCGGTCAAGGCGGTCGTCGCTTAAATCCATGCCGTAAACCCGCCAGTCCGTAGTCTCCAGGATGCGGTTGGTCAGATGGTGGCCGATAAATCCGTTTACCCCTAAAATCAATATCTTCATATGCTCATGACTCCCATGGTTGCTTATTGTCCCGACGGCTCACCTCAGGACGGTTTCACCGCCCAGATCTCGGAAATATTGCCATATCTCCCCGTCTCTCATTTTTATTCCGGCGATCTCGATGTGGAGGAGGCGGAGGCGTCCCGTTCCGGCCGCCACATACACCTTCCGGCGGTCATCGACAATTACCATTCCCGGCGGCGGGTCGCCGGCGTCCCCTGCCCCGACCGGAGCATCCCGTTCCCCGCTGCCGGAGGACGGGACGAAAATGCCCCTCCCTCCGTCGCCGCCCGCTCCGGGCGGATTGTCCGCCTTCCCTCCCCGGGGAACGGTTTTTTCCCGGTGTCCCAACGGCATCGTTTCCGGCGCTTCCGGTCCGCTCGCTCCCGGCGCCGTTTCCGGTTCGGGCAGGCCCCACCAGATAAGCATCTTCGTCCCGTCGGGCAGGAAGGTGAAGGCCCCGGGATAGGGATCGGCGACCGCCCGGATGAGGTCGTAGATCCGCCGGGCCGGACGGTTCCAGTCGATACGCCCGTCCGCCGGCTTCCGCCCGCCGAAATAGGTGGCCCGGGTGTTGTCCTGTTGGGTCCGGGGGGTCCGTCCCGACCGGATCAGGGGCAGCACCTCGTCGAGGAGGAGCGCAGCCTCCTGGCAGAGCTTACCATACAGGGTAAAGGCCGTATCGTCAAAATCTATCGCCACGGCCCGCTGCCCGACGATATCCCCGGCGTCGGCCCGGGCGGTCATCCAGTGCAGGGTGACGCCGGTTAGTTCCTCTCCGTTCACCAGGACCCAGTTCACGGGGGCCCGCCCCCGGTAGGCGGGAAGAAGGGAACCGTGGAGATTGAAGGCCCCGGCGGGGGCCAAAGTCAGGATCTCGCTGCTTAAGATTTTTCGGTAATAAAAGGAGAATATGACCTCCGGGGCCAGGGCGGCGATCCTCGCCCTCCCTTCCGGGGTGTTGACGTCTTCGGGACGGCAGACCGGGAGCCCCCTTCCCTCCGCCCAGGCCGCCACCGAGGCATACCATTGTTTTTCTTCCGGATCGTCCCGGTGAGTGACTACCTTGAGGATGTCGAAGCCGTGGCGCGCCAGGGCCTCCAAGCCCGTTACGCCCATGTTGGAATATGCAAAGACGACGGCCTTCACGACCCGCTCCGGTCCCGGCCGCCGTGGATATGTTCGATGACGTATTCCGGACGTCTTCTCACCTCCCGGTAGATCCGGCCGATATACTCGCCGATGACACCGAGGGCGAAAAATTGCAATCCCACGAAGATGAAGAGGACTGCAAAGAGGGTGAAGACACCCTGGGCCGCCCAGAGGGCCCCATAGACCAGCCGCGCCACGGCAAGAAAGACTCCGAAACAGACCCCCAGGACGGACATGAGGATACCTCCGTACATGAGCATCTTCATGGGAAAATCGGAGAAGGAGGCCACCAGGTCGAACTGGAGGTTGATGAGCTTGCGCAGGGGGTAGTTGGACTTGCCGCCGTGGCGTTCCTCGTGGGCCACCTCGATCTCCGTCAATCGCTTGGCAAATACCGTCGCCAAAGCCGGGATGAAGGTGGCATGCTCGTGACATTCCCGCATCCGTTCCACCACGGGGCGGCGGTACGCCCGGAGCATGCATCCCCAGTCCGTCATGTGGACGCCGGTGATGCGCCTCGCCACGATGTTGATAAGCCGCGAGGCCCCGAGGCGAAAGGCCGAATCCTGGCGGCGGCGCCGGATCGTCCCGACGACGTCGTAGCCGCCTTTTTCCATCTCCGCCACCAGGCGGGGGATCTCCTCCGGCGGATTCTGGAGATCCGCGTCAAGGGTAATAACGATGTCCCCCCGAACGTGAGAGAAACCCGCCATAATGGCGGCGTGCTGGCCGTAGTTCCGGGTCAGTTCCACCACCTGCAGCTCCTGATTGTCCCGGACAAGGTCCTTGAGGATCGCCAGCGAACCATCCCGGCTGCCGTCGTCGATCATGACGATCTCATAGGGTCTCCCCAGGGATCTCATCACCGGCTGCAGGCGCCCGATGAGGGCCGTCAGGTTGTCCTCCTCGTTGAAAACGGGAATGACCACCGATATTACGGATTCAGTTTTGGCCACTGTATTTCACACCCACTCTGATTGTAAGGTTCTCCGACGATCTTTCGTCTTCAGATCCACCCGGCGCCTACGGGCGATCCGGACGGAAACGCCGCCGCGCAACGCCCGCCATAGAGACACATTTCCCCCGATTAGGCAAGCCCTTTATCCCCGGCCGCATGTCAACTTGTTATTAGAGGATCTCCCGCACCGCGTCACAGACATAGTCCGCATCGTCGTCGCTCATGCCCGGATACAGGGGCAAGGAGACGATCAGGTCGGCCGCCCGCTCCGTCTTGGGCAGCGCCGCCGCGCAATCCCCATATCGTTCCCGGACGTACCGGAGGCGGTGGGTCGCGGGAAAGTGGAGGCCGTAGCCGATGTTGTAATCCGACAGGCGGGCCAGGAAACGCTCCCGGCTCATGGCCGTTACCTTCACCACGAAGAGGTGCCAGGCATGGACGTGGGGAAAGGATGGAATTCCCGGCAACTCCAGTCCGTCGACGCCCGCGAGTCCCGCGAGATAACGCCCGGCCAGTTCCGCCCGGCGCCGGTTCAGATCCGTCCACTTTGCCATCTGCGCCACGCCGATGGCCGCCAGAACGTCGGGAAGATTGCACTTATAGCCCGGTTCATGAATGTCGTAATCCGGGTTGCCCCCCTTACCGTAGCGCTTCCAGGCATCCCGCTCGATCCCGTGGAATCTCAGGAGCCTCAGGCGCCGCTCCATATCTTCGTCGGCGAGGGTGATCATCCCGCCCTCGCCGGAGGTGACGTTCTTGATCGGGTGGAAGGAAAAGACGGCGGGCCAGCCACTGCCGCCGGCATGGACTTCCCGGCAGTAAGTGCCGACAGCGTGAGCCGCATCCTCGATGACCACGAGCCCGTGACGCTGCGCCAGCGCCGTGATCGGCGGTATGTCCACCGGCGCGCCGGCGAAATGGACGGGGATCACGGCCCTGGTCCGGGGGGTGATCAGGGCCTCCAGGAGGTCCGGATTCATGTTCAGGGTGGGATAATCGATATCGATGAACACCGGACGGGCGCCGCGGAGGGCGATCATGTTCACCGTTGAGGCGAAGGTCAGTGACGGGGTGATCACCTCATCCCCCGGCCCGATCTCCAGGACGGCAAGGAGGAGTTGCATCGCCGCCGTCCCGGAGGTAAAGGAAACAGCCCGCGCCGCTCCCGTAAGGTTCTGTAATGACTGTTCAAAATCACGGCATACCGGCCCGGTGGTGATCCAGCCCGAGCGGAGGCACCGGGCCACTGCCTCGATCTCCTCATCGCCTAAGGCGGGTTTGCTTAGGGGTAAAAAATCCGGACGTATCTTCATGATGACGGCTGCCTTCCCGGGTGGATGATTTTTTCGAGTTTCTAAACCGGATCAGCGGCGGCGTCAACGATTATCTTCATCCCGCCCCTGCCATCGTCTCAAAACACCTGAAAAAACGGCTTAGCTGGATGTCTTCCATGTTTCTTCTCAGGCTTCTGCCTGTCGGCCATATTCACCCAGATCCCGTGGTTTGGGGCATACGCCAAATGAACTACCCTGCGGCTTGCTGCGGGGTAGTTCATTTCTTGGGGGTTTTGACCCCGGTTCATGTTTTTTAAAAGGATGAAGCGCAACAAAGCATCCGGACTTTTTACGATGCCGTCACAGAATGAAGCTTCCGAAAAACCACCCTACCAAGGTGCCGAGAACAATGATCGCAGCGACGTAAACGATCGCCTTCTTCAGTCCGAAAACACGGGCGATGGCGATCCAGTTCGGCAGGCTCAAACCCGGCCCTGTGAGAAGAAGCGTCAGGGCCGGCCCCTTGCCCATGCCGAGTTTCATCAGGGTATCTACGAAGGGGGCCTCCGTCATGGTGGCAAAGTAGCTGACGGCGCCGATCATGGTCGCAAAAAACGACGCCAGGAGGCCGTTGCCGCCCAGCCAGGCGCGAATCCATTCCTCCGGCAGGAGCTTTCCGATAACGCCCACCAGAAAGACGCCGGCCAAAAGGAGGGGAAATATGATCTTGACAAACCACCATGACTCCCGGATCCACGCCTCTATTTCCTCCCGGGACAGGGCCTTCCAGGCGTAAGCGGTCAGGACGAGGGTGGCGCCTCCCCAGATAATGATCTTGGTAAGATATGCGCCGGTTTGGCCGATGTAATTGGGCAAAAGGAGGGACAGCAGGATCAGGAGCAGGAGAATCAGGTGGGGCCGGGAGATGACGGTTCCCGGCTGTTCGTCCGCCGAGAAGGCGGCGAAGCCCTCCCGCTTCTCTTTCCCGAAAAAAATCGTCATAACATAACCCACGATAAAAGCCATAAGCAGGGCCGCCACGATTCGGGACAGAACGATTTCATATCCCAGGATATTTCCCGTATAGATTAGGGAGAGGATGTTGGCCGACGGGGCCACCCAGAGAACTATAAAGGCCACGCCTACAGCGGCGCCGCTGAAGTAGAGTCCACTGGATACGGGGATAACCGTGCAGGAGCAAGCAGCTACAAAGAAACTGGCGATGCCGGCCAGGGAAAAGGACTTCCATTTATTGGCCTTTTCTCCCAGAACATACAGGATGGCCTGTTGATTGATAAAGGCCACCATGGCGCCGGCCAGCAGGAAAGCGGGGATGAGGCAGGTTAATACATGGGTGGCTACATAGTCTTTCAGGGCCAGGAGCCCGGCGATAAATAATTCTTCAACGATATTCATGTACCGATATCCTTTCCGGTGATGGATCAGTATCTTATTGTTTGTATTACTGTATGTAAATTTCCCGACTTTATGGCCATTGATTGATATCCCTGGATTTCCGGAGTCCGATTCCGAGGCCTTTTCCTCGTCGGCTACCCGTCATTTTCCAGTGCGGACTTTTTGACAAATCTGCTCGCGATTAACAGCGGGGGCTTTCTCCAGCAGTCTCCGGATCTCTTCGTCGTCGCCCAGCCAGTGGCGGAGGTTCCCCAGAATCGCGGCGGCGTATGGGCTCCTGCCGCCGTCGGCGAGGCGGTAGTTGACCCACAGACCGTCTTTAGTGAAAGTTACCAGCCCGGCATCTTCGAGAACCTTCAAGTGTTTGGAAACAGTGGGCTGGGCGATTTCCAAAAGGGCCTGGATTTCACAGACGCACAAGCTCCGGGCTTGAAGGATCTTCAACAGCTTCACCCGGTTCGGATCGGACAGGGACTTCATGACTTTGATAAATTCTTCCATAGGATCGTAACTCTTTATTCTCGTCATGGGTACAAGATCCATGACCTCGGCGGAGCCGCGCCCGGATTTAAATAGGGTCTTCTCGGCCCCGTTGACGATCTTGCCAAGGACTTTTTCAACCTCTTTCCCGTATATATACTTAATTGGAAATATATTGATTTATTTTTTCCTGTCAATTAAAAAGTTTATAACCCTTATATTAATTAATTTATTAGCATAATTGCCGAAAGCATGAAGGAGGGTACAATATAGTTTCTAATGCATATTAACATTACGAAGAGGAAAGATCGGCCCGGATATTTGTGCCCATTTTATCATTGACTTTCGCCGGGGCTCTCCCTATACTCCCTGCACAGTTAAGGAAATTAGCGACATTTATCAATAAGTTGACACCAGCCAACACAGACACCTGTTTTATTGTTAGCTTTCAGGGGACGATAGGGTTTATCGATGTTAACCTCTGACCTTGATAATTCAGATCCCGGGCGACCCAAAATTTCCTTGGTCTTGTCCAGTGGCGGACTCAAACCGGTGGCCGCCGTTTCACTCTTTGAATTTCTGGACGAACAAGCCATTCCCGTCGATCTGATGGTGGGGTGCAGCGCCGGCAGCATTATCAGCGCTCTCCGCGGGATAGGATACGGCACGCAGGAGATGATCGATTTCTTCCGGGGAGTGCAACGGTTCAAGCCTTTTGAGCATATCGATTATCGCGCCTTGCTCGGATTGGCCAAACTGCCGTTAGGCAAGTTTAACATGCATTCCGGAATCCTCCGCCCCGAAAAATATCGAATGATATTGAAGGAAACCTTTGGAGACACCCGGATCGAGGACCTTCGTCCGAAAGTCTTGATGCAGACGACCGACGTGAGCACCGGGGAAGGAGTGATTCTTGACCGCGGACTGGTTTGTGACGCCCTTTATGCTTCCAGCGCCATATTCCCCCTTTTGCCCCCCATTGAATTCGACGGGCGCTGGCTAAGCGACGGTTATTACACCTCGCCCCTGCCCGTTTCCGAGGCCGTCAAACACGGCATGGACGTCATCATCGCCGTGACGTTTTTCGATCCCATCGACATGGACGCCCACAGTTACGCGGCTTGCCTCTCCAATTATTACAGCATCCAGGGTGATGCCACCACACGTTATCAAATGGCCCTGTCTATCGACATGCATACCCATGAAATCGTCATTGTCCAAGTGCCCTTCAAAAAACCCGTCAATATATGGGATGTCGATTATATCTCTGAAATTATTGAACTCGGCCGCATCGCCATCGATGCGCGCAAAAATGACATCCTGTCCTCCATAAGACATTATCATCCACCATTTTTTTGACTTGAGGGGTCCTTGGGGAAGGCGTGATTATAACCCGTAAAGCAGGGGATGCCTCTTTTTTGACTACTCTTTGATTGTAAAACCCTTCTCACGGAAAAGACGCAGGCAGGCATCCACTGCCTCCGGATCATAGAGCAGCCCCTTGTTGATGGTGATCTCTTCCAAGGCCTCATCAAGTCCCATAGCGGGCCGATAGGGCCTGTGAGTCGCCATGGCCTCCACCACATCGGCCACCGCCATAATGCGCGACTCCTGAAGAATCTGATCTCCGGTCAGACCGTTTGGATAACCGGAACCGTTCATCCGTTCATGATGCTCCAGCACGATCCGGGCGATGGGCCAGGGAAATTCAATATTGTTGAGAATATCGTATCCGGATTTTGCATGCGCTTTGATCAAGCCGAATTCCAGGTCGGTCAATTTCCTGGGCATGCTGAGAATTTCGGCGGGAATGGAAACTTTTCCGATGTCATGGATGATGCCGGCCATGCGGATACCTTCGATCCGATCCGCGGAGAGGCCCATTTCCGTGGCGATGGCGCGGGAAATATCGGCCACGCGGCGCTGATGGCCCGCGGTGTAGGGATCTTTCGCTTCCACCACCGAAACGATGGCCTGAACGGTTCCGCCCAGGGCCTTCCTCATCCGGTCCATGCTGCTTTTCCGGTCGGTAATGTCGCGGATGGACTCGATGGCGCCGATGATCGTTCCCGAAGCGTTACGCAGCCTGGATGCAATGCCCCACATAAACGCACCTTTCCCGCTGTATACTCCAGTGACATACGCTTCCGCGTGCAGATTGTCTTCTTTCCGGAAAATATTCTCATAATGCGCCTTTTCAAAAACGTCGTCGGGCAGCAGGGCAAGGTCGATCATCAGCGGCCTGCGTTGACCGTAAAACGGGAGGGCGTATTCATGGTTCCCCTTGCCGATCATCTCCGCCTTGGGAATCCCGGTCATCTGTTCCATGGCCCTGTTCCAGGCGATGACTTTGCCTTCGCAATCAATGACGAACGTCGCATCGGGCAGAAAATCAATGATATCATTGAGACGCCTATAGGCATCCAGCAGCGCCTCCTCCGCCCGTTTGCCGTCGGTGATGTCCTGAAAGGCGCCCTGCACTTTAACGATCTTGCCGGCTTTATCTTTTACCGGTTCTCCGATCGTTCTCACCCAAACCCGCTTTCCTCCGGCGGCGATAATCTCCATTTCTTCATCATAGGGAATACCTTTTTGCGCGCAATCAGTGAATACTTTTGTTATTCTTTCCTTCCACTCCGGCGCATAGAAGCTGATACCCTGTTCAACCAAAGGGGAGTATCCGGCGGGCATCCCATGAATGGCCGCCACTTCATCGGACCAGATCACGCGGTTTTCTTCAAGATTGGCGATCCATCCGCCCAGTTTGGCCTTTTCTCCCGCGATCCGGAGCAGGGCGTGGGTTTCCTTTTCTTTTTCCTCAATCAGCCTGCGATGGGTGATGTCGCTCATAAAATTCAGCGTGGCGGGTTTGCCTTCCCAATCGATCATGACAGCATCCAACTCCACCCACCGGAAACCGCCGTCTTTATGAAGAACACGGAAGGAATAGCGCGGGGGAATAGCTTCGCCCTTGAGGCGTCCGGCATGCCGTTCTCTGACCATGTCTCGGTCATCCGCATGGATGAAATCGACAAACAGCCTCGACGCAATCTCCTCGCCGGAATAACCGGTGATCAGGGTCGTCATGGGATTGACAAACACCACCCGGCCGTCCTGGGCGACAAAGATGGCCTCGCCGGCATGCTCTATGAGGGTGCGATATTTTTCTTCGCTTTCCTTGAGCGCCTGGGTGCGTTCCGCCACGCGTTGCTCCAGTTTGTTCGCATGGTTGGCGAGTTCCTGCGCCTGCCGTTCGACCTGTTCATGGGTAAGGGAATTTTTCAGGGCCAGCGCCATGACCGGCGTAAGATGGGTGATGATTTTTTCCGTTTCTTCGATCCGGTCCGCACCCGGCAGATCCAGCAAAAGCATGGTGGCCAGCAGGTCGTCTCCGGCCCGCAACGGAAAACGCATCAGCGATGAAACGCCGGCGCGCAACAGCGGAAGACGGCAGGGATGTTCGGGGTGGTAATCCTTGACGTACAGGGGCAGCTCCCGGGTGAGATCGGGACAAAAAAGCGTGAGTTCATCCGTCGTCAACAGCGACCCGCGCCGGGCGGGAGACACGTGCATGACCCGGTGCGAATGGACGCCCTCGGGATGGGCGATAAGGATGGCTGTATGGGCGCCGGTGAGTTCCCGCATCTGTTCCGTCATGATTTGGGCCAACCGGGAAGGATCGGAGGAGGCGAGGATTTCGGAAAACACATCCGCCATCATGACCTGATCGGCCCAGGTTGCCGGTTTGCGGTAAATGGAGGAAGACGCATCAGCCTTTTCGCGCAGCGGGGGGATATTTCCGGAGCCGGCCTGCAGCAAAAGGGCCAGCAGATCATCGAGCGTCACCTTTTCGACGCGCCAGGGCAATCCCGTATAGGCCGCGCATTCCTCGATCGCGTCCCGGGGCACCGGCGCCACGGCGGTATCCAGATAGACCAGCTCGCGGCGGTTCTCCCGCATGAGATCGCGCGCCACATCAGGGGGCAAGCCCAGTTCACCCTGCATGATTTCTTTCCAGCGCGGCGCCCATTCGGGCAGGAGCATAAACGCCTGATCCCGCATCAACTCGCGGTAGCGGTTGCGCCCCACCAGCATTTGCGCGCAGTTGATGGCGTTGACGCGGCTGATCCCGAACTGGCGGACCAGATCCATCATCCGGCTGCAGCAATCGCCGTACACCAGCACCACGCGGGAACCTTTGGCGCCCAGTTCAGTCAATTCCGCCCCCAGCAATGCCTGCAGCCGCTGCGGATCCATGTGCAGCATGGAATCGAGGAAGCGCAGCTCACCGCTGATCCGGCCGTCGCGATGCAGTTTTTCCAGCTCGGCACGCAAAACGCCGCAGCCCAACCAGATGGTGGAAGGATTCATGAGGCCCCCGTTTCTTTGGCGGCATATTCCCCGGCAGCCCGTAGCATAGCCTGCATGTTTTCCAGCGGGGTGCCAAGCGGCACATCCGCGGCGGAGTGCGACAAAATGTAGCGGCCGGCCGGGGCGGCTGTCTTCAGACACGCCAGGCTCCGTCCGCGGATCTCCGCGGCGGAGACAGCCGGCAGGCTCAGATTGTCCAGATTGCCGATGAGGGTCAACTCATCTCCGAGGGCCGACCGCGCGGCGCCCAGATCATCCCTGGAACCGACAACCACTCCCGCCAGTCCCGGC
>CAZNDG010000027.1:0-42016 GCA_964571695.1 uncultured Syntrophus sp.
CCGGATCTCTATCATGTCCAGAATGCCGTTACCCATACTTTTTAGCGAGGAGCCTCTTTTTTTATATCATGATCTTTGTAAAGAGACCATTTATTTTCTTTAGTCCATAACCCGCAGTTCCCTGAGCCTTTCCTCCAAACGTTGCGGTGAGACTCTGACCGCGGTTTTCAGCTCCTGGGCAAACAGGGAGATCTTGTACTCCTCAAGGAGCCAGAACAAATCTTCCCGGGCCTGGATCTTTTCCGGAGACGGCGAATACTGGTCGCCGGAAGCCAACTGCCGCCATTGTTCGCGATAGACGTCCACCTTGCCGGCCTTCGCCAGGGCCTTATCGAGATTGAGCATCGCCCGTTCGGCCCGGACGATCAAACCGCGGATATAACGGGTCAAGGTCCGGATTCGTTCCGCGGGATAGCGGGTCAGAAAGTCTTCCGGAATCAGGCAGGCAAGTTCCCGACGGAGGAAGATGAGATGCTCCCGATGGGGTCTGGAAAAACCGTACTGTTTCTCCAGACGATCCAAAACGGTCTCAGCCTGGAAATTGGCTGCCAAAACCGGCGCCGCAAGCTGCAAAACCTCCTGGGCATGAGGGATGACAAGGCTTCTTACTTCCGCGGCGTATTTTAAGAAATCTTTCTTACTTCTGATATTTAAAGAAAATAAATCAAGTAATGCTTTATGATATAGGATCCTCTGGACCTTTTTCGATCCCCCCAGCTTTTCCCCGTGAAGTTTCATGATTCCCGACGGTAGGAGCAATTTTTTCAAATATTTGCATTCCGCTGCAAAGTGTCTCTCATAGAGGGCGGCAACCCCTTGTCGATGCACCGCAACGGCCTCCCCGGGGGAGTCTAACAGACGGAGACAAATGATCCCATCCTCGTCGCGCAGGGCCGGGTAAACGACATCCACCGGTAGTACGGCGTCGCCCAAGGGAATCGATTCGGGCAAGTCATCGAAATCCCAACTTTGAATGTTCTCTGTTTCCCATTTTGTTCTGGCGTTATCTAAGGTTTCCTTTTTGACCTTTTCGAGATAACGCTCCCGAAGCTCCGGGAGACTGCGGCTGTGGCTAAGTTCCCGTCCTTCCTCGTCCGTTACAAGGTAGCGGATCTGCTCCGATTCAAAATATTTTGTTTCTTGCCATACGGTTATGGGAAGATCCAAATCATAGTGGCGCTTCAGAAGACGGCTCAGGGTTTCTGGCAGAGGTCGCTCCGGATTGTTCAAATTCATGAGGAGCCTGTCCGTGACATCGGTCAGGGAAGGGAGGCGCCGGCGGTATGATTTGGGAAGGTTCTGAAGATATTCCCGCACGATTTCCCTGCGTATTCCCGGTATGGCGAAGGCAAGCCTCGCCGTCTCGTCCGCGGCCAGAAGCGGCGCCGTGATCCGGGCTGTTACACCGTCGTCTTCACCGCCGGGATTGTAGTTGTATATTAGTGGAATGGGGATTCCCCGCACAATCGCCGTGTCCGGCCATTCCTGCAGTGCATTATTATCGGGCTCGGCGAGAAGTACATCGGCTTGTTCCATCCACAGGAATTCGTCACCACCCTCCTGGCGGATATATTTCCGCAGGGACCGTTCCTCGCATATATCCTCGGGAAGGCGGCGGCGGTAAAACTCAAACACCGTCTCTTCATTCCATAACCATTCCCGGCGACGCAGCTTGTTCTCCATGAGGCGCACCCCTTCCAAAACCTCTTCATTATGGCTGAGGAATGGATAACCCTTCTTAAGTAGTCCCGTCATTATTCCTTCCCGGATGAAGATCTCCCGGGCGGCGGAAGGGTTGATGCAGCCGAAGGAAGCAGTCCGGCGGGGAATGATGACCATATCGAAGAGGACTATTCGGGCTGAGACCTGAACCTCACCCCGCTCCCGATTCCAATGGGGTTCGGAATACACGGTGCGGCACATATCTCCGGCGGCCTCCTCGATCCATTCCGGTTGGACAACGGCCACGGTGCGGGCGAAAAGACGAGAGGTTTCCACCCATTCCGCGGCTACGATCCAATCTGCTTTCGTGCCGAACACGCCCGATCCGGGAAAGATCATGGCCGTCCTGCCTTTCGAAGCGGAATAGATGTTATTTTCTTTCCGGACGGCAATGCCGGAAAGGAAACCAGTCAAAACGGCCTTGTGGATCGAAGCATTTTTGTCCTCCCGCCCTCGGTTTGGCCCTTGGTTACGCATTGGAAGAGGGTGAAGGAGACGGGACGCTCGGGCTTCATCTTGACGGCCTTCTCCGCCCTGACGGACTTCGCCCAGGACCTCGCCGGTCATAGTCTGGAGCTGGCGGTGGAGGTCTCGCCATTCCCGCATCCGCCGCCAGGAGAGAAAATGATCCCGACAGAACTTGCGGAGCCGTCCCTGCGATCCCGACTCCTCCCACACCTTTCGGCAGCGTTTCCAGATGTTGAGAAAGGTAATAAAATCAGATGTCGGATCATGAAAACGGCCATGAATCTCAGCTGTTAGAGGCGCCTGATCCCGGGGGCGCTCCCGTGGATCGACGATACTCAGGGCCGAGGTGATGATGAGCATTTCCTCGAGACAGTCATTGGAAGCCGCGGCGACAAGCATCCTCGCCATGCGGGGGTCAACGGGGAGGCGGGCCATGAAACGACCGATTTCTGTTAGTGCCGGCCCCTCTTCCATCTTCACGGCCCCAAGCTCTCTGAGTATATCCAGGGCATCCCGGAGCTGTTTCTTGTCCGGCGGCTCCAAAAAGGGAAACGTGAAGATATCGCCGAAGTTCAAAGCGAGCATTCTAAGGACAACCCCGGCGAGATTGGCGCGTTTGATCTCCGGGAGGGTGAAGGCCGGCCGGGAGAGATAGTCCTCTTCACTATACAGCCGGATGCAAATACCGTTTCCCACCCGGCCGCAGCGACCGAGACGCTGATCGGCGCTGCTTTTGGAAATTAGCGTCACCGGCAGGCCGGCGGTCCGCGAGCGGGGGTTGTACTGGGAGATCCGGGCCAGTCCGGTATCGATGACATAGCGAATGTTGGGAATGGTCAGGGATGTTTCCGCGACATTGGTAGCCACCACAATCTTCTGCCGGTCCTCGACCCGGAATACCCGCTGCTGGTCCTCCCAGGAGAGACGGGAAAACATCGGCACCACGACCTTGTCGTCACCGAAGCGACCGGCGAGCATAGCGCAGGTGTCCCGGATGTCCTGTTCCGTGGGCATAAAGATCAGGATGTCCCCCCATCGTCCTTCTCCGGGGTTCCGTTCCAGATCCGCCACGGCGGTAACCGCCCCATCCGCGTAAGCACCGCCGTCATCGATCCCATCTTCCGAAACCGGTGGCCGCCAACGTACCTCAACGGGAAAGAGACGGCCGGAAACCTTGATAACCGGGGCGTTGCCGAAGGCTTGGGCAAACTTTTCCGTTTCCAGGGTGGCCGAGGTGATAATTACCTTCAAATCCCGACGCCGGGGGAGAATAGTCCGGAGGAGCCCGATCAAAAGATCGATATTGAGGCTCCGTTCGTGGGCTTCATCGACGATGATGGTATCGTAACGCCTGAGAAGACGGTCGCTCTGGGCCTCCATGAGGAGGATGCCGTCGGTCATTACCTTGATGTAAGGATGGGGACCGCTTCGCTCGTCGAAACGGATCTTGTAGGCCACGGAGTTGCCCAGTTCCTCCCCCAGCTCCTCGGCGATCCGGCGGGCGACGGCCGCCGCGGCCACCCGCCGGGGCTGAGTGCAGCCGATCAAGCCCCTGATGCCCCGTCCTGCCTCAATGCACATCTTCGGCAATTGGGTGGATTTGCCGGAACCAGTTTCCCCCGTAACGATCAGCACCCGATGCTGGCGGATTGCCGCAACGATCTCTTCTCTGACTGCGGTAATGGGAAGTTGGGACGGATAACGCGTAGCGGGTCTTAGGATCCGCCGCTTTTCCCAAATATCTTGTAGTTTTAGATGCCGTTTAATCACCGGGGATATATTTCACAAATACATTGGGGTTGTCAATAATGTCGAGGGCAAAAGGATAAAGGCTGTTTTTTCTTGATTAAAAATCGAATCAGAGTAGAATTTCCAAGACGATTTATGATTTCAAGACCCCGCGCATCGCAGGGATCATAGACCGGCGGCGGGAAACGGGCGGAGAAGCGTCAACAAATTGTGGACGTCAATCTGTTTTTTTCAATAAGAAGGAGTCGATTGAATAATGCCGTTGCTTACTGTATATTTTCAGCTTCACCAGCCCTTTCGTCTCCACCCGGATCGGGACAAGTTTCTCTGGGAGGAACAAAACCGGGATATCTTCATCAAGGTAGCGGAGAAGTGTTATCTCCCCGCCACCTACCTTTTTACGGAACTTCTCCGGGCCTATCCCGGGTTCAAGATCACCATGAGCATGTCCGGGGTGTTTCTCGAACAGGCGGAAAATTATCAACCCGAGGTGATCAAGGCCCTGCAAGGACTGGTGGATGCCGGTCAGGAGCGGGGGCAGATAGAGTTTCTCGATGAAACCTACTACCATTCGTTGACGAGTCTGTTTAAAGACCCGGGGAAAAGGGAATTTCGCGACCAGGTTTCTCTCCATCGGGACAAGATCCGCCGCCTGTTCGGTTTTTTCCCATCCGCCTTCCGGAACACGGAGCTGATGTACAACAACAATATCGCCGCCGTGGTGGCGGACATGGGCTATCGGGCCATTCTCTGTGAAAAGCGCGACGACATGTTCGACAATGCCGGCGCTCCCATCTCACCCAACGCCGTATTCCGCTCCCGGGGCTCGAATCTTGTCGTCTTGCCCCGTCACCGCGAGTTGAGCGACGATATTGCCTTCCGGTTTCCCCATCGTCCCCTGACCCCGGAGATGTACGCCTCTTTTATCGCCCGGATCGACGGTGAAGCGGTCATCCTCGGTTTCGATTATGAACACATCGGCGAGCATATTTGGGAAGACAAGGGGATCTTTGCCTTCTGGCGAGATCTGCCCGCCGCCCTATCCCTGTATCCGTCCATCGTCATGGCCAATCCCTCGGAGATAGCCGAGCATTTTCGTGCGGTGGAGTGTCCGGTGGTGGATATCGACGGCCTGGCGACCTCTTCCTGGGCCGATGCAACCCGGGACACCTTCGGCTGGTTGGGCAATATGACCCAGTATGAATTATTCAAGGATATCGAAAATATGGAAGCGGACGCCCGAAAGGCGGGCGGGGATCTGCTGACCCGCTGGCGCCATCTCACCACCTCCGATCACGTCTATTTTCTCCACGAAAGCATCGGCGAAGACCACGCCGTCCATGCCTATTTCAACCCCTATGGCGGTTCCATATCCCAGCCGACCTACATCCTGACCCGTAAGATCGATCAACTCATGAGCGATCTTGCCCGCTTCGAGATCATCAAGCGGAAAGAGAAGACCGCGGTGCTGATCATCACCCCGGAAACCGGACCGCTGCCGGAGGAAATGGGCGATCTGGCCAAGTACATCTCCGGGAAAAGCGGCGGTCAGGGCGAAGTGGTTTCGGCCCTCTGCGAGGGGATGACGGAGCGGGGAATCCATGTCCATCTGGTGACCTTGAACCTGAAACGACGCTTCCAGCGGGAATGCAACCTGGACGAATGGGAATGGCGTGAACAGCGCTACAAACTCGACCCAAAACGCATCCATCTGGTAAGTTCAGCCATCTTCGCCGACAGTATGAGCGCCTATGCCGGCAACCCCATCCTTACGGCGGCGGAGTTTCAGCGGGATATTGTCAACAATGTCATCAAGACGATTCGGGCCCAGCATCAGGGCAAACTCATCATCCACAGTCACGACTGGATGGCGGGCGGGGTCATTGCCGCCTACGCCAAGGAAACCGGACTGCCGGTCCTCCATACCGTCCATAACGTCTTCACCGCCCACCTGCCCCTGGAACATCTGGGAGGGGTAGGGTGGCAAAATTATGCCCATAATCTCTATCTGTCCATCGATCAGGGCCGGCAGTGCGTCGATTGCCAGGCCACGGCCATAAAGAATGCCACGATGATAAATTTTGTGGGCGAACGTTTCCTCCGGGAAGTGGTAAACGACTACTTCATGGACCGTCCCATTATTCCGCCCAGCGTCCGCGAGGAGGTGAAGGCCAAATATCAATATGGCGCCGCCCGGGCCATTATCAACGCCCCGGCATCGAACATGTATCCTGAAAACTGCCCCCATCTGGCAAGGACCTACGGCGGGGAAGACGAGATACTCGCCGCCAAGGAGGAAAATCGCCGGGAATTCCAGCGCCGCCTCGGGTTGAATATCGATCCGGGCGCCATCCTCTTCTATTGGCCCTCCCGCCTCGACCCTTCTCAAAAAGGCGTTGAGCTTCTGGAGGCGATCGCCAGTGATTTTGTCGACGCCTACTCGGATGTGCAGATCGCCATTGTCGGCGATGGAGTGGGAAGCGACCGGACCCATGTGGACATTTTGGGCCGGGTCGCCTATGCCTCGGGGGGGCGCATCGCCTATCATCCCTTTTCCGAGTCGCTTTCCATGCTGGGATATGCCGCGGCCAGCGATGTGTTCGGGGCGTCGCTCTACGAGCCCTGCGGTCAGATCGACCAGGTGGGAAACCTTTTTGGCGCGACGGCCACCAATAGGGATACCGGCGGCTACCATGACAAGATCAGGGAGCTGCGGCTGAAGGAAGACGGCTCTCCCCAGGACGTGGGCAACGGTTTCCTCTTCCGGGACTATGACCGCGGCGGGCTCTGGTATGCCCTGGACAAGAGTGTCCAGTTTCACCGCAAGCCCCGGGAGGTGCGGGAACGACAGCTAAAACGTATCATGAGGCAGGCCCGGGAGGCATATGACCTGGGAACCATGATCGCCGAGTATATCCGTATTTACGAGCGCCTCAACGGCGATCAACCCCTCACCTGATAAGGGGGTGACGCCGAATTAAGTTTGACGGCATCGTAAAAAAGTCCGGATGTTTCGTTGCGCTTCATCTCTTGTCGCTGCGAGGTATGCCCAAGTACTTCTCATTCCTCAGGAATCGCGCGCCTCGCCTGCGAATTTTTTTACAATGCCGTCCCAAATGGGACATTTTTGACTTTTTACAAGGTCATCAAGTTTGATGGGGCGTATGTCCCAAAACGTCTTTTCACCGCCCATGAGGGCGGGTTTTCACCTCCGCCAGCCCAAATCAAGTGGTAGATTTTTCGGCGCCTCCAGGTATACCGCGGTAAGCAGGTGTCTTTTCCCTCCCGCCGGCGCCTCGACGATCCAGATCCGGCTGTCGGGGGTACTTTCCGTCGGGGCGGGATCGCTCTTCAGGGTGATCTGAATCCGTTCATCCCGGGACTGGGGCAGGGGCTCCTCGATCCTGACCCGCACCGGGTAACTCCGGGCGTTGCTGATCTCGATCCGCCACTCCCACCGATGGGTCTGCTTATCGGTAAAAAGCGTTTTTTCTCCCGCCGCCTTGGTGAGGAGAACCGCCGTGGCCTTGACCAGGGGATCGCTTCCAAAGTAGATCATCCCCTCCCGACCCGCCAGCGAAAAGGAACGCTTACCCACCAATGATCCGTCGATAATGTACAATGCCGTTCCCGGCGGTATTTCCCGGTCTTCGGAAAACTTCACCTCGCCCCGAACAAAGGTCTGTTCGCCCTGCGCGGGCCTGGTCAGATGCAGGAACTCAGCCGGCCATTCCTCCTCCCGGACCTGCATCCGTTGGCGCTGCCCGGCGGCAAGAGACCGTTTTCCAATCTCCCAGACATGAAAAGAGCTTTCCCTGGTCAGGGTCGGCGCTCCCCCCTCCGGCGACGTCAGTTCCGCTTGATCCGCCGCTTCCATCAACATTGCGCCCCGGGCGCTCTTCTGATTGCGATAGATCAATCGCTCCCGCGGTTTTATGATCCAGGGAGGCAGCTCCGGCGGTTCGATGATCTTCCGCGGTTGCAGGGTAGCCAGGCGGATGTTGACCTGTCGCCAATCCTGTCCGGTACTCTGCCAGATCTCCGCGTCCCAGGTAAAGCGAACGCGGTGCTTCAGGGGCTGGGCCTCCAAGCGGTACAGGGAGGACCAGCCGCAGCCCGTGACGGCGTAGCCGTAGGCCAAAGTCGCCTCTTTGGCGGCGGCTCCGGAGAAAACAATCGTCACTTCCCAGGAGGTTTCCCTTTTTCCCGTCGTCTGCTGGAGCTTTTCTTCGATATCCTTTATTTTCTTGGCTGTTTCATCTATGATCGGCTCCAGGGACAGTTTGTCCTGGATGGTTTTTTTCATGTTCCTGCCGATAGCGGCAGACATATTTCCGGCCTCGGCCACCGTCTTCATCCGGGCCTTCGTCTGCAACTGCCAGAACTGGATTTGTGTTTCCAGGGACCGATTGTCGGACTGGAGGCGCCGGTGTTCCTTCTTGAGGTCCGCAAGCTCCTTTTTCAAGTGCGTCACCGTCTGTTCATCCGGCCGGTTGACCTGACGCCAGCGCTGGTCCAGGACCTTCAAGTTTGCCGGGCTGACGATCTTTGTCGTCAGTGTTTCCGGGTCGGACTGGCCAGGGATGAAAAATATGGCTTCGCTGGTCTTGCCGTCAACGGCCTTCAGCGGCAGCTTCTGGATTTCGGTGATTTGTGCCGAGGCCGGATACAGCATAACTTCTACCGGCGCGGCCATCACATATGACGTAAGAAGAAGATTCACCGCCCATATCATCACAAGTCCTGTAATAAAAATGGAAAATGCCTTTCTCATGGTTTTTCTCCTAATTCAGGCCAACTGTTTTTTCTTGACACCTTGAGAGCTTTGAAAAATGGATTCGCCGCGGCTTAGAAATCTTTTTCGCCTCTGAATGGGTAACGTATAATTATATTTATTACCTGGTGTTAAGCTCAATCATGCCACGGCGATAAACATTTGATTCGCCGCTTGCGAACCATTTTTCCACGGTTATGCAAAGCTCTCACCTTATGCATTCCATCGACTTTTCCTGATGGAAGATGCAATTTCGGCTACCGCATCCATGGCCGCATCCACGTCCATGGTTAAAATCCTTCTATCTTTCATGACTATTTTTCCGTCGATGATGGAGGTCCTGACGTCGGCGCCGGAGGCGGCGTAAACAAGGTGAGAGAAGGGATTGTACATCGGAGTAAGATGGGGCTTCCGAATATCGACGATGATGATGTCAGCCCGTTTACCTGGTAAGAGTGAACCGATCTCATCTTCCCGACCGAGGACCACGGCGCCGTCCAAAGTAGCCATCCTGAGCACCTGCGGGGCGGCCATCACAGCGGGGTCCTTCTGGAATACCTTGTGCAGCTTGGCGGCACCGTCCATCTCTCGGAACATGTCGTGATTGTTGTTGCTGGCGCATCCGTCGGTACCCAGACCGACTGTTACTCCGGCGGCGATAAGAGCGGGGACAGGCCCGACCCCGGTGGCCAGTTTCATGTTGCTCTGGGGGTTATGCGACACCTTGACGTGATTTTTCGCCAGACAATCGATCTCCTCTTTGTCGAGCCAGTTGCAATGAATGGCCACTGTCCTGGCGTCGAGGATGCCCAATGCCTCAAGATGGAATACCGGTCCGGCGCCGTAGCGGGACATGACAATGTCTTTTTCTTCCGCCGTTTCCGCCAGATGGATCAGAAAAAGGGAGTCATGACGGCGGGCGACCTCCTTGACGGCCAGCAGCGTCTGGGGAGAACAGGTATAGGGGGCGTGGCAGAAGAGGGCCGGAACGATTGCCGGCCCTGCTTCAGCCCATTTGGTCAGGAACTTCTCCGCCGCCGCTGCATGTGCGGCGACTTCGGCCTCCTCGACCCGGTTGATGTCGGCATCCAAGATTCCCATCCCGGCGACGCAGCGGATGCCGGACTCTTGGGCGGCCCGGGCAATGGTACCGGTGTAGAAATAGCCGTCGCAGAAGGTGGTCGTCCCGGAAAGGATCATCTCCGCAATCCCCAACAGCGCCCCGGCACGGACCATTTCCCGGCTGACGAACCTTCTTTCCGACGGAAAGATATGGTTGTTGAGCCAGTCCATAAGGGGGAGATCGTCCGCCAGACCGCGAAAACAGACCATTGGGACGTGGGTGTGAGTGTTTACGAGGCCGGGAAGGATGAGACATCCCGAGGCGTCGATGATCTCCCGGGGGGCATAGAGAGCGGCCAGGGGATCGTGGGCGGGGGCAATGAAAAGGATTTTGCCATCACGAATTCCTAACTGTGGTTCGACAACGATTTCTTCCCCGCCGGTCATGGTCAGGAGGGTCCCCCCCTGAATGAGGATATCAAGGGGAGCGCGGCAACTCTGCATTTTCTTCCCTCGCTGCTTAAGTAAAGCTTCCTCTTACCTGGGAGGCAATGTTGTTTACCCGAGTCATCGCCTCCTCCTCGTCGATGGTGAGCAGGCGGCGATCTTCCATCACCGGTCGGCCATCGATAATGACCGTTTCGACATCCGCACCGTTTACCGCGTAAACGAGATGGGAATACTCATTATACAGCGGCGTCAGGTGCGGTTTCCGAATGTCGATCAAAATGATGTCGGCTCTTTTCCCCACCTCCAGCACGCCCGTCGCCTGCTCCAATCCCAGGGCACGGGCTCCATAGTGGGTAGCCATCCTAACCACCAACGGGGCGGGAAGGATGGTGGGGTCCAGGGCCGCCACCTTGGCCAGTTTGGCCGCTGTGTCCATTTCCTGAAACATGTCTAGATTGTTGTTGCTGGCGCAGCCGTCCGTACCCAGGGCCACCGTTATGCCCCGGGCCAGCATCTTTCCCACCGGAGCCATGCCGGAGGCAAGTTTCATGTTGCTTTCCGGATTGTGGACCACTTTGCAGCCGTAATCGGCACAGATTTGCATATCCTCGTCGTCCATACAGACGCCATGAAAGAGAATCAGCCTTTCGTGGAGAAACCCGATGTCCCGCAAGTAATGGATTGCCTTTTTTCCATATTTCTCGTTTAGTTGTATGACTTCCGCCCGATTTTCGAGGAAGTGCATGGCCACAGGGACATCATATCTGCCGGCAAGGGCACGGGCCTCCTTCAATACGGCTTCGGAGCATGTGTAGAGGGCATGGGGTTCCACCGCAATCCGCACCAGTGGGTCTCCAGACCATTTTTCAATGAGTTTCCTTGTATAGTCCAGCCCCGCCGCCGGAGATTTGGCATTGGCCGAGGGGAAATCCAGGAGGACCTCCCCGATCAGGCAGCGCATCTCCGCCTGTCTGGCTGCCTGTGCCGTCTCCTCCATAAAGAAATACATGTCGCAGAAGGTGGTGGTCCCGGATCGAATCATCTCCGCACATGCCAGCGTAGTCCCCCAATAGGCAAGCTCCGGGGATACTGTGCGGGTTTCCGCCGGGAATATGTATTCCTTCCACCAGGTCATGAGCTCCATGTCATCGGCGAAACCTCGGAAACAGGTCATGGCGGTGTGGGTATGGCTGTTGATAAGACCGGGCATGACGATGCGATTGCGCGCCACGATGGTCCGGCGGGCGGTGAATCGTTTCTCGAGTTCATCCGTAAGGCCGAGGGCAACGATATTTCCCTGCGCGATAGCCACGGCGCCGTTTTCATGAATCGTATCCATTTCGTCCATGGTGACGACCCGACCGCCCGTAATGAGGATATCGACTGTCTCCATCAATCCCTCCTGAAAGTTAAATGAGACGGAGCATGATTTGGCACATCTGCCAAGAAATGTCCAGCCGGTAGTTTCATGAGGGGAAATATCCAAATGACATTGTCAATATTTCAATGATTATGGTAATCAATGGCACCATTATTAATCTATGTCCTGGAATTACGCGCCGATTCCCAGCCTGGTGAGGCCGGGGGGGCGAACCTGACGGGAGATGTTTATGGCCATGCTTTGGAAAAAAACCGTTGCGATGCAATCTTCCCTCCGGCGAGCCGGAGATCAAGACGACGGGAGAAGAAGTTAATGAACCGGCAGCGGCAGGCCTACGGTTATGCCTTCCTCACCGTGTTGTTCTGGTCAACGGTGGCTACGGCCTTCAAAATTACCCTTCGCTACCTTTCCGCCCTGGAGATGCTTCTTTACGCCTCCTTCACCTCGACGCTCATCCTGGGCATCGTCCTGGTATTGCAGGGAAAACTGCCGCTAATCCGGTGCTGCACCCGGCGCGATTATCTCCATTCCCTTATTTTAGGCTTCCTGAATCCTTTTTTATACTATCTGATTCTTTTTGAAGCCTATGATCTTCTTCCCGCCCAGGAAGCCCAGCCCCTTAACTACACCTGGCCGTTGATGCTGGTTATCCTGGCGGGTCTGACGGGAAGGGAGCGTATCGATTTGCCGCGAATCATGACGATGCTGGTGAGTTTTATCGGTATTCTGATCATCTCCACCCGGGGCGATCTCATCAGTTTCCGGGTTACCAATCTCCCCGGGGCGTTGCTGGCCATGGGGAGTTCCATAGTCTGGGCTTCCTATTGGCTGGCCAATCTGAGGGATCGACGGGAGGAAGGGGTGAAACTCTTTTTGAATTTCTTCTTCGGATTTCTCTATACGCTTGGCCTGAGCATATGTCTCGCCAAGTTGGGCCGGCCGTCATGGCCGGGACTTGTAGGGGCGGCATATATCGGCATCTTCGAGATGGGAATAACCTTCTTCGTCTGGATGAAGGCCCTGACCCTTTCCAGCAGCTCCATCCAGGTGACTCGTCTTATCTATCTATCCCCCTTTATATCACTGATATTCATACACTTCATTGGTGGCGAGACGGTCCGGGCCGCTTCCTTTTTCGGACTGCTGTTCATTGTCGCCGGCATTGTCTTGCAGGAATGGGTGGGTCACCGGGTAAAAGCCGCCGACAAGTAAAAAACTGTTGACTCTGATGAGCCCTTATAATAGTCAACTTTTTTACGTATTTTTTTAACATCGAGCGTAAATTTCATGGGCAGGGAAAATTTAGCCAACAGAAGGTATTTTATCCACACCTTTGGGTGTCAGATGAACGTTCATGATTCCGAACAGTTGGCAAGAATCATGACGGATGCCGGCTATGAGCAGACCCCGGATGTGCGCCAGGCGGGGATCATCCTCGTCAATACATGCAGCATCCGCTCTAAAGTTGCCCAAAAGATAATCAGTCAGCTTGGGCGCTACCGGCGGTGGAAAGATAGGGAAACCGGAGTTATCATCGGTGTAGGCGGTTGTCTGGCTCAACACTGGGGACGGGACATGTTCACAAAGGCACCATATGTGGATCTGGTTTTCGGGACCCATGCCTTCCATGAGGTGCCGCAACTTGTTGACATGGTCAGGGCCGGACACGGCCCTGTTCTGGATACGGAACTTCGCGAAGAAATCCCCTCCCTGGGAATCTGTACCGCCGGAAACAATGGAAACGGAAATACAAAACACCATGCCCTCGTCACGATCATGCAGGGTTGCGATAATTTTTGCACCTACTGCGTTGTTCCCTATCTGCGCGGCAGAGAGAGGAGCCGTCCATCGGCGGCTATTATTGGGGAAATAGAGGCGCTGGTGGACCAGGGCGTCAGGGAGATTACCCTTTTGGGCCAGAACGTCAACTCCTATGGCCGGGGTTTGCCGGAAGAGACTAACTTTCCTCAATTATTGGCATGGATCAACGATATTTCCGGACTCGAACGGATCAGATTCACCACTTCACATCCCAAGGATCTGACGGGCGGATTGATAAGCTGTTTCGGCAGGCTAAAAAAACTTTGCGAACATATTCACCTGCCGTTCCAGGCCGGCTCTGATCGGGTGCTGACGCGGATGAACCGCGGCTATACCCGGGAGGATTATCTGAAACGTATTACCGCCTTGCGGCAACACTGCCCGGATATCGCCATCAGCGCCGATGTCATGGTAGGTTTTCCGGGGGAAACGGCGGATGATTTTGATGCAACCCTGGCGCTTATGGAAGAAGTGCGTTTTGACAATCTGTTTTCCTTCATGTACTCGGAACGGGAAGGCACAGTGGCGGTATCTTTTGGAGAGAAGGTGCCGGAAAAAGAAAGGAATCGCCGGCTACGGATCCTTCAGGAGCTTCAGGATCGTCACACCTGGGAAAGAAATAGGGCACTGGTCGGCAAGGATGTGGATGTCCTGGTGGATGGGGCCAGTAAAAACGATCCCCAGGAACTTACGGGCCGGACACGGACCAATAAAATAGTAAATTTCTCCGGCCCCCCGACCCTCCGGGGGAAAACGGTTAACCTCAATATTACCGGGGCTTATCTGCATTCCATGCGCGGTGATCTGAACTCAGCAGAGGTGCTTGGTGTTTTCAAATCTCCGGAGGTGATTCGTGGTGACAAATGATGAGGGAGGAACCGATGTTTATCAGAATGAAGATTACCGGATTGACCATCGATCCCATTACCAGTACCCCGATCGTGATCCTCAAAGACATGGAGGAGAAGAAGGCCATTCCCATCTGGATCGGCCTCTTCGAGGCCAGTGCCATTGCGACCCAGCTTGAGAAGATCACCTTTTCACGACCGATGACCCACGACTTGATCAAGGACATCCTGAAAACCATGGAGGTGGAAGTTCTTCGAGTGGAAATCCACGATCTGCGCAATAATACCTTCTTCGCCAACATGCATTTGCGAGGGGGAGGGAGGGAGTTCGTGGTGGATGCCCGCCCCAGTGACGCTATTGCCGTAGCCATCCGCACGGATTCTCCGATCTATGTGGCGGAATCGGTCATACAAAAATCACGTCATGTGGACATCGGGGCCAACGTCGAGGATATGGAGAAGTTGAAGGAGGAAAAATTAAAGGAATTTCTCGAAAACCTCTCCCCCGAGGCCTTTGGTAAATACAAGATGTAGGAGTTGCGTTACAAAAAAATGAGCAGGGAAAAGACACTGATTAAGGCCGGTGAGGATTTTATCGTTCACCTGGAGATGGAGCGTAATCTCTCTCCCCGGACGATTCAAAGCTATCGGTCTGACCTGAAAGGATTCTTTACCTTCCTGAGCGAGGGAGATAATATGGAGGATTACCTTGCCGCCGCCTCGGTACGCACCGTGAACCAGCTTCTGGTCCGTGGCTATCTTGCCGCCCTCCATCGGCAACGATTGAAAAAAGCATCCATAGGGCGGAAAATGGCCGCCCTCAATACCTTCTTTCGTTTTCTTCTTCAGAGGGGATATATGGATGCCAACCCGCTGACCGGGATGTCCGCTCCCAGGAAGGATCGGCATCTCCCGATCCATCTCTCCGTGGACGAGACACACGATCTGCTCACGCAGGAGTTTCATGACGACGAAAAAGGCCGGCGCGACCGGGCTCTCCTGGAGTTATTTTATTCCACCGGCATCCGGTTGCGCGAGCTTACCGACCTGAACCGGGAGGACATCGATTTCTCCCAGGCCCTGATCAAGGTGCGGGGGAAGGGAAGGCGGGAGCGGATTGTCCCCGTGGGCGCACCGGCCTTATCGGCCTTGAGGAGCTATATGGACTTGCATACGGAAAACTGCCACGACAATGTCGGCGGCAAGTCCCCATTGATCCGGGGTAGAAATGACCGGCGGATTCATCCTCGAACCGTGGAAAGGATTCTTGACAAGTATATCCTGTCCGCTGGCATCGGGAAAAAGATCGGCCCCCATGCCCTCCGTCATTCTTTCGCCACGCATCTTTTGAATGCCGGGGCTGATCTGCGTAGCATTCAGGAATTGCTGGGACATAAAAGCCTTTCGACAACACAACGTTACACGGCGGTAAATGTAGGCCGCCTGATGGAAATATATGACCAGGCCCATCCACAAGGGCGGGGAGGAGCGAAATAGTCATGAAAATGAGGGGGACGACCATCATCGCCATCAGACGCAACGGTATGGTGACCATTGCCGGCGACGGGCAGGTGACATTCGATGTCACCATCATGAAGCATGGGGCCCGGAAGGTCCGCCGCCTCTACCACAACAAGGTGATCGTTGGTTTCGCCGGCACAACGGCGGACGCATTTACCCTCTTCGACCGGTTCGACCAGAAACTGGACCAGTACAACGGCAATCTCCTCCGGGCCGCCGTGGAACTTACCAAGGATTGGCGCACGGATCGGGTCTTGAGGCACTTGGAGGCCCTGATGATCGCCGTGAGCAGGGAGCATTTTCTACTCATTTCTGGAAACGGCGACGTCATAGAATCGGACGACGAGGTGATGGCCATCGGTTCGGGGGCCCCCTATGCCCTGGCCGCCGCTCGGGCCCTGGTCCGTTTCTCCGAGCTTTCCGCTACGGAAATCGCGGTGGAATCCGTTCGGATTGCCTCGGAAATCTGTATCTACACAAACGACAATATCACGGTTGAAGAATTGGAAATAGACAATGATTAATCTCAAACCGCTCTTGAAAATTACCGCAACCGATAATGATGCGGACCTCAAAGCACTAACCCCTAGGGAAATAGTCGAAAAACTGGACCAGTACATCATCGGTCAGGGAGAGGCCAAACGGGCCGTGGCAATCGCCCTGCGCAACCGCTGGCGGCGCCAGAACGTGTCGGCCGAACTCGGGGAAGAGATCTCGCCCAAAAACATCATTATGATCGGTCCCACGGGCGTGGGTAAAACGGAGATCGCCCGCCGGCTGGCCAAGCTGGACAACGCCCCTTTCCTCAAGGTAGAGGCTTCCAAATTTACGGAAGTGGGTTATGTGGGCCGGGACGTGGAGTCCATGATTCGTGACCTCGTGGAACTGGCCATCAATATGGCCAAGGCCGAAGAACAGGAAAATGTTCGGGCCAAGGCAACGGCGCTGGCCGAGGAGGCCCTGCTGGATGTGCTGCTGCCGCCCAAACCGGTGGAACGTTCCGTCGGCGAAATGATGTCCGATGAAAAGGAAATATCGACTGGAGAAGTGGAAAGATCGCGACAGGAAGACACGACGCGGGAGAAGCTCCGCCGCTTTCTTCACGAGGGACGTCTTGACGGACGCTATGTGGAAATCGAGATTTCGGAGCAGCGCAGTGGTCCCATGATCGAGATTTTCTCCACGGCCGGCATCGAGGATATGGGCATGAACATCAAGGAGCTGTTCGGCAACATGTTCCCTCCCAAGAAGAAAAAATGCCGGGTCATGGTTCCGGAAGCCCTGGAGATCCTGACCCAGGAACAGGCACAGACGCTCGTCGATATGGAGAAGGTGACCAAAACTGCTATCCGCAGGGTAGAGCAGTCCGGTATTATCTTCCTCGACGAAATAGACAAGATTGTAGGCGGCGATTCCGGCCATGGACCGGACGTATCCCGGGAAGGGGTTCAGCGGGACCTCCTTCCCATCGTGGAGGGTTCCACGGTAAATACGCGCCACGGCATGGTGAAGACGGACCATATCCTCTTTATTGCCGCCGGGGCCTTCAGCGCCTCCAAGCCCTCCGATCTCATCCCGGAGCTCCAGGGACGCTTCCCCATCCGTGTCGAGCTGGATTCCCTGGGGAAGGATGAATTTATCCGTATCCTCACGGAGCCGCACAATGCCCTGATCAAGCAATACATTGAAATGCTGGCCACCGAGGGTATCCAACTGAGCTTTACCGATGAGGCAGTGGCGGAAATAGCCGAAGTGGCCGCCATCGTCAACGACCGCACGGAAAACATCGGGGCGCGGCGTTTATACACCATTATGGAGACGCTCTTGGAAGATATCTCTTTTGATGCCCCCGACCTGACGGAGAAGGTTGTGGTCATCGACGCCGAACAGGTCAGGGAAAAGTTGGAAGACATCATTGAAGACGAGGATTTGAGCCGTTATATTCTTTAGAGAATCATTGCCAATGAGGTGATTATGGACACGGTAAAAAAATCGATGGAGAGAGCGGAAATACTTATGGAGGCCCTGCCTTACATCCGCCGTTTTTACAATAAGGTCATCGTGATCAAATACGGAGGCCACGCCATGGTTGATGACGAGCTCAAAGATATGTTCGCCCGGGATGTGGTGATGATGAAATATGTAGGCATCCATCCGGTGGTGGTCCATGGCGGCGGTCCCCAGATCGGCGGCTATCTGAAGAAGCTGGGGAAGGAATCTCAATTCGTCCAGGGCATGCGCGTCACGGATCAGGAAACCATGGATATCGTCGAGATGGTCCTGGTGGGAAAGGTCAACAAGGAGATCGTCGGCCTCATCAATCAGCACGGCGGCCGGGCGGTAGGACTTAGCGGCAAGGACGGCCGGCTCATCAAGGCGGACAAATATCTCCTCAGCGCCGAGAAGGCGAAAGACACCCCGCCGGAAATCATCGACCTGGGGTTGGTGGGCAAGGTGCGGGAGGTTGACGCCGATCTCCTGACGGCCCTGGTCCGAGACGGCTTCATCCCCGTCATTGCCCCCACGGGTCATGGCGATCAGGGGGAGACCTACAACATCAATGCGGATATCGTCGCCGGGGCAGTAGCGGCCGCCCTGAAGGCGGAAAAGCTGGTCCTGCTTACCGATGTGGCCGGGGTTCTTGATTCCGGAAAGCGGCTCATAAATACCATGAGCAACGCCGAAGCCCTGGGTATGATCAATGACGGCATCATCCAGGGCGGGATGTTTCCCAAGGTCAAGTGTTGCCTGAAGGCCCTCCGGGGCGGGGTGCGAAAAGCCCATATAATCGACGGACGGCACAAGCACGCCATCCTCCTGGAGATGTTCACGGACCGCGGTATCGGCACGGAGATCGTCATCTGAGGACGCACAACCGTAAACGTCCACGATTAACAGTGATGATCAAAGGGGACGCACATTTCAATCATTACATAACGAAAGAGGCATAACATACCATGCATGAAAAGGAACTTATATCCATTGCCGATAAATGTATCATGGGAACGTACCGGCGATTCCCCGTAGTCTTCACCAGGGGTCGGGGTATGAAACTATGGGATACCGAGGGTCGGGAATACCTCGATTTCGTTGCCGGAATCGCCGTCTGCAGTCTGGGTCACGCCCATCCGGCGGTAACCCGGGCGATCCAGGAGCAGGCGGAAAGGCTCGTCCATGTCTCTAATCTCTATTATATCGAGACCCAGATCGAATACGCCCGGCTGCTTACGGAAAATTGCGCCTTGAAGAAGGTCTTTTTTTGCAACAGCGGCGCCGAGGCCAACGAAGGGGCCATAAAACTGGCGAGAAAATTCGGCAACGACGCCAGCGGCGGTATGCGGAACGAAATCATCAGCATGACCGCTTCGTTTCACGGCCGGACCATGGCGACGATTACCGCCACCGGCCAGGAAAAATTTCAGCATGGTTTTCACCCCCTGCTGCCCGGGTTCAAATACGCCCCCTTCAACGACCTGGAAACCCTGGCCGGGATGATTACGGAACGGACCTGCGCCGTACTGGTGGAACCAATCCAGGCGGAGGGGGGAATCAAATTGGCGGCGCCGGGATACTTTGCCGGCCTGCGCAAACTCTGCGACGAAAGAAATATCCTTCTGATCCTGGATGAGGTCCAGGTGGGGATGGGACGGACAGGGTCGCTCTTCGCATACGAACAGGAAGGAATCATCCCGGATATCATCACTCTGGCCAAGGCAATTGGAAACGGGTTTCCCCTCGGGGCGACCCTGGCCGGAGAAAAAGTCGCCGACGCCTTTGCACCGGGGAGTCATGCCTCCACCTTCGGAGGCAACCCCCTTGGTATGGCGGCAGCCAGGGCTACACTGGCGGTATTGCTTAGCGAGGGAATCGTTCAGGAGTGCCGAAATAAAGGCTCCTATCTGATGGCCAGGATCGAGGAATTGCGGGCCCGGCATCAGCTCATCAAAGAGGTCCGGGGCCGGGGACTTCTCGTGGGGGTGGAACTGAACGGTGAAGCAGCGGCGATCATCGCCCGGGCCATGAAGCGGGGATTGCTGATCGCCTCGGCGGGTCCCAATGTACTGCGTTTCGTGCCCCCCCTTATCGCCACGAAGCAAGACATCGATCAGGCCGCGGCGATTCTGGACGAGGTCTTCAAGGAGGAGGAATGAACAAGGATCTGGTTACCGAGTATGACCTCACGGGGGAGGATTTCGATTTCATCTTCACCCGCAGTCGGGAATTGAAACGGTTTCTAAAAGAGGGAAGACCCCATCAGGTTCTGGCGGGCAAGACCCTCGGCATGATCTTCGAAAAGGCATCAACCCGGACTCGTCTTTCCTTCGAGGTTGGAATGTACCAGTTGGGCGGGCTGGCAGTCTTCCTGAACACCAGCGACACCCAGCTCGGTCGGGGAGAAACCGTATCCGATACGGCCAAGATCATGTCCCGATACCTGAATGGAATAATGATTAGAACCTTTGCCCAGAAAACCGTCGAAGATCTGGCCGCTCATGCCGATATTCCCGTGATCAACGGCCTTACCGACCTGCTGCATCCCTGCCAGATCCTGAGCGACCTGTTCACGATCATGGAAAAGAAGGGAGATTACCGGGGCTTGAAGATCGCCTATATCGGGGACGGGAACAATATCGCCAATTCCTGGATCAACGCGGCGTCACGTCTGCACCTGAAACTGGCCTTGGCCTGCCCTGAAGGCTACGACCCCGACTCGGAACTTCTTGCCCGGGGGAGAAGAGAAACACGGGAAGGGATATACCTCTATCGAGATCCTGAGGAAGCAGTGGAAAAGGCGGATGTGGTCTATACGGATGTCTGGACAAGTATGGGGCAGGAGACCGAACGGGAACATCGTTCCCGAGTCTTCAAGCCTTATCAGGTCAACGCAAGCCTCTTGTCGCATGCACGGGAGGATTATATAGTCATGCATTGCCTCCCGGCGCACCGGGGCGAGGAAATAACCTCCGAGGTCATCGACGGGCCGCATTCCGTCGTCCTCGATCAGGCGGAAAACCGTCTCCATGTCCAGAAGGCGATTTTGGAAACACTCATGAAGGAGGAAAATATATCATGAACAAAAAGGTAAAAAAGGTTGTTCTTGCCTATTCGGGCGGTCTGGACACATCGGTTATCGTGCGCTGGCTTCTGGAAACCTATAAATGTGAAGTAATCTGTTTCGCCGCCGATGTGGGACAGAAGGAGGAACTGGACGGACTCCGGGAAAAGGCCGTCAACACCGGGGCCGCCAAGATCTATATCGACGATCTTACCGAGGAGTTCGCCCGTGACTTTATCTTTCCCGCCTTGCGAGCCAATGCCGTATATGAAGGGGTTTATCTTCTGGGAACCTCCCTGGCGAGGCCACTGATAGCAAAGCGACAGGTGGAAATCGCCCATGCCGAAGGTGCGGACGCCGTGTGCCACGGCGCGACAGGCAAGGGCAACGACCAGGTCCGGTTTGAAATGACCTATATGGCCCTTGATCCCCATATCCGCATTATTTCCGCATGGAAGGATCCCCATTGGACCTTCGACTCCCGCCGGTCGATGCTGGAGTATGCGGCCAAATACAACATCCCCGTCCCCCTGGTGACGAAGGAAAAACCTTACAGCAGCGACCGAAATTCCCTCCACATCTCCCACGAGGGGGGTATTCTGGAGGATCCCTGGGCGGAACCTCCTGAAGACATGTTTGTCATGTCCGTTTCCCCGGAAGCGGCCCCGGACAAGCCTACCTATGTGGAGATCGATTTCGAGCAAGGCAATCCGGTGGCCGTGAACGGCAGGCGTCTTACCCCGGCACGCCTCATGGAGGTCATGAATGAACTGGCGGGCGCCAACGGGGTCGGCCGGGTCGATATGGTGGAGAACCGCTTCGTCGGCATGAAATCACGGGGAGTTTATGAGACTCCCGGTGGAACGGCCCTCTGGATTGCCCATCGGGCGGTGGAATCGCTTACCATGGACCGCGAGGTAATGCTCATGAGGGATTCACTGATCCCCAAATACGCCCAGCTTGTCTACAACGGGTTCTGGTACGCCCCGGAAATGAAGACCCTGCAGGCTTATATCGATGCCACCCAGGAGAACGTCACCGGGACGGCCCGTCTGAAACTCTACAAGGGAAACGCCATCGTCGCGGGCAGGAAATCACCCTTCTCGCTGTATTCGGAAGATTTCGCAACCTTTGAAAAAGAAGAGGTTTACAACCAGATGGACGCCACGGGCTTCATCCGCCTCAACGCCCTGCGCCTGAAGATTCAGGCCATGCAAAGGGGGGGGCAGGACGCAAATAAAGGTAAAGAGCGTCGCAAAGGTGAGCGAAGAATCAGGGACCGCCGTAAAGGCGAGCGCAGGAAGTAAAATTGACCTAAAAATGGGTAGGCATAGAAATATAGATGGAAATGAAAGAAAAGAAGTCTAAATCAAAAAAACCCTGGGGCGGGCGTTTCAAAAAAGATACGGATCGGCGGGTGGAGTCTTTCACCTCATCCCTTGCCTATGACCGTCGCCTATATCCTTACGACCTTGCGGGCAGTGACGCCCACGCCCGCATGCTTGCCCGGCAGGGGATCATTTCCCCAGCGGAAGCGGAGGAGATCTGCCGAGGTTTGCAGGCCATCGGAGAGGATCTGGAATCAGGAAGCTTCCGCTTTGACGAGAGTGACGAAGACATCCACATGGCCATTGAGAAGGCCTTGACCGTCAAGATCGGAAAGGCGGGGGAAAAACTTCATACGGGTCGGAGCCGCAACGACCAAGTCGCCCTGGATGTTCGTCTCTATTTGCGGGTACAAACCGACGTCTTGCTGAAGCTTGTGGGTGAGTTGAAAAAGCGGCTGGTAGAGAAGGCCAAGAAGGATATCGAAACCGTGATGCCCGGTTATACCCATCTCCAGAAGGCTCAACCGGTATTGCTGGCCCATTATCTCCTCGCCTTCTGGGAGATGTTCGACCGTGACGAGGAGCGCCTCCGGGACTGCCGGAAACGGATCGACGTCATGCCGCTGGGATCGGCGGCCCTGGCGGGAACGAGCCTTCCCCTGGATCGGAAATATGCGGCCGAACTCCTGCAATTTCCCCGGATCAGCCGTAACAGCATGGACGCCGTCTCGGATCGTGATTTTATCGCCGAGTTCATCTTCTCCGCCTCGCTGCTCATGACGCATATGAGCCGCTTTTGTGAAGACCTCATCATCTGGTCTTCCCAGGAATTTGGTTACGTGGAGATATCAGATGCCTTCACGACTGGGAGCAGTATCATGCCCCAGAAGAAGAATCCCGATGTGGCGGAATTGGTTCGCGGAAAAACGGGCCGGGTTTACGGTCATCTAATCGCCATCCTCACGATACTTAAAGGCCTGCCCATGACCTATAACCGTGATCTTCAAGAGGACAAGGAGCCGCTGTTCGATACGGTCGATACCGTTACCTCCTCGGTGGCGATCCTCACGGAAATGATCGCACGTATCGTTTATCTTCGTCCGCGGATGGAGGCGGAGGCGGAACTCGGATTCACCACGGCGACCGATCTGGCGGAATATCTCGTTGAAAAGGGGGTTCCCTTTCGCGAGGCGCACGGCATCGTGGGCCGGATCGTCGCCTATTGCCTGGATTACGGGAAGGAACTCGACATGATTACCTTAAAGGAACTAAAAAAATTTCACTCCGTGTTCGCCGATGATGTCCGTCCCCGCCTCAAGGCGGCCAGGTCCGTGAATATGAAGAAGACCTTCGGCGGGACTTCCCCGGAGCGGGTAGCCGAGAGGATTAGGGAAATTGAACAGGGCGAGTGATGTCCCAGCGGCACTGCTGATCGTTTTCATCCTGATCCTGATTGCGAACATTGCCGCCTGCGGGAAGAAAGGCGATCCCGTGCCCAGGCAACATCAACCTCAGGCCAGGATAAGCGACCTTACGGCCATGGCGGCTGTGGATGGCGTCCTCCTCAAGTGGACCTTGAAATCGGCGCCGGAGAATGATTCTGAGGGTAAATATTTCCAGATATGGAGAGTTACTTGGGACCTTGAAAAGGACGATTGCCCCGGTTGTCCAAAGGATTATATCGTCCTCACGAGAGCCGCGGCGGCGGATTTCGCGGACAAGGAAGATGGGCCGCGGAGCTATCGCTACCTGGACCGCTCGGCGACCAGGGGCGGCAATTATGGCTACCGCCTCGAATTGGGAGCACCCGGGGGTTCCGTGCTGGCGGTTTCCACACCCGTCGAGATAACGTTTAAACCATAAAACTTAACTAAGGACGCCTTGACCAATGCATGATTTTCATTACCAGGACCGGGAAATGTGGTGCGAAGAAACGCCCGTCGCCAAAATCGCGGCGGTGGTGGGCACACCGGTTTATATTTACAGCCACCGCACCTTGAAGAATCACTTCCGGGTATTTGACGACGCCTTCGACACCATTCCTCATATCACCTGCTTCGCCGCCAAGGCCAATTCCAATATCGCCATCCTCAAGATCTTCATCCGGGAAGGGGGTGGGGTGGATATCGTCTCCGGCGGGGAACTCTATCGCGCCCTCCGGGCGGGAGTTGATCCCCGGAAGGTCGTATATTCCGGGGTGGGAAAACGGATCGAAGAGATTGAATACGCCCTGGAAACCGGCATCCTGATGTTCAATGTGGAGTCCTTTCAGGAGCTGGAGATAATCAACGCCTGCGCGGGCCGGCTGAAGAAAAGTGCGGGGGTGGCGCTGAGGGTCAACCCGGATGTCGATCCGGAGACCCATCCCTATATATCCACCGGTTTGAAGGAGAACAAATTCGGGATCAACGTAGAAAAATCACATCAGGCCTATCTTCAGGCAAAAAAATACCGTCATCTGGATCTCAAGGGCGTCAGTTGTCATATCGGCTCCCAATTGACGAAGATGTCCCCTTTCATCGACGCCTTGGACCGTCTGAAGAAACTCCTTCAGGTCCTGCGGGCGGCGGGGATCGGCATCCGCTATCTCGATCTTGGCGGCGGATTGGGTATTACCTACAAGGACGAGACGCCCCCGCATCCTTCGGAGTATGCCGACGCCATCATCGGCGCCTCCCGGGACATATCCTGTACCTTCATTTTCGAGCCCGGCCGGGTCATCGTCGGCAATGCCGGCATCCTGGTCACCACCGTCCTTTATACCAAAGAAAATGAAGAGAAGAAATTCATCGTCGTCGATGCGGGAATGAACGATCTGGTCCGGCCGAGCCTGTACAAATCATATCACAAAATCCAGCAGGTCCGGAAATCGCGTCGCCGGGAAATCATTGCCGATGTCGTCGGTCCGATCTGCGAATCCGGCGATTATCTGGCCAAAGAAAGGAAACTGCCTGTCTTCGCCCGGGGAGACCTGATGGCGGTCATGAGCGCCGGGGCCTATGGATTCACCATGTCTTCAAACTATAATTCCCGCCCCCGGGCCGCGGAAGTGCTGGTCATGGGCGACCGTTACCACGTGATCCGTAAGCGGGAGGATCTTCATGAACTTATTCGTGGTGAGAAAATACCGGATGTGTTAAAAAGCAACGCTAAATCAATTTTAAGGAGGGCCTATGTTTAAGGGAGCCATTGTCGCTATTGTCACCCCGTTCAAAAATGGGCGGGTTGACGAAGAAAAACTTCGGGAACTCATTGAGTTTCAAATCGAAAATGGGACGGACGGAATCGTGCCCTGCGGAACGACGGGCGAATCTCCGACCCTTTCCCATGAAGAGCACGACCGGGTGATCGAAATAACCGTGGATGCCGTCAAGAAGCGTGTTCCCGTCATTGCCGGCACGGGCTCTAATTCCACTGCGGAAGCGCTGCGCCTTACGGAGCATGCCCGGGAAGTGGGGGCCGACGGCGCCTTGATGGTATGTCCCTACTACAACCGCCCGACCCAGGAGGGCCTGTATCAGCACTACAAAACGATCGCCGAACAGGTGAAGATTCCTGTTATCGTTTACAACATACCCGGCCGTACCGGCGTCAATTTGCTGCCTGAAACCATGGCCAGACTGGCCAAGGTTCCCGGCATCGTGGGCACGAAAGAGGCCTCCGGATCCTTGAAGCAGATGCATGAAGTGATCCAGCTTTGCGGTCCTGATTTCGCCGTCCTCTCAGGCGACGATTTCTTTACATATCCGCTGCTTTGCCTGGGTGGTCACGGGATTATCTCCGTCATCTCCAATATCGTCCCAAAAGATATGGCGGCCCTGGTGGACGCCTTCGCCGCCGGAGATTTACAGAAAGCCAAAGATCTTCATTATCGGATGGTGCCCTTAGTAGATTCCCTCTTCATCGAAACGAACCCGACGCCCGTTAAGGCCGCTCTGGCTATGATGGGCAAGATCGAATACGAAGTGCGGCTGCCGCTGGTCAAGATGTCGGAGACAAACTACGATAAACTCCGTAAGAGCATGACCAACTACGGGTTGCTTAAATAAGGAGAGGAAAAGATGATCAAGACGATTCTCATGGGTGCGGGCGGTAGGATGGGAGGCAGGATCGGCAATCTCGTCGCGGCGGCAGCGGATATGGAAGTATCCGCGGCCGTGGAGGCAAAAGGCCATCCTGCCGTGGGCAGGGATCTGGGAGAAGTGCTGGGCATTGGCAAGACAGGCATCTTCGTTACCGACGACTTAAAGAAGGTAATCAAGGAGGGAGACGTAGTCATTGATTTTACCCATCATGAATCGTCCCTGCGGCATTTGGAAATTGCCGCCAAGGCCGGCAAACCAATGGTCATCGGCACCACGGGCTTTACTCCCGAGGAGTTGAAGGTTGCCGCGAAATTGGCGAAGAAAACACCCTGTGTTATCGCCCCCAATATGAGCGTCGGGGTAAACGTCATGTTCAAGGTTTTGGAAAACGTGGCGGCTATCCTGGGCGACGACTACGACGTGGAGATCCTGGAGGCGCATCATAATCTCAAAAAAGACGCCCCCAGCGGCACGGCCATGAAGATGGCCCAGATCATCGCCGCGACGCTCGACAGGAATCTCGACCGGGATGCCGTCTATACCCGCAAGGGAATGATCGGGGAGAGGAAGAAGGCGGAGATCGGCATCCAGACACTCCGGGGCGGCGATATCGTCGGCGAACACAATGTGATGTTCGTCACCAACGGCGAACGGCTGGAGTTCATCCATCGCGCCCACAACCGGGACAACTTTGCCCGGGGGGCGCTACGGGCGGCCGGATGGATCGTCAACCAGCAAAAGGGGCTCTACGACATGCAGGACGTGCTGGGGCTGAGAACGCGCTAAGATGACCGCTGCCGGCACCATCGCCTACATCGGTCTCGGCTCTAACCTGCATGGGCCGCTTATCCAATGCCGGCTGGCACTGGATAAGTTGCGGGGCATGCAGGGGGTGAAGCTCCTGCGGGCGTCTTCCTTGTACCGGACGGAGCCCATAGGGTTTCGTAATCAGGATAGTTTCGTAAACGCGGTGGCGGAGATCCGCACTATCCTGTCACCCCGGCGCCTGTGGGAAAACCTGCGGGCCACGGAGCTTGAGATGGGGCGCCGGGAATCCCGGCGCTGGGGTCCCCGGCTTATCGACCTGGATTTGATTTTTTACGGCCAGGAGCTGTTGCGGGAAGATGACCTGGTAATTCCTCATCCCGAATGCCACCGGCGGCGTTTCGTTTTGATCCCGATGTGTGAAATTGCCGGTTATCTGGTCCATCCCGCTTTCGGCATCTCCATGCAGGGATTACTGATCCGTCTCAACGAAGACGATCGGTCATCGGTCGAGTTGATTAGTCAATAAAAAGTTATCCTGTGGAAAGAAAAATGATTCTCAGGCTCATTATCGCGATCATAGTTTTCTATCTTGTTTACCGGCTCACCCGGATGCTCTTCCTGCCGGGGAACAAGACAGTGAACCCCATCTCTAAAGAACAGCGGGAAAATCTCACCGCCGGCGAGGAACTTGTCGAGGATCCCTGCTGTCACACCTATATACCGATCACCAATGCCTGCATATGGCGGGAAAACGGAAAAATCCTTTATTTCTGCAGCCGCAATTGCATGGAAAAATATAAGAATGCGTCCCAGCAGGACAATAATAAGGAGGGGTCATGAAATTCTTCATAGATACCGCTAATATCGAAGAGATCAAAGAAGGGGCCAGCTTCGGAATGGTCGATGGAGTCACGACCAATCCCAGCCTGATTGCAAGAGAAAATAGGCCCTTTGCGGAAGTGGTGAGGGCCATTCTCAAGGAGGTAAGCGGACCGGTAAGCCTGGAAGTCTTAAGTTTGGAAGCCGGCGAGATGTTCAAGGAAGGTAAAAAACTGGCCAAGTTAGGAGATCAGGTCGTTATCAAAGTGCCGATGACCTTGGACGGTCTGAAGGCCACCCGTCTCTTCGCCGCCGAGGGCATACCGGTAAATCAGACTCTTATCTTTTCTCCCCTCCAGGCCCTGATGGCCGCCAAGGCCGGGGCGGCTTACGCGAGTCCCTTTGTAGGGCGCCTGGATGACATCTCCCATGACGGCATGGCCCTGGTAGAACAGATAATCAATATTTACGATCAATATGGATATGAAACGGAAGTGATCGTTGCCAGTGTCCGGCATCCCGGACATGTCTTGGAAGCGGCCTTGATGGGGGCGGATATCGCTACTATCCCCTTCAAGGTAATCAAGCAGTTGGCCCAGCATCCCCTGACGGATCGCGGAGTGGAAGCATTTCTATCCGACTGGCAACGTGTCCCGAAGAAATGATGTTTGAGGTCTTGACTGTCTCGCAAGGCCGGCTAATGATCAGCGGGGTTTCATCCGGACGTGAAAAAGACATGAACATAATTTTATGATCGACCATCTTCAAAGATATTTTGACTCTTTGCCCCTTTCGCCGGAGAAGAGGAAACTCTTCAATCTTCCCAACACCATCACGATGGTGCGGATCTCGTTCGTCCCGGTGCTGTTTCTGCTTCTTTTGTCGCCCGGGCAGACGATGAGTCTCATAATCGCCGCCCTGTTCATTGCCGTTTCCTTTACCGATATGCTCGATGGCTATGTCGCCCGCCGCTACGGGATCGTCACTACGTTGGGAAAATTTTTGGATCCCATCGCCGACAAACTGGTAATCAACACCGCCATGATCCTGATGATCCCCATCGGCAGGATCCCGGCCTGGGTTGTAGCCATCATCGTAATCCGGGATTTTGCCGTGGACGGGATCAGGAATATCGCCTCTTCGGAGGGACATATAATCCAGGCCAGTTGGCTGGGCAAGCAGAAGACTTTATGCCAGGTCTTCGCCGTATCGGCCTTGATGATTCATTACCCATTTTTAGGCGCGGACGCCCATGTGGTCGGGACAACCATCCTGTTTATCGCCTTGATTCTCAGCGTCTATTCCGGTTTGGACTACTTGACGAAATTTTACCGGCACATCCTGTTGGAAAAAGAGGGGGCCGATGGGTGAAATCACTGATTGCCGGACTTTCGACCGGCCGGAAATATTGCGGGTTCTATTCTATCCCCGCCCCGACTGGTCCCTGGCCCTAAATCATTGTGTGGCGACATCATTGATGGTTCCGGTAGCCGATGGGGTTCAAGTTCAAGTCCAGGCATACCTCGACTCTCCAGCCGCCGCCAATATCATCTTCTTCCATGGAAATGGTGAAATTGCATCCGATTATCAGGATATAGCGCCTTTCTACACCGACCGGGGGATCAATTTTCTCATCGCCGATTACCGGGGCTACGGCGTGTCCACCGGCATCCCGACGGTAAGCGCCATGATGACGGATTGCCTGGTGATATTCGACCATGTAAAAGGATGGCTCCGTGAGGAGGGCTTTACCGGTTCCGTGATCGTTATGGGGAGGTCCCTTGGCAGCGCCTCCGCTCTGGAGATAGGCCACCGCCGTCACCATGATATGGACGGATTGATCATCGAGAGCGGTTTCGCCTACCTTGGTCCACTATTGAGATTGATGGGCGTCGACATGGAGTACTTTCATCTTGACGAAGTCCGGGGTCCGAGAAATATAATTAAAATCAAGAATATATCTAAGCCTACCCTGATCATTCACGCCCAATTCGACCAAATAATCGCCTTTAATGAAGGTGAGGCATTATACGAAGCATCCCCGGCCCCAATAAAAAGGATGCTCCGGGTGCCGGGGGCAAACCACAACAACATCTTCTTTGCCGCGATGACTGAATATATGGCGGCAGTGCTCTGGCTCGTGGACCGCGCCTCAGAGAGCCGTGACAACGAGACTTCCTGAACTTTTTTATTGACAAAAAAAGGCTGATGTTATAGTCAGCCACCAGACGTGATCAATACTTGCGGGCGTAACTCAGCGGTAGAGTGCCACCTTGCCAAGGTGGACGTCGACGGTTCAAATCCGTTCGCCCGCTCCAGAAAATCAGGCGGCATAGCCAAGTGGCTAAGGCAGCGGTCTGCAAAACCGTTATTCACCGGTTCGAATCCGGTTGCCGCCTCCAAATATGATCTCTATGGCAGCGGATGCTGATGATACGCCTTGCATATAAGCGCGGCTTCATCGTCTTTTGTAGGGTCATCTTAGTTAGATCGTGAAGTAAAACTAATCGAGCGGTTGATTTCTTGTTCCCGGTAATCAACCGCTTTTTTCTTTCCCCACCGGGACGGGAGGAAGAAATATTGAAGTCAGAATTAAAAGTGACCGTCCGGAACGCCGTCGCCGGCACGGATCAGGATTTGGGATGCCTGGGAATTTTTGTCTTTCAGGGGGAAAGGTTCGAAAAGGCGGATAACTGGCCCTTCGGAAAGGAGACTCTCAATCTGATCCGGAAGATCCTCAAAAGAAACGACTTGGCCGGTAAACTCTATCGGGAGACGGTTGTCTTTCCTGAACACGGACCGGCGCCGACAATGATCATCCTGATCGGTCTGGGAAAAAGGAATGAATTTACCCTGGAAAAGTTCCGCGGCGCTGCCGCCAATGCCGGAAAAGCGGCACAATCACATCGGGAGGACAAACTGATTTTGCTGCTGGATCCCTCTTATCTGCAGTTCGACGGACCGGAAGTGGCGGGGGCCGCGGTGGAGGGAGTAACTCTCGGCCTTTACAAGTTTTCCGCCTTCAAAACACTGGACCGGGAGGAAGTGCGAGACCTCAAGTCTTTAACGATCTTAGTGCCGGAACGCAGCCGAGCGAAAGCGGTCCGGACGGAGACGGCTGTGGCCGTAAAGATCTCTCGAGCGGTTTACCTCGCTCGGGATCTCATATCCATGCCCGCCAACGAGCTTACACCTACCGTCTTGGCTGAAAAGGCGCAGGCTCTGACTGAAAAAAGGGACAAGTTGAAGGTAACGATCCTTTCGGCGCCGGAGATGAAGCGCCTGGGGATGAACGCCCTGTTAGGAGTGGCCAGCGGGAGCGTTCAAGAGCCGAAATTTATCATCGTTTCCTATCTGGGTGGAGATGAGGCAACGGCTCCACTCGTTTTTGTCGGCAAGGCCCTTACCTTTGACAGCGGCGGCATCTCTTTGAAACCGGCGGAGAAGATGGATGAAATGAAGTCGGATATGGCCGGAGGAGCGGCTGTACTGGCCGCCGTAAGCGCCGCATCCGAACTGGGACTCCCCATCAATGTAGTGGCCCTGATCCCGGCAACGGAAAATATGCCTGGCGGCAAGGCCTGCCGCCCCGGGGACATTCTCAGATCCATGTCAGGAAAGACCATCGAAGTCATCAATACCGATGCGGAGGGAAGGTTGATCTTAGCCGACGCCCTGCATTACGCCTCAAGATTCGAACCTGCGGCCATCATCGACGTTGCCACCCTGACTGGGGCTTGCATTGTGGCGCTGGGCGAGCAGGTGACGGGGATGATGGGCGCGGACGGGCCATTGAAGGAAGAGATAAAGCGTGCCTCGGAGCAGACCGGGGAGATGGTCTGGGAGCTTCCCCTCTGGGAAAACTACCACGAACAGATCAAGAGCGAAGTGGCTGATTTCAAGAATTCCGCCGGTCGGCCTGGCGGCGCCATTACGGCGGCAGCTTTTCTGAGCAGCTTCGTGGGTCCCTATCCCTGGGTCCATCTCGACATCGCCGGACCAGCCTGGCTGACCAAGGGAACGGCCTATCACCCCAAGGGGGCATCAGGAGTTGGGGTTCGCCTCCTTGTCCGGTTCCTGAGAAACCGCTGCCGACAATAGAGAGGCGCGGCAGGCATGGCGCCGGTGCTTAAAATAGAAAGTCTTTCCACATTCTTCGATACGCGGCGGGGTGAAGTCCGCGCCGTTGACGACGTCAGCCTCCAGGTCGATGTCGGGGATACCCTGGGGATTGTGGGGGAATCCGGATGCGGCAAAACGGTCCTTTCCCTGTCGATAATGAAGCTGGTGCCGACACCGCCGGGAAAATACGTTGGCGGCAAGATACTTTTAGGCAATCAGGACCTCCTCAGTCTGCAGGAAAATGAGATGAGGAAAATCCGGGGGAAATCGATTTCGATGATCTTTCAGGAACCCATGACCTCCCTGAACCCTGTCTTCCGTATCGGCGACCAGATCCGGGAGACATTGGAGTTGCATCAGAGAGGATCCCGGCGTGAGGTATGGGAGCGGGCGGTGGAGATGCTGCGAACGGTGGGTATAACTCAACCGGAACAACGGATGAGAGACTATCCTCATCAGTTGAGCGGCGGGATGCGCCAGCGGGTGATGATCGCCATGGCGTTGTCCTGCCGGCCCCGCCTCATGATCGCCGATGAGCCCACAACCGCCCTCGATGTAACGATTCAAGCACAGATCTTGGAACTCATGAAACAACTTCAAAGCGAGTTGGGGACAGCGGTGATCCTCATTACCCACGATCTGGGCGTCATCTCCCAGACAGCCCGCCAGGTGGCCATGATGTACGCCGGCCAATTCGTGGAGTGCGCCGACGCGGAAGTCATTTTTTCCCGGCCTCTTCATCCCTACACCGTAGGGCTGCTGGAATCGATACCCCGCATCGGCGGCAAATTTGGACCTGGGAAGCGCCTGCCTATGATTTCCGGCGGCGCGCCCGATCTTGCCGCCATGCCGGCCGGTTGCCGTTTTCACGAACGGTGCGGGGATGTCATGCCTGTATGCCGGAATCTCGAACCTCCTTGGCGAAAAAATGATCATCCACATCAATCTGTTCGCTGCTGGAAATACCACTGAAATAATGGATGCCCCCCTCTTATCGGTCCAACGGATCGACAAGTCTTTTGCACTCAAAAGAAAATTCTTTTCTTCCGCCCCGGATGCTTGTCACGCCGTGCGGGATGTCAGTTTCGAGATTCACGCCGGAGAAACACTCGGACTCGTGGGGGAAAGCGGCTGCGGCAAAACGACGCTGGCGAGGATGGTGGCTCGTATCGAGAGGCCGTCTTCGGGAAAGATATATTACCGGGGAATCGACATCTTTGGAGCAAAACAGGCGGAACTTCGCGAATACCGGCAAAAGGTCCAGTATATATTTCAGGATCCCTACGCCTCGCTAAACCCCCGGATGAGCGCCGGCGCCATTGTCGGGGAGCCGTTCCGGATCCACGAAGGAAGGACAGACGGCGAGTCCCGGGGAGATCTGGACGGTCTTTTGAAAATGGTGGGGTTGTCGTCCGAACAAAAGAACAGATATCCCCATGAATTCAGCGGCGGTCAGAGACAGCGGCTGGGAATTGCCCGGGCCATCGCCCTGAATCCTGAGATTGTCATCGCCGACGAACCGGTGTCCGCCCTCGATGTATCGGTCCAGGCACAGATCCTGAATTTGCTGAAGGATCTTCAAGACAGATTCAATCTGAGTTATCTTTTCATCTCCCACGATATGGGGGTGATCCGGTTCATGAGCGACCGGGTGGCGGTGATGTACGGCGGCCGCATTGTGGAGATCGGCCCCAATGAGGCGATCTTCGGAAATCCCCGCCATCCCTACACAAGGATGCTCATGGATGCCGTCCCCAGTTTTACCGGACAAGCGGTGAAAAGAGAAAGGGAGGTATTTGTGTCTTTCGGGGAAGGGGAGAGGAGCGAAACCGGTTGTCTGTTTTGGCCCCGCTGTCCGGAGGCTTTGCCGGTCTGCCGGGAAACCGCCCCCGGGATTGCCGGAATTGTGGACGGGCATCTCGTCGCCTGTCATCGTTAGAAAATTGAAGTTTGATGTGCACAAAATGGTTCATAAAAAAACTTGCTTTCCTCGATAAGTAGTGATAGCGGAAACACTCAATAAACGCGTCTTATCGATCATTGGCCTGCGCCGGAGAGAATAACGGCACTACCGCCCGGTTTTGAGAAAAAATGTTCAGAAGTGATTTTATGGCCACCTCGGGTATAACGAATTATCCGGAGTGGTTTTTTATTTTTTATACGGAGGAAAGGAGGGTATGTTTTGGCAGAGGGTAAAGTGAAATGGTTCAATGAAAAAAAGGGATGGGGTTTCATCGAGAACGATGAAGGCGGTGACGTCTTCGTCCATTTCAGTGCCATTCAGGGTTCCGGATTCAAAACGCTGTTTGAGTCACAACGGGTAAGCTTCGATGTCGAACAGGGGAAGAAAGGACCGGCGGCTGTAAACGTTCAACCCCTATAGTCAAGGATTCAACTCTCTGGAGCTGATTCCTGTTCATTATTATTTTTAGCATTCATGCCCCTGCGCCGTCGCCCGTCGCAGGGGCAATTTTTTAAATAATCAGTATTTCCCCCCTTCCGCAACATCAGTCATGTTAATTTCTTTTAAATAAATATTCCATATCTGCTGTATAATCAATAAATACAATACATTATCGGTGCGCAATACATGTCTGTCTTTTCCGTCAAGGATTTGTCTGCTCCTTCAGATTCCGGATCGCCGCCAATTCCTTTCCGGACCATGCCCAGATGATAAGGAAGGACACCGCCGTTGATGCGGGTTGGGCCATCCATACCCCGTCGCGACCCAGCCACAAAGAAAAGAGATACATAAGCGGGATAAGAAACAGGGCGTCCCGGATAAAGAGTAGCGTCATAGCGGTCATGCCTTTGCCGAGACCGATAAAGAGATTGATCCATACGATGCTCGGTGCGGCCAGAACGAGAGTGGAGATGAAGATCTTCAGGGCCGGAGCGGCTATGGCCAGCAGTTCCCGTTCATCGGTAAAAGAACTAAGAATAAGGTCGGCGCCGATAAAGATGATAACGCTGCTGGCCCCGGCAAAAAGCATGGAGCACCTTACCGCCACCTGCACGGTGGCGATGAGGCGGTCATAGAGCTTGGCGCCCAGATTGTAGCCCACCATGGGCATAACCCCGTGACCGATGCCGAAGAGAACCATCATCACCAGGCCGTTGATGCGGAAACAAATCCCCAGTGTCGCCAGCGCCAGATGACCGTAATAGGCAAGGATGTTGTTGTAAATGATGATTACGGCGCTGAAGACAAGATTCATCAGCACGGACGGCAATCCTGTCTGGTGGATAGCCCGGATTATGGCCGGATCGGGGAGGAGATCCCGTAAGTCAATTCGGTACCGCAACGACCTGAAAAGGAGGAAATATAGAGAAAGGAGACCGGATGCTACCTGTCCTACAATGGCCGCCAGGGCCGCTCCTTCGATACCCAGCGCCGGGAAGCCTCCCCAGCCGAAAATCAGCAGGGGATCCAGGATAGCCCCGAGGAAGGTAAAGGTTAGAATGGCATACATGGATAGATTGGGCAGACCTTCGGCACGAAACAGATTGTTGGCCATCATCATGAACAGCAGGAATGGAGAACTCAGGACGACCCACATCAGATAACGTTTTGCCAAAACGAGCGTTTCCCCTGAGGCGCCGAAAAGGCGGAGGAGAAAATCTGGAAAGGCATAGGTGAGCGCGATGAGCGAGAGACCGGCACTGACGGATAAAAAAATGACCTGTCCGGCGGTTTTTCTCGCCTTATCCGCTTCGCCGGCGCCGAACATGCGGGAGGCGTACGATCCAGCCCCAACCCCGATACCCACCCCGATGGCGGCAAAGACCATCTGCAAGGGAAACGTAATGGTAAAGGCGGCGATGGTCCGGGGACTCAATCGGGCCAGCCAGAGCGAATCCATGACGTTGTATATGGCCATGGAAAGCATGGCCAGCATGGAGGGCCAGCTCATCTTAATCAGGAGGGGGAGAATGGGACCGACGCCGAGATCTAAAACCTTTTCCTTCATGCCCAGAGGGGTAACATGGAGATAAACGTGATTGCAAGCAGTTAATATTACCTCTTTGCGCCCATATGGGCATAAACCTGCGTGCCCGGTCCGGGAACGGCGGAAGATGTCAATATCCGGCTATTTATGGACTATTTTTATAAACAAGACATCTCCCGTCATCGGCTGTGAATGCAGACGGGTCTTCCTTGACGGCACATCCTGATTGTGCATATATTACCGAGCAAAACCGAAAGAATGAGGGATATTAATTGAGAAGATTCATTTGGGCATTGATCGCCGCCGCATTACTGATCTCCGCGGCCGGCTGTAACCGCACCGATGAGCCCCGGCAGATCCAGGGAATGAATGAATCCGCCCCTGCCGCCACCTCCAATCCGGCGCCAACTCCCAATGCGCCAACGACACCGGTGACGGTAAACCGCCTGCCGACCGACATTGTCGCCGAGGTGGACGGGGTAAAGATGACCCGGGCGCAACTTGATGCGGATGTGAAAAAACGAATGGCCGCTCTTTCTCCTTCCCTCGCTCCGGAGCAGGCAAACCGGATGACCGGTATGTTGCGAAAGCAGATTGTGGATGATTTCGTGCTGCAAACGTTGATGCTCAAGGAAGTAACCCGCCTCAAGATCGCCGCGACGGACGGCGAGGTCGATGCCGCCCTCGCCGAAATGAAGGCCGGTCTGCCCGCCGGAGCCAGTATTGATGATTTGATGAAAAAGAGCGGCGTAAAGAAGGAGCAGCTCCGAAAGGAAATCGCCCTGGGGATTAAAATAAACAAACTCGTCGAAAGTCAAAAACAAGTCAAATACCCCCCCTCGGAAAAAGAGATCCAGGAATTCTACCAGCATAACCAGGACAAATTCAAGAACCCCGAATCCGTCCATGTAAGGCATATCTTGGTGGCCAAGAAGGAAGGGGAGAACAATCAGGCTCGGGCTATCCGGAAGGAAAAGGCGGAAAAACTCCGTCAACAGATCTTGGAAGGAAAGGATTTCGGAGCGATGGCCAAGGCGAATTCCGATTGCCCCAGCAAGGCCCAGGGAGGTGATCTGGGGACGTTTACCAGGGGGCAGATGGTGAAGCCTTTCGAAGACGCCGCCTTTTCCAGAAAAAAGAACGAAATCGGCCCCATTGTGGAAACAGAATATGGATCCCATATCATCCAGGTTATGGAACATCATCAGGCCAGGACTCAGCCGCTTGATAACGATACGAAAATCAGGATTGCCGGTTTCCTGAAGGAGAAAAGGAAATATGACACCTTCAACCAAATTGTGGGACAGCTCAAGTCGAAGGCGCATATTGTCGTGGGGGATCTTTCATAGCAAGGGGGGCTTATGAGAATCAGAACTGCAGGCAAGGTAAACGAAAGAATATGGTATTTGGGGCGCATGGAATCGGGGATGTATCTATTGGTTGTAAATGGGGAAGCGATGCTCATCAGCGCCGGAATCAGTTGTATCCTGGAGGATGTTCTAACTCAGATGGAGTCCTTCGGCATCGAAGGCGAGCAGATCACATCATTGCTGATCCTTCATTCCCATTTCGATCACGTCGGCACCGTACCATATTTCCGGAGAAAATATCCGGCGCTGAAGGTTTACGCCTCCCAGCGGGCCTGGGACATTCTCACCATGCCGAAGGCTGTGGAAACAATGAACGCCTTCAGCCGGACGGTGGCGGAAAAGATGGGCTGTCTTGATGTCCTCGCGCGCCATGATCTGGATTGGAGAAACGATGTTCAAGGAACCATTGTCCGGGACGGCGACCTATTAAAAGTGGGCGATCTGGAAGTAAGGATCATGGAAACCCCGGGTCATTCCTCATGTTCGATTTCCGCCTACATCCCGGAAGTGAAGACCCTTCTTCCTTCCGATGCCGGAGGAATTCCCATTGATGAGGCGATATTTCCCTCGGGAAACTCCAATTACACCCAGTATCAGGATAGCCTGGAACGGTTGAAAGACCTCGAAGTGGAATATTACGGGGCGGACCATTACGGCTACATTGTGGGTCCCGAGGCTCGCGATTATGTACGTCGGACCATCACTGCCGCTGCTGAACTTCGAACCCGCATCGAATCGGCATACCGGAAATCGGGCGATATCGACCGCGCGTCCCGTCTGCTGACGGAAGAGCTTTACACTCGACATCCCGATTATTTTCTGGCCCCGGAGATAATCGTCGGGGTTTTCGGCCAGATGGTCAAGCACATCGCCAAGGCGATGAAAGGATAGCCAGGCGGATCAACGCTGCAGGGAAAAGCCGTGGAGGAGGAAGAACAATTCGTCTTCTTTCTCCTCCATGCGACTGATCTCCCGGGCGTCCACTCCTTCATGATCGTAACCCAGGAGGTGGAGGAGACCGTGGATCATTAAGAAAGAGAGGGATTCCGTCATGGAAAGGGCGCCCTTATCCCCCTGACGGCAAGCCGTTTCCACGGAAATGACTATATCGCCAAGCACCTGGGGGTGCAACTGGCCGTAGGGGCCTTCCCGCATGGCGAAGGAGATGACATTAGTGGGGTAATCGCGCTGAAGATAGGAGCGATTGATCTCCCTTATCCCCTTGTCATCCACCAGCAGCAGGCTCACTTCCGCATCGCCATGCCCGAGACATCTAAGCAGTCTCGCCATGCTGCTGCGAATCTGCCGGCGATTTATGGGTGTTTTTTTCTGCCGGTTTTCGATCCGGATATTCATAAAAGGATTTGATCACCTTCTTGTTATTCTTTCCCGAAGCATCGTCGTAGTAGCTGATGCGATGATGGAAAATACCGTTCAGAGTCCTGACGAAACTATCCTGGATGAGATTCAGATCCTTCAAGGTCAAAGAACATTCGTCCAACTGTCCATCCATGAAGACCTTTTCCATGCGGTCCCGCACCAGATTGCGAATCCGTGCGGGTGTCGGATCTACAAGGGTCCGTGAGGAGGCTTCGACGACATCCCCCAGGAGGACCAGGGCGGCTTCCCGAGTCTGTGGACGCGGTCCGGGATAGCGGAAATGGCTTTCCGGGAGCGCTCTCATGGAAGGCGCCTTGTCCCGTTTGGCCTTTTCGTAGAAATAGCTCACCAAGCTTGTGCCATGATGCTGGCGGATGATGTCGGTGATCTTGCTTCCCAGTTTATAATCGGCGGCAAGATCGCATCCGTCCTTTACATGGGCGATGATTATAAGAGCGCTCATCCGTGGGGAAAGCTTGTCGTGGCGGTTTTCACCCCGGTCCTGGTTTTCAATGAAGTAAACGGGCTTTTTCATCTTGCCGACGTCGTGGTAATAGGCGCTGACCTTGCTTAAAATAGGATCCGCTCCGATGGCCTCCGCAGCGGCCTCGACCATGGAACCGACAATGATGCTGTGATGATAGCTGCCCGGAGATTGCATTATCATCCGTTGAAAAATCGGCTGGTTGAGGTTGGCCAGTTCCAGCAGTCTGATATCGGTGGTGAAGTCGAAGGCAGTTTCAAAAATGGGACTGATGCCGGCCACGATGATGCCGCTCATCACCCCGCCGGCAAATCCGGACAATATTTTCCAAATGGTATCCACAGAGAGCGGATGAGCTGACAGCAGGGCAATGGCGAGAATAAAGGCGCCGTTGCTCATCCCCAAAAGCAGGCCGGTTTTTATGAATACGGAACGTCGTCGATAATGATCGTTGAGACAAATGACAACCACAAAACCCAGAAAGGCGAACAGAGACAGATAGGCCTCGGGCAGGGGGACGAGAAAGGGAATGATAAAGCTTATGAACAGCGACATGAGCAGGGCGATGCGGCGATTGAACAGATAAGCGGTCAACAGCGGGCCTACGGCGAAGGGAATGGAAAAGATAATCGCATCTTTCGAGAGGATGGGCATGGCCTGGTGTACGGCGTCGGAAATGAACAGCACCGCCTTGATGAGCGCAACTTGAATAATGATGATAATGGTGAGGCACAGCAGCCGGAGGTTGGATCCCGGTTGAATATCCTGGGTTCCGAAGGCCTTCCGGGAGAGGAACAGCAATGCCGTCGTCAGGGAAAATATCAGTAAAAACATGCCAATAAATCCGGCATAACGGGAAGTCTTCTGCTGGCGCTGCTCCCGAAAGAAGGCGTTGAGTTTGTCCAGATCGGCGACGGTAATCTTCTCTCCCTCCCGGACGATCATTTCATTTTTCTGTACCTCGAAATACACCGGTTTTACTGCCTCTACCAACGCCTGCCGACGCTGTTCAGACTCCAGGCGATTATAGGTAAGGTTCGGCTGCAAAAGCTTTTCGGCAATGTTGATTACCGTTTTTTTCAGGGCGGCGTCGTCGTCCGGCATGGCCGTTAGGGCCTTTTGTTTTAAAATTCGTTTGGCATCCTGCATCTGGAGGATTTCATCGGCGTTTTTTTCATCCCTTTCCATACGGGTGCGGACATTCTTTACGATCAGCCCCCGTTCGTATTCCAGCGGTGAAAAATCAACATTGGTGATCATCTTGTCTTGATAGACCTTGGTGATGATCTCGGCGATGCGATCCGCTATTTCCGATGAAAAACGATAACTGGCAAGAACCGAGTAATCCTGATCGGAAAGGCGCACGCCCAGGTACTGTTCCATGACAACCAGAATCTTTTGCTTTTGAATGGAGGCCGTTCGTGATGCCTCCGTTGTCTCGGCGGCCGCTTTCTTTACCGCCTCCTGAACCGCAAGAAAGGCCTTCATGATGTTGCCCCTGATTTGCGGCAGCACCGTATCGTCTAAATCAAATATGTTTCGGGAGGATTTTGCCGCCTCCAGCCGTTTCAACTCCGTCGCCGACCGTTCTTCGACCAGAAAGTCACGGTCCGCTTTGATGTTTTTATCCGCGATGGCTCCGATCTTGTAACGGGGCGCCATGATGGTAACCGTTGGCAGCAGCATAACGGTGAGGACGATGCTCAGCAGGATGAGGATAAGCCAGCGCTGTCTGGCGGGATCCTCAATAAACGCCGGGATCAAATCGGGACGTGCGAAGGGCTTCCGGATTTCGGCAAGAATCTTGGCGGCTATTTCTTTCCACGTGATCATGGGGGGATATTCCTAACGGGCTTTGCCGCGCGCCTGATCGAGGTGGTTGTAGGCGCGGATGATCTCCTGCACCAGGGGATGCCGGACGACGTCGAGTTCGGAAAAATGAACGAATGATATTCTTTCTGAATGTTGCAGAATGTTCTCCGCCTCAATGAGACCGGATGTCTTTTCCTGGGGGAGGTCGATCTGGGTAACATCGCCCGTGATTACCGCCTTGGAGCCGAATCCCAGGCGGGTGAGGAACATCTTCATTTGTTCCGATGTGGTATTCTGGGCCTCATCGAGGATTACGAAGGCGTCGTTCAGGGTCCGTCCCCGCATGAAGGCCAAGGGGGCCACTTCGATGATCCCCTTGTGGATCAACGCCGTGGCCTTGTCCATATCCATCATGTCGAACAGGGCGTCATAGAGGGGTCGCAGATAAGGGTTTACCTTTTCCGCCAAGTCTCCAGGGAGAAAGCCCAATTTTTCCCCCGCTTCTACGGCGGGACGGGCCAGGGCGATGCGTGACACCTTCTTCTCCATCAGAGCGGAAACGGCCATGGCCATGGCCAGGTAGGTCTTGCCGGTGCCGGCGGGACCGATTCCGAACACCATGTCGTATTTCCGGATGGCATCGATATAGAGCTTCTGGGCCATGCTTTTCGGGGCAATTACTCTTTTCTTGGCGGAAACGAAAACCTTGTCGAGAAAGATTTTTTCGATATTAACCTTCCCGTCCTGGGCCAGAATGCGGTGGGCGTAGTTGATATCCTGGGGAAAAAGGGGGTATCCCTTTTCTATGATCCCATACAACTGGATGAGCAGATCTCTGATTAACTGAACGGAGGACACATCGCCGGACAGGGAGAGGTTATTGCCCCGGGCGCTGATTCTTACCGGCGTCAGCCTTTCCAACTGGCGAAGATGTTTGTCCTGCTCACCCAAGAGGTTGCGAAGCTGCACGGTGTCGGGAAATTGCAGAGTTTCGGTATGCTGGTCCTGAATCCTGACTTTTAAAGTATGTTCTGCCATATTTTGTT